>NZ_CP114205.1:5097875-5735109 GCF_027497495.1 Streptomyces tubercidicus
TCTGGACCGTGTCTACCGGCGCCTTGAGGAGAAGATCCACGAGGCGGAGTTCCTGATGGACGACGCCGCCAAGCGCGGCCAGGTCGGCACGCCCGGCGCGCTCGCCGAGCGCGACGCGCAGGTCTTCCAGGCCGGCGTCCATCTCCACCGTCTGAATTCCGAGTACGAGGACTTCCTCTTCGGCCGGATCGACCTGCTCCTCGGCAAGGACGGCAAGAAGGGCCCGGACGGCGCCTTCACCTCCGTCGAACCCGCCGACGGGGCGATCGAGGACGGCCGCGCCACGATCGCCGAGACGCTGCACATCGGCCGGCTCGGCGTGCTCGACGCGGACTACTCCCCGCTGGTCATCGACTGGCGGGCACCGGCCGCCGCCCCCTTCTACCGGGCCACTCCGGTCGCGCCCGGCCGGGTGGTCCGCCGCCGGGTGATCCGCTCCAAGGGCCGTAAGGTCCTCGGCGTCGAGGACGATCTGATGCGCCCGGAGATCACCGCGACGCTGGACGGCGAGGAGCTGCCCGCGATCGGTGACGGTGCGCTGATGGCCGCGCTGGGCCGGGCCCGCAGCC
The DNA here is from genome assembly GCF_027497495.1 of Streptomyces tubercidicus. Lineage (GTDB taxonomy): Bacteria > Actinomycetota > Actinomycetes > Streptomycetales > Streptomycetaceae > Streptomyces > Streptomyces tubercidicus. The sequence goes on from NZ_CP114205.1 coordinate 5,098,445, forward strand.
ACACCATGCGGGACATCGTCGCCTCCATCCAGGCCGAGCAGGACAAGGTGATCCGGGCGCCCGCCGCCTCCGTCACCGAGGTCGAGGGCGGTCCCGGCACCGGCAAGACCGCGGTCGCCCTGCACCGCGCCGCCTACCTCCTCTACCAGGACCGCCGCCGCTACGCGGGCGGCATCCTGATCGTCTCCCCGACACCGCTGCTGGTCGCCTACACCGAGGGCGTGCTGCCGTCGCTGGGCGAGGAGGGCCAGGTCGCCATCCGGGCGCTCGGCTCGCTCGTGGACGGCGCCGAGACGACCGCGTACGACTCGCCCGCCGTCGCCCGTATCAAGGGCTCGTCGCGGATGCAGAAGCTGCTGCGCAAGGCGGCCCGGGGTGCGCTGGAGCCGGTGGCGCCGGGTGCCCGGTCCACCGGCCGGAAGGCCGCCAAGGCCGCGGCGAACGGGGACGGGGGCGGGAGCGGGACCGGCGACGGGGACGGCCAGATGTCCCTGGACGGCCTCTTCGGCGCCGCCGGGGACGGCACCGGCCAGGACGCGTCGGCCCACGGCAGCCGGGGCAGACGCACCCCGCCCCCGCCCGCCGCCGGTGCACCCGCCGCCGGTCAGCCCGCCCACCTGCGGGTCGTCGCGTTCGGCGGCCGGATCGAGCTGGACGCCGACGAGCTGCGCGCCATCCGGCAGTCCGCGCTCGGCGGCACCGCGCCGGTCAACCTGCTGCGCCCGCGGGCCCGCCGGCTGATCCTGGACGCCCTGTGGGCCAAGTCCGGTGCCGCGCGCCGCTACACGGACCCCGAACTGGCCGCCGAGGCCCGCGAGGGCTTCGACGAGGACATCACCACCGAGCCCGACTTCCAGGAGTTCCTGGACGCCTGGTGGCCCGAGCTGACTCCGCGCGGTGTACTGGCCGCCATGGCCGACGAGCGCCTCCTGGGCCGCTGGGCGCGCCGTCTCCTCAACCCGCGCGAGGTACGCCAACTGGCGCGCTCGCTCCAGCGGTTGGACGGTGGGGGTACCTCCCATGCCCATAAGGCAATGGGGGACGGCCACGGCCCGCTGTCGGTGCACGATGTCGCCCTGCTGGACGAGCTGCAGATGATCCTCGGCGCCCCGATGCGCCCGGCCCGGCCGCGCGAGGCCGATCCGCTGGACCACCTCACCGGCCTGGAGGAGCTCACGACCTACACCGAGCGCAACGGCGGCGGCCGCAGCCGGCGCGAACGGCTGGACGAGGAGCGCACCGACTACGCCCATGTCATCGTCGACGAGGCGCAGGACCTGACGCCGATGCAGTGGCGGATGGTCGGCCGCCGCGGCCGGCACGCGACCTGGACGGTCGTCGGCGACCCCGCGCAGTCCTCCTGGTCCGACCCGGACGAGGCCGCCATCGCCCGCGACGAGGCGCTCGGCACCCGCCCGCGCCGCCGCTTCACGCTCACCGTGAACTACCGCAACCCCGCCGAGATCGCCGAACTCGCCGCCCGGGTGCTGGCGCTGGCGATGCCCGGTATGCCGTCCCCGAAGGCGGTCCGCTCCACGGGGCTGGAGCCCCGCTTCGCGCTCACCTCGGACGGGGCCGGGTCCGCCGACGACGCCGCCCTGGAGCGTGCCACGGTCGCCGAGGCGGAGCGGCTGCTGGGCGAGGTGGACGGCACGGTCGGCGTCGTCGTGGCCATGAACCGCCGTGCGCAGGCCCGCCGTTGGCTCGCCCCCCTGGGGGACCGGGTGGTGGCGCTGGGCTCCCTGGAGGCCAAGGGGCTGGAGTACGACGCGACGCTGGTGGTCTCCCCGGCCGAGATCGCCGACGAGTCCCCGGCCGGGCTGCGGGTCCTGTATGTGGCGCTGACCCGGGCCACCCAGCAGCTGACCGTGCTGTCAACCGAACGGGACGAACCGGACGCGGCGGGGGTGCCCGATCTGCTGCGGGACTGAGGTGGCCGCCGCCGGTGCCGGCACCCGTTCGGCGGCCCGCGCCGGGCGTGCGCGCCGCCGTCCGAGGGGTCTTGAAATCGGCCCCGTGGGACGGGATTCGCTTCCGGGGATGGTTTGTTAGCCTGGGTGACGGCACCGGCTCGATCCAAGCCCCCGGGCCCAACCATCGTCGCTACGAGCGACCACTTGCCGCGAGGCGAGCATGGCGGGTCGGTGCCGCTAGCTTACGAAGAGGCCCACGTCACCCGGTGACGTGGGCCTCTTCGCTGTGAACTGTCCGATCCTGCGACCTGTTCGCCGTGGCCGGTTTGTTTCGGTCTCCTCGCCGGGCCGCTTGGTCGGCAGCACTTTGTCGCCGCCGCGATATCTCGTATTGTGAAACTCGCTTTCCGAAGTGGTCGCGGCCCGCGAACAAAACGTTCTCAATGCCGGGTGGCTACCGCGTACTCCGCGGTAGGTGCGACGATCGGACGGCAATCCAGCGACACGGTGAAAGCAGAGGAAGTCGGCCATGGCAACGGCGCCCAGCGTCTCCTACTCGATGACGGTCCGGCTGGAGGTGCCCGCGAGCGGAACCGCGGTCTCCCAGCTCACCACGGCCGTCGAGTCCCACGGAGGCTCGGTGACCGGCCTCGACGTCACTGCGTCCGGGCACGAAAAGCTCCGCATCGACGTCACCATCGCGGCGAGCTCCACGGCCCACGCCGACGAGATCGTCTCCCAGCTGCGCACCATCGAGGGCGTCTCGCTCGGCAAGGTCTCCGACCGAACGTTCCTGATGCACCTCGGCGGCAAGATCGAGATGTCGTCGAAGCACCCCATCCGCAACCGTGACGACCTCTCGATGATCTACACCCCCGGTGTCGCCCGGGTCTGCCAGGCCATCGCCGACAACCCCGAGGACGCCCGCCGCCTGACGATCAAGCGCAACAGCGTCGCGGTCGTCACCGACGGCTCCGCCGTCCTCGGCCTCGGCAACATCGGCCCCAAGGCCGCACTGCCCGTCATGGAGGGCAAGGCGGCCCTCTTCAAGCGCTTCGCCGGCATCGACGCCTGGCCGCTGTGCCTGGACACCCAGGACACCGACGCCATCGTGGAGATCGTCAAGGCCATCGCGCCGGGCTTCGCCGGGATCAACCTGGAGGACATCTCCGCCCCCCGCTGCTTCGAGATCGAGGCGCGGCTGCGCGAGGCCCTGGACATCCCGGTCTTCCACGACGACCAGCACGGCACCGCCATCGTGGTGCTCGCCGCGCTCACCAACGCGCTGCGCGTCGTCGACAAGAAGATCGACGACGTCCGGGTCGTGATGTCCGGCGCCGGTGCGGCCGGTACCGCCATCCTCAAACTGCTGATCGCGGCCGGTGTCCGGCACGCCGTCGTCGCCGACATCCACGGCGTGGTGCACGCCGGCCGTACCGACCTGGTCGGCGCCGCCCCCGACTCGCCGCTGCGCTGGATCGCCGACAACACCAACCCCGAGGGCGTCACCGGCACCCTCAAGGAGGCCGTGGTCGGCGCGGACGTCTTCATCGGCGTCTCCGCGCCCAACGTCCTGGGCGGCGAGGACGTCGCGAAGATGGCCGAGGGCGCGATCGTCTTCGCCCTCGCCAACCCCGACCCCGAGGTCGACCCGGCCGTCGCCCGGCAGACCGCCGCCGTCGTGGCCACCGGCCGCTCCGACTTCCCCAACCAGATCAACAACGTCCTGGTGTTCCCGGGCGTCTTCCGTGGGCTCCTGGACGCCCACTCCCGTACGGTGAACACCGAGATGATGCTGGCCGCGGCCGGAGCCCTGGCGGACGTCGTCCTGGAGGACGAGGTCAACCCGAACTACATCATCCCCAGCGTCTTCAACGAGAAGGTCGCGGGCGCGGTGGCCGGAGCCGTCCGGGAGGCCGCGAAGAGCGGCGACCCGGCTGTGACGGCTGCCACGGCGGTCTGAGTACGGCGCGTCGCTGGACACGCCGTCGTTGGGGCCCCCATAGGGTGGCGGGCAGCAAGCGACCGCCGCCCTGTGGGGCCGGCCCGGAGCGGGAATGATACGGAGCGTCACCACTAACGAGGCAGTGGCGCTTTTCGTGTGACCCTCCTGGGTGCCGGATTGGCTTTACCGCCGCAGGTGGGGGCAGGATGCGTAATCGGGCGCGAGGGTCTGGCACCAGACCCGGGTCCGGGGACTGTCCGAGGACCCTGGCAGCATCGGCTTCGATCTCACGCCTCATTGGCAAGAAGAACACGGGAGTACAAACATGAACCGCAGTGAGCTGGTGGCCGCTCTGGCCGATCGCGCCGAGGTGACCCGCAAGGACGCCGACGCCGTTCTGGCCGCCCTCGCCGAGGTGACCGGCGAGGTCGTCGCCAAGGGCGACGAGAAGGTCACCATCCCCGGCTTCCTGACCTTCGAGCGCACCCACCGTGCCGCTCGCACCGCGCGCAACCCGCAGACCGGCGACCCGATCCAGATCCCGGCCGGCTACAGCGTGAAGGTCTCCGCGGGCTCCAAGCTCAAGGAAGCCGCCAAGGGTAAGTAAGACCCTCAGCACGGCATAGCAAAAGGCGGCCATCCCTTCCAGGGGTGGCCGCCTTTCGCGTGCTTGCTTGCGTGCTTGCTCGTCCGGTCCGTCGCCCGGTCCGTCGTCCGGTCTGTGGTCCGGCCTGTCGCGCGGTTTCCGGCCCGGTCTCCGGCGTGGGGTGCGCGGGCTTTGCGCGCGGCGCGGGGGAGAGGGCGGGTGTGCGGGTGCGGTGCGGGCAGCCCGGGGCGACCGCGGGCCCGTCCTGTGCCCGCCAGGCGGCCTGTACCGCCCCGGGCGCGGCCGGGTCAGGTGAGGGGAAGGCCGTCCGTTCCGCGTCCGTCTGAGCGGCCGTCACGGCCGTACGGCGGGGCGGGCGCGAGGCGGGGCGCCCCGCCGCACCGCGACGGGCGACGGCAGCGGCGGCTCCCGTCGCTCCGCGCGACCCGGCCCGCGAGGCCCGGCGGCCCCGTCAGGTCACCGGGGGCCGCCGTCCCGCCCGTCGCACAGCGCGTGGTCGGCCAGGTCGGTGACGCCCCGGATCTGGCGCGCGGCGGTGCCGTGGTCCCCGGGGCGGCTGTGTGCGGAGACGGTGAGGGTGGTCCGCCCGTCCGGGGTCACGGCGGGCCACATCACGTAACCGAACCCGGTGCCGGCGTGCCCCCAGTACCCGCCGCCGCAGGACAGCGGTGTCCAGACGAGGCCGAGTCCGGCGCGGGTGCCCGGGGGGTCGCCGTGGTCGTCGGGGACATCGACCGTCCGCTGCATCTCCGCGAGCTGCGCGGGGGCCAGCAGCTTCCCGCGCAGCAGCGCGCCGAAGAACCTGCCGGTGTCCGCCGCCGTACTGATCATCGAGCCGTCGGCATCCCCGTCGAAGGGGAGGTAGGCGATCGTGGTGTCGGTCATCGGCCCGTCCGGCTCGAACTGCTGGTAGTTGCGGGCGTGCGGGCGCGGCAGGAACGGCCGGTTACCCGGGGTGAGGGTGTGGGTCAGCCGCAGCGGACGCAGAATGCGGCCCTGGACCTCCTGCTCCCAGGAGTGCCCCGTGACCGCCTTGATCACCATGCCGGCGAGGACGTAGTTGGTGTTGGAGTACTCCCAGCGCGCACCGGGGCGGAAGGCGGGCGGGTGCCGCAGGGCCAAGGCGACGCGCTGCTCGGAGGTATGGGCGGTCCAGCGGTGGTGGCGGTATCCGGCCGCGCCACCTTCCGGGACGACGTCCTTGATGTAGTCGGGCAGTCCGCTGGTGTGCCGGAGCAGCTGACCGAGGGTGATCCGGCGGCCGTCGTTGCCGTGGCCACGGACCACGCCCGGCAGCCAGGTGTCCACGGTGTCGGTGAGCGACAGCCGTCCCTCCCCGGCGAGCTGGAGCAGCACGGTCGCGACGAACGTCTTGGTGGTGCTGCCGATCCGCAGGTACCCGTCAGCGGGTACGGGCCGTCCCGTGGCGAGATCTCCGACGCCGCTGCGGACGGTGCGTAACCCCGCGGGTGAATCCCGTCTGGCTGAGACGCCGGTGACTCCGGCGTCCCGTAGAGCGTCGGCGTCCCGTTGCAGACGGGAGGCGGGGGCGGCGGCCGCCGCCGCGGTGCCTGCGGGGAGAAGCGTGGCGAGGAGGGCGACGGAGAGGGTGGCCGCCGTCCGGCGGGCCCTCCGCAGTGGTGTGATCGACATGCGGCCACGGTAGGAGCGGGCAGGTGCCAAGACCATACGGCCTGCCCCAGGTTGGGGGTCGGGTTTTCCACCGTCCCCTGCCCGTACGGCCGTTGTCAGCGGGCGGCCTCGGCGAGCAGGAAGGGGCAGCCGGGCCCCGCCTTCTGTCGGCTTCTGCCCCTTGCCGGGCCGCGACTTCTGTCGGGCCTCCGCCTCTTGCAGCCCCTTGCTGGGCCGGGGCCTGCCGGAGGGGCCTGCCGGGCCGGAGCCTGCCGGGCCCCCGCCCCCGCCCCCTCCCCTCCCCCTTCGGGGGAGGGGAGGGGGCGGGGGAGGGTGTGCGGGTGGGGTGGGGGAGCGGCGGAACGCCGTCGGCCGCTCCCCGGTTGCGGAGCTGCGGAACGCCGCTGGCCGCCACCCGGTCGTGGAGTGGCGGCCAGACGGCTGTCAGCTGGGTCGCGGAGTGACGGAAGCCGTCGGCCCCCACCGCCCCGCCGACACAGCTCAGTTGGGCAGTGCGCCGTTCGGCAGTTCGACGTCGGCGCCGAGTTCCACGAGCTTCTCCATGAAGTTCTCGTAGCCGCGGTTGATCAGGTCGATGCCGTGGACCCGGGACGTGCCCTGGGCCGCCAGTGCCGCGATCAGATACGAGAAGCCGCCGCGCAGGTCGGGGATGACCAGGTCGGAGCCCTGGAGCTTGGTGGGTCCGGAGACGACCGCGGAGTGCAGGAAGTTGCGCTGGCCGAAGCGGCAGGCGCTGCCGCCCAGGCATTCCCGGTAGAGCTGGATGTGCGCGCCCATCTGGTTGAGCGCGGAGGTGAAGCCGAGCCGGGACTCGTAGACCGTCTCGTGCACGATCGACAGGCCCGATGCCTGGGTCAGCGCGACGACCAGCGGCTGCTGCCAGTCCGTCTGGAAGCCGGGGTGGACGTCGGTCTCCAGGGCGATGGCGTTGAGCAGGCCGCCCGGGTGCCAGAAGCGGATGCCCTCGTCCTCGATCTGGAAGGCGCCGCCGACCTTGCGGAAGGTGTTGAGGAAGGTCATCATCGACCGCTGCTGTGCGCCGCGGACGTAGATGTTGCCCTCGGTGGCCAGCGCCGCGGACGCCCAGGAGGCCGCCTCCAGGCGGTCCGGGAGGGCGCGGTGGGTGTAGCCGTCCAGCTTGTCCACACCGGTGATCCGGATCGTCCGGTCGGTGTCCATGGAGATGATCGCGCCCATCTTCTGCAGTACGCAGATGAGGTCCTCGATCTCCGGTTCCACGGCGGCGTTCGACAGCTCGGTGACGCCCTCGGCCAGGACGGCGGTCAGCAGCACCTGCTCGGTCGAGCCGACCGACGGGTACGGCAGCCGGATCTTGGTGCCGCGCAGCCGGTGCGGGGCCTCCAGGTACTGCCCGTCGGCGCGCTTCTCGATCGTCGCGCCGAACTGGCGCAGCACGTCGAAGTGGAAGTCCACGGGCCGGCCGCCGATGTCGCAGCCGCCGAGGCCGGGGATGAAGGCGTGGCCGAGGCGGTGCAGCAGCGGGCCGCAGAACAGGATCGGGATCCGGGAGGAGCCCGCATGCGCATCGATGTCCGCGACGTTGGCGCTCTCGACGTGCGACGGGTCGAGGATCAGCTCGCCCGGCTCGTCACCCGGGCGCACCGTGACGCCGTGCAGCTGCAGCAGCCCGCGCACCACGCGTACGTCGCGGATATCGGGCACGTTGCGCAGTCGGCTGGGGCCGCTCCCGAGGAGGGCGGCGACCATGGCCTTGGGCACAAGGTTCTTCGCGCCGCGAACCCGGATCTCGCCCTCCAGCGGGGTGCCGCCGTGGACAAGCAGTACGTCGTCAGTAGAGACGGTCATGGATCTCGCGTTCCTGGAGACGGGCAGGGGCCAAGCTGAAATGGTAAGGGCGCCGGAGGGGGTGTCCGTAGGCCCGTGCGGGCTTTCGCCATGTAATGGCTTTGTCACAACACGCTCCGCTACGATCAGTCTTTGCTCTGTAATCGCCTTTTGGGGGGATTGCCGGGGAATGTCGCCATTGGACGGCCCGGTGTCGAGGTTGTGCGCCGGTGCTGCCGCCGTACGCCCTGCCCTGCTCTCGCCCCGGTCCGGGCGTTGACTCCCCGCTCCGGGCAGAAGTGCGGGATCATGTGGCCATGACCGAGGTGTCCTCGCTCACAGGGCGGCTACTTGTCGCGACGCCCGCGCTCGCCGATCCGAACTTCGACCGCGCGGTGGTGCTGCTCCTCGACCACGACGAGGAGGGCTCCCTCGGTGTGGTCCTGAACCGCCCCACCCCGGTCGGTGTCGCGGACATCCTCGCACCCTGGGCCGCACTGGCCGGTGAACCAGGGGTGGTCTTCCAGGGCGGACCGGTCTCGCTGGACTCGGCGCTCGGGGTGGCGGTGGTGCCGGGCGGGATGTCCGGCGAGGGCGGGATCCCGTCGGTGGACGGTGGCGCCCGCCCCCATGACGACGGTGCGGAGATGGCCGGTGCACCGGCCACGGACCGGACGGGCGTGCAGTCGGGTGACGAGCCGCTGGGCTGGCGCAGGGTGCACGGCGCGATCGGTCTGGTCGATCTGGAGGCACCTCCGGAACTCCTCGCGGCGGTGCTCGGCAGCCTGCGGATCTTCGCCGGGTACGCGGGCTGGGGGCCGGGCCAGTTGGAGGACGAACTGGTCGAGGGTGCCTGGTACGTCGTCGAGTCCGAGCCCGGGGATGTCTCCTCGCCCGACCCGGAGCAGCTGTGGCGCGCGGTGCTGCGTCGGCAGCGCAATGAGCTGGCCATGGTGGCCACCTACCCGGACGATCCGTCGTTGAACTGAGTCCGTCGCCGAACTGGGCCCGTCGTGGCGCGTTTCGGAGCCGGGTGCGGTGCCCGGTGCGGGGCCTGGTGTGTGGCGGTGCCTGGCGCCAGATTTTGTTGACGACTTGATTATTGTGACGGCTCGGTCATGGGGCATTGTCGGTCCCCGTCGCTATGGTGCGGGATGACAGGGGACGGTGCGCGGCCGCGTCGGCGGGGCCGTGCTGGACAAACGGGGAGAGGCCATGCACAGGCCGAGCGTGCCCGAGGATCTGGACCACCCGGAGCGCCTGTGGGCGCGTGCCGCGACGCTGGCCGTCGTGGCGGCCGCCGTGGACGACGGGGACGAATTCTCCTGGAGCGACCAGGGATTGCAGTGCTGGAACGTCGGCGGAAGCTACTGGTGGCGGCTGAAGATGTTCGAGGGCGGCCGGGCCCTGCTGTGCGGACAGGACTCCGACGGCAGTCACACGCACAGCGGAGGCCGGCAGATCGACTTCCTGGCCGGCGGCCCCGCGTGGCTGCCCTGGGAGGAGCTGCGGGAGGACGCCGCCGGCAATCTCTTCGGCTTCGTCTACTGGTGGCAGGACGGCGCCTGGGCCCGCGCCCCGTATCCCGAGAAGATGCCGGACGACGGCCTGGAGACGGCCATGAGCTGGGTCGCGCCCGGTGACGACGCGGTCAGGGACATCGCCGAGGACCTGGTGGCCCGCACCGAGACCGAGGTCGATGCCCTCGGGGTGGTGCGCGCCTTCCTCGCCGCCGCCGAGGCCCGCACGGTCGGCGCACCGGACATCGCCACCCTGCTCGACACGGTCTGCGGCCAGGACACCTGGTACGAGGTCCGGCCGGACGCCGCCCTGGCGTTCGCCACGGAACTGGGCCTGACGGCCGGGGCGCGGGGAGGGATGGCGGTGGCTTCGTAGCGGCCTCGGGGGACCGCTGCCCGGGGTCGCCGCCGGGGGGCGGCCGCCGGTCCGGCGCTCCACCTGGTGGCGGGCCGACGCTCCCGGGTTGCGGCGCGCGTGAGTACCCTTGGCTGTTATGAGCACTGTTGAGCCCGAGCGCGGGGCAGGTACGGGGACCCTCGTAGAGCCGACACCGCAGGTGTCGCACGGCGACGGCGACCACGAGCGCTTCGCCCATTACGTCCAGAAAGACAAGATCATGGCGAGCGCGCTCGACGGTACCCCCGTCGTGGCGCTGTGCGGCAAGGTCTGGGTTCCGGGTCGTGACCCGAAGAAGTACCCGGTCTGCCCCATGTGCAAGGAGATCTTCGAGTCCATGGGCGCCGGTGGCGACAAGGACAAGGGCGGCAAGGACGGCGGCAAGAAGTAGCCGCTGCGGGCCGTCCCCGCCGGGCCGGTCCCGCCCGTCCGCTCGCGCGTGCGCACGGCTGTACGAGCCCGCCGTACGCGCCGCCCATGGGCACAGCAGGGTCAGCGTGCACAGCAGAGCCAGCGAGCCGCAGGACACCGCCGTCGTCCTGCGATGACGGCACCCCGCCTCGGGTACGGGCCCGGATCCCTCGTGGACCGGGCCCGATCGCGTGCCCGGCCGCCTGCCCGGCCCCGCTTCCGGGTGAAACGGGGGCGCGGTCCGTCGCCGCTCCGGACCGGGTGAACGGACGGCGTGGGGGATGCCCGGCGCACAACCGCCCGTAACCGTCCCGGAATTGCGCGGCCCGCGTCACCCCCGCCACCTCTGTCCGCCGGTCATCCCCGCCCGCCACCACGGCACTTCATAGCCGAGGGCTCCCGCCCGTCGCCCCCCACCGCCCTGCCTGACGTGCCGTGCACGGCCCCTTGTGCTGTCGCGTCTTGTGCTGTCTCCTCCTGGCGCGCGGCTACGCGGGCGGTATCGCAGCCGCGAAATCCGGCCAAGACGTGGTCATCTGCCCTGAACAGCAGGTGTATCCGGACCACCGTCAGCACCCCTCCTTCGGCAGAAACGCCCCGGGGTGCTCGGACGCCCGATCGACGGGGCGCCCCCAAACGTGTGAGCCCGTAGGCAAGGAAGGCGCCCGTGCGGCCGGACCCTGGGACGGTGGTGCCGTACGGCGGTTCCCCCGCATCACCGTGCCGCACCACCGCCGCACACGCCGGGGTGCGCCCCACCGGACGCACCCGACGGACGCCTCCGCCGACGCACCGCACCGTAGTTCCGCACCGTCGGCGGCGGCCGGAACCGGACCAGCAGCCTGTTCGGGGACGGATCGTCGCTTCGTGGACCCTCGCGCCGGGGGTCCGGGAAGATGTGCCAGAGTTGCCACGTCCGGGCTGGGAGCACGTACCGTACGGCGGAGCGGAACTGCCGGGACACCGGGGAAGGGGCAGCTGGCTTGACCACGCACGCACCGCACGCGTCGCACACGGTGACGTTGCCGGACTCGCTCGACGAGGCGGTGGCGGCGCTCACCGCCATGCCCGCCGCCGTGCCCGTCGCGGGCGGCACCGATCTCATGGCGGCGGTCAACGCCGGACTCCTCAGACCCGCAGCCCTGGTGGGCCTCGGCAAGATCAGCGAGATCCGGGGCTGGCAGTACCTGGACGGCCATGCGCTGCTCGGCGCCGGTCTCACCCTCGCCCGTATGGGCCGCCCCGACTTCGCCGCCCTGATTCCCGGACTGGCCGCCGCCGCCCGTGCGGCCGGTCCGCCGCAGGTCCGCAACGCCGGCACCCTTGGCGGCAACATCGTGACCTCCGCCCCTACGGGCGACACCCTCCCGGTGCTCGCCGCCCTGGAAGCCACGGTGATCATCGCCGGCCCCGGGGGCGGCCGCCGGGAGATCCCGGTCAGTCATCTGCTGGCCGGCCGCGAGATGCTCGGCCCCGGTGAACTCGTCGGCTTCGTACGGGTGCCGCTGCTGCACGCCCCGCAGGCCTTCCTCAAGGCGACCGGCCGCACCGGCCCCGGCCGCGCCACCGCCTCGGTGGCGCTCGTCCTGGACCCGGCCAGGCGCGGTGTGCGCTGCGCGGTGGGCGCGGTTGCCGCGATGCCGCTGCGCCCCCTGGAGGCCGAGCAGTGGGTCGCCTCGCTCATCGACTGGGACGGCGAACGCGGCCTGGTGCCCGAGGCGCTGACCGCTTTTGGTGACTATGTCGCCGCCGCCTGCATCCCGGACCCGGCGCCGCCCGAGGACGGTTCGGAACCGGCCACCCTGCCGCCCGCCGCACTGCACCTTCGCCGTACGGTGGCAGCCTTGGCCCGCCGCGCACTCGGGAGGGCGCTCTCATGAGCGAGTCCGGTGTGGGGGGCGCCCCGGTCAGAGACCGGTGGACCGTCATCGAAAGGTGCGCGCCTCGCGAATGCGAGGCCGAGCGAAGTGAGGGCTCGGCATGAGCGACGCAGACAACCGCCATCCGTACCAGCCGCACCCCGACCAGGGTTGGCAGCCGCTGCCGCAGGGCGGCGAGTACGAGTCGGAGGCGACCGCCTTCGTGCAGCTCCCGGAGGGCTTCACCGCCGGGGCCTACGGCGGTGGATCGCCCCGCTACAACACCCCAGGCCCCGAGCCGCTCGCCGCACCCGGCCATGGCTACACCCCGCCGTCCTCCTTCGGCGCGCACCCCGCCACCCCGCCGGCCGCGGACACGGGCACCGACCCGTCGTCCACCGGCCAGTGGACGATGCCCTTCGCCGACCCCTCAGCCGGTTACGCGGACCCGACCGCCGGATACCCGGCCCAGACGGGGCACGCCCCGCACCACGACCCCTCCGCGGCCTACGGGGGCGGCGCGCCCGAGGCGGCCCAGCCGTGGGGCGGCGACACCGTGGAGTGGCCCGTGGCGGGCAGCCCGGAGGCGGGCGCCGCCGGCTCCTGGTCGGTCCCCGCGGCGGACGACGGCCTGGAGGAATCCGGCGAGTACCTGGTCGGCGAGGACGGTCTGACGGGCCATACGGGACATGCGGGCGGCCACCCGGGCCTCCCCGGCCATTCCGGCCATCCGGGGCATCCGGGCCACACGGGGCACGATGTCGCCGCCGGTTACCACGGTGGCGGATACCCGGGCGCCGGTGCGTACGGCGACGCCGGGACCACGGCGGACACGGGCGAGGCCGCCCGGACCGGGCACTGGAACTTCACCGCCGGACTCAGCGCCACGAGCGCCCCCGAAACGCACCCCGGGGAGCCGCAGGAGTCCACGCACGGCGGAGCGGTGCACGACCCCTTCGGCGGCCCCGCAGGCGACCCGTACGCGCACCACGGCGGTCTCCCGGGGCACGGCACCGGGCCGGGCGCCGAACGGCCCGGAGACGGCGGTCTGTCGGCCGCAGAACCGGGCGGTCCGTCGGTCGGCGACCCGTACGCCACGGGCGCGGGCGGCCGGAACCCCGCGGCCGGCGACGCGACCGGACACTGGTCGCTGCCCGCCGACGCGCTCGCCCAGTGGCCGCCGGCGGCCCCGGAGACGGCGCAGCCGTCGCACGACGCGGTGCAGCACGCGCAGGACATGGCGCCGCACCCGCACGACGTGGCGCAGCACCAGCAGGGCACGGTGCCGCACCCGCAGGACACGGTGCCGCACCCGCGGGAGTCGGCGGACCGTCCCGAGGGGGCGGTGGACGCGACGGGCGGGGGCGGCTGGGCGATCCCGGTGGCCGAGGGTGAACGCCACGAGCACTCGGGCGAGTTCGCGGTCTCCGGCGATGCGGCCGGGCCGCCTGCCTCGCCTGTCTCGCCTGCCGTCCAGGAGGCCGAGGGGACGGCGGACGCTCCGTCGGGGGACGTGGAGTCCGGTGCGCAGACGGAGCGTGGCGAGTCCGGGGAGCCTGGCGAGCCCGCGCACCGTACTGGTCCTGCCGATCCGGTTGACGCCAGTGGGGAGCGCGCGGGCGAGAGCGGGGAGCCGCGCGAGGCCGTAGCTGACGGTGCCGGATTCCCCGACGCCGCCCGTCTCCCCGGCGACGCCGAGCACACCGCTGACGGCCGCCGCGCCGCCACCGAGGAGCCCACGAAGGCCGGGGAGCCCACAGGGACCGCGGAGCCCACGGCAGCCGACGCGGGCGCCGAGGACCCCGCCGGCCTCGTCGAGGGGCTCGCCGCCGCCACGCAGCTCTCCGACATCGCGGCCGATCCCGGCGCCGACGGCCACGGTGACCACGACGAACACCCCGCCGCCTCCTACGTGCTACGCGTGAACGGCATCGACCGGCCGGTCACCGACGCCTGGATCGGCGAGTCGCTGCTCTATGTGCTGCGCGAGCGCCTCGGTTTGGCCGGGGCCAAGGACGGCTGCTCGCAGGGTGAGTGCGGGGCCTGTTCCGTCCAGGTGGACGGCCGGCTGGTGGCGTCCTGCCTGGTGCCCGCGGCCACCACTGCGGGCAGCGAGGTCCGTACCGTCGAGGGGCTCGCGGAGAACGGTGTGCCCTCCGACGTGCAGCGCGCGCTCGCCGCGTCCGGGGCGGTGCAGTGCGGCTTCTGCGTACCGGGGATGGCGATGACCGTCCACGACCTCCTGGAGGGCAACCACGCCCCCAGCGAGCTGGAGACCCGCAAGGCGCTGTGCGGCAACCTCTGCCGCTGCTCCGGATACCGGGGCGTACTGGACGCCGTCGACGAGGTCGTCAAGGCCCGTGCGGAGGCCGCCGAGAACGGCTATGCGCCCGCGGACGAAGCGGACGGCACGGCGCCCGCGGACACCGCCCGTATTCCCCACCAGGCGGGCCCCGCCGACGAGACGGGCCACGCCCCGCACGACCAGGACCGGCACACGGGAGGCTCCGCATGAGCGGGCGCGGCGAGCGAAACGGCGAGAGGTGCGCGCCGAGCGGATGCGAGGCCGGGCGAAACGAGGTTTCGGCATGAACGGCACGTCCGACGGCGCGGGCGCCGTCACCGCGACCCCCGCGGCGGGCGTCCAGATCCCCGAGGAGCCGCCGCACGGCCTGGGCGTCTCGCTGCCCCCCGCCGACGCGCCGGCCAAGACCGAGGGCACCTTCCCGTACGCCGCCGACCTGTGGGCCGAAGGGCTGCTGTGGGCCGCGGTGCTGCGCTCGCCGCACCCGCGCGCGCGGATCCGGTCCATCGACACCCGGCAGGCGGTGGAGATGCCGGGCGTACGCGCCGTCGTCACGCATGAGGACGTCCCCGGTGACGCCGGGCACGGCCGGGGCACCGCCGACCGCCCGGTGTTCGCCAAGGACGAGGTCCGCCACCACGGTGAGCCGATCGCCGCGGTGGCCGCCGAGCACCCCGACACGGCACGGCTGGCGGCCGCCGCGATCGCCGTCGAGTACGAGATCCTCGACGCCGTCACCGACCCCCAACTGGCCTTCGAGGCAGAGCCGCTGCACCCGGACGGCAACCTCATCCGGCACATCCCGCTCCGCTTCGGCGACGCCGAGGCCGTTGGAGAGGTGATGGTCGAGGGGCTCTACCGGATCGGCCGGCAGGACCCGGCGCCCATCGGGGCCGAGGCCGGGCTCGCGGTGCCGCGCCCCGATGGCGGCGTGGAGATCTACACCGCCTCCACGGACCCGCACACCGACCGCGATCTGGCCGCCGCCTCCTTCGGCCTCGAACCGGAGCAGGTCAAGGTCGTGGTGACCGGCGTACCCGGCGCCACCGCCGACCGCGAGGACCCCGGCATCCAGCTCTCGCTCGGCCTGCTGGCGCTGCGTACGGGCTGCCCCGTCAAGCTCGCCGCGACCCGCGAGGAGTCCTTCCTCTCGCACGCCCACCGCCACCCCACGCTGCTGCGCTACCGCCACCACGCGGACGCCGACGGCAAGTTGGTGAAGGTGGAGGCGCAGATCCTCATGGACGCCGGTGCCTACGCCGACACCTCGGCCGATGCGCTGGCCGCCGCTGTCTCGTTCTCCTGCGGCCCGTACGTCGTCCCGCACGCCGTCGTCGACGGCTGGGCGGTACGCACCAACAACCCGCCGTCCGGCCATGTGCGCGGCGAGGGCGCGATGCAGGTCTGCGCCGCCTACGAGGGCCAGATGGACAAGCTGGCCGCCCAGTTGGGCCTGGAGCCCGATGAGCTGCGGATGCGCAATGTGATGGCCACCGGCGATCTGCTCCCCACGGGGCAGACCGTGACCTGCCCCGCCCCGGTTGCCGAACTCCTGGACGCCGTCAAGGAAGCGCCGCTTCCCGAGCTGCCCAAGGACGCGCCCGAAGCGGAATGGCTGCTGCCGGGCGGGCCCGAGGGGGCGGGCGAACCGGGCGCGGTACGCCGCGGCGTCGGCTACGGCCTGGGCATGGTGCACATGCTCGGCGCGGAGGGCGCCGACGAGGTCTCCACCGCGACCGTCAAGGTCAGCGGCTCGGTCGCCACCGTCATCTGCGCCGCCGTCGAGACCGGCTCCGGATTCTCCACCCTGGCGCGGCAGATCGTGCAGGAGACGCTCGGCGTCGAGGAAGTGCATGTCGCCGGTGTCGACACCGACCAGCCGCCGGCCGGCCCGGCCTGCCACGGGCGGCACACCTGGGTGTCCGGCGGCGCCGTCGAGCGCGCCGCCAAGATGGTCCGTACGCAGCTTCTCCAGCCGCTGGCCCACAAGTTCGGGATGTCCACCGAGCTGCTCCAGATCAACGACGGCAAGATCACCTCCTACGACGGGGTGCTCAGCACCACGGTCGCCGAGGCGCTGGACGGCAAGGAACTCTGGGCCACCGCCCAGTGCCGGCCGCATCCGACCGAGCCGCTGGACGAGGGCGGCCAGGGCGATGCGTTCGTCGGCCTCGCCTTCTGCGCGATCCGCTGCGTCGCCGATGTCGACATCGAGCTCGGCACCATCCGGGTCGTGGAGATGACCGTCGCCCAGGATGTGGGCCGGGTGCTCAACCCCCGCCAGCTACGGGCCCGTATCGAGGCCGGCGTCACCCAGGGCATGGGCGCGGCCCTGATGGAGAACCTGCGCACCACCCGCGGCCAGGTCCGCCACCCCGACCTGACCGGCTACGCGCTGCCGACCGCCCTGGACGCCCCGGAGATCCGCATCGTCAAACTGGTCGAGGAGCGCGATGTGGTCGCCCCCTTCGGCGCCAAGCCCGCCAGCGCGGTCCCGGTAGTCACCGCCCCCGCCGCCGTGGCCTCCGCGGTCCGCGCCGCCACCGGCCGCCCCATCGGCCGCCTCCCCATCCGCCCACAGGCAGCGGTGGCACAGGTGGTGCAGCAGTAGTTCCGGGGCTGTTCGCTGCTCGCCCCTGGGTTTTTCCCCGCCGCCCACCCGCTGCATAGGTTTTTCCCCGCCGCCCACCCCCCTTCGGGGGGTGGGCGGGTGTATGTGGACCCGGATACTTCCGCGAACGTCGCCGTACGACCGTGAATGAGACCGCCGTACGACCGTGAACGAGACGGAAACTGAGACACGGGTCGAACCTTCGTCATCGACCTGGGATGACTTCCCGAAGCCGGAGTTTCCCGCGGAGACACAGGTGCGGGCCGGTGACTGCGTGGCCTGGGTATGCCACCTGAGACGAGAGGACGAAGGGGCGGCACCTCGGGGTGCCGCCCCTTTCTTTTGCCTGGTGAAGGCACTAGAGGCCGTGGCGGGATTCGAACCCGCGTTGCTCGCTTTGCAGGCGAGTCCCTGGGCCACTCGGGTACACGGCCGGGGTGTGGTGCTGCAACGAGCGTATGGCGCGGGGTGGGGTGGGCGGCAAGGGTGGGGGGTGGGGTGCCATGGGGCTGTAATACGGGGCAATGTGGAGTCACGCGCGGCAACGCGCGGCAACGCGCGGAAACGTGGGGCAATGTGGGGTTTATGGGAGCGGTTCGGGGTCTTCAGGCTGCGTGGAGGAAGTTTTCCACCAGTGGGCAGAACAGGGTTGGTTCGTCGACCCAGGGGTAGTGGCCCGCGCCGTGCAGGGGGTGTACCTGGGCGTTCGGGAAGGATGTGGATACCAGTTCGCCTGCGCGCATGCCGGTTACTGCGTCCCGGTCGCCGGTCACCACCAGTACGGGGCAGGGCACCTCGCGCAGACCGGCCAGCAGGGCCAGCCGCAGTTGTTCGTCCACGCCCTGCCAGAAGCCGGCCCGCGGCACCGGGCCCAACTGTTCGCCCTCCGTGGCCGCATGGGCCCGCTGGGGCTCGTCCCAGTGCCCGTAGGCGAGTGGCGCCGCGGCGTACAGCAGCTCGCGTACCTCGCTCAGCTCGGTCGCCTCGGTCAGCTGTTGGAGCGCCGCCGAGGCCGCCGGCCACCACTCCTCGTGGCTGCGGGCCTCGAAGATCTCCCGTGCGTCGTCCGGGAGTTCGCCCTGCAGCCGGGAGCCGGGGCAGACCAGCACCAGCCGGGTCAGCCGCTGCGGATACCCCGCCGCGTACGCCTGCGCGACCGCGGCCCCCGCGTCGTGCGCGAGCAGCGCGAACCGCTCCAGGCCCAGATGTGCGCGGAGCGCCTCCAGATCCTCGGCGAGCTGCGGGAAGGCGTAGCGGGCCGGGTCGGCGGCGGCAGGGGAGTCGCCGGTGCCGCGGCTGTCGGGAATGATCAGCTGCCGGTGCGCGGCCAGGCCGCCTAGGTCACCCAGATACGCGGCGTCCCGCCCGGGTCCGCCGGCCAGGCACACCAGGGGCGGCAGCGGGGAGTCGGCCGGTCCGAGCACGCGGTAGTGGAGCTCGGCGTCGTCGTACGTGTGGAAGGTGGGCATACGGACAGCTTGCCCGACGTGTGGGGATGAGGGTGGGGTGACGTGGTTTGGGCGGGCGGGCGGGCGCAGGCGCTTCGGGCGGGGCGGGCGAGGCGGGTTCGGGCGGGCCGGTGGCGTAGGACCGGCGACCGACCCGATCCCCGTCCACAGCCAGGGGCGCCGCCGCTGTTTGGCCCTTACGCTGGCCCGATGACCGCTGACGGCCCGCACGACCACGGCATCGGTACCGACGACGGCGCCCCGCCCGGCGCGGAGTCCACCGCCACCGCCGCACATCCCGCCCCGCTCGCCGACGACCGCGGCGGGCAGGGCGGCGGCATCCTCGGCCGGGCCTATCGTGCGCTCACGTTCGGCATCATTTCCGTCGTCTCGCTCATCGCGTTCGAGGCGAGTGCCGTGAATACCGCGATGCCTGCTGCCGCGCGTGCGCTGGATGGCATCGGGCTGTACGCCTTTGGCTTCTCCGCGTTCTTCACGGCGAGTTTGTTCGCGATGGCGCTCGCGGGGGAGTGGAGCGACCAGCGCGGGCCGCTGGGGCCGTTGTTCTCCGGGATAGCCGCGTTCGGGGCGGGGCTGCTGATCGCGGCCGATGCCGGGAGCATGGGGAAGTTCATCGTGGGCCGCGGGGTGCAGGGCGTCGGCGGTGGGCTGGTGGTGGTGGCGCTCTATGTGGTCGTCGGGCGCGCGTATCCCGAGCGGCTGCGTCCGTCGATCATGGCGTCGTTCTCGGCGGCCTGGGTGCTGCCGGTGATCGTCGGTCCGCTGGTCGCCGGGACCGTCACCGAACAGTTCGGCTGGCGCTGGGTCTTCCTCGCCATACCCGTCCTGATACTGCCGCCGCTCGTGGTGATGCTGCCCGCGCTGCGCAAGCTGCCGCGGAACCGGCCGGGCCCGTCGGGCGGCGTGCGGCAGGTGCTGGGCAGCCGGCGCTGTCTGCTCGCGCTGGCCGTCGCGGTGGGCGCCTGCCTGCTGCAGTACGCGGGCCAGCACCCGTCCTGGTCCGCGCTGTTGCCCGCCGCCGTCGGACTGGCCCTGCTGGCGCCCGCCATCGTGCGGCTGCTGCCCCGCGGTACGTTCCGGGCGGCGCGCGGACTGCCGAGCGTGGTGCTGCTGCGCGGACTGGCCGCCGGGGCGCTGGTCGCCGCCGAGAGCTTCATCCCGCTGATGCTGGTCACCCAGCGCGGACTGTCCGCCACCCTCGCCGGGCTCTCGCTCACCGGCGGCGGGCTGACCTGGGCGCTCGGCTCGTACGTGCAGACCCGGCCGCGGCTGGAGCCGTACCGGGAGCGGCTGATGGGCCTGGGCATGGTGCTACTGGCGGTGGCCATCGCGCTGGTGCCGCTGGCCCTGATCGACGAGGTGCCGGTCGGGATCGTCGCGGCGGCCTGGACGCTCGGCGGCTTCGGCATGGGCCTGAACATCTCCAGCGCCGGCGTCCTGCTGCTGAAGCTGTCCCGCCCCGAGGAGGCGGGCAGCAACTCCGCGTCCCTGCAGATGTCGGACGCCCTGGGCAATGTGACGTTCGTCGGGCTCGGTGGTGTGCTGTTCGTCGCGTTCGGCGGCGGGTCGATCGCGACCCACTCGGCCCCCACGGTCGTCGGCGCGGCCACGGCGAGCAATCCGGCGGCCTTCGTCGCCGTATTCGCGACGATGACGGCGGTCGCACTGGGCGCCGGAGCGGTTGCGGCGTACCGCCTTAAGTAGCCCCACGTTTTCGGCTTTCCCGCCGTGGGTGTTGCTCGCCGTCTGTTGCCCGCTTCGCGGTGCACCCGCCGTTGCTCCCCCACTGCCTGAAGGGCGTGGGAGGTACCCCCAGCGGCGGGCGGTGCCGCTGCGCGGGGCTGTCGGGTGCGGTGACGGACCTCCGCGGGTGGGGTGCCGGACTGCTTCGCTTTACGTCCGGCACCCCACTCGCTCCGGCCCGTCCCCTCCCGTTGGGTGGGTGGGAAAAACCTTGGTGGAAGTGCACGCCGGTGGTTCACTGCTCCTCGCGCGAAGCAGGAGAGAAACGTCCTACGGACGCCCGCCCCCACCCACCTGAACTCACTCCCCCCACGGGAGGGGACGGGCCGGAGGGGCCTGGTGTGTGGACGTAAAGCGAAGCAGTCCACACACCAGGCCCCGGAGGTCCGTCACCGCACCCGACACCCACCCGGCCCGCCGCAGGCGCCACGGCGAGCAACCACCACGGCGGGACAGCCGAAAACGTGGGAGTGGCCGCAGGCGCAACGGCGAGCCACCACCGCGGCGGGAAAGCCGACTACGTGGGAAGCCAGCAAAGCCGCAGCGATAAGGTGGCGCGGTTGCCGATCCCCGAGTCCAGCCGACGGAGACCGTGACTACCACCACCAGCGCCACCAATAACCATCACCTGTCCCCGGCCTTTCCCGGGCGGGCCCCTTGGGGTACCGCGAACAAGCTGCGTGCCTGGCAGCAGGCGGCCATGGACCGCTACATCGAGAGCCAGCCGAGAGACTTTCTCGCCGTCGCGACGCCGGGCGCCGGTAAGACGACCTTCGCGCTCACGCTCGCCTCGTGGATGCTGCATCACCACGTCGTGCAGCAGGTGACGGTCGTCGCACCGACCGAGCATCTGAAGAAGCAGTGGGCGGAGGCGGCGGCGCGGCTCGGGATCAAGCTCGATCCGGAGTACAGCGCGGGGCCGCTGGGCCGTGAGTACCACGGTGTCGCGGTCACCTATGCCGGTGTGGGTGTCCGGCCGATGCTGCACCGGAACCGCATCGAGCAGCGCAAGACGCTGGTGATCCTCGATGAGATCCATCACGCCGGTGACTCGAAGTCGTGGGGTGAGGCGTGCCTGGAGGCGTTCGAGCCGGCCACCCGGCGGCTGGCGCTGACCGGTACGCCCTTCCGGTCCGACACCAACCCGATTCCGTTCGTGACGTACGAGGAGGGGAACGACGGGATCCGGCGCTCCTCGGCCGACTACACCTACGGCTACGGCAACGCGCTGGGCGACGGCGTCGTCCGGCCGGTCATCTTCCTCTCGTACAGCGGCAATATGCGCTGGCGGACCAAGGCGGGCGACGAGATCGCGGCGCGGCTCGGGGAGCCGATGACCAAGGACGCGGTCTCGCAGGCGTGGCGTACGGCGCTGGATCCGCGCGGTGACTGGATGCCGAATGTGCTGCGGGCGGCCGATCAGCGGCTGAGCGAGGTCCGTAAGTCCATTCCGGATGCCGGTGCGCTGGTGATCGCCTCCGATCAGGAGCAGGCGCGGGCGTACGCGAAGCTGATCCGGGAGATCACCGGGGAGGGCGCCACGCTGGTGCTGTCCGACGACTCCGGGGCCTCGCAGCGCATCGATGACTTCTCGCATTCGCAGGACCGCTGGATGGTCGCGGTCCGGATGGTGTCCGAGGGGGTGGACGTGCCGCGGCTGGCGGTCGGGGTGTACGCCACCACGATCTCGACGCCGCTGTTCTTCGCGCAGGCCGTGGGGCGTTTCGTGCGTTCCCGTAAGCGCGGTGAGACCGCCTCGGTCTTCCTGCCCACCGTTCCGATGCTGCTCGGCTTCGCCAACGAGATGGAGGTCGAGCGCGACCACGTCCTCGACAAGCCGAAGAAGGACGGGGAGGAAGACCCGTACGCCGAGTCCGAGAAGGAGATGGACGAGGCGAACAAGGAGCAGGACGAGGACACCGGCGAGCAGGAGCAGTTCTCGTTCGAGGCGCTGGAGTCGGAGGCGGTCTTCGACCGGGTGCTGTACGACGGCGCCGAGTTCGGGATGCAGGCGCACGCGGGCAGCGAGGAGGAGCAGGACTACCTCGGCATCCCCGGGCTGCTGGAGCCGGACCAGGTGCAGATGCTGCTGCAGAAGCGGCAGGCGCGGCAGATCTCGCACAGCAAGAAGCGGCCGGACGCGGAGGCGGATCTGCTGGAGCTGCCGGCCGAGCGGCGTCCCGTGGTCACGCACAAGGAGCTGCTGGAGCTCAGGAAGCAGCTGAACACGCTGGTGGGGGCGTATGTCCACCAGAGCGGGAAGCCGCACGGGGTGATCCACACCGAGCTGCGGCGGGTGTGCGGCGGGCCGCCGAGCGCGGAGGCCACGGCCGGGCAGCTCAATGAGCGGATCAAGAAGGTACGGGAGTGGGCCACGCGGATGAAGTGAGTCCGCTCGTGGCCCGACGGGGCGGTGGGCGGTGTGCCGTGGGGACGGTGCGCCGCCCTCTTGCGTGCCCGCCCCCCGGCCGGGCGGTGCGCCGCCCTCTTGCGTGCCCGCCCCCCGGCCGTGTGGCGCGCCGCCCCCTTGCGTGCCGCCCCCGGCCGGGCGCGGTGTGCCGCCTCCTTGCGTCCCCCCCGTAACACCCGGATAACGCCGTAGCTCTCCCTGAAACACCACACGGAGCACAACAGGCCGCTCTGGGTGGACCTACTGGGATATTCCGGGCAGCGGCGACCGGATTCTGGACGGACTCTTCCGCTCACCGAACCGGCTCGCTACTGTCCCGGTCACGCACACGCCCCGTGGCAGCGCCGCCGCGGAGCGCAGCCGGTGCCATGCGGCCGGCGGCCTCTAGCGCGCGCTGCTCCGGGACCCGCAGCGCGTCGCGCCCGAGTGCCGCCACTCACCAGGAGGGCGTCGTGACCGCAGAGACCTCCCAGACACTCGACCGAGGGCTGCGCGTCCTCAAACTCCTCGCCGACACCGATCACGGGCTGACCGTCACCGAGCTGTCCCACAAGCTCGGCGTGAACCGCACGGTCGTCTACCGCCTCCTGGCCACGCTGGAGCAGCACGCCCTGGTGCGCCGCGACATCGGCGGCCGGGCCCGGGTGGGCCTGGGCGTGCTGCGCCTGGGCCGTCAGGTGCATCCGCTGGTCAGGGAGGCCGCCCTGCCCGCGCTGCGGTCGCTCGCCGAGGACGTGGGGGCCACCGCCCACCTCACCCTCGTCGACGGTACGGAGGCGCTGGCGGTCGCCGTGGTGGAGCCGACCTGGACCGACTATCACGTGGCCTACCGGGCCGGTTTCCGTCATCCGCTGGACCGGGGAGCCGCCGGGCGGGCGATCCTCAAGGCCCGGCTGGGACACATTCAGGACGCCGGACTCGCCCTGACGCACGGGGAGTTGGAGGCCGGTGCGAGCGGTGCGGCGGCGCCGTTGCTCGGGGTGAGCGGCATCGAGGGGAGCGTGGGCGTGGTGATGCTCACCGACACCGTCTCCGAGCGGGTCGGACCGCGGGTGGTCGACGCGGCCCGGGAGGTGGCCGAGGCGCTCCGCTGAGGCCCGGGGCGCGGCCGGGGCCACGGGGTGTGAAGGGGCGGTGGCCGTGTCGTGAGGCGCCGGCGGCGTAAGGGGCTGTCCGTGCGGGGGTCAATTAAGGTGGCGGGGTGTCTGCACGCACCCGAGCCCTGGCGGTCTGTACCGCGCTCGTCCTCGCCCTTCTCGTCACCGCGGTCCTCGCCCCGCTGCCGTATTCGCTGGCCTATCCGGGCATGACGGCGAATGTGCTCGGTGCCGACGACGGCAAACCGGTGATCACCATCACCGGTGCGCAGACCCGTAAGACGAGCGGGCAGCTGCGGATGACCTCGATCGTGGCGACCGGCCCGGAGGCCGATGTCCGGCTGCCGGACCTCGTCAAGGGCTGGTTCCGTACGGACGAGGCCGTGATGCCGCGGGAGGCGGTCTACCCGGTGGGCGAGAACACCGAGGAGATCGCCGAGCACAATGCGCAGCAGATGCGGGAGTCGCAGGACACGGCCACCAGTGCCGCGCTCGGGCAGCTCGGACGGTCCGGCAAGGGCATCAAGGTCAAGCTGAGCCTCGCGGACGTCGGCGGGCCGAGCGCCGGGCTGATGTTCGCCCTGGGCATCGTCGACAAGCTGGACGGCGACGGCGCGGGCCATGATCTGACCGGCGGGCGCAAGATCGCCGGCACCGGGACCATCACGGCCGGCGGCAAGGTCGGCGCGGTGGGCGGCGTCCCGCTGAAGACGCAGGCCGCGAAGCGGGACGGCGCCACGGTCTTCCTGGTCCCGCGCAAGGAGTGCGCGGACGCGCGGGCGGAGCTGCCGAAGGGGATGCGGCTGATCCCGGTCAGCACGCTCGACGGCGCGGTGGACGCGCTGAAGGCGCTGCGGACCGGGGACACGGTCCCGAGCTGCTGAGGCGGCCCGCGGGCCGGGCCCGCCCGCACCCGCGAGCCGGGCGCCCGCCCCTCACCCCTCCTTGATGAACCCCTCTCGCAGCAGCCATTCCTTCGCGACCTCGTGCGGGTCCTCGCCGTCCACGTCGACCTTGCGGTTCAGCTCCTGGGCGACGGTGTTGTTGAGGGCCTTGGTGACCGGGGCCAGCACCTTGGCCATCGCCGGGTACTTCTTCAGGGCCTTGGCGTTGATCTCCGGCGCGACGTTGTAGTTGGGGAAGAAGTGCTTGTCGTCGGCGAGGACGTGCAGATGCATCGCCTTGATCCGGCCGTCGGTGGTGAAGACCTCGCCCAGGGCGCAGGTGCCCTTCTCGGTCTCGGTGTAGACGACACCGCCGGTCATCTTGCGGATGTTGGCGGACGGGACGTTCATGCCGTACGCCCGCGCCATGCCCGGCAGACCGTCGTTGCGGGTGGCGAACTCGTTCTCCACACACATCGTCACGGCGGCGGGGTTCTTGTGGGACAGCGCCGCGACATCCGAGAGGTTGCGCACCCCCAGCTTCTTGTAGTTCGCGGTGTTCAGCGCCAGCGCGTAGGTGTTGTTGAGGGTGGAGGCGGGAAGCCAGACGATGCCGTTCTTGCGGTCCTCGTCGCGGACCGCCTTCCACTGTTCCTTCGGGTCGACGATCGGCTTGGTGTGGCCGAGGTAGGTGATCCAGCCGGTGCCGGTGTACTCGTACGCGGCGTCCGCGGTGCCGGAGCGGACGGCCTCCCGGGCGCCGATCGACCCCTGGATGCTGGTCTTGTCGATGACCAGGGCGCCGGCCGCCTGGAAGACGATGCCCATCATCTGGCCGAGGACGATCTGCTCGGTGAACTCCTTCGAGGTCACGGTCAGATGGGCGCCGGTCAGCGGGCGGCCGGTATAGCCGGCTTTCGGTCCCGGCAGCACGGTGTCGGTCATCGCACTGCCGCTGACCAGGCCGCATCCGGCGAGGACGAGGGCGGCGAGCAGGGCGACGGTGCGCCGGCCGGCCCGGCGGCGTCCGGTGGGGCGCGGGTGCCTGATCGGGCCCGGGTGTCTGCTCATGCCGTCGCCTCCAGTCCGCGCGGGCGCAGCAGCAGTTCGGCCAGTGAGGCCAGCCATTCGACGAACAGGGCGAGCGCCACGGTCAGCACGGAGCCGAGGATCAGCACGGGCATCCGCTGGGTGACGATGCCCGCCGAGATCAGGTCACCGAGGCCGCCGCCACCGCCGAAGGTGGCCAGCGTCGCGGTGCCGACGTTCAGCACCAGCGCGGTACGGACCCCGGCCAGGATCAGCGGTACGGCCAGGGGGAGTTCGACCTGGGTCAGCACGCCCGTGGGGGACATGCCGATGCCCCGGGCGGCCTCGGTCAGCGTCGGATCGATACCGCGCAGCCCGGCGATGGTGTTGGCGAGCACCGGCAGCACGGCGTAGATGACCATGCCGACGATCGCCGAGCGGGCGCCGATGCCCAGCCAGATCACCAGCAGCACCAGCAGACCCAGGGCCGGGACCGCCTGCCCGAGGTTGGCGAAGGCCATCGCGACCGGGGTGGCCTTGCGCAGCTTGGCGCGGGTCAGGGCGATGCCCAGCGGGATCGCGATGATCAGCACGAAGAAGGTGGAGATCGCGGTGAGCCGGATGTGCTGCTGCAGCGCCAGCCACACCTTGCCGTTGTCCACCGCCTGATGGGCGATGGAGTCCAGCCGGGCGCCGCGGAACCACAGCCAGGTGGTGAGCAGCGCGAGCACCAGGAAGACCGGCATGAAGGTCCACTTCTGCCAGCTGATCCGGCGCGCGGCGGACGGCGCGGGCGCGACGGGCGCCTCCCCGGCCGCCTGTTCCCGCTGCGCCATCTCGACCTCGTCCTTGAAGGCCAGCGCCTCGTGGTCGCTCGGGTGCCGCCCGTCCCGGCGCGGGCTGCCGTTGCCGTCGCGGGGGCTCATACCGCGCCTCCCGGACCGCCCTCGGCGCCGCCCGCACCGGCCAGGCCCTCCTGCTCCATCTGGGTCAGGCGGGCGCGCTGCTCCTGGAGCTGGTGCTGGTGCTCGATCGCTTCGAGGCGGTCCGCCTCCAGCAGCTCATGGACGTTGTTCATCAGCGTCTCCATGTCGACCACGCCGATGTACTCGCCGCGCCGCCCGGTGACCGCGACCCGGCCCGCGCTGTCGGTGAGCACCGCCTCCAGGGCGTCGCGCAGTGTCGCGTCCCGGGACACGGTGTGCTGGACCAGGGTGCCGGCCCGCGCCAGCGACTCCCTGGCCAGGGCCAGATCGCCGCGCCGCAGCCATTTGTACGGGCGGTGGTTGCGGTCCAGCAGCAGCAGTTCGTTGTGGGAGCCGGAGCGCAGCCGGTCGAAGATGCTCTCCAGGGGGTCGTCGAGCCCGGCGGTGGGGAAGTCGACCACGCCCACGTCCCGTACGCGGGTCAGGTTCAGCCGCTTGAGTGCCGCCCCGGCGCCCACGAAGCCGGAGACGAAGTCGTCCGACGGGTTGGTGAGGATGGCTTCGGGGGTGTCGAACTGGGCGATGTGCGAGTGCTCGCGGAGCACCGCGATGCGGTCGCCGAGCTTGATGGCCTCGTCGAAGTCGTGGGTGACGAAGCAGATGGTCTTGTGGAGCTCGTGCTGGAGCCGGATCAGCTCGTCCTGGAGGTGGTCGCGGGTGATCGGGTCGACGGCGCCGAACGGCTCGTCCATCAGCAGGACGGGCGGGTCGGCGGCGAGGGCGCGGGCCACGCCGACGCGCTGCTGCTGGCCGCCGGAGAGCTGGCGCGGATAGCGGCCGTGGAATTCGCGCGGGTCCAGGCCGACCAGGTCCAGCATCTCCTCGACCCGGCCGGCCACCCGGCGCTTGGACCAGCCGATCATCTTCGGGACCAGGGCGATGTTCTGGGCGACCGTCATGTGCGGGAAGAGGCCGGACGCCTGGATGGCGTAGCCCACCTTGCGGCGCAGCTTGACCGGGTCCATGTCGGTGACGTCCTCGTCGCCGATCCGGATCCGCCCGTGGGTCGGCTCGATCAGCCGGTTGATCATCTTCAGACAGGTGGACTTACCGCAGCCCGAGGGCCCCACGAAGATCACGATCTCGCCGGCCTTGACCTCCAGATTGACGTTGTCCACCGCGGGGGCGGCGCTGCCCGCGTAGGTCTTCGTCAGGTTCTCCAGATGGATCCTGGCCCCGGAGGCCGGGGCGGTCTCTGTCGTCTCAGGCACGGATCCCCCTGGAGATGGTCAGGCGTCCGATCAGGACGTAGGCGGCGTCGAAGAGAAGAGCGAGGATGGCGATCCCGAGGGTGCCGGAGAGCACCTGGTTGAGGGAGTTGGCGCTGCCCAGCGAGGCGATCCCGCGGAAGATCTCATTGCCCAGGCCGGGGCCGGAGGCGAAGGCGGCGATGGCGGCGATGCCCATCAGCATCTGGGTGGCGACCCGGATGCCGGTGAGGATGGGCGGCCAGGCCAGCGGCAGTTCGACGCGGAAGAGCCGGGCGGTGCGCGACATCCCGATGCCCTTGGCCGCGTCGACCAGATCCGGGTCCACCCCGCGCAGCCCGACGATGGCGTTGCGGACCACCGGCAGCAGCCCGTACAGGGTCAGCGCGATCACCGTCGGGGGGACGCCGAGGCCGACGATCGGGATCAGCAGACCGATCAGGGCCAGCGAGGGGATGGTCAGGATGGTGGCGGTCGAGGTGGTGGCGAGATTGCCCGCCCAGACGCTGCGATAGGTCACCACCCCGATGAAGACCCCCAGCAGGGTGGCCAGCACCATGCACTGGAAGACGGCGCTGGCGTGCTGATACGTATCCGTCAGCAGCTGGGCGTGCCGGGTGGTGACGTACTCCCAGAAGCTCACTCGGTCTCCTCGGTTCAGTCTCCCGATGCCTGTTTCACCAGCGGGATGATCCGCAACGGAACCGGATTTTCCATCACAATTGCCGTCGAGGCCCGCACGATGCCATCAAAGCCCACAACCCGGTCGATCACCCGCTGCAGATCGGCGTTCGAACGGGCGACGAGCCTGCAGAGCATGTCCCCATGTCCCGTCGTTGTATGCAGCTCCAGCACCTCGGGAACGGTCGTCAAGTGGGCGCGTACGTCATTCCCTTGACCCTGTTTGATCTCCAGCGTGGCAAAAGCGGTCACCGGGTAGCCGAGCGCCGCCGGGTCCACCTCCGGTCCGAAGCCCCGGATCACTCCATTCGACTGAAGCCGGTCCAGCCGGGCCTGGACCGTGCCGCGCGCCACCCCCAGCCGCCGGGACGCCTCCAGTACGCCGATCCGCGGCTCCTCGGCCAGCAGCTCCAGCAGCGCCCCGTCCAAATGATCGATCGCCATCGGTGGTGCCTTCCCTTTTGATGGTCATCATGTACAGATAGCCCGGCAGTTCCGCCCTTGTGCTAGACATAATGCCCAGAGAATTCGCGAACTATTGCGCACCTTGTGGATCGGCGAGACTCTGCGGCCATGGCAGACACCACGATGCACCCTCAGCCCACCACCCCCGACTCGGCCCGGCAGGCGGACCCGTTCCCGGTCAAGGGGATGGACGCGGTCGTCTTCGCCGTCGGGAACGCCAAGCAGGCCGCGCACTACTACGAGACCGCTTTCGGCATGAAGCGCGTCGCCTACTCCGGTCCGGAGAACGGCAGCCGGGAGACCGCGAGTTATGTGCTGGAATCCGGCGGCGCCCGGTTCGTGTTCACCTCCGTCATCAAGGCCACCACCGACTGGGGT
The DNA here is from genome assembly GCF_027497495.1 of Streptomyces tubercidicus. Lineage (GTDB taxonomy): Bacteria > Actinomycetota > Actinomycetes > Streptomycetales > Streptomycetaceae > Streptomyces > Streptomyces tubercidicus. The sequence goes on from NZ_CP114205.1 coordinate 5,127,822, forward strand.
CACTTCCTCGCCGACCATGTCGCGGCCCATGGTGACGGCGTGATCGACCTCGCCATCGAGGTCCCGGACGCCCGCGCCGCCTACGCGTACGCCGTCGCCCAGGGCGCCACCGGCATCGTCGAGCCGTACGACCTCAAGGACGAGAACGGCACCGTCGTCCTCGCGGCCATCGCCACCTACGGCAAGACCCGGCACACCCTCGTCGAGCGCTCCGGCTACGACGGCCCCTACCTGCCCGGCTTCACCGCCGCCACGCCGCTGGTGGAGACCGGACCGCGGCGCTTCCAGGCCATCGACCACTGCGTCGGCAACGTCGAACTCGGCAAGATGAACGAGTGGGTGGCCTTCTACAACCGGGTCATGGGCTTCACCAACATGAAGGAGTTCGTGGGCGACGACATCGCCACCGAATACAGCGCGCTGATGTCGAAGGTCGTCGCCGACGGCACGCTCAAGGTCAAGTTCCCGATCAATGAGCCGGCGATCGCGAAGAAGAAGTCGCAGATCGACGAGTATCTGGAGTTCTTCGGCGGCCCCGGCGTCCAGCACATCGCACTGGCCACCAACGACATCATCGCCAGCGTCCGGGCGATGCGCGCCGCCGGTGTGGAATTCCTGGACACCCCCGACTCCTACTACGACACCCTCGGCGAGTGGGCCGGCGAGACCCGGGTGCCCCTGGAGATCCTCCGCGAGCAGAAGATCCTGGTCGACCGGGACGAGGACGGCTATCTGCTGCAGATCTTCACCAAGCCGGTCCAGGACCGGCCGACCGTGTTCTTCGAGATGATCGAGCGGCACGGCTCCATGGGCTTCGGCAAGGGCAACTTCAAGGCCCTCTTCGAGGCCATCGAGCGCGAGCAGGAGCGGCGCGGCAACCTCTGACGGCGCCGCGGACCGACCGCCCCATGGGCCGTACACGATCTTCCGTGTACGGCCCATGAGTGCGAGGCTGAGGGTATGGACCTCATCGCACGTCTGCGCGCCGGGCTCCCCGAGGAAGCGATCCTCACCGACCCGGACATCACCGGTTCCTACGCCAACGACATGGCGAGCTTCTGCGAGGCCGGGACGCCCGCCGTGGTCGTGCTGCCGCGGACCGTCGAGCAGGTCCAGCACATCATGCGGACGGCCACCGAGCTGCGGGTCCCGGTCGTCCCGCAGGGGGCGCGTACGGGACTGTCGGGCGCGGCCAACGCCTCCGACGGCTGTCTGGTGCTCTCGCTGGTCAAGATGGACCGGATCATCGAGATCAACCCCGTCGACCGGATCGCGGTGGTCGAACCGGGCGTCATCAACGCCGTGCTGTCCCGCGCGGTGAACGAGCACGGGCTCTACTACCCGCCGGACCCCTCCAGTTGGGAGCAGTGCTCCATCGGCGGCAACATCGGCACCGCCTCCGGCGGCCTGTGCTGCGTCAAATACGGGGTCACCGCCGAGTATGTGCTCGGCCTGGACGTGGTCCTCGCCGACGGGCGGCTGCTGACGACCGGGCGGCGCACCGCCAAGGGCGTCGCGGGCTATGACCTCACCCGGCTCTTCGTCGGCTCCGAGGGCAGTCTGGGCATCGTCGTCCGCGCGGTGCTCGCGCTGAAGCCGGAGCCGCCGCAACAGCTCGTGCTGGCCGCCGAGTTCCCCTCCACCGCCGCGGCCTGTGAAGCGGTCTGCGAGATCATGGCCCGTGGCCACGCCCCCTCGCTGCTGGAACTGATGGACCGTACGAGCATCCGCGCGGTCAACGCGATGGCCCGGATGGGCCTTCCGGACAGCACCGAGGCGCTGCTGCTGGCCGCCTTCGACACCCCCGAGCCGGCCGCCGACCTCGCCGCCGTCGGCGCACTGTGCACCGCGGCCGGCGCCACCGAGGTCGTGCCCGCCGAGACCGCCGCCGAGTCCGATCTGCTGCTACAGGCCCGCCGGCTGACCCTGACCGCGCTGGAACAGGTCAAATCCGCCACGATGATCGACGATGTCTGCGTACCGCGCTCCCGGCTCGCCGAACTGCTCGACGGCACCGCCGCCATCGCCGAGAAGTACGGCCTGACCATCGGCGTCTGCGCGCACGCCGGGGACGGCAACACCCACCCCACGGTCTGCTTCGACGCCGCCGACCCGGACGAGTCCCGCCGGGCCCGGGAATCCTTCGACGACATCATGGCGCTCGGCCTGCGACTGGGCGGCACCATCACCGGTGAGCACGGCGTCGGCGTCCTGAAGAAGGAATGGCTGGCGCGCGAACTCGGGCCGGTGGGGATGGAATTGCAGCGCGGGATCAAGGACGTGTTCGATCCGCTGGGTATTCTCAACCCGGGCAAACTCTTCTGAGGTACGGGACCGGTGCGATGCGCCCGGGATGGGCGTTCGGGCATTTTACGCGTCAGGGCCCGCCTCCGCAGCGCGCGTGCCTTCCCGCGTGCGTGGCAGCCCGCATTCCCGTATTCCTCCCCGCCGATTTCCTGGCGTGGCGGGGGAGGAACCCACTGCCTATCCTGAACGGGAATATCCGCGCCGGCCGGTCCCTTCGTGAGGGAGATCAATCCCCATGGACCTCACCACCGTCACCGAAGTCGTCCGGCGGCCGTCCGGCCGGCCGGGTGCGGACTGGCGTGCCGGTGACGCCTGGCTCGCGGGCGGCACCTGGCTCTTCTCGGTGGAACAGCCGGAGCTGCGCCGCCTGATCGATCTGACGGCGCTGCCCTGGGAACCCCTCGTTCCGGGCGATACGGGCCTCGGTATCGGCGCCACCTGCACCATCCAGGAGCTGTATACCGCGGCGCTGCCCGACGAATGGAGCGCGGGCTCGCTTTTCCCGCGGAGCTGTGAGGCGTTCCTTTCCTCGTTCAAGGTCTGGAGCGCGGCGACCGTCGGCGGCAATATCTGTATGTCTTTGCCGGCCGGCCCCATGATCACGCTGACGGTCGCCCTGGAGGCACGGTATGAGCTGTGGGCCGCCGACGGCTCCGTCCGCACCGTCGATGCCCTCGACTTCGTCACCGGCGACCACCAGAACATTCTGGCGCCCGGGGAAATCCTGCGGCGTATCGATATTCCGGCGCACGCCCTGCGGAAACGCACCGCGCACCGCCGTTTCTCGCTGACCCGTCTCGGCCGTTCGACGGTATTCCTCATCGGTACGCAGACACCGGGCACGAGCGATCTGCTGCTCACCGTCACGGCCGGCACCACCCGGCCGGTCCGTATGCGCTTCGATGCGCTGCCCGATGCCCGGACGCTGCGGCAGAGCATCGAGGCCGTCCCCGCCGGGGTCTGGTTCGACGACCCCAATGGGACGCCCGGTCACCGCCGCCATCTGACACTGCATTTCGCCGAGGAGATACGCCGCGAACTCATGGCGGGGGGACCGGCATGACCTACCGCGTGAACGGCAAGAGCTTCGACCGGGAACCGGACCCCGGACAGTGCCTGCGCACCTTTCTCCGCGCACTCGGCCACTACGGCGTCAAAAAGGGCTGCGACGCGGGCGATTGCGGCGCCTGCACGGTCTGGCTGGACGGCGTTCCGGTCCACAGCTGCATCACCCCCGCATTCCGCGCGGACGGCCGCGCGGTGACGACGATCGAAGGGCTCGGCTCACCCGGCGATCTGCACCCCGTGCAGCGGCAGTTCCGCGACGCCCCGGGATTCCAGTGCGGTTTCTGCACCCCAGGGATGATCATGACGACGGCGAAGCTCACCGAGGCCCAGAAAGCGGATCTGCCCCGGGCGTTGAAAGGCAACCTCTGCCGCTGCACCGGCTACCGGGCCATCGAGGACGCCGTGAAAGGCGTCGTCGGCGTCGCGAAAGCCGCACCCGGAAAGGCCGTCGGGACGAGCGTCAACGCACCGGCTGCCGAGGAAGTGGTCACCGGCCGCGCCGAGTTCACCATGGACACCCACCCGGACGGCCTGCTGCACCTCAAGGTGCTGCACTCACCTCACGCACACGCCCGGATCGTCTCGATCGACAAGACCGCCGCACTCGCGGTTCCCGGCGTGCGCCGCGTCTACACCTGGGAAGACGTACCGCACCGGCGGTTCAGCACGGCGATCCACACCGACCATCTGGTGGATCCGGACGACACCTACCTCCTCGACCGCACCGTCCGCTTCGCCGGCCAGCGCGTCGCCGCGGTCCTGGCCGACACCGTCGGGGCGGCGGAAGAGGGCTGCCGACGGCTCGCCGTGGAGTACGAGGTGCTGCCGGCGGTATTCGACCCCGAAGAGGCCATGGCCGAAGGGGCGCCACAACTGCACGACCCGGGCGATCCCTTCGTGCTGGATCCCGTCCACAACACCCTGGTCGAGATCCACACACAGATCGGCGACATCGACGCCGGATTCGCCGAGGCCGACGTGATCCACGAAGGCACCTACGTCTCCCCGCGCGTACAGCACGCACATCTGGAGACCCATGGCTCGATCGCCTGGATGGAGAACGGCCGGCTCACCGTCCGCACCAGTTCGCAGTCACCGTCGATCGCGAAGGACAAACTGGCCCGTCTGTTCGCACTGCGCCCCGACCGGCTGCGGGTGTTCTGCAAACGGGTGGGCGGCGGCTTCGGCGGCAAACAGGAAGTGATTTCGGAGGATCTGGTCGCGCTCGCCACCCTGGACACCGGCCGGCCGGTCAGTTTCGAGTACACCCGCGAGGAAGAGTTCACCACCGCCTCACCACGGCATCCGATGACGCTGACGGTCAGGCTCGGCGCGACGGCGAACGGAAAACTCACGGCATTCCAGGTCCGCAATGTGTCGAACACCGGCGCCTACGGCAATCACGCCGGGGAAACGCTGCACGCGGGCGGCGCCGCCGTCATGCTCTACCGCTGCCCCCACAAGAAATACGACGCGTACTCCGTCTACACCAACACCGTGCCGAGCGGGGCCCTGCGCGGATACGGAATGACACAGCCGGCCTTCGCCGTGGAATCGGCGATGGACGAATTGGCCCGCGCCCTGCACATGGATCCGCTCGCCCTGCGGCGGCGCAATACCGTGCGGCCGGGAGATCCCCTCGTGTCCCTGCACGAGGGCCCCGACGATGTGGCGTTCACCGAGGACGGACTGACGCAGTGCATCGACCTGGTGGACGCGGCCATGGCCCGGCACGCCGATGAGCCGTCCCCCGGCCCCGGGTGGCTCGTCGGGGCCGGCGTCGCGAGTTCGATGCACGAGACCGCCCCGCCGACCGAGCATCTCTCCGAGGCCTGGGTCACGCTCGGCGACGACCTCGTGTACGAACTGGCCGTCGGCACGGTCGAATTCGGCGAGGGCACCTCGACCGCGCATGTCCAGATCGCGGCCCATCAGCTCGGCACGACGCCCTCGCGGATCCGCCTGGTGCAATCCGACACCGACCGCACGGGATTCGACACCGGGGCCTTCGCGAGTGCCGGTCTCTTCGTGGCGGGAAACGCGGTCCTCCGCGCGGCCAATGCCGTACGCGACCGCATTCTGGAATGCGCCGCCGCCCACACCGGCGTCCATGTCGTGATGTGCTCGATGGACGACGACAGCGTCATCTGCGGTGAGCGGCGGGTGCCGCTGGCGGAACTCGTCGCCACCGCACGGGCGCGCGGAATCCGCTTCACCGCGGCCCGCAAAGCGTATGGCTCACCCCGCAGCGTGACCTCCAATACGCAGGGCTTCCGCATCGCCGTTCACCCCGTGACGGGTGAGATCCGCATTCTGTACAGCGTCCAGGCGACCGATGCCGCCGTCATCATCAACCCCGCGCAGGTCCGGGGACAGGTGGAAGGCGGCGTCGCCCAGGGAATCGGCTTCGCGCTGACCGAGAATTACCAGGTCGACGCGGACGGTGTCATGGTCAACCCGGACTTCCGCAATTACCGCATCCCCGCCTACGCCGATATCCCCCGCACCGAGGTGCTGCTGGTGGAATCGTCCGATTCCTTCGGTCCGTTGCGGGCGAAGGGGATCGCGGAAGGCTGTATCAATCCGGTGGCCCCCGCGCTGGCCAATGCGCTCCATGACGCCACGGGCGTCCGCTGCCGCGCCCTGCCCCTGACACCGGAACGGATATACCGGCGGCTCGCCGAAAGCCGGCCGATGGCGACGGGACTGCGCACATGACCACCGAAAAGCCGGCCGGCGCCGAGGCGACGGTCATCATCGGCCAGAAGGTCCGGCCCGAACTGGAGCCGGAGTTCGCCGCCTGGCAGGAGGACGTGAACGCCGCTGCGGCCGGCTACTCCGGATTCCTCGGCGCCGAAGTTTCCCCGCCGACGGCCGTGCAGCCGGACTGGGTGGTCGTCTACCGATTCGACTCGATCGCCCATCTCCAGGCGTGGATCAACAGCGCCACCCGGCAGAGCTTTCTCGACAAGGGCCGGAAGTACCTCGACGGCCCCGCGACCCAGCAGGTCCTCAGCGGCGGCAGCCAGCCACCGGACCCGCTGGTGACCGTCGTCGTCACCCACCGCGTCCACCCGGACCACGTCGACGCCTTTCTCGACTGGCAGCGCCATATGACCCAGGAGGAGAGCGCCTTCGACGGCTTTCGCGGAACCGAACTCTTCCGTCCGGTCGAGGGACTTCAGGACGAATGGACCACGCTGTACCGCTTCGACAGCGCCGAGCATCTCGATGCCTGGCTGACCTCGGGCAGACGGCGGGAGATTCTCGCGGAGGGCGAGAAATTCCACGACTTCCGCATGCGCACCATCGACAACTCGTTCGGCAGCTGGTTCGCCTTCGAGGAGAACGGCCGGGAGGCGCCGCCGCCCTCGGAGACCAAGACCTCCATCGCGGTCTGGGTCGGCCTCTACCCGACCGTGGTGCTGCTGACGCTCGCCCTGTCCCCGCTGAAACTGCCGCTCTGGCTCGGGCTGCTCGTGGGCAATCTGCTGTCGAGCTTCATCATGAGCTTCCTGACCATGCCCTTCTATGTGAACCCGCTGCTCCGGCGGTGGCTGCGGCCGCGCCCGGACGCACCGGCGGTCAGGACCCAGCTCATCGGCCTCGGCCTGGTCGCCGTGGTGATGGTGTTCTGGGCCGCGGTCTTCTACCTCGTGACGACCCGGATCTGGCATCTGCCCTGACTCCCGGCCGTCCACGGCACCGTGCACGGCCCCGGCCGCGACTGCCGTGTTCATGGCGCGCGCGGCCGCCTCATACAGTGACCGCCATGGAACCTGTTCTCGCCGTTGTCGTAGCCCTTCTCGTGCTGGGCGTCGCCATGTTGGCCTCCGCCTCCGACCGCCGCTCCAAGACACTGGAGCGCCGGCTCCAGCACCTGGAGCGCAAGACGGACCTGCTGCTGGCGCACGCCGGCATCGAGGAGACCGAGGACGCCCGGATGGCCGAGATCGACCAGCTGCTGCTCCAGGGCAAGAAGATTCAGGCGATCAAGGTGCACCGCGAAGTGACCGGCTCCGGACTCGCCGAGGCCAAGGAAGCAGTCGAACGCCGGATGCGCTGACGGCCCGTTGGGCGGAGGATGGCCGGAAGGACCCGCGGGCCCCAGCGGGCCACCGCACGCCCACGCTAGGAAGCGAGAGCCGATGGCAGCGACCAGAGCCACCGATGCCGCCGATGAGGCGTATGACGTCATTGTGCTGGGAGCGGGGCCGACCGGCGAGAACGTCGCCGACCGGGCGCACGCCGCCGGGCTGAGCACGGTGATCGTGGAGAGCGAACTGGTCGGCGGCGAATGCTCCTACTGGGCGTGCGTGCCCAGCAAGGCCCTGCTGCGCCCGGTCACCACCCGCTCCGAGGCACGCAGGGTGCCCGGCATCAAGGACGCCGTGGACGTCCCCCTGGACGCGCCCGCCATCCTGGCCCACCGTGACGCCATCGTCTCCCACTGGAAGGACGACGGGCAGGTCCGCTGGCTGGACTCGGCCGGTCTCGACCTGGTCCGCGGCCAGGGGCGGCTGGCCGGGCCCCGGCGGGTGGTCGTCGACGGCGAGCGGGTGCTCACCGCACGGCACGCGGTCGCGGTGTGCACCGGCAGCCGCGCGCTGCTGCCCCCCGTCCCCGGGCTCGCCGAGGCCAGGCCCTGGACCAGCCGCGACGCGACCAGTTCCCAGAGCGTGCCGGGCCGGCTGGTGGTGGTCGGCGGCGGGGTGGTCGGCGTCGAGATGGCCACCGCCTGGCGGGCCATGGGCGCGTCCGTGACGCTGCTGGTCCGCGGCGACGGGCTGCTGCCCCGTATGGAGCCGTTCGCCGGCCACCTCGTCGCGGAGTCGCTCGCCGAGGCCGGCGTCTTCCTGCGGACCGGTGTCGAGGTGCGCGAGGTACGCCGGGAAGCCCCCGGCGGCCCGGTCACCGTCCTGCTGGACTCCGGGGACGAGATCGTCGCCGATGAACTCCTGATCGCCACCGGCCGGGCCCCGCGCACCGAGGACATCGGCCTGGACACCGTCGGTCTGCCGCCCGGCTCCTGGCTGGACGTCGATGACAGCTGCCGGGTGAAGGGGGTGACCGGCGGCTGGCTCTACGGCGTCGGCGACGTCAACCACCGTGCGCTCCTCACCCACCAGGGCAAGTACCAGGCCAGGGTCGCCGGTGCCGCGATCGCCGCGCGCGCCCGGGGCGTCCCGATCCTGGAGTCCGACCCCTGGGGCGCGCACGCCGCCACCGCGGACCGGCGCGCCGTCCCGCAGGTCGTCTTCAGCGACCCGGAAGCCGCCGCGGTGGGCCTGAGCGCCGCCGAGGCCGAGAAGGCCGGATACCGCATCCGGGTGGTCGACCAGGACATGGCGGCCACGGCCGGGGCGTCGGTGTACGCGGAGGACTACCGCGGCCGGGCCAGGATGGTCGTCGACCTGGACCGTGAGGTGCTGCTGGGCGTCACCTTCGTGGGGATGGGCGTCGGCGAACTGCTGCACTCCGCGACGATCGCGGTGGCCGGTGAGGTCCCCATCGAGCGGCTGTGGCACGCGGTGCCCTCCTTCCCCACGCTCAGCGAGGTGTGGCTCCGGCTCCTGGAGGCATACCGGGGCTGAGACACCGCCGGGCCGTACGGGAGCGGCCGCCGTGCCCGCCGTCGCCGCCGTCCCCGCCGGACGCCGCGGCGCTCCGCGGCTGTCCGGCGGCCGTCTCGTCAACACCCGTCCTCGGGAAGCCCGGTGGGCCACCCCCTACGCCCCGGCGTCCGGAGACTCCTCCGCGGGCCGGGGGCCGCCCCGCCGCAGCTCGTCCCCGGGCGCCATCGCGAACAGCTCGTTCAGCCCTTTGTCGAGGCCCAGCAGCCCCTGCTCGGAGCCGGGCGGGACCACCCGCAGGGTGCGCTCCAGCCACGCCGCGACCGCCGCGGCCGGGGCCTCCAGCAGGGCCTGCCCGTCCGGCGACTCCAGCGCTATGCAGACCAGGCTGCGGCCGTGGACCTTCGTCGGCCACACCCGCACATCGCCTTCACCGCACGGCCGGAAGACGCCCTCGACGAGCAGTTCACGGGCGAACGTCCAGTTGACGGGGGAGTCCGAACCGATGTGAAAGGCGACATGGACGGCGTACGGGTCATCCGTCCGGTAGCTCAGCTGGGCCGGCACCGGAATGCTGCGCTCCGGTGACACGACCAGGCCCAGCTCCAGCTCTCGTTGCACCACGGTGCACATGGCGTCCGCCTCTCCTCGATCCCTGCGGGCGCCGGATTCGGTCCCGCATGGAGAGAGAGCGGCCGGGCGCCGCACTCTTACACGACTTCGTACAACTTTTTTCCGGCGCCTCTTCCAGGTGGTCGTCGGCGGTCACGGCGCCCGCGGGACCCGGGGTCTGATAGATGTGGACGCCGCGTTGCGGCAGACTGCACCCCACACCCACCAGGCCGAGCACAGATACGGGACTTCGGATATGAGCGCCCCTACCTCAGGATCCGCCGGCGGCAGCCCCACGCCTGGCTTCTACCCGGACCCGTCCATCCCCGGCTACATCCGGTACTGGAACGGTGCCGCGTGGGTGCCGGGTACCAGCCGGCCCGCCCCCGCCGAGGGCGAGGCGATGCCCGCCCCGCCGCCCGGCGCGGCCGCGTCGCCGTCCCCCGCCGTCGAGGAGACCGGCCCGGTCTTCTTCGACGAGGAGGAGGCGGCCGGCGGCTCCGCGGCGCCCGCCGTACGCCAGAGCGGCGAGCCCGTCGCGGGCTGGGACGACCCGGCCCGGCTGCACGGCGCGAGCCCCGAGTCGGCCGCCGCCTGGCAGGCCGACGCCTCCCGGCAGGGCGGCTTCGGCGGGGAGCCCGACCACCGGGTCTCCTGGGGTTCGCCGGACCAGGCCCCGGCCGGTACGCCGTCCGGCGCCGCCTCCTGGGGCGCGGTCCCGCCGCAGCGTGCCGACCAGGGCGCCGACGCCGCGGCCGGTGAGGTGCCCGGCACCGCCCCGTCCGCCTCGCGGGGGCCGGGCGTGCCCTCCGACGGGACGGTCGCCATCCGCGCCGTGAACCCGGCCGCCCGCCGCGGCTCCGGTGACCAGGGCACCACCGCGATCCGCGCCGTACGGCCCGAGGGCGGCAAGCCCGCCAAGGGCAACGAGACCATGACGATCCGGGTCGCGGGCGGCGGCAGCGCCCCGTCCGCCGCGCCCGGGGACGGCTCCCCGCAGTCGCTGCCGGCGGGCAGCGACCGGCAGCAGAGCCCGGCGCGGCAGAGCCCGGCCCCGCAGACCGCGGCCGCGCAGGCGCCGGCCCGGCAGAGCCCGGCGCCCCGGCAGCCCGCCCCGCAACAGCCCGCCCCGCAGCCCCCGGTGCAGCAGCAGCCCGCCCCGCAGGCGGCCGCGCCGCTGCCCGGAGTGCCGCAGCAGGGTGGCGCCGCACCGGCCCGCCCCGCTCCGCAGGGCGCCGACGCCGACGGGGTCGTCCCCTGGAAGCCGCCGGCCGCCGCCGACCCCTTCGCGGCCATGGCGCAGGCCGCTCAGGGCCACCCGGCCGGTCTCGGCCGCCGGTTCGCGGCCCGGCTGATCGACACCCTGGTGCTGGGCGCGCTCACCGCCGCGGCCGCCGTCCCCCTGTGGAGCACGGTCACCGACCACCTCGATGCCAAGGTCGAGGCGGCCAAGCAGTCCGGCCGCCAGGTGACGGTCTATCTGATCGACGGCACCACGATGCCGGTCTTCGCCACCATCCTGGCCGTCCTGCTGATCGGCGGCGCGCTCTACGAGGCGCTGCCGACCCTGAAGTGGGGCCGCACCCTGGGCAAGAAGCTGTGCGGCGTACGGGTCCTCGACATCGAGAGCCATGACACCCCGACCCTCGGCGCCGCACTCAAGCGCTGGTTCCTCTACAGCGTGCTCGGCGTGCTCGCCATCGGTGTGCTGAACGTCGTCTGGTGCCTGTTCGACCGGCCGTGGCGGCAGTGCTGGCACGACAAGCTGGCCCGGACCTTCGTCGCGGCCGGCTGACCGCCGGCCGCGGGGGCGGGCCGGCCCGGCACCCGTTCCCCCGAACGGACTTCGCCGGATGCGGCGGGCCGCTCCATGGCGTCGACTCAGGCCATGAGTACCGACCAGCCCCCGCCCGGCCCCGGTGAGCCGCCGGAGAACGATCCGTACCTGAAGAAGCCGCAGGAGCCCCCGGCGGACGGCGCTCCGCGCAACAGCGCGCCCCGGGAGAACGGGTCGCCCCGTAACAACGCTCCGCACGGCAGCGGTACCGGGGGCAGCGGCTGGGGCGGCGCCGAAGGCGGTGGACCGCCCCCGGGAGGAACGCCGCCGCCCGGTGGCACCCCGCCGCCCTCCGGAAGCCCGTACGGCGGCGGCCCGTATGCCGGTGATCCCTACGGCGGGCAGTACGGGGTGGCCGATCCGCTGGCCGGGATGCCGCCGCTGGCCAACCGCGGCCGCCGGCTCCTGGCGCGCATCATCGACGCGATCATCGTCGGGGTGCCGGTATGGGTGATCATGACCGCGATCGTCGGTGGGGTGGACTTCTTCAGCACCGACGGGGAGCAGGCCGGCCGGCAGTCGACGGTCTCCGGCGTCACCATGCTGGTGTACCTCATCTACGAGGGCCTGATGATCAGCAACCGCGGCCAGACCGTCGGCAAGATGGCGATGAGGATCCGGGTGGCGATGCTGGCGAACGGCTCGATCCCGACGGGCCAGGCGGCCTGGATCCGGGCCGCGGTCTATACGCTGCCGGAGATCGTGCCGTGCTGCGGTTTCATTTTCTGGCTGATCAACGTCTTGTGGTGTACCTGGGACAAGCCGTATCGGCAGTGTCTGCACGACAAGGCGGCGAAGACCGTGGTGGTGTCCACGGAGACGGAGCCGCGCACCGGCTCAGCGTGAGTGTTCGCCGACCCGCGCCTCACCGGACGGCGCCGGAACGGCCCGCAACGGGGCAGGCGCGGCAGGCGACTTGGGGCGTACGACATGCCGCCGGACCACCCGCGTCACCCCGGGCATCGGCACCGTCATGGCCACCAGCAGCCCGAGCCCGAGTCCGGCGAGGGCGATGACCGCGACCCCGATGCCGGTCTCCGTCTGGGAGAGCAGCAGCATCGCCAGGGTCGAGAAAAAGACGGTGGCCGAACCGTAGGCGAGCTGTGCGGCGGTCGGACGAGGCATGGCGGAATCCGTCCTCGGAGGGTCGGCAGGGGGGTGTGGATCACGGGCGCGCCATCGAAGGAGCCTATGGTCCTTGGTGCCCGAGCGGAACGCCGAGTAAGCGTGACCTGACCCACGGTTCGGGGCACAGGGGGCGCACAATGCCGCCGCGGCTTTCCCGGCGCGCTGACGTCATGGCTGCTGGCGGCGGGGGCGCATGTCCGGCGGGCATATACGCCCGGCTCCTGCCCCCTCGCCCGATGGCCCGTCGCCGGGCACGGCGCAGCCGCACGATGTCCGATAGCCGCAACTCGCGGACCGAGTAACGTACTTCGCTGACGTGACCAAGTCAAGATCTGTCTTTTTCATCGTACTTCCGGTCGAATGCCCTCGAACAGTGACCGGTTCGATGGGGAGGACAGCGCCAAGTGAGAGACAGCAGAAGCTTGTTCAGATCGGCCGCCCTGGCCACGGCAATCGCCGCGATCGGGGCGGCCGCTTTGTCTTCGGGGGTGGCGACGGCCGATGGGCAGGGGACGTCGCCGGTCGCCAAGCGCCATGACCCGGCTCCCGAGCGGGCCGTGGACCACGACCTGAAGGGCCCGTTCAGCGCCCGGCAGGAGGCCCAGCGCAAGGAGGCGCTGCAGCAGGTCATCGCCGGCGACGCCAAGGCGACCGAGCGCGGCGGCTCCAAGGTCGTCAAGCTCGGCAAGAGCAAGTACGTCGAGCTGGCCCGGCAGAAGACCGACAAGATCTTCACCGTCCTCGTGGACTTCGGCGACAAGGTCGACAACACCACGATGTTCGACCCGGACGGCGACGGTCCCAAGCCCCCGGTGAAGAAGTACGGCGGCGACCCCGGCCCGGCGCACAACAAGATAGCCAAGCCGGACCGTGCCGAGGACAACAGCACGGCCTGGCAGAAGGACTTCAACCGGAAGCACTTCCAGGACCTCTACTTCTCGCACGACAAGAAGAAGCAGTCGCTGGCCAAGTACTACGAGAAGCAGTCCTCGGGCCGCTACTCGGTCCAGGGCGAGGTCTCCGACTGGGTCAAGGTCGACTACAACGAGGCCCGTTACGGCTCCAACTACTGCGGCCAGACCAACTGCGCCAGCGCCTGGGACCTGATCCGCGACGGCGTCAACCAGTGGGCCAAGAACCAGAAGGCGGCCGGCCGCACCGACGCGCAGATCAAGGCCGATCTCGCCAAGTACGACCAGTGGGACCGCTACGACCACGACGGCGACGGCAACTTCAACGAGCCCGACGGGTACATCGACCACTTCCAGATCGTGCACGCCGGTGAGGACGAGTCCGCGGGCGGCGGCGTCCAGAAGACCAACGCCATCTGGGCGCACCGCTGGTACGCGTACGGCACCGACGCCGGCAGGACCGGCCCCGGTGCGAACAAGGCGGGCGGCACCCAGATCGGCGACACCGGCATCTGGGTCGGCGACTACACGATGCAGCCGGAGAACGGCGGACTCGGCGTCTTCGCCCACGAGTACGGTCACGACCTGGGCCTGCCGGACGAGTACGACACCTCCGGCACCGGTGAGTCCTCGGTGGACTTCTGGTCGCTGATGTCGGGCGGCTCCTGGCTCGGCACCGGCAAGGACTCCATCGGCGACCTGCCCGGCGACATGAGCGCCTGGGACAAGCTGCAGCTGGGCTGGCTCAACTACGGCAAGGCGAAGGCCGCGAAGAAGTCCACCCACAAGCTGGGTGTCGCCGAGTACAACACCAAGAACAAGCAGGCGGTGGTCGTCGAGCTGCCGGCCAAGGCGGTCAAGACCGAGATCGTGCAGCCCGCGGAAGGCTCCAAGCAGTGGTGGAGCGGTATGGGCGACGACCTGAAGAACACCATGTCCCGGCCGGTGGACCTCACCGGTAAGGCCAAGGCGTCGCTGACGCTCAAGGGCTGGTGGGACATCGAGAAGGACTACGACTACCTCTACGCCGAGGTCTCCACCGACGGCGGCAGCAACTGGACGGCGCTGGACGGCACCGCGGGCGGCAAGGCCATCCCGCGCGACGGCAGCGACAAGCCCGCGCTGACCGGCACCGTGGCCGCCTACCAGGACCTCGTCTACCCGCTGGACGCCTACGCGGGCAAGAAGATCGACCTGCGCTTCCGCTACCAGACCGACGGCGGCGCGGCCCAGAAGGGCTTCGCGGCCGACAGCATCGGTGTCACCGCCGACGGCAAGGCGCTGTTCAGCGACAACGCCGAGGGCGACGACAACGGCTGGACCACCAAGGGCTTCTCGCGCGTCGGCGCGTCCTTCACCAAGGACTACCCGCAGTACTACATCGCCGAGAACCGCCAGTACGTGTCGTACGACAAGACCCTCAAGGCCGGCCCGTACAACTTCGGCTGGACCACCGCCAAGCCGAGCTGGGTGGAGCACTTCCCGTACCAGAACGGTGTGCTGATCTGGCTGTGGGACACCTCGCAGGCGGACAACAACGTCGGCCTGCACCCGGGCCACGGGCAGATCCTCCCGGTCGACGCGCACCCCAAGGCCGAGCACTGGGCGGACGGCAGGCTGATGCGCAACCGCTTCCAGTCCTACGACTCGACCTTCACCCGCTACCGGACCGATGCCCTCACGCTCCACAGGGACGGCAAGCCGGTGAAGATCACCTCGAAGAAGGGCGTGACGCTCTTCGACGACCGGCACGGCGTCTACTACGACAAGGCGAACCCGACCGGCGCGGTGATCGTCCCTGACACCAACACCCAGATCAAGATCACCAAGGAGGCCCGCGACGGCTCCACGGTGACCCTGCGGGTCGGCTCTGCGGGTAAGTAAAAGATAAAATCGCAGGTCAGTGGCTGTTCGGCCGTCGCCCACTAGCGGGCGGCGGCCGATTCGCGTTTAGATGCGTTCTACAGTTCCTTATTGACGCGAAGTCTCACGGGGGAGATGTGAAGATGTCCGGTGGTGGTTTCATCAGGCTTCCCGGCGGAAGCGTGGTGGTCGCCCTCTCGCTGCCCAGGCCGCCGCACGGCGCGCGGAAGGGCCTCTACGACTGCGGTTGCCGGGTCCGGGTCCTGGTCCACGCCGTGAACCGGCAGCGCGCCCTGACCAGGCTGCGCAATCTCGGTCTGCGGTCGGTCTACCTGCGCGGCAACACCGAGCCGCCCACGCCCGACGAGATCACGGCCGTGCTGCACCATCCCGACGGCCTGGTCTGGCGCGAGGCCCCGGAGGACGACACCGAATCCTGGCATCCGATACGGGCGCTGCTGCGCCCCCAGCCGGCCCGCCCGGCGGTGGAGGCCGAGCAGGCCGGGGGGAGCGAACGTCCGGCCGCCTGAGAGGCCCGTCAGGCGCCGATGAGGACCGGCTTACCGGTCAGCTCGGCGCCCGCCGCGCGCAGCTCCTCCAGCGCCCGCTCGGTGGTGTGCGCGGCCACCCCGGCGGTCAGATCCAGCAGGACACGGGTGCGCAGCCCGGCGCGCAGCGCGTCCAGCGCGGTGGCGCGGACACAGTGGTCGGTGGCGATACCGACCACATCGACCTCGCTGACGGCGTGGGCGCGCAGCCACTCCGCGAGCGGGGTGCCGTTCTCGTCCGCGCCCTCGAAACCGCTGTACGCGCCGGTGTGGGCGCCCTTGTCGAAGACCGCGTCGATGGCGCCGGAGGCGAGCGCCGGGGCGAAGTTGGGGTGGAAGCCACTGCCCTCCGTGCCGGCCACACAGTGCACCGGCCAGGTGTGCTCGTAGTCCGGGGTGGCGGAGAAATGATCACCGGGGTCGATGTGGTGGTCCCGGCTGGCCACGACATAGCGGTAGCAGCTCCCGGCCGTCTGGCCCACCAGATCGGTGATGGCCGCCGCGACATCCGCACCCCCCGCCACCGCGAGGCTGCCGCCCTCGCAGAAGTCGTTCTGCACATCAACGACGATCAATGCCCGGTGCATGGTGCGTGCCTTCCGGCTGGGAATCGGGGAGGGGCGCGAGTGGTGTGACCGAGGGTAGCCACTGGACGGGGATTGCGGGAGTGCTGCGGCGCCCGGTTCAGACGTACTCGGTGGGCAGTACGGGCTCGCCGCGGGAGAGCTGGGTCGCCGACAGCGGCAGCGCGGCGCGGGCGGCGATGTGCCGGTCCCGGGCGGCGTCCAGCGGCTCGCGGGCCACGACCTTGCCCGCGCTCACCAGCGGCACCAGCAGCTGCCGGTCGGCCAGATCGGCGGGCACCGGCCCGGTGCCGATGACCTCGGCCTCGGCGACGCCGTCCGCGTCCGGCCGGCGCGCGGCCCACTTGCGGCCGCCGATCGAGGTCTTGGCGCCCATCGACTTCTTCGCGACCGGCCGCAGCGGCGCGCCGGGCTCCTCGCTGTCGGCGCGGGCGACCAGCTTGTAGACCATCGAGCAGGTCGGGTGCCCGCTGCCGGTCACCAGCTGGGTGCCGACGCCGTACGCGTCCACCGGGGCGGCGGCCAGCGAGGCGATCGCGTACTCGTCCAGATCGCTGGTGACCACGATCCTGGTCTTGGTGGCGCCCAGCTCGTCCAGCTGCTGGCGCACCCGGTGGGCGATCAGCAGCAGATCGCCGGAGTCGATCCGTACGGCACCGAGCTCGGGCCCGGCCACCTCGACGGCCGCGCGCACCGCCTCGGTGACGTCGAAGGTGTCCACGAGCAGGGTGGTACCGCTGCCGAGGGTGTCGACCTGCGCGGTGAAGGCGTCCCGCTCGGTGTCGTGCAGCAAGGTGAAGGCGTGCGCGCTGGTGCCGACGGTGGGGATGCCGTAGCGGAAGCCGGCCGCCAGGTCGGAGGTGGTGTGGAAGCCGCCGACGTAGGCGGCGCGGGACGCGGCCACCGCCGCCAGCTCATGGGTGCGGCGGGCACCCATCTCCATCAGGGGGCGGTCGCCGGCCGCCACTGACATCCGGGAGGCCGCCGCGGCCACCGCGGAGTCGTGGTTGAGGATCGAGAGGATCACCGTCTCCAGGACCACCGCCTCGGCGAAGGTGCCCTCGATCCGCATGACCGGGGAGCCGGGGAAGTAGACCTCGCCCTCCGGGTAGCCCCAGATGTCGCCGCGGAAGCGGTAGTCGGCCAGCCACTCCAGGGTCGGCCCGTCGAGGATGCCGCGCTCGCGCAGGAAGCCGAGGATGGTCTCGTCGAAATGGAAGTTCTCCACGGCGTCCAGTACCCGGCCGGTGCCGCCCACCACGCCGTAGCGGCGGCCCTCGGGGAGGCGGCGGGTGAAGACCTCGAAGACCGACCGCCGGTCCGCGGTGCCGGACCGCAACGCGGCCTGCAGCATGGTGAGTTCATACTGGTCGGTGAAGAGCGCAGTCGACGGCACGGCCACCGGCAGCCCCAGGTCTGCTGTGTTCATGGGGACGATGCTACCCCCAATACTCGTCACTTTGACGATAGCGCCCCGGGAGGCATGGACAACCGCCCGCGGCCGCGGTGTGCGCCCGGCCGACGCGGCCCGCGCGAGGGGCATTTGTGCGTCGCCCGTCCCCGGGTGGCAGCATGGGGCCTGTGAGCGCCCACCCGTCACCCACGACCACGCTCCGGCCGCATCGCTGCACGCTCAGTGTCCCGGTCGAGATCGAACGTCCCGAGTCCAGCGAGGCTCCCTTCGAGGTCCCCGAACCGGACGTCCCGTGGGTCACGATCGTCCACAACGACCCCGTCAACCTCATGAGCTATGTCTCTTACGTCTTCCAGTCGTACTTCGGCTACTCCAAGGACAAGGCGCACCAGTTGATGCTCGACGTCCATCACAAGGGCCGCGCCGTGGTCTCCAGCGGCAGCCGCGAGGAAATGGAACGCGACGTGCAGGCCATGCACGGCTACGGCCTGTGGGCGACGCTGCAGCAGGACCGCCGATGAGCGGGCACTTCGAGCCGCTGCCCGACGGCGGCGCCGCCGTCCCGCTCGACGAGGTCGAGATCTCCATCCTGCGCAGCCTCGCGGTCCAGCTGATGGAGCTGATCGGGCCGGGCGAGGAGGCCGGGGAGAGCGAGAGCGACGATCTGCTGGCGTCGGTCTTCAACGACGGCCCCAGCGAGCCGCCCACCGACCCGGTCCTGGCCCGGCTCTTCCCCGACGCCTACGGCGGGCCCGACCTCGTCCCCGATGACGACGTCCGCGCCGCCGCCGCCGAATTCCGCCGCTACACCGAGAACGATCTGCGCTCCCGTAAGCGCGATGACGCCCTCGCGCTGATCCGGGCGCTGGACACCCTGGCGCCCGAGGGCGGCAGCGCGGAGCTGCGGCTGCGGCCCGCCGAATGCCGCCAGTGGGTGGGGGCCCTCAATGACCTCAGACTGGCCATCGGTACGCGGCTTGAAGTCACCGATGAGGAGGACGGCGGCGAGCTGCTTCGGCTACCGGACAGCGATCCCCGCAAGCCGATGGTGATGGCGTATCTCTGGCTCGGCGGGCTCCAGGAGACGCTGGTCGAGTCCCTCATGGGCTGAAATCCGGGCGTACCACCCCGGGTGTTCGCCGGATGTTCGCTCAGCGGACGCTCAAATCCGGATAACGATCGCATCACTGCGCCGGTGCGCCTTGCGGTCATTCGGGCAACTTGTCCCGTTTTTCGGAGGGTTCGGTTCACGCCAACTCTGTTCGATCTTCAATGGCCCGTGTTAAATGTTCACGACCTGCCGTGAGCGACGCCACCCCTGTCGCCGCGGGAGCGCTTCGGCCGGCCGACCGTCGGCGTGCAGGAACTCCATCCGGGGGGATCGGGACCCGATCCGGACAGACCGGGTCGGAATGGAGAAAGGCGCACCACTCATGACCTCTGTGCAGGTCGACACGCAGCACGACGGTGAGGCACCCGGGCAGGAGCCCGAGGAGGGCTACCAGCGGGGGCTGGGAAACCGTCAGATCCAGATGATCGCCATTGGTGGTGCCATCGGCACCGGCCTGTTCCTCGGGGCCGGCAAGGCGATCTCGATGGCCGGGCCGAGCATCGTCCTCGCCTACGCCATCGTCGGTCTGGTCATCTTCTTCATCATGCGGGCCCTGGGCGAACTGCTCATGTACCGGCCCGTTTCCGGCTCCTTCTCGGAGTACGGACGCGAATTCCTCGGCCCGTTCATCGGGTTCGTGACCGGCTGGACGTACTGGCTGTTCTGGGTCGTCACCGGCATCACCGAAGTGACCGCCGCCGCCACGTATGTGCAGTACTGGAACAAGGGCATACCGCAATGGGCCTCGGCGCTGGTCTTCACCTGCGCGCTCTTCGGTATCAACCTGATCTCCGTGAAGATCTTCGGTGAGCTGGAATTCTGGTTCTCGATGGTCAAGGTCACCGCGATCATCGGCATGATCCTGATCGGCCTCGGCGTGATCACCCTCGGCTTCTCCGACGCCGGTGACACCGCCTCCTTCACGCTCCTGTGGTCCGACGGCGGCTTCTTCCCCAAGGGCATCGGCGGCACGCTGATGACGCTGCAGATCGTGATGTTCGCCTTCCTCGCCGTCGAGCTCGTCGGCGTCACCGCGGGCGAGGCGACCGACCCGAAGAAGGTCCTGCCCAAGGCGATCAACACCGTGCCGTGGCGGATCGGCCTCTTCTACATCGGTGCGCTGATCATCATCCTGTCCGTCGTCAGCTGGACGGCGTTCAAGCCCGGCGTCAGCCCGTTCGTCGCCGCCTTCCAGCAGATCGGCCTGCCGGCCGGGGCCGGCATCGTCAACTTCGTCGTGCTGACCGCCGCGCTCTCCTCGGCGAACTCCGGCATGTACTCCACCGGCCGGATGCTGCGCGACCTCGCGCTCAACGGCCAGGGACCGAAGTTCTTCACCAAGCTCAGCAAGAACGGCCTGCCCACCTGGGGCACCGGCGTCTCGGTCGCGATGATGCTGTTCGGCGTCTACATCAACTACCAGTGGCCCGGTGAGGCGTTCAACTACGTCGTCTCCTTCGCCACCATCTCCGGTATGTGGGCGTGGATCGTCATCCTGGCCTCGCAGCTGCGCTACCGCGCCAAGGCGAACCGCGGCGAGCTGCCGCAGTCCGAGTTCAAGGCCCCCGGCAGCCCCTTCACCTCGGGCTTCGCGCTGGCCTTCATCGGCATGGTGATCGTGATGATGGGCGTCGACAAGGATGCCCGGATCTCGCTCTACGCCGCTCCCGTGTGGGCGCTCATCCTGGGCGTCGGCTACCTGTGCATCAAGCGCCGGGACGCGGCGATGCTGGCCGTCGGCGGGGACGGCAAGAGCTGACGCGGCACCCCGGACGGTCGGCGGAGCCGCCCGGCTGTCCAGCATGCGGGCCGGTACGTACCACTCTTCGGTACGTACCGGCCCGCTGGCTATTCTTGGCGCCATGCTGACCCTCACCAAGGCCCTCTACGACCAGATCGTCGAGCACTCCCGCCAGGACCACCCCGACGAGGCCTGTGGCATGGTCGCCGGCCCGGCAGGCACCGGCCGCCCGGAGCGGTTCATTCCGATGCTGAACGCCGCCCGCTCACCCACGTTCTACGAATTCGACTCCGCCGACCTGCTCAAGCTCTACCGCGAGCTGGACGACCGGGACGAGGAGCCGGTGATCATCTACCACTCGCACACCGCCACCGAGGCGTACCCCTCGCGCACCGACATCTCGTACGCGAACGAGCCCGGTGCCCACTATGTCCTGGTCTCCACCGCCGACACCGACGACGCCGGGCCCTTCCAGTTCCGCTCGTTCAGGATCGTGGACGGCGAGGTCTCGGAGGAAGAGGTCGAGGTCGTGGCGGCGTACGCCTGAGCGCGTCCCACCTGGTGTACACCAATCGTCCGCATCATGGGACGAGATTCCATTCTCCGGACCGGGAATCGCTACGATGACCGCATGGTTGACCACGACGTGAGCGAGAAGAGGACGGGCATGCTGCAGCACGCTCCGCTCGCCACGCGTCGCTCCGCGTCCGCGCTGCTCGGCGCGTTCGGCTGCGGAACCGCACGGCTGCACGTGGACCTGTGCCGCCTCTCCAGCGCCATCTGTCCGCGCTGCGCCGGCGTCTGACCCGGCCCGTACGGGCGCATTGCCCCGCGCGACCGCACCTCCCGCGTCACCCGACGCCCTCCCGGCCTGCCGCCCGCCGCGCACCCGGGACGCACCGCATCCGCCACCGCACTCCCACAGGAGCACTCCCATGGCCATCGAGGTCCGAATCCCGACCATCCTGCGCACCTACACCGACGGCCAGAAGGCAGTCGAGGGCAGCGGAGACACCCTCGCCGACCTCTTCTCCGACCTGGACAGCCGGCACACCGGTATCCGCGAGCGCCTGGTCGACGGCGAGCAGCTGCGCCGCTTCGTGAACGTCTACCTCAACGACGAGGACGTCCGCTTCCTGGAGGGCATCTCCACCAAGCTCGCCGACGGCGACAGCGTGACGATCCTCCCGGCGGTGGCCGGAGGCAGTCACTGATGCGGTACGACTCGCCGCTGGCGGCGGTCGGGAACACCCCTCTCGTCCGCCTCCCGCGCCTCTCGCCCTCCGAGGACGTCCGTATCTGGGCGAAGCTGGAGGACCGCAACCCCACGGGCTCGGTCAAGGACCGGCCCGCGCTGCACATGATCGAACAGGCCGAGAAGGACGGCCGGCTCACCCCCGGCTGCACCATCCTGGAGCCGACCAGCGGCAACACCGGCATCTCGCTCGCCATGGCGGCCAAGCTCAAGGGCTACCGCATCGTCTGCGTCATGCCGGAGAACACCTCTTCCGAGCGGCGCGAGCTGCTCGCCATGTGGGGCGCCGAGATCATCTCCTCGCCCGCGGCCGGCGGCTCCAACACCGCCGTCAGGGTCGCCAAGGAGCTGTCCGCCGAGCACCCCGACTGGGTGATGCTCTACCAGTACGGGAACCCCGACAACGCCGGTGCGCACTACGCCACCACCGGCCCCGAGATCCTCGCCGACCTCCCCTCCGTCACCCACTTCGTGGCCGGTCTGGGCACCACCGGCACGCTGATGGGCGTCGGCCGCTATCTGCGCGAGCAGGTCCCCGGCGTCCAGATCGTCGCCGCCGAACCGCGCTACGACGATGTCGTCTACGGTCTGCGCAACCTCGACGAGGGCTTCATCCCCGAGCTCTACGACGAGTCCGTGCTCACCACCCGCTTCTCGGTCGGCTCCGAGGACGCGGTCCGCCGCACCCGTGAACTCCTCGCCCAGGAAGGCATCTTCGCGGGCATCTCCACCGGCGCGGCGCTGCATGCCGCGATCGGTGTCGCCAAGAAGGCGGTCAAGGCCGGACAGACCGCCGACATCGTCTTCGTCGTCGCCGACGGCGGCTGGAAGTACCTCTCCACCGGCGTCTACACCGCCGAGACCACCGAGGCCGCCATCGCCACCTTGCAGGGGCAGCTCTGGGCGTAGGGGCTCGGGCGAGGGCGTGGGCGGAGGCGGCACCCCTCCACGACGGCACGGGCCGCCGGCGTACGGGCGTACGGGGCGACAGCCCAGACTGGTGATTCCGCCCACAGCTCGGCCCGCTGGAGGACCCACCGGACCTTTTGGGTCTTACGCTCGGGGGCATCGCACAGACCGTCAAGGACCCGGCAATACCCCGGCAGGGCCCGCCGGGGAACCCCGCAGGGACCTTCCCCAAGCTCTCCACCGCGGGCGAGCGGGGGAGGCCCCGATCCGCCGCCCTCGCCCACGGAGGTTCACGCCCGTATGAAGCTCACTGTCGTCGGATGCTCGGGGTCGTTCCCTTCCATGGAATCGGCCTGTTCGAGCTACCTCCTGGAGGCCGACGGCTTCAGGCTGCTCATCGACATGGGCAATGGCGCCCTGGGCGAGCTGCAGCGCCACTCCGGCCTCTATGACCTGGATGCCGTACTCCTGTCGCATCTGCATGCGGACCACTGCATCGATTTGTGCGGCTATTTCGTCGTCCGCTATTACCGCCCGGACGGCGGGCGTTGTGCGCCGCTGCCGGTCTACGGACCGGAAGGCACCGAACGGCGGCTGACCGTCGCCCACGCCGATGTGCCGCACGACGGCGCGATGAGCGAGGTCTTCGACTTCCGCACGCTGACCCCCGGCACCTTCACCATCGGCCCGTTCACGATCCGTACGGAACACGTCAGCCACCCGGTGGAGGCGTTCGGCTTCCGCATCGAGCACGGCGGCCGGACCCTGACCTACTCCGGGGACACCGGCCCCTGCGAGGCCCTGGAGTCCCTCGCCGAGGGCGCCGACCTCTTCCTCTGCGAGGCGTCCTTCACCTACGGCAAGGAAGACATCCCCGACCTGCACCTCAATGGCCGGGAGGCCGGCGAAACCGCCCGCCGCGCCGCCGTCGGCCGCCTGGTCCTCACCCACATCCCCCCGTGGACCGACCCGGACATCAGCATCCGCGACGCCCAGAAGGCCTACGACGGCCCGGTCGAGGCGGCCAAGGCGGGGGCGGCTTACGAGGTGTGAGGGGGGCGCCCCCGACGGTCACGGCGAAGGCCCCCGGAATCGCATGGATTCCGGGGGCCTTCGCCGCGTCCTGGACCGCCGCCGGGCGGGGGCGGATCAGCCCTTGTACTGGGCCTTGTTCTCCGCCGCGATCTCCTCCTCGGGCTCGCGCCCCGGGACATGGCCGCCACCACTTGGACCGAGGTGCAGGGACTCTGATGGCGAACCCTGGGGCCAGCTTGCCGCCATCGTCGGCCAATGCCACGGCGCCCCGCGCATCAGGGCTGCACGGGGCGCCGCTGACGCACCTGGCAGGGCCACGGACATGCCGCGGAGGGGTCAGCCCCGCCCGGTGTACCTGAAGGTCGAGGAGCGTCGGTTCGCCATCAGCTCTGCAGGTCGTCAATGCGCCGCAGCGCCGGCCAACGGTGGGCGGACCGCCGGACCGCTGCGGTGCGTGCTGGACGGCATTTTGGCCGAGGCGCCGGGAGAGGCCTGCTGGGCACGGAGGCGGCGCGGCTGCCTCCCTCCGCGAGCGACGTTGGGGATGGCATTTGCGAACCAGCTATCGAACGGGTTTTCGAATCTCGCGGTGCGGGTGCTGAGGGTTTCGATCGAGGTGGTTCGCGGTCGATGCATGCGAAGCCGTAGCGTGTCGCAGCAGTCGGCTCACTCGAAGCCCGAGCGCGCCACGTCCGCCTTGGCCGGCCAACTCCGCCTTATCTTCCTGTGCTGCGGGACCCGCCCCGTCGACCCCGCGGGCCGGGCGTCAGGATTTGGCGGAACCCGCGTCCAGAGCTGCCAATCTGACGGAGTGTGACCTACTTCTCTTGATCGAAACTTGTGTGGACTAGACCAGCCGTAGTGGGATGGGTCTGCGTGGCCGCGCATCAACGACCAAACAATCAGGGGAACTTATGAGCCTGTCTGATCTGCGCAACATGGGCCTGTCCGCTCTTCGTGACGACGAGTCCGCCGAGATAGTCGGCGGCGCCATGAGCAAGGCCCAGTGCACGTACCTGTACAACCTGATCACGACTGGCGCGACTTCGTCCCACGGCTGTGTCCCCAGCAGCAACTACCTCGACCTTTACCGGTCGAATTGCAAGGGCAAGGGACCGAAGCTCTGATCCGCCCGGTGTGCTGATCTGAAGGCGTTCACCTGCCCCTGTCCGCTCGGCGGACAGGGGCAGAGTGTCGACAAGGGAAACTCACTCTCCCGAAGGAGCAAGACCCCATGAAGTGGCAGCGCTACCACGCGCATCAGGAGGGCGAGACCGACTGTGGTCCCGCCTGTATGCGTATGGTGCTCAACCGGCATGGGGTGGTGGTCGATACGGCCACGTTGCGTGAGTCCGTTGGCCTCGGCCATGGAGGTGCCTCGCTGCTTCGACTGCGAGATGTTCTGGCGGGGTATGGCGTCGAATCGCTCCTCTTGAAGGTGTCGCCCGAAGATTTGCGTATCGCTGTCCAGAAATCTGGCCCTGCCATCGCGGTGATGAAGGAGGAAGGCCTTCTTCATTTCGTCGTGGTACACGAGGTGCGCAGCGATGGGAAGTTGATCGTTGGTGATCCCGTTCGCTTCCGGCCGGCCGTCGTAAGCCTGGAATACTTCGCCGAACGGTTCAACGGTGAAGTTCTGGTGACCGATACGCCCCAGCGGAAGCTCACCATCCGTAGCGTGCTCCATCATGCCCGCAGGAACAGTGTTGTGTGGCAAATTGCCGCAGAACGTAAACGCAGTCTTTTGGGCACCGGCCTGATAACCGCCGTCACTGCGATCCTGCTCATTGCCAGTACAACGTTCTATCTACAAGTCGCTGTCGATCGATATTTGCCGGCAGGGGACATCGGCGGACTGGGTCTCTCGGCCTTGGCTGCTGCTTTAATTGCGAGTGGCGCCGCGCTCTTCCAGTACATACGGGGGCGACTGCTCATTAACTTGAGCCGCTCGTTGCAGCGTGATCTGACGCAAGCTTATACGCGCAAACTGATGCGGCTTCCGCTTACCTTCTTCGCTACGCGGCGGACCGGCGACCTGGTGAGCAGGTTCAGTGATGTGCAGGCCATCCGGGGCCTTGTCACCACTGTCACGGTCGGCGTTGCCATCGACTTGTGTACCCTGCTCTTCGCGGGTGGTTACCTCGCCTGGGCATCGCCCCTGCTCTGCGGCATCGTGTTCGCCTCGGCCGCGATCGATTTCATATCGTCCTGGGCTCTATATCCATCAGTTCGTGAGCAAGCTGAAGAAGCGCTCCAGCGGGACGCCTCGCTCAAAGCTGAGGCATACAACGTGCTGCGGGGCCAGTTGGATGTGATTGCGCACGGTCGGCGGCAGTATGCTGCGGCCCGCCTTGATCACCACCTTGAACGGTCCATCCGGGCCGAGGTCAGGCTCGGTCGGCTGGAGAATTTGAACGGCGTCATCAAGATTGCGAACAAGGGCATTTTCACGATCGCCGCAGCCTGGGTGGGGATGCTGCAGGTGAACTCCGGGTCCATGGCTCTGGGCGAGTTGATGAGTTTCTTCACCCTGGCCGGCTACTTCCTCAGCTCCACTGAGCAGTTGGCCGTTCTCCAGGTCTCCATCCAGCGGGACACCGCCGCGCTTGGTCGCTACCGTGACGTGACCTCCCAGGTGGATGACCCGCGCCTGAAGCTGGAGAGGGCAGCTGGTGGCACGGAGGTGGAGGCGGCACGCGGCGGCAGCGAACTACTGGTGGAAAACCTCTCTTTCCGGTATCCCGGCGTGGAAAAGCCTGTGATTTCCTCTCTGTCTTTCGTTGTCCCGCACGGGGCGAGGGTGGCTCTACGAGGTATCAACGGTGCAGGGAAAAGCACCGTACTCAAGATTGTGGCGGGGCTTTATCCAGAATTCGGTGGCTCGGTCATCGTGGGTAAGACTGACATCCGGGAGTTCGATGAAGATGCGTTGAGGCGACGCATC
Organism: Streptomyces tubercidicus; assembly: GCF_027497495.1. GTDB lineage: Bacteria > Actinomycetota > Actinomycetes > Streptomycetales > Streptomycetaceae > Streptomyces > Streptomyces tubercidicus. Next base: position 5,154,662 of record NZ_CP114205.1, read on the forward strand.
TTGTATGTTTCAGAAAATCCGCTACTGGTTTCAGCTTCAGTCCGAGAGAATCTGACCCTCGGTGCTGAATTCTCCAGTGAGGAAATTGAGCGGGCTGTTCGTGTTTCCTGTTTCGGCGAGGTGGTTGCCGAACTCCCGGATGGCTACGATCAGTATCTGAAGGAGGAAGGCGGCACTCTTTCGAGGGGGCAGGTTCAGAGGCTGGCAATAGCGCGTGCGGTACTCCATTCACCCGATGTGTTCCTCTTTGATGAAACCTTCAGTGGGATAGACGAGGATACCTATGTGCGCATATGGAAAAATCTGGATGAACTGGATTGTTCCAAGGTCATGGTGTCGCATCGCGAAGTTCCCGGTGTGGATTTCGATTTGACTATGACAGTCGGAGAATGATGGTGGCTGCAACGACTAGTCGGACGCTCGGCAATCTTCGCGCTTCCTGTGTCGAATGGACAGAGGAGCTGGCGGAAGATCTCCAAATCATAGTCAACGTTCCGGAGACACTGGCTGACGTTCCGGTGCGCGGTGAATGGAAAGAACTCAAGAATGCATACCGGGAATCGGCGCAGAGGCCTCTGACTGCGGTTGTCCTGACCTACAACGAGGAGCAGGCGATTGCCGAGACGGTGGCAGCGCTGGCTCTCGATGCCGATCAGATTTTGATCATCGACTCGGGTTCCACCGATCGCACGGTGGAGCTTGCTCGTGCTGCCGCGGGCGAGTTGATTCCGATCGAGATCGTATGCCGCCCCTGGCGGGACGACTTCGCCGCTCAGCGAAACCACGCATTCGATCAAGTTGGCGAAGGCTGGCTGTTGTTCGTCGATGCTGACGAGCGGCTCACCGAGGAAGATTCCGGCAGGATCCGTCGCGTTGTACGCGCCGTTGATCACGTGTGCCCCGAAGCCGACCTCGTGCTGTCGCCGCGTATTGCCGATTCCGGCGGCGGCGATGTGTACAGAGGGCTCCATCGACTGCTCAGGGCAGACAGTACCCTGCGTTTCCGGGGTCGCGTACACGAACAGCTTTTCCACGCGGACGGCAGTTCGCCCTCCACGCTTGAAGTGGACGTGGAGTTCACCCACAGTGGCTATTTGCCGGAGGTTATCGAGCAGAAGGACAAGAGCGCGCGCGATGGCAGACTGATCGACTTGTGCCGTCGGGAGGAACCAGGGAATCCGACTTGGGTTTTCTATGCAGCCCGGGAAGTGGTCGCTCACCGGATGGTGAGCACGGCGGCGGGCGCGGAGGCTTTCGACGACCTCTTCGCTGCGGTGAGCGAGTACGGCCGTGAGGGCCTTACGGACTATGAGGGCCAACGCCAAGACGAAGCCTTTGCGTTGCTCGGCGAACTTGCATTCCGGGCCGGAGACCCTGAACGTATCGAGCGCTGCCTGGCAATTCTGAACGCTTTCGGGCGCACCGTGGAGCAGTCATACTTCGCGACCCTGCTGGAGAGCAGCCAGTTGATCGCGCGGCTCTCCCACCTCGTGGACCGGCTCGATGCGGAAGCCGAATGCGGCGCGCACGTCGGGAGCAGGCTGGCCGGTCAGTACGCCGAACTACGGGGGCTTCTTGCTCTGTCCTGCGGCAGATATGACGAGGTCCCCGACGACTACGAGCAGGCGGTCGGCCTCGGGACGAGTGAGAGTCTGGAAAGGGGCCTTACCGATCTTCGCTTGATGCTTGCCCGCATTTCACGGTTCGGGCGTTCGGCCCAGGAGCCGGCGGACCAGGCGGAGCTGGGACGTACCACCGGAGTGCTGTGAGGTACGCGAAGGGCCAGAACGGATTCGACGCAGAGTCGGGTATGAAAGCGGAGCACCTCAGCACGAGCCACCGCGTCGGTCCCCGCCCCTGCTCCCGTGGTACTGGGAGCGGGCTCTCTGGTGTGTACGGGCGGGTGCGGAGCCACGCCTTTGACCAGGTGTCCCACAGCTTGTGAAGCGTGTCCGTCCGATAAGGGGCGTCAGGGATGTGTCCCAGCCCTGACAACAGCCCGTGGGGTCCAGACACCACGCGCGCGCAGGTATCTCCTCGGAACACCTAAGCGCGAGACGAGCTCGCACCACAGGGTCCAGGAGTCGTTCCGTCGCTCCACGAAGTGTCCTGTTCCGGTTTGCGGATGTGCCCGATCTAGCCAGGGCTCGTGGCTGTGGCTGAGTCGTGCCAGGGGCGGTACAGGTGTCAAGACTGTAGTAGGGCCGCTAGTGACTCTGTCCCTGCCAGGTCACATCAGATCCCCCACGCGGCTCGCGCCGGTCGTTCATTCAGGTGGAGCCGTCGACTTCAGCGATGACCAGCGCCCGGAAATGGCGGCGGCCTCCCCGCCCGTTCAGGGGGGAGACCGCCGCCGACTCTTCTGAGGTGCCGGCTTACTTGGCCTTCTTCTCCATCTCAGGGAGTTCCTCGTCGGGTTCGCGGCCCGGTGTCGGGAGGTTGAACTTGACGATTGCAAAGCGGAAGACCGTGTAGTAGAGCGCTCCGAAGCAGAGTCCCACCAGCGCCAGCATCCACGGTTGGGTCGCGATGCCCAGATTGAGCAGGAAGTCGATGGCGCCGGCCGAGAAGCCGAAGCCGTCCTTCATGCCCAGGCCCCAGGTCAGTGCCATGGAGACGCCGGTCAGTACCGCGTGGATCGCGTAGAGCACAGGGGCGATGAACATGAACGTGAACTCGATCGGCTCGGTCACACCGGTGACGAAGGCGGTCAGCGCGAGCGAGAACATCATGCCGCCGATGACCTTGCGGCGCTCGGGGCGGGCGCAGTGCACGATTGCCAGGCAGGCAGCCGGGAGCGCGAACATCATGATCGGGAAGAAGCCGGTCATGAACTGGCCGGCGTCCGGGTCGCCGGCGAGGAAGCGGGCGATATCACCATGCTTGCCGTTGTAGTCGCCAGCTTGGAACCAAGGGAAGGAGTTCAGCAGGTGGTGCATGCCGACCGGGATCAGCGCGCGGTTGGCGACGCCGAAAATGCCCGCGCCCACGGCGCCGGAGCCGACCAGCCACTGGCCGAAGTCGTGCAGGGCCGAGCCCAGAACCGGCCAGATGTAGCCGAAGGCGATGCCGATCACCAGGCCGGCGAAGGAGGCCAGGATCGGCACGAGGCGCCGGCCACTGAAGAATCCCAGCCAGTCCGGCAGCTTCTTGCGGCTGTAGCGCTGGTAGAGCAGGGCGACCACCAGGCCCATGACGACGCCGCCCAGCACGCCCGCGTCCACCGGCGGGGCGACGTTGGCTATCTTGCCGTCGACGACATCCTGGACGGTGGGGAGGTTGGTGTCCTTGAAGGTGCCCAGGACCTGCTTGAAGACCAGGTAGCCGACGACCGCGGCCAGGCCGGTGGAGCCGTCGGACTTCTTGGCGAAGCCGATCGCGATGCCCACGGCGAAGAGCATCGGCATGTTGTCGAGCAGTGCGCTGCCACCGGCCGCCATGAACTCGGCGATCTTGTTCAGGAAGGCGGGGAGCGACTCCCGGCCGAGCATGTCCGGCTGGCCGAGCCGCACCATCAGCGCCGCCGCCGGGAGGGTGGCGATCGGTAGCATCAGGCTGCGGCCGATGCGTTGGGCCACTGCCATGGCGCGGGAGCCGCGACCCTTTTTGTCGGGGGCCGCCGTAGCGGTGGCCGAACTCATCGGATTCCTCCTGGTGAGGCGGGGATTCGGAAGCGGGGGCCACTGTTTTGTGGTCTACACCTTTAGTGGTTTAGACCATTCTTACATGGTGATTCGCCGCAACGGAATCCCCCTGAACTCACCGAAAGGGGCATGCCGGCCGAGGGCCCCGCGGGTCGCTTTCCCGGCGGGTTTGCGCTGGTCACCGCCGCCGTGCTGTGACGTACCGAACATCGCGCGCAGGCACGCCTCAACTACTCCGGGTGGCCGGTGAGTTGATCCTGCCGGGCGGGCCGGAGCCCGACGGTACGGGCGGCGGCCGGCGCCCCCTCCCGCGCCTGTTCCGCGCCGTTCCTACTTCACGTTCTCCCGCTCCATCGCGTCCCCCACCTCATCCGGCTCGCGGCCGGGCGTCGACAGATTGAATTTCGTGATCAGGAAACGGAAGAGGGCGTAGTAGACCACCGCGAAACACAGGCCGATGGGAATGATCAGCCAGGGTTTGGTCGCCAGCCCCCAGTTGATGACGTAGTCGATCAGTCCCGCGGAGAAGCTGAAGCTGTCGTGGACCCCGAGCGCCCAGCTCAGCCCCATCGAGACGCCCGTCAGCAGCGCGTGCAGCACATACAGCAGGGGCGCGACGAACAGGAACGAATACTCGATCGGCTCGGTCACGCCCGTCACGAATGAGGTCAGGCCGACCGACAGCATCATGCCCGCGATCTCCTTGCGGCGATGCGGCTTGGCGCAGTGCGCGATCGCCAGTGCCGCCGCCGGCAGCGCGAACATCATGATCGGGAAGAATCCGGTGGTGAACTGGCCCGCGTCCGGATCGCCCGCGAGGAACCGGTTGATGTCACCGTGCACGACCGTGCCGTCCGGCTTGGTGAAACTGCCGAACTGGAACCAGACGAAGGTGTTCAGGAACTGGTGCAGGCCGATCACCAGCAGCGCCCGGTTGGCGACGCCGAAGACCCCGGAGCCCCACGCCCCCAGCCCTGACAGCCCTTCGCTGAAGCTCGTCAGCGCATTGCCGACCGGCTGCCACACGAACAGACACAGCACCGCGAAGACCAGGCCGACAAAGGCCATGATGATCGGGACCAGCCGGCGGCCGTTGAAGAACCCCAGCCAGTCCACCAGCTTCACCCGGTGGAAGCGCTGCCAGAGCCACGCGGACAGAAAGCCCATGACGATGCCGCCGAACACCCCCGGATTCTGGAACTCCGCCTGCGTGACCGTAAGGGTCCGGTCCACACACACCCCGCTCCACAGGCCGGCCTGGGTGTATGTCTGGCCCGCGGAGCAGCCCGACGGGAACGCGTGCAGCACCGAGAAGTAGACGAGGAAACCGGTCACCGCCGCCAGCGCCGTCGACCCGTCCGACTTCTTGGCCATACCGATCGCCACACCGATACAGAACAGCAGCGGCAGGCCGAGCCCCGAATCCAGCAGCGCACCGCCGGCCGCCGCGAACACCTTGCCGACCGCGTCCCAGCCCAGCCCGTCGGCGCCGAATACATCCGGCTGGCCAAGACGGTTGAGAATGCCCGCGGCGGGCAGGACGGCAATCGGCAGCTGGAGACTGCGGCCCATCTTCTGCAGGCCCTGGAAGAGGTTCGACGCCCAGTTCCTCCTCGGCGCCGCCGCTGCGTTCGCACTCATCGCTGTCCTCCCGGCGGCGGCCCGTCGACAGCCCGCCTGGCGCTTGCCGCATACTGGTGGTGTAGACCACTTTCGGGTGTGCGCCGCCGCTGGTTGTCCGGCTGTCCGGTGCGCACTCCGGTGATCGTCATCCTTCGTCAGACAGCGGACAAACGCCCACATAGTTGGGCTGAACGTGCGTTACGGTGTGGAAACCGCACGGCGCCATCGCCGGCGGCCGAGACAAGCAGGAGTGGACATGGCCAGCAAGGCTGAGAAGATCGTCGCCGGGCTCGGCGGACTCGACAACATCGAAGAGGTCGAGGGCTGCATCACCCGCCTCCGCACCGAGGTCGTCGACTCCTCCCTCGTCGACGAGGCCGCCCTCAAGGCCGCCGGCGCCCACGGCGTCGTCAAGATGGGCACCGCGATCCAGGTCGTCATCGGCACCGACGCCGACCCCATCGCCGCCGAGATCGAAGACATGATGTGAGCTGACGAGCCGGCCGCCAGGCCACCGCTCCCGAAGGCCCCGCCCCGGACGTCCACCGCCCGGAGTGGGGCCCTCGCCGTTCCCGATAGGGTCTACGCCATGTCTCGCACCGACGGCCGCACGCCCGAACAGCTCCGCCCGGTCACCATCGAACGCGGCTGGAGCAAGCACGCCGAAGGCTCCGTCCTCATCTCCTTCGGCGACACCAAAGTCTTCTGCACCGCCTCCGTCACCGAAGGCGTCCCGCGCTGGCGCAAGGGCACCGGCGAAGGCTGGGTCACCGCCGAATACTCGATGCTGCCCCGCTCCACCAACACCCGCGGCGACCGCGAATCCGTACGCGGCAAGATCGGCGGCCGCACCCACGAGATCAGCCGGCTGATCGGCCGCTCGCTGCGCGCCGTCATCGACTACAAGGCCCTCGGCGAGAACACCATCGTCCTGGACTGCGACGTCCTCCAGGCCGACGGCGGCACCCGCACCGCCGCCATCACCGGCGCCTACGTCGCCCTCGCCGACGCCATCACCTGGGCCCAGTCCAAGAAGCTCATCCGCCACGGCCGCAAGCCGCTCACCGGCACCGTCTCCGCCGTCAGCGTCGGCATCGTCGACGGGACGCCCCTCCTCGACCTCTGCTACGAAGAGGACGTCCGCGCCGACACCGACATGAACGTCGTCTGCACCGGCGACGGCCGCTTCGTCGAGGTCCAGGGCACCGCCGAGGCCGAGCCCTTCGCCCGCGACGAACTCAACGCCCTCCTCGACCTCGCCGTCGCCGGCTGCGCCGAGCTCGACGGGGCGCAGCGGGCGGCGCTGGCCCGGACGCTCTGAGCCCGGCGCGCGGCGCAGTGGCCTGCGCGCCGCCGCCCACCGGGTGAAGCCGCCCACCACAGGGGGAGGACCGGGAACCTCCCCCTGTGACCCTTTTCTCATGGGGCCGCCCGCTCTGGAAAAGCCACCGCGGCACCCCGCACTGTGGACCCATGCCCACCGCCACAGCCACCGCCGCCACCGCGTCCCGCGCCCGCACCGGCGGGCCCCAGGACGACTCCCGGCTCCTGGAACACGCCCTCGGCTGGACCCTCGTGGTCGTCCTCGCCATGCTGCTGACGCAGACCGGGCTCATCTGACGAAAGGGGCGCGCGGCACGGCCGCCGCCGACCGCCCGGCTTCGGCCCGTCGGGCCCGCCCGGCTTCGGCCGTTGGGCCCGCCCGGCTTCGGTCGTTGGGCCCGCCCGGCTTCGGTCGTTGGGCCCGCCCGGCTTCGGTCGTTGGGCCCGCCCGGCTCTCACCGCCCGGCCCGCACCGCTCCTCCCGCCCCCGCGCAACCAAACCAACCCCCTCCGGCGTTTCTTCCTTTGCCCGCACATTGCCCAGGGAAGGAACCCGCGCCATGGCCCCCCGCACGCTCCCGCAGCGCCGCCGCGCCACCACCGCACTCGCCGCGCTGGCCGCCGCCACCCTCGCGATACCGCTGCTCTCCGCCTGCGGAGCCGTCCAGAAGGCCATGGACTGCGCCAACACCGCCTCCTCCGTCGTCAACGCCGTCGACAAGCTCCAGAAGGCCGCGGACAACGCAGTCAGCGACCCGCAGAAGACCCAGCAGGCCCTGGACGACATCGACGCGAACCTGCGCAAGCTCAGCAAGGACGCCAGCGACGCCGACCTGTCCAAGGCCATCGACAAGACCAACGACGGCATCAAGGCCGCCCGTAAGGACCTCGACAGCAACAAGGCCCCCGACATCCAGCCGATCGTCGACGGCGCCGGACAGATGACCAAGATCTGCACCCCGGGATAGCCGGGATAATCGGGTCCCATGCAGACTCACACCGGCGGCCCCTCCGCACACCCCCGCCGCCTCATCCTCGCCACCCGCAACGCCGGCAAGGTCACCGAGCTCCGCGCCATCCTCGACGCGGCCGACCTCGATATCGAACTCGTCGGCGCCGATGCCTACCCCGACGTCCCCGACGTCAAGGAAACCGGCGTCACCTTCGCGGAGAACGCCCTCCTCAAGGCCCACGCCCTGGCCCAGGCCACCGGCTGCCCCGCCGTCGCCGACGACTCCGGCCTCTGCGTCGACGTCCTCGGCGGCGCGCCGGGCATCTTCTCCGCCCGCTGGTCCGGCACCCACGGCGACGACCAGGCCAACCTCGCCCTGCTGCTGGCCCAGCTCGGCGACATCGCCGACGAACACCGCGGCGCCCACTTCGCCTGCGCCGCCGCCCTCGCCCTCCCCGACGGCACCGAACGCGTCGTCGAGGGCACCCTCGAAGGCACCCTCCGCCACACCCCCACCGGCACCGGCGGCTTCGGCTACGACCCGATCCTCCAGCCCCTCGGCGACACCCGCACCTGCGCCGAACTCACCCCCGCCGAAAAGAACGCCATCAGCCACCGCGGCCAGGCCTTCCGGGCGTTGGCACCGGTGGTGCGGGAGATGTTGGGCTGAGGGGGCGGCCGGCCCGTATGCACGAAAACGGCCTCCCCGTCCGATGACGGGGAGGCCGTGCGCACAGGTGGGCCCGGTGGGATTCGAACCCACGACACACCGGACCTAAACCGGCGCCCTCTTGCCAGCTGGGGTACGGGCCCGCGCGCCTACTTTACTGTGCCCGGACGCGCCGGTGTGCCGGGATGGCCGAGAGTGCCGACCGGCGGGAGAAGGTCCTGGTCTGGCTGTGACACGAGGGGCACAGGTAGCGCAGGTTCGCCAGCCGGTTGTCCAGCCGGTCACCGTTGATGTGGTCGATCTCCAGGACGAGCCGCCTGCCCTGCCAGGTGTCCCCGAGGCCGCACTCCGCGCACTGCCGGGGAATGTTCTTCTCATCGAGGGCGCGGCGTAAGAACGTTGTCTTCTCGCGTCGGGAACCAGGCTCGCTTCGCCGCAGGATGGCGTCGGCGGACCTGCGGGCCGGGGAAGGGCGCCCACGTCTGTGGCCCCGACCTGTGAAGTGCTCGGTCGACAGGCCGTATGTCTCGATGCTGCGTTTCAGTGCTCTTCGCGACGTGCTGTTGTCGGCCAGGGCGAGGCGGGCGAGGACTCCGGCGAGACTCTGTGAGGAGGCCACGGCCCTTTCCAGATCTTCGCGAGGAAGCAGGGAGGAGCCAAGCCCGCGCTGGGCGAAGTGGGAGGTGTCGATGCCGAATTGATCCAGCTTCCTGCGGAGGTGGGTGTACGCGCTGTCGTACGGCGGTACCTCCATGTACGCCATCATTTCCCGGATGCTGTGGGACTGCGCGGCGGCTTCTTTGAGCAGTGCCTCGGTGTATGAACGGTGTCGGCGTCGGGGGAGCGGTTCGTCGGCGAAATGCGTGGTGTCGATGCCGTAGTGGCGCAGCCGGTCGCGTAGGTATCTGCGCGGACCGCTGCCCATGGGCGCCCCGAGCCGACGCAGCATGTCGACCAGGCTGGTGGAGGCAGCGGCTGTACGGGTCAGCACGTCGCGGGTGTAGGTGAGGTGCCGGGCCATGGACAGGGCGTCACTTCAGCCGGGGCTTGCGGCCGCGGTAGGTGTCGGTCACCGCATGGCAATTGGGACACAGCAAGCGCAAGTTGGCTGGGCGGTTGTCCCACCACTCACCATTGAGGTGATCGACTTCGAGGCGCAACGGCTTGCCGTTCCATTCCGCGCGCATGCCGCACATCGCACACCGCTCCGGAACTCCCCGGCGCAGCAGGTCCTTCTGCAGGCGCTCGCCTGGGGTGCGGCCGTCGGCCGGTGAGCCGAGAACCAGACGGTCGCGCTTGGTGCTCTTGGTATGTCTGCGGGGCGGGGCGGCGAAATGCGTGGTGTCGATGCCCAGTTCGGCAATGCGGCGGCCGATATGTGCTTGATTGCCGCCGACCGGGCTGATGCCGAGGCGGCGTACTACCTCGGCGATGCTGTGCGAGCAGGCCGCCAGCTCACGAAGCCGGGCCTCGGTGTGGCGTACGCCCGGGGGCGCGAAGTGCGCGGTGTCGACGCCCGCCTCCCGCATCCTGGCGCGCAGGTAGCGTCTGCTGCCCGGCGTCGGTGTCCCGCCGAACCATCGCACGGCATCGTCGAACGCCCTGGTGGCGCGCGCGGCCTCCGCGAGCCGCTCGGGCGTGTACTTGACCGGCATGCTTCTCCCCCGTCCCGCGCACCAGGCCCACCCCCGCGCGCCTCTCGAACGGAACAACGATCGAACGCGGGATCGGTTACGGCGGGTGGCGGAGAAGAGGGAAGGGGCCCCGGGGAACGATTCCCCGGGGCCCCTTCCGTGTGAGGGAGGGCAGGTCAGAAGCGTGGTTCCGGTGTCTGGGCCTCGATGAGTTCGACGGCTTCTGCCTTGGTGGCTACCGAGGGTGGGGAGCCTTCGAGGGGCTGTTGGGCGGTTTCCTTCATGCAGGCGACGGCGATGAGGCCGACGAGGGCGGCGCCCATCGTGTAGTAGGCGGGGACCATGACGTTTCCGTGGAAGGCGTCCATGAGGGCGGTGATCACCAGGGGGGTGGTGCCGCCGAAGAGGGAGACCGCCAGGTTGTAGCCGATGGAGAGGGAGCCGTAGCGGACGTTGGTGGGGAAGAGGGCGGGGAGGGCGGCGGACATGGTGCCCAGCAGGCAGACCAGGGAGAGGCCGAGGAGGGCCATGCCGGCGCAGACCGCGGGGATGCTGCCCTGCTTGACGAGGAGGAAGGCCGGGATGGCGGTGACGAAGAAGCCGAGCATGCCCGCCATCAGGAGTGGCTTGCGGCCGTAGCGGTCGTTCAGTTTGCCGACGGTGCTGATGACACACATCAGGGCGATCATGGTGCCGAGAAGGATCAGCAGGCCGTGGGACTCCTCGTAGTGGAGGGTGTCCGTCAGGTACGTCGGCATGTACGACAGCAGCATGTAGTCGGTGATGTTGTACGCGCCGACCAGGGCGATGCAGAGAATGAGGGTGGGCCACTGCTGGGAGAAGATCTCGCTGATCTTCTTCTTGGGGGCGTTCTCGGAGAGGTGGGAGAACTCGGCCTCGGTCTCGACGACCGAACCGGAGGCGCCGTGGGTCTGCGCGGCCTCGAACTTCTGGAAGGCCGGGGTCTCGTCGAGTTTGACCCGGAGGTAGAGACCCACCAGGCCGAGGGGGCCGGCGATCAGGAACGGCAGGCGCCAGCCCCAGCTGTTCATCGCGTCGTCGCCCACGGTGGTGTTGAGCAGCAGCACGATGCCGGCGGCGCCGGTGTAGCCGATGAGGGTGCCCATCTCCAGGAAGCTGCCGTAGAAACCGCGCTTCTTGTCGGGGGCGTACTCGGCGATGAAGGTGGAGGCGCCGCCGTACTCACCGCCCGTGGAGAAGCCCTGGACGAGGCGGAAGAAGATGAGCAGGACGGGCGACCAGAAGCCGATGGCGGCGTAGGACGGGATCAGGCCGATGCAGAAGGTGCCCAGCGCCATCATGATCATGGTGAAGGCGAGGACCTTCTTGCGGCCGATACGGTCGCCGAGAGGGCCGAAGTAGGCGCCGCCCAGGGGGCGTACGAGGAACGCCACCGCGAAGGTGGCGAACGACGACAGCAGCTTGGTGGTGTCGCTGCCGCCGGGGAAGAACACGTTGCCGATGGTGACCGCGAGATAGCTGTAGATCCCGAAGTCGAACCATTCCATGGCGTTACCGAGCGCGGCGGCCTTCACGGCCCGTTTGACGACCCGCTCGTCGGTGACGGTGATATCGGTGCGCCGCAGTTTGGGGTTCTTGCGCCGGGCGACGGCACGGAAGAGCACCCGGTGGCGCTTGAGCGCTTCCCGGTCCTGCTCGGGAACGGCGTCGGCTTCGGTGCTGCCGGTCGGCACGAGGCGGTCCTCTCGGTCGGTCAGCGCGGGGTGCGCGGTGGGATACGACAGGTGCGCCTGCGCAGTGGAGCGCGGATCAAACCACTCTGGCGGCATGAATTGTCGTACGTCACGCGCGGCTGGGCCGTTCGGAGCGGAAAGGGCGGGGGAGGGGCAGGGAAGGGGCGGGATGTGACAGGGTCACGGCCGGGATGCGCCAGGGGGCGGCGGGCCTTGTTACAGGACTGGTACACAGCCGAGCGGTCACCGCAGCGTTCAGGCAATCAGCCTGTGTCGCGGGGACGGGAGAGTGGCAGCGCCGGGCGCGGCATTCGTGTTTGCTGTGGGGGTACGGGGCGTCGTCCCCGGGAGGAGAGCGTGATGACGGACCGCGAAGGGGCCCGCTGGGTTCGGGGGCGTACCGCGCTGGCGGCCTTTGTCGTGGTGACGGCGCTGGCGGCCGGCGGGGTGTGGGTCGGGCAGGCGTCGAAACCCGCGTCGGCCGTGGATGCCGCGCCGAAGACGTCGGCCGTACAGGAAGTCAAGGACGACGGCGAGCCGTCCGACGGGCTGCCCGGGGTCCGGGACTGCGGACGCGGCAAGCCGCAGATCAAACCCCATGTCATCACGCTGACCTGCAACGATGCCGAGATGGTGGCGACCGCGATCAAGTGGAAGCTCTACGGTCCGCGGGAGGCGCTGGGGCACGGCGTGGTGCAGGTGGAGAAGTCCGATTCCGGGCTGGGGGCGGAGGCCGGGTTCCCGGCCACCTTCCGGCTGCTCGACCCGAAGCGGGTCGGCGGGGCGGTGGCCTTCACCGGCCTGGAGGTGACGTACGAGGGCTCGACGCCGCTCGGTGACACGACGGAGATGTACACCCTCGCGTGATGGGTATTCGAGGCCGGATCGCGCTGGCCATTTCCTGTATGACCGCGCTGGCCGTGGTGGTGCTCGGGTTTGCCGTGCACCACATAGCGGATGCGGAGCGGGAGCGGTCGGCGCGCGCGTATCAGGACGACCGGCTGAGTGCGGCGCTGCAGATCTACGAGCGCGACGGCACCCGGGCGCTGGGGGCGCAGCTGGACGACGCGGCCCTGCCGTCGCCGTTGCGGGAGGCGGTGTTCCGGAACCAGTCGGGGACGTATGTCAGCGGCGGTGAGGATCCGCGGGTGTGGGCGGCGACCGGGGTCGGCGGCGGCGACGGGAGCCCGCCGTCGCGGTCACTGTCGGTGTCGGCGCCGTATCCGGATGACGATCCGGCGCAGCTGGCGCTGGACCGGGCGCTGCTGATCGCCGGGTGCGGCACGGTCACGCTGATGGCGGGGGTGTCGTGGTTCGTGGCGCAGCGGCTGTCGCGGCGGCTGCGGCTGAGCGCGGCGGCGGCGCGGCGGATCGCGGCGGGTGCGGCGCCGGACGCGGACGCGCTGGCGAGCAACGGAAGGGACGAGGTGGCCGAGTTGGGCCGCAGTGTGCACCACATGGCGACGTCGCTGGCGGCGCGGGTGGAGGCGGAGCGGGAGTTCACCGCGGATGTGGCGCATGAGCTGCGGACGCCGGTGGCCGGGCTGGTGGCGGCGGCGGAGCTGTTGCCGCAGCCGCGGGCGGTGGAGCTGGTCCGGGACCGGGCGCAGGCGATGCGGCGGCTGGTGGAGGACCTGCTGGAGGTGTCGCGGCTGGACGCGGGCGTGGAGCGGGCGGATCTGGACGCCTGTGAGCTGCCGTCGCTGGTGCGCGGGATCGTGCAGCGGGCGGCGCGGCAGCGTGGGGTGGACGACGGGGCGGACGAGGTGGCGGTGACCGTGGAGGGGGAGCCGCGGATCGTGGAGACGGACCGGCGGCGGGTGGAGCGGGTGCTGGTGAACCTGCTGGCCAACGCGGCCAAGCACGGCAAGCCGCCGATCGAGGTGGTGGTGGCCGGTGCGCGGATCGTGGTGCGCGATCACGGTCCGGGCTATCCGGCGGAGCTGTGCGCCGAGGGGCCGCGGCGGTTCCGTACGGCCGCACCGGAGCGGGGGACCGGGCACGGCCTGGGCCTGACGATCGCGGCCGGCCAGGCGCAGGTGCTGGGCGCCCGCCTGGACTTCGGCGCCACCGAGGAGGGCGGCGCCGAGGCCGTATTGGAGCTGCCGGAGCCCGCGGCGGCGGAGGCTTCGGAGGGGGCTTGCCCTTAGGGGGTGTCTCCAGGAGGCGGCCCCTTGGGGGTGCCGTCTGTCCGGGGGAGCCCTAGGGAGGGGGCGAACGCATCCCGTAGGGGGTGCGCGGGCCCCCTCGGGGCCTCAACGCGGGGGTGAGGGGCGGGTATTCCTGGGGGACCGTGGCCGTGGCCGTGGCCGTGGCCGAGGCCAGGGCACAGGGGCCGGGGCCGGGCCGGGGCACAGGGGCCGGGGCCGGGCCGACCCGGGCCGGCTGCCGAGGCTCCGGGCTCCTGGTGGCCGGCCTCCCGGGCTCGGCGTGCCGTGGCCCTGGGGGCTCCGCGTGCCGTGGCCCTGGTGCCCCGGCCCCCCGGACTCGTTAAAGCCCCAGGTCCTTGATGATCTTGGCGACGTGGCCGGTGGCCTTGACGTTGTAGAGGGCGCGTTCGACCTTGCCGTCCTCGTCGAGGATGACGGTGGAGCGGATGACGCCGGTGACGGTCTTGCCGTAGAGCTTCTTCTCGCCGAAGGCGCCGTAGGCCGTCAGGACCTCCTTGTCGGGGTCGCCGAGGAGGGTGACCTTCAGCTCCTCCTTCTCCCGGAACTTGGCGAGCTTCTCCGGCTTGTCGGGGGAGATGCCGATGACGTCGTAGCCGTGGCCGGCCAGGAAGTCGAGGCTGTCGGTGAAGTCGCAGGCCTGCTTGGTGCAGCCGGGGGTCAGGGCGGCCGGGTAGAAGTAGACGATGACCTTGCGGCCCTTGTGGTCGGCGAGCGAGACCTGCTTGCCGTCCGCGTCGGGCAGGGTGAAGGCGGGGGCGGTGTCGCCGGGCTGCAGTCGCTCGCTCATGGCTCTCCTTAGCGTGGATCCGTACGCCCCGACATTAGCCAGCTGGAGCACGGAACGGTGCCGGGGGCGTCTCAGGGGCGCGAAACGGGGGTGCTGTGGGGCGTGTGGGGTGCCGAGCTGACAGACTGTCCATGACGAATCGGCAGTTAGTGGTGTGGCCGGTTCCGTACGGGGCCTCGTGCCCGGCCCCGTACGCATCGGCGCGAGACGACGGAGGCAGCGCGGTGGCGGAAGCCAGGACCCCGGCGCAGATCGAGGCGGACATCGTCCGCAGGCGGCAGGAGCTCGCCGTCACGCTCGACGAGATCGGTGTGCGGCTGCACCCGAAGACGATCATGGACGATACGAAGGCCAGGGCGGCGGCCGCCGTGGACCGTACGGCGGGGCGGGCCTATGTGGCCGCCAATCGCGCGGTGTCGGATGTGCGGGCGCAGCTGGTGTCGGAGGACGGGGTGCCGCGGCTGGAGCGGATCATTCCGGTGGCGGTGATCGGGGTGGCCGTGGTGGGCCTGCTGACGCTGCGCGCCAGGCGGCGCTGCTAGGGCCGGTCCGGTGGACCATGGCCGGGGCCTGAGCGCCCGCCCCGGGCCGGGCCCGCTGCGGCCCGCGGTGCGTGCCGGGCGTCGTCGGGCAGGTACGGTCATGCCGTGAGCCCGAATAACACCAAGGACACCCACGACAAACTGCCGATCCGGATGCTGCACGACCGTGTGCTGGTCCGGACGGACATCCCCGAGGGCGAGCGCCGCTCGACCGGGGGCATCGTCATTCCCGCGACCGCGGCCGTCGGCCGTCGCCTGGCCTGGGCCGAGGTGGTCGCGGTCGGGCAGAACGTGCGGACCGTCGAGGTCGGGGACCGGGTGCTGTACGACCCGGAGGACCGGGCCGAGGTCGAGGTGCGCGGGGTGGCGTATGTGCTGATGCGGGAGCGCGATCTGCATGCGGTGGCCGCGGAGCGGCTGGAGGGCGCGGAGGACTCGACCGGGCTCTATCTGTAGCCCGCGGTCCCGTGGTCCCGAATCTGTAGCCCGCGGCCGCGTTGTCCCGAATCTGTCGCCCGCGGCCGTAGTCCCGAGCCCCGTACTTCCTTGTCCTCCATAGCTTTTGACCGCCCCCGCCAGGGGGTTCTTTGCGGGCGGTGACCTCGGTCACTGCCCGTTCCGCTTGCCCTTGCTAGCCTTGGGGCATACCCGACGAGACGCGCCGTACCGGGTCAGGACAAGACGACGCACCCCTGTTGAAGCTCTTCGCGGAGGTGTCGTCATGGCCTGGATATTGCTGGTGGTCGCCGGTCTGCTGGAGGTCGGCTGGTCGGTCGGGATGAAGTTCACCGACGGCTTCACCCGGCTGTGGCCCAGTGTGTTCACCGGCGCGGGCATCGTCGTCAGCATGCTGCTGCTCTCGTACGCGGCCCGGACCCTGCCGATCGGTACGGCCTATGGCGTGTGGGTGGGCATTGGCGCGGCCGGGGCGGCGGTGGTCGGCATGCTGGCGCTCGGCGAGCCCGCGAGCGCGGCCCGGATCTTCTTCATCGTGCTGCTGCTCGTCGCAGTGGTCGGGCTCAAGGCGACGTCGGGGCACTGAGCCCGCCGCCCCCGTAGGGACCCGGCCTCCGTACGCCCCCGCCACCAGCCACCCCTTACGGCCCCGCCGCTAGCCATCCCCGACGGCGCGCCCCGCTACCCGCCCCACCCCCACCGCATCTGCCGCCACAGCTCATCGCTCTGGGGCTGCACCGTGGGGACGTCATCGGTGGGCGGTGTGGTCGGCGCGGGTTCGCTGGGGAGGGGCGGGGTGGTGGGCGGTGTGACGGTCGGCGGCGTGGGCCCGACGGTGGGTGGGGTGGGGCCGGTGGGCGAGTCGGTCGGGCCGGTGGAGGGGGAGCCGGAGGCGCTGGGGGACGGGGAGTCGCTGCTGGAGGGTTCGGGGGAGGCGGATTCCGCGCCTGCCTCCAGTTGCAGGTCGAAGTCGCGGACCGGGCGGCCGTTCAGTGCGGCCGCGGTGTAGTCGGCCCAGATCTGGGCGGGGTAGTCGCCGCCGTTGACCCGGGACAGGCCGCCCGCGCCGTACAGGGGCTCCTGGGCGGCGCTCTCCGGGTTCTGGCCCAGTACCGCGACGACGGTGGCGAGTTCGGGGGTGTAGCCCGCGAACCAGGCGGCCTTGTCCTCCTCGGCGGTGCCGGTCTTGCCGGCCGCGGGGCGCCCGGCGCCCTGGGCGGCGGTGCCGGTGCCGCCGTCGACGACGCCGCGCAGGACCGAGGTGGTGGTGTCGGCGGCCGTCCTCGGGATGGCCCTGGTCTCCTCGCGCTCGGGCAGTTCGATCTCCTCCCCCTCGCCCCTGGTGACCTTGTCGACCAGGGTGTACGGCCGGTGGGTGCCGTGCTGGGCGAGGGTGGCGTAGGCCTGCGTCATGTCCAGGACGCTGGGGGTGGCGGTGCCCAGCGAGACGGCGCCCTCGGCGGAGGCGAGGCTGGGGGTGCCGGCGGGGATGCCCAGGGCGATGGCGGTGGACTTGACCTTGGCGGGGCCGACGTCGATGCCCATCTGGGCGTAGACGGCGTTGACGGATTTGTCGGTGGCCTCGGTGACGGTGATCGGGCCGTAGGAGCGGTCGTCCTCGTTGGCGGGGGCGAAGCCGGTGGGGCGGCCGTGACTGATCGTCATCCGCTTGTTGGTGCCGTCGTAGACGGTGTTCGGGGTGATCCGGTCGCCGTCCTGGGTGGTGGAGTGGTGCTGGACGGCGGAGGCGAAGACGATCGGCTTGAAGGTGGAGCCGACCTGGTAGTCGCGGCGGGTGGCTCCGTTGACGTACTGCTTGGCGTAGTCGATTCCGCCGTAGAGGGCGACCACCCGGCCGCTCGCGGGGTCGATGGAGGCGCCGCCGGCCCGGACGGAGCGGTCGACCTTCCGGTCGCCGTCGAGCCGGTCCATCACCCGGGTGTTGACCGCCTTGACGAAGGCGTTCTGGCGCTTCTTGGCGATGGTGGTGGTGATGCGGTAGCCGCCGCCGCGCAGTGTGTCCTCGTCGAGGATGTGGTGGTCGGAGAGGTAGTTCTTGACCGCTTCGACGAGGTAGCCGCGCTGGCCGGACAGCCCGGGGGACGGTTTGGCGCGCCGGGTCGCGGGGAATTCCAGCGCGGCCCGCTCGCCGGCGTCGAGCCACTTCTTCTTCACCATGCCGTCCAGGACGTAGTTCCAGCGCGCCAGCACCCGCGCCCGGTTCTCGGGGTGGGCGGTGAGGTCGTAGGCGCTGGGGGCGTTGAGGAGGGACGCGAGATAGGCGCCCTGGGCGGTGGTCAGCTGCTCCGCGTCGCGGCCGTAGTAGGAGCGGGCGGCGGCCTGGATGCCGTAGGCATTGCGGCCGTAGTAGCTGGAGTTGAGGTAGCCCTCCAGGATGTTGTCCTTGCTCACCTCGCGGTCCAGCTTGATGGCGATGAAGAACTCCTTGGCCTTACGGGTGAGGGTCTGTTCCTGGCCGAGGTAGTAGTTCTTCACGTACTGCTGGGTGATGGTGGAGCCGGACTGTTTGCCCTTGCCGGTGACGGTGTTCCAGGCGGCCCGGACCATCGCGGCGGGGTCGACCGCGGACTCGGCGTAGAAGTCGCGGTCCTCGGCGGCGAGTACGGCCCGCTGGACGGACTTGGGGATCTGGCTGAGGGTGACGTTCTGCCGGTTGACCTCACCGTCGTGGGCCAGCTCGGAGCCGTCGGAGTAGAGGTAGATGTTGCTCTGGGCCTTGGCCGCGCTGTTGGCCGGCGGGATGCCGACGAGCAGATAGCCGGCGATCATCCCGCCGACGACGAGCAGCAGGAACAGCAGCACGGTGCCCAGCAGCGCGCGCCAGGTGGGGATGACACGGCGCCAGCCCGTTCGTTGTCCGCTCATGTCGGTTTGGACTCCTCGGCCACCGCCGGAGGTTGTACCGCGGCGGACGTTTCGTGTCGGGGGATTCGCGCGGTACGCCGGAAGAGCAACTGCCGCCCGCTGGGAAACTCTCGCATCATGCGTCCCGGTCAGCAGGGGTGGCGCGCACCGTAGTCCGCCACCTGACCGGCTGAATGGCGCCCACGGCTCACCCGAAGCGGTGATAATTCGATGGTGCCCGCCGCGTCCGCGGCTTAGGCTCCGGTTCTTTGCGCGTCCGACGACAACGGGGCCGGGGGGTGCACGGCGTGGTGTACGCGGCGGTGGCGGCCGGCAGCTTCCGGCGGTACGCCACCTATCGGATCGCCACCGTGGCGGGGGTGTTCACCAACACCGTCTTCGGCTTCATCGTCGCCTACACCTACCTCGCGCTGTGGGCCGAGCGGCCGCATCTGGGCGGCTACGACCAGGCGCAGGCGCTGACCTTCGTCTGGACCGGGCAGGCGCTGCTGGCCACCGCGGCGCTGATGGGCGGCGGCGGGCTGGACGAGCTCCAGGAGCGGATCCGCAGCGGCGATATCGCGGTGGACCTCTACCGGCCCGCCGATCTGCAGCTGTGGTGGCTGGCCGCCGATCTGGGGCGGGCCGGGCTGCAGCTGATCGGCCGCGGGGTGGTACCGATGGCGGTGGGCGCCCTGGCCTTCCCGCTGGCGCTGCCCGGCGACGCGCTGACCTGGGGCTGTTTTCTGCTGTCGGTGCTGTTCGGGGTGCTGGTGAGTTTCGCGCTGCGGTATCTCGTCGCGCTGGCGTCGTTCTGGCTGCTGGACGGCTCGGGGCTGGCCATGATCAGCGGGCTGGCCTGCCTGTTCTTCACGGGGATGGTGCTGCCGCTGCGGGTCTTCCCGGGCGGTTTCGGGGAGGCCGTCCAGCTGCTGCCGTGGGCGGCGGTCCTCCAGGTGCCGGCCGATGTGCTGATGGGCGTGCGGAGCGGGGACGGGCTGGTGCGGGGGCTGGTGTTCCAGGCGGGGTGGGCGGTGGCGCTGCTGGCGCTGGGCCGGCTGGTGCAGTCGGCGGCGACCCGCAAGGTGGTGGTGCACGGTGGCTAGCGAACGGATCGCCGGCGAACGGACGGCTTTACGGGGCCGGGCGGGGCGCGGACGGACGGGGCAGAGGCGGACCGGGCACGGGCGGGCGGCGGAGGCGGCGCGGGGGCTGGCCGCGTACGGGCTGATCGTCCGGATGTGGATGCGCTCCACCCTCGCCTACCGCACCTCGTTCGTGATGATGGCGCTCGGCAGCTTCGCCGCCAACGGCCTGGACTTCATCGCGATCATGCTGATGTTCTCGCAGATCGAGGCCCTCGGCGGCTTCTCGCTGCCCGAAGTGGCCTTCCTGTACGGGACGTCCGGGATGGCGCTGGGCCTGGCGGACCTGCTGCTGGGCAGCATCGAGGGGCTGGGCCTGCGGATCAGGGACGGCACCCTGGACACCCTGCTGGTGCGCCCCGTACCGGTGTTCGCGCAGATCGCGGCGGACCGCTTCGCGCTGCGCCGGGTGGGCCGGATCACCCAGGCGCTGCTGGTGCTCGGCTGGGCGCTGCCCCGTATCGAGGTGGACTGGACGGTGGGGCGGGTGCTGATGGTGCCGCTGATGGCGGTGTGCGGCACGGCGATCTTCGCGGCGGTCTTCACCGCCGGGGCCGCCTTCCAGTTCTGGGCGCAGGACGCGGCCCAGGTGCAGAACTCCTTCACCTACGGCGGCAACGCACTGCTCCAGTACCCGCCGACGGTGTTCGCCAAGGAGCTGGTGCGCGGGGTCACTTACCTCGTCCCGCTGGCCTTTGTGAACTGGCTGCCCGCGCTGCGGCTGCTGGGCCGCCCCGACCCGCTGGGGCTGCCGGGCTGGGTGGACTTCCTGGGGCCGGTGGTGGCGGCGCTGATGTGTACGGGGGCCGGGCTGGCGTGGCGGCTGGGGCTGCGGGGGTACCGGAGTACCGGTAGCTGAGGGCGGCTCACGGCGGCTCACGGCAGCTGACGGCGGCTCACCGGGCGGGCCGGGAGCGGGACGAGGCCGGGAGCGGGACGAGGCCGGGAACCCGGCGAGGGAGGAGTGGGTGTGGTGAGCGGTGCGGCCGCTGCGGAGCAGCTGATCGAGGTCGAGGGCGTCGAGAAGGTCTTCTCGGTGCGGCGCAAGGCGGGCCGGCTGCGGCGGGTGCGGCAGGAGGTCCGGGCCGTGGACGGCCTCTCCTTCCGGGTGCCGCGCGGCGAGATGGTCGGCTACATCGGGCCGAACGGCGCCGGGAAGTCCACCACCATCAAGATGCTGACCGGCATCCTCGTCCCCAGCGGCGGCCGGCTCCGGGTCGCCGGGATCGACCCGGCGCGGGAGCGGACCCGGCTCGCCCGCCGGATCGGGGTGGTCTTCGGGCAGCGCACCACCTTGTGGTGGGACCTGCCGCTGCGGGACTCCTACGAGCTGGTGCGCCGGATGTACCGGGTCCCGGACCGTACCTACCGCGCCAACCTGGAGCGCTGTGTCGAGCTGCTGGACCTGGGCCCGCTGCTGGCCGTGCCCGTACGGCAGTTGTCGCTGGGGCAGCGGATGCGCGGCGACATCACGGCGGCGCTGCTGCACGACCCCGAGGTGCTGTATCTGGACGAGCCGACCATCGGCCTCGATGTGGTCAGCAAGGCGAGGGTGCGGGAATTCCTGCGCGAGGTGAACGCCGAGCGGGGCACCACGGTCCTGCTGACCACCCATGACCTGACCGATATCGAGCAGTTGTGCCGCCGGGTGATGGTCATCGACCACGGTCATCTGGTCTACGACGGCGGCCTCGACGGGCTGCGGGCGGCCGGGGGCGGCGAGCGGACGCTGGTGGTGGACCTGGCGCGGGAACTGCCGCCGATCGAGGGCGTGCCGGGGGCCCGTACGGTCCGGGTGGACGGCCCCCGGCAGTGGCTGGCGTTCCCGGCGTCGCAGAGCGCGGCGCCGCTGGTCGCCGCGGTCGCCGCACGCTATCCGCTGGTGGACCTGTCGGTGCGGGAGCCGGAGATCGAGACCCTGATCGCCGAGCTGTACGCGGGCGGTGGGCCGCGGTGGGATATCGGACGGAGCGGGACCACGGCGGACGATGCCCTCTAATGTGTCCGCATGACTGAAGACCTCCCTGAATTGCGCGCTTCGGATGCCGACCGTGAGCGGGTGGCCGAGATCCTGCGGGACGCCCTCGCGGAGGGACGGCTGGCGATGGCGGAGTTCGAGGAGCGGCTCGACGCGACCTACCAGGCCCGCACCTATGGGGAGTTGCAGCCGCTCACCGCCGATCTGCCGTCGGCCGCGGCGCAGCCGGCACCGCTGTCGCTGCGCAAGGAGAGCGGGGCGCCGGAGCGGTGGTCGGAGCGGATCGTGAGCGGTACGGAGGGGTCCGGGCTCGGCCTCTCCCTCATGGGCGGCTTCCAGCGCAAGGGCCGGTGGACGATCGGGCGGCGCTTCACGGCGGCCTGCCTGATGGGCGGCGGTGACATCGATCTGCGCGAGGCGAACTTCGCCGGCCCGGAGGTCGTCATCAACTGCTGGGTGCTCATGGGCGGGGTGAACATCGTGGTGCCGCCGGGCGTGGAGGTCGATGTCCGCGGGCTCGGCATCATGGGCGGCTTCGACGCGCGGGAGGACGGGGCACCGCCCGAGCCCGGCGCGCCCCGGGTGATCGTCAAGGGCCTGGCCCTGATGGGCGGCGTCGGCGTCGAGCGTAAGCTGCCCCGGGCCGAGCGGCGCCGCCTGAAGGAGGAGCGGCGCCGTATCGAGGGGGACGGGCGCAAGGAGCTGGAGTAGAGGCGCCGTTCCGGCCCTGAGGACCCCGGGCCCCGGCCCCCGCCCGGCCGGGCCGGATCCGACGCCGCGCGCCTGCTCCGTTGGCGTTACAGCGCGGCCCGGGCCGACTGCTTGAGGTGGGCGAGGTTCACGGCGTAGGCCATCGCCCGGTAGCCCTCGTCGCTCGGGTGGAGGTGGTCGCCGGAGTCGTAGGCGGGGCGCAGCCGCGCCGGCGCGGCCGGGTCGCGCAGCGCCTTGTCGAAGTCCACGACCTCGTCGTAGACGGTGCCGGAGCGGATGATCCGGTTGACCTGCTCCCGTACCGAATTCAGCTGGTTGGAGTAGCCGCGGTGTCCGCCGAACGGCGTAAGGGTGCTGCCGGTGACGCGCAGCCCGCGGGCGTGCGCCTCCTGGACGAGCTGCCGCATGCCCGCGACGATCTTCTCCGGGTCGAGCTGGCGCGGGGTCTTGAACAGGTCGTTCAGCCCGATCTCGACGATCACCGCCTTCGCCCCGGTACGGGACAGCGCGTCGCGCTCCAGCCGGGACAGCACACTGGGCCCGTTGTTCGGCGAGAACTTGCTGCCGTTGACCAGCAGCCGGTTGCCGCTGATGCCCTGGTTGAGGACGCCGTAGCGGGGCGCGCCCGGCTCGGTGCGCAGCCGCGCGGCGAGGAAGTCCGTCCAGCGGTGGTTGGCGCCCGCGGTGGAGGTGATGCCGTCGGTGATCGAGTCGCCGATCGCGACGACCGAGCCGCGGGCCTGGGCGCTCCACACGTCCACGCCCGTCAGATACCGCCAGTACGGGCTCTGCTCGGTGTAGGCGGCGCCGGTGGCGTCCTCGGCGCGGTCGCCGTGCGCCAGGTAGGAGGTCTGCCGGGCGTACGGGTGATAGGTCGTGGGGCCGGAGGGCGACGGCGAGTACATGGTGACCAGGAGGTCCGCGTCGCCGGGGACCTTCAGCCGGGCCGGGTCGCTGGTGACCGCGCCGCCCGCCGGGATGGTCACCGCGGGCTTGCCGCCGAACGCCAGCCGCCGCATGGTGCCGCTCGCGGCGGTCGGGTTGCTGGGGGCCGCGGCCAGCGCCAGCGTGGCGTGGCTGACCACCAGCGGCCGGGTGCCGTAGAGGTTGGAGAGCTGGATGCGGACGCCGGAGCCGCCGACACTGGTGTGCACGACATTGCGTATCGACATCCCCGCATAGCCGTTCAGGGTGCCGGGCTCGGCCGCCGCGGCTGCCGCCGACCAGGTGCCGACCCACTGGCCGGAGACAGCGGGGGCCGCGGGGTCGCGTGGCTTGTGCGAGGAGCCGTCCGGACCGCCGTTCGTGCCGCCGAAGCCGACGAATATCGCGGTCGAGATCAGTACCACCACTGCTGCCAGACCGGCGAGCAGGGAGTAACCCACACTTTTCTTCATGCGGGAGGGGTCTCCTGGGTAAAGCGGAGCAGCACGCTCCGGGCGGGCAAGGGCAGCGGATGATCAGCGGCACCGTTGCGGTCCGATCGGTCTCTCATGATCCCACGGACCTCGGGGACGCCGCCCGGCGCCCCGTGTCGATGCCCCCCACGGCATGGACGCCGGGAACTCGTGGTTCGTTCCAGGAGTAGGTCACAGTGGGATGACGGCCGGAACGTGGCCGTCGTGCCGAGCAGGGCAGGCCGTAGCGACGGCGGGGGCACGGTGGGAGCGGTGGAGCGGATGGAACGGACAGAAGCGGATACGGCGCCGAAGGCGGAGCGGGCGTCCGGGGCGGGCACGGCGCCGACGGGCACCGGGCCCGGCGGCGGGTTCGTCCCCGGCGGCACCGACGAGGAGCGCCGGCGCGCGGTGCGCCGGATGAAGACGCTGGCCACGGGCCTGCTGCTGGCCGTCGCCGTGGTCTACGCACTGGCGAAATGGGCCGGATCCGCCGGGGCGGGCGGCTGGACCGGGTATGTCGCGGCGGCCGCGGAGGCCGGGATGGTCGGTGCGCTGGCCGACTGGTTCGCGGTCACCGCGCTGTTCAAGCGGCCGATGGGGCTGCCGATCCCGCACACCGCAATCATTCCCACCAAAAAGGACCAACTGGGGCAGAGTCTGGGTGATTTCGTCGGGGAGAACTTCCTGTCCGCCGAGGTCGTCCGCCGCCGGCTGCGCTCCGTCGGCATCGGCCGGCGGCTCGGCGGCTGGCTCGCCGAGCCGAAGAACGCCGACCGGGTCACCGACGAGCTGTCCACCGCGCTGCGCGGGGCGCTGACCGTGCTGCGCGACTCCGATGTGCAGGCGGTGGTCGGTGAGGCCATCACCCGCCGCGCGGACGCCCATGAGATCGCGCCCGGGGCCGGCGCGATGCTGGAGAAGATCGTCGCGGAGGGCGGCCACCGGCGGATGGTGGACCTGATCGTCTTCCGCGCCCACGACTGGCTGGTCGAGCACGCCGACTCCGTCATGACCGCGGTCTCCGGCGGCGCACCGGGCTGGACCCCGCGGTTCGTCGACCGCAAGGTGGGGGACCGGGTCTACAAGGAGCTGCTGCGCTTCGTCACCGAGATGCGGGACATGCCCGAGCATCCGGCGCGCGGCGCGATCGACCGCTTCCTCGGGGACTTCGCCGACGATCTGCAGTCCGATCCGCAGACCCGGGCCAAGGTCGAGCGGCTCAAGTCCGAGGTGCTGGGGCGCGGCGAGGTGCAGGATCTGATCGCCTCGGCCTGGGGCTCGGTCCGCGCGATGATCGTCGCCGCCGCCGAGGACGAGCGCAGCGAACTGCGGCTGCGGGTACGGGCCGCGCTGCTGTCCCTGGGCCGCAGGCTGTCCGACGAGGAGCGGCTGCAGAGCAAGGTGGACGGCTGGCTGGAGGGCGCGGCCGTCTATGTGGTGACGACGTATCAGAGCGAGATCACCTCGCTGATCACCGACACCGTGGCCGGCTGGGACGCCGAGCAGACCTCGAAGAAGATCGAGGCGCACATCGGCCGGGACCTCCAGTTCATCCGCATCAACGGCACCGTCGTCGGCGCGCTGGCCGGGCTGTGCATCTACGCCGTCTCGCAGGCGTTCGGCGGCTGACCCCGTCCGCGGCGCGGACCGTGCGCGCCTCTGGTGACCTGTGCCCGCAGGGCTTACGGTGCCCGCGTGCGGGAGCGGATACCGGTAGTCGTGCAGGGACGGCGGGCCCGCCGCCCCGGCGCCGTGCGGGCGCTGTGGACGGGTGCGGAGCTGGCGGTGACGCTCGGCGCGGTCCTGCTGCTGTTCGTCGTCCACCAGCTGTGGTGGACCAACCGTCAGGCGCAGCACGCGGCACGGGACCAGGTGAGCCGGCTGGAGCAGCAGTGGGACGCCCCGCCGCCCGCGGCACCACCCGGCCCGGACCCGGAGGACGGCCGTACGGAGGCCGGGGCCGCCCCGAGCACCCCGCCGCCCGGCTCCCCGCCCGTCCGCCGCGCCGGGAGCCGGACATCCCCGCCCGCACCGGATCGGGCGTACGCCGTGCTGCGCATCCCCCGGATCGGGCTCACCGCGCCCATCGCCCAGGGCGTCGGCAAGGCCGCGGTCCTCAACAGGGGCTATGTCGGCCACTATCCGCACAGCGCGCAGCCCGGCGGGGTCGGCAATGCCGCGCTGGCCGGGCACCGCAACACCCACGGCGAGCCGTTCCGCCACCTCGACCGGCTGCGGCCGGGCGACACCGTCGTCGTCGACACCGCCGAGGCCCGCTACACCTACACCGTGCGGCGCACCCTGCCGCGGACCACCCCCGGCGACGGCACGGTCCTCGCCGCCGTCCCGTACAGCGCCGTACACCCCGCCTACCGCTTCACCGCACCGGACTCCTATCTGACCCTGACGACCTGTACGCCGGAGTACACCTCCACCTACCGGCTGGTGGTCTGGGCCGTGTTGCGGTCGACACAGTCCCGGTGAGCGGAGCCGGCCGTCACCTAGGCTCTCGCCTCGTGCGAAACCAGACCTCCGGCGGCCGGTCCCCGGGTTCCAGAAAGCGTCCCGCGCTGCTGTGGCTGCTGCTGCCGTATGTGCTGTTCCTGGCGGTGCTGCCGCTGGTGAACCGGGTGACCCCGACCGTGCTCGGTCTGCCGTTCCTGTTCTTCTGGATGCTGCTGGCGACGCTGGCCACCCCGCTCGCGGTGTGGCTGGCCCGGCGCGGCGACCGGGCCCGGGGGCGGATTTGAAACCTCCCCCTCGTAAGCGAGGGGGATTCCTAGCTCACTTTGCCTGACGCCTAGCAGGTGGCAGGGCTTACAAGGTCAGCACTAGCCGGGTTGAGACCAGCCCGGACCAGCATCACGTGGGCGGAGTTCTTATCCCGTGGCCGGGAGGCTCCGCATGCGGTGCAGGTATACGTTCGTTCGGAAAGGGGCAGTGCGTGCTTGGCTCTCGCTCCGCAGTCTGCGCAATCCATCGTGGTGTGTGCCGGGTGCACCAGGTGCACCTTCCGCGCGTGCTTACGGCCCATCTCGACCAGCGCGGCCTTCGTCGCACTGATCGCGGCATCCGCCGCCTTACGGGCCATGGTGGTCTTGGCGAGGAACTTCGGCTTGAAGTCCTCCACCGCCAAAGCATCGTGGTCGGCCACCACGCGCTTTGCCCACTTGCGGCCGGTGTCCTGCCGCTGCCGGGCCACCCTCTTGTGGACCTTCGCCGTCTGCCGCTTCGCTTCGCGATAGCCCTTAGATGCGGCCTGTCCGTGCTTCGGCTTACGCCGGGCCATCATCCGCTGATAGCGGGCCAGATGCTGTGCGGCGTTCTTCCCGTGCTGAGCGTGGGGAAGGTCATGGTCGTTGCTGGTGGTCGTCGCGGTTTCCTTGACTCCCCAGTCGATGCCGATCACACACCCGGTTTCGGGCAGTGGCTCGGACCCGGTTTCGACAACGAACGACGCGTACCAATGGCCGAGACTGTCCCGGTAGACCCGCACCGAGGACGGGTCGGACGGAAGGTCACGCGACCACACCACAGTCAGCACCATCCCGCCTGCCAGATGCAGACGGCCGTCCTTCAGACGGAACCCGCGCCGGGTGTATTCAAAGCTGGGAGAGGCGTCACGCTTCTTCTTCCACTTCGGCATGCCGGCACGCTGCCGCATCGGCAACCGGGCCTTGATGTCCTTCATCGCCTTCGCCCGGGACTTGCCGAAATCGCGAATCAATTGCTGCTGCGGCACCGAGGCGCCTCACACAGCCACGGGATGCGAGCACGGGCCTCGGTCAGCATCGCGGACAGCTGCACCGGACCACACGTCTGCCTGTCCTCAGGATGCGCACGGTTATGCGCATAGACAGCCTTCGACTTGGCGACGCACTCATTCCACACCCACCGGCACCGGTCCCACTCCGCCAGCAGCAAAGCGTTCGCAGTCGACGACACACGCAACCGGAAGGCGTACCGGGCATGCCCGGTCTCCCCCCACGTCTGCGCTGCTGTCGTCACGATCACCAACCTACCTGGGAGGTACGACAGTTGAGGCCCGGTGTCCTATCGGTGCTCCCTCACCACCACCGTGGTGAATGCCATATCGACGGGCGGAGATACGGCTTTCCCTGCCCTGCTCCGCAGGAGCTTCGTTTCTCCCCCGCAAGCGGGAGGTACCCCCACCCCCGACTAAAGCCGGGGATATCCACGAAGGAGAAGCGATGAACGCCGCGGTCTCGACCGCCGTCTTCGGCGGCTTCATGGTGCTCACCGTCGTCCTCGGGCTGCGCGCGGTGCGCGGCCGCGGGTCCGGCGGGGGACTGGCCGAGTGGTCGGTGGGCGGCCGGAGCCTGGGCACGGTCTTCATCTGGGTGCTGATGGCCGGGGAGAGCTATACGAGCTTCAGCTACCTCGGCGCGGCCGGGTGGGGCTACAAGTTCGGTGCCCCGGTGCTCTATGTCCTGGCCTATATGTCCTGCGGCTATGCGCTGGGGTACGTCGTCGGGCCGATGCTGTGGGCCTACGCCCGCCGGCACGGTCTGGTCGGGATCACCGACATGATCGCGCACCGCTACCGCGCACCCTGGCTCGGCGCCGCCGTCGCCGTCCTTGCCACGGTCTGTCTGCTGCCGTACATCCAGCTCCAGATCACCGGCATGGGCGTGGTCGTCTCCACCATTTCCTACGGTGCCATCAGCCTCAACTGGGCCTATTTCCTGGGCTTCGCCGTCACCACCGGCTTCGTGGTGATCAGCGGGCTGCGCGGCAGCGCGTGGGTCTCGGTGCTCAAGGACGTCCTGGTCATCGGCACCCTCGGTTTCCTCGCGGTCTATGTGCCGCTGCACTACTTCGACGGCTACGGGCCCTTCCTGGACCGGATCGTGGCCGAGAAGCCGCAGTGGCTGACCTTCCCCGGACACGACTCGGGCGGCCTCGGGCAGGTCTGGTTCATCACCACTACCCTCGTCAACTCCCTCACCGTGGTGATCTTCCCGACGACGGTGGCCGGCTATCTCGGTGCCCGCAACGCCGAGGCGCTCCGCCGCAACGCCCTCTACCTGCCCTTCTACAACGTGCTGCTGTTCGTGCCGATGCTGCTGGGGATGGCGGCGCTGTTCGTGGTGCCCGGTCTGGTCGGCGCGGACTCCGATCTCGCGCTGTTCAGGATGGTGGTGGACTCCCTTCCGGCGTGGGCCGTGGGGCTGGTCGGGGCGGCCGCCGCGCTCTCCTCCATCGTGCCGATGGCCGTGTTCATGCTGGTCATCGGCACGATGTGGGGGAGGAGCGTGCTGGGTGCGATCCCCCGTCTCAACAAGGGGGCGGCCGGGGCGGATTCGGGGGACGGCGGGGGAGCGCCGGCCGGCGGACGGCAGAAACTGTGGTCGCAGCTGGTCGTGGTGGCGGCCGGGGCGCTGGCGCTGCTGCTGACCTACACCGCCCCCGAGACCCTGGTCCGGCTGTCCCTGATCTCGTACGAGGGCATGGCGCAGCTCGTGCCGATGCTGCTGCTGGGGCTGGTGTGGCGGCGGCTGACGCTGCACGCCGCGGTGAGCGGCCTGGTGGCGGGCTTCACGCTGGTCTGTGTCCTGGTGTTCGGGGGACACGACCCGGTGTGCGGGATGAACGCGGGGATCGTCGGGCTCGCCGTGAATGTGGCGGTGGCGCTGGCGGTCACCTGGCTGGGGCCGCGCGCCGCGGACGCGAGGCCGGACGCCGAGGTGCTGGCGCTGGACGACGAGTTCCCGCGGGACGGGGAGCCGTCCCGGGGCGGGCGGCTCAGCCCTCCGGTGTCGTCGTGATCTTCTTGCCCTCCTTGGAGACCGCGAACCACAGGCCCATCTTGCCCTGGCCGTTGATGTCTCCGGGCTGCTCGTCGCCGGTGAACCAGTAGACGGGCCAGCAGTCGACGGCCAGCTGACGGGTGCCGTCGGGGCGGGTGACGGTGGAGATGAGCTTGGGGGCGATGCCGTTGAGCTTGGAGCGGTCGGCGGGCTTGGCGGGCTTCCAGGTGTCCAGGCAGGCGTCGTTGCAGCCGAACTTCATCGGCCAGGCGCTGTCCTTGTTGAAGCGGTAGAGGGTGCGGCCCTTGCCGTCGACGAGGATGCCGCCGAGGTCGGGGTGGTTGAACACCGAGACGTCGCTGGGCTCCTGGGCGCCGGCCTTCTTGCCGTCGGGGGCCAGCGCGTTCCAGGTGCCGCCGACGCCCTGGCCCTTGGTGTCACCGGCCTTGGTGTCCTTGATGTAGCGGTAGGCGGGCCAGCCGGCGATGGTGAGCTGCTTGACGCCGTCGGCGCGGGTGACCGAGCCCAGCTTGCTCTTGTCGATACCGGCAGGGGCGCTGGCGTCGTCGGCGGGGACCGGCGGCCAGGTGGTGGCGCAGGAGCCGTTGCAGTTGGACTTGGCGGGGTCCGGGGTGTCCTTGTCGAAGCGGTAGAGGGTCATGCCCTTGGAGTCGGCGACGACCGTGCCGAGCTTGGCGTCCTGGTGCAGGGCCAGCTTTCCGGCGGGGGCGCCCTTGGGGGTTTTGCCGCCGGCGTCGGCGCCGCCCGCCTGGCCGCCGTAGCCGCCCGCGCCGCCGGAGGAGCCGTAGTCACTGGTGCCCTGGCCGGCCGGCTGGACGTTGTCCGCGCTGGTGGTGCCGGGGGCGCTCTGGGTGCCGCTGCTGCCGCAGGCGGTGGTCAGTGCCAGGGTGGCGACCGCGGCGGCCGCGAACGCCGCACGACGTCGATTGATCATGATGTCTCCTCTGCCGGTGGGTGGTTCCGTCGCTTGCTGAGGTGGTGACTGCGCCGCTCGTCCGGGCGCCCGTGCCGTTCCCGTCCGGGCGGCGGCGGGTGCCGTCGCCCGGGGAATACGCGCTGCGGGGTGCCCGGCGTTCAACGGCGCCGAAGAATTTTCCGCGGGCGCAAAAGGCCCGTGCGGACCGTCAGTTGCCGCCCTGTACCCGCAGTGCCAGCGCGGGACAGCGGCGCACCGCGAGCTGGGCACGGCGCCGCATCCGGGCCGGCAGCGGCATGCTGGCGGACTGCGGATAGCCGTCCGCGCCGAGCTTGACGACGCCGGGCACGACATCGGCGCACAGGCCGTGGCCGCGGCACAGCGTCCAGTCGACCAGCAGCCGTTCCTGCGGCGGCGCGGAGGTCCGCGCCGGGGCGGGCGCGGGGGCGGTGACCGCCAGCGGCGGGTTTCCGGTGACCGGCAGCGCACCGGTCACCGGACGGCCGCAGCCGAACCCCTGCGCATGCCGCTCGAACTCCTCGGGGAAGGACCGCAGGGCCGAGGCGACGAAGCGCGAGGTGCCGTCCGGGTGGCTGCAGGCGCCGCGTTTCTCCACCGCCCGCATCCGGGCCTGTACGGCCTCCAGGGCGCTCTCCCCGCCGCCCCGTACGGCGCGGTCGAGCTGGTCGGCGAGCGCGGGCAGGCCGAGCACACAGGGGCCGCACTGGCCGGCCGACTCGGCGGCCATCCACTGGGCGACGCGTACCGTCTCGCCCGCCGGACAGGTGTCGTACGGGATCGGCAGCACCGCCCCGGCGCCGAGCACCGCGCTGTACTCGGCCAGCGACTCCTTCGACAGGTTCGCGGTCAGCGCGTCGGCCGGGGAGATGAACGTGCCGTGGTAGCCGCCGATCAGCACGCCCTGCCCCTGGTCCATCCCGCACAGCGCCAGGACCCGGGCCAGCGAGACGCCGTAGGGGACCTCCACCACCCGGCTGCCGGCGACCGTCAGCAGCAGCGTGCCGGGCTCGGTGGGCAGGCCCGTGGTGCGGTAGCCGAGCGCGCCGAGGCGGGCGGCCACCGCGAGCTGGGCGTAGGTCTCGGTGTTCGACAGCAGGGTCGGCACCCCGTTCAGACCACGCTCGCTGGAGCGGATCTTGCGGCCGGAGGGCAGCCCCGCGCCGCCGCTCAGCCCGTTCGTCATGGCGGACCCCTCGCCGGTGACGAACCGTTCGGTGAGCAGGGTGACCCGTAAAGCCGGCCGGACCGGGCCGCGTTCGTCGATGGCGCGCTGCACCGAGCTCAGCACATCGGTGCGGGTCACCCCCAGGGCGACCTCCTGGGCGCCGAGCGCGTCGGCGGCCAGCAGCGCGCCGTCGAGCACCAGATGCGGGGCGTGCAGCAGCATCGCGGTGTCCTTGAGGCAACTGGGCTCGCCCTCACTGCCGTTGACGACCACGGCGCCCTTGCCGTCCGCGCGCTGCATCCCGTCGATGACGGCGGTCAGCTTGCGGGCGAAGGGGAAGCCCGCGCCGCCGCGGCCGCGCAGATCGATGTCCTCGGCCAGCGCCACCAGCTCCTGGGAGGTGAGCTGGGGGAGGCTGCCGTGCCGGGACAGATGGGCCACCCGGTCCATCCGGGGTGTCTCGTCGAGGCCGGCCAGCAGCCGCGGCGGTCCGAAGGACGCCAGCGTCGGTACGGGTTCCGTCTCGGCGAGCGCCGGCAGCAGTTGGGTGGAGGCGGGGGCGGTCATGGGAGTTCTCCTGTGTTCCTGCGTGCGTCGCGCAGCCGCAGGGCGAGTCGTACGGCCACCGCCGTGAGGCAGATGGCATATCCGGCGACGGCCCAGCCGGCCGCCGCGCGCCCGGACTTGAGGCCGTGCACCAGCGCGAGTCCCCAGGCGAGGTAGGCGCACATGTGCAGCGCCCGCCACCAGCGGGCGCCGGTCAGGCCGGTGAAGGCGCCGCGCACCGCGCCGGTCACCGCCACGGCGATGAAGGTGTAGGCGGCGAGGGTGCCGAGGCCGATGAGCCCCGGCCGGGCGCCGTCGGTGAAGGGCACCGCGGCGGCCGTGGCGCCGGTGTGGCCCTCGGCGATCTTCACCCAGATGTGCAGGCCGAGGAAGCCGAGTCCGGCGACCGCGGTGCCGCGGTGCACGGCCTGGGCGAGCAGCCGGTGGCCGGAGTGCAGCACCATCCGGTCGGTGGCGGCCAGGCCCCACAGCACGGTGACCGACAGCGAGACCAGCGCGAGGACCCCGGCACCGAAGTCCAGGAAGCGCATCAGGGTGTCCGCCGCGCCGGAGTGCAGCGTGACGGCGATGAAGAGCAGCAGCGCGGCCGGAAGCGCCGGACGGAGCACGGCAGTTCCGGCGAAGCCGCCGCCGGGGGCCCGCCGGTCCGGCGGGCCGGGTTCGTTCGGCGGGCGCCGGGGGCGGGGCACGGTGGGCGAGGGCCGGGCGCGGTGTGAAGCGCGGCGGCTCTGCCGGCTCTGCAAACGCGGTGCGGACATCGGACCTCCCGGTGTCGGGGCACGGGTGCGGGATGCGAATTTCTATGAAATCTCCCGGGGGTGCTATTTGCCCGGGGCTTTTGTTCGGGTGACCCCCGGTAACACTAAACATTCTGTGACCGGGTGGATACGCAGGGCCGTAATCCGGATGTGCAAAAGCATCTCCGAACGCGTTCAGGCTTTCGTAAGGTTTATCGCGCTGTGACAAATTCCTGCACTGGCATCGCGGTCGCGCGGGGGGACTCCGGATGATGCCGACTCAGGCGCCCGGGGGGCGCCAATCCCCTGTACCAGCCGCATCCCCGCCAGGATCGAGGTAGCGATGTGTGATCTCCTGAACCGCATCTGGTCGCGTCCCCGCGGCGAGTGGAACCGGGTTGTGAGAAATGAACTCCCGGATCTCTCCGAGAAGTTGGTCGCGGAGTTGCAACGCGGATTTCCCGCATTGTCCGCACTTCTCGGGGATACTCCCGTCGAAGACGCACATTGGGCGCTTGAACAGGCTCTGTTGACAGTTCTGGGGTACCAAAAAGAGTCGGAAAGTAAACCTCCGGCAGGGCCCTCAGTTGTCACTCCGATGCCGGTGGCCCGAGCCCGTCAGGACCTGTTCGACGTGCTCGCCGGCCAACGAGAGGTACCCGAGGAGGGGTTGCACGAACTGGCCCGCGCGGCGGGCTGGCCGGTGCCCGACACCCTCCAGGCCGTCGTCCTCGCCACCCCCGCCGACGCGGCCCAACTCGCCGCGGCACTGGGCCATGCCCTCATCGGCAGCGTCGAGGGCTACACCTGTCTGTTCGTCCCCGACCCGGCGACCCAGACCCGGGCCCGCCTGGAGGCGGCGCTCAAGGGCCGTCCGGCGGCGGTCGGGCATGTGGTGCCGGCCACCGACACGGCGTCCTCGCTGCGCTGGGCCCGCTATCTGCTGACGCTGGCCCCGAGCCGGGTCGGACCGGAGTCGCGGCCCGCGTTCGTCGACGACCATCTCTCGGCGCTGCTGCTGCTCCAGGACGAGTCGCTGGCGGACGCGCTGACCTCCCGCTGGCTCGGCCCGCTGGAGGAGCTGACGCCCCGGCAGAGCGAACGGCTCGAAGTGACCCTGCTGGCGTGGCTGGAGGGCGGAGGCGCACCGGAGGCGGCCAAGCTGCTGCATGTGCACCCGCAGACGGTCCGGTACCGCCTGCGCCAGATCGAGAAGCTCTTCGGCCCGGTGCTGCGTGATCCGCGTACCCGCTTCGAGCTGGAGATGGCGCTGCGCAGCCGGCGTCTGATGGCTCATGTCCGCAGTTACCGCGCACGGGCCGGCCGCCGCGCCCGCGCCGTCGCGTCCTCCATACGCCCCCTCGGCATGGCCCGTGAGGCCCGCGTCAACGGCCTTTGAGGAACCGACGGATGAACCACCGCGCCCCTTGAGCTGACGCCCGGCCGGTCCGACGGCGCACCGCCGGCACCACGACAGCGACTCGGCGCACACCAGTGGCCCCGCCCCGGGAATCCGGGCCGGGGCCACTGCGTTGTCGGACCCAGGGGGCCCACCGGCCCCTTAGGGATGTCTCCCTAAGGGGCCTCAGGGCTCCACGGTCTCGGGACTTCACGGTCTCGGGACTTCACGGCCTCGGAGCTTCACGGCCTCGGGCCTTCACGGCTTCCCGGCCTCAGAGCCTTACGGCGTCCCGGCCTCGAAGCCTCCCGGCCGCCGGACCGTCAGCTGCATTCGCGGCCGTCGTTGATGCACTCGACCGCCTGGCTCATCAGGTTGTCCGGCATCACGTTGATGAAGTCACCGTGGTCGGTCACCGGTTTGTGCAGCTGTTCGGGGAAGCTGTCCACCGCGAAGCTGTTGCCCTGCGGGACGTCGTAGGTGATCCGCTGGACGAGCTGCGGGACCGCCTCGAAGCCTTGCGGGCAGTTGCCGTTCTGGTCGGAGAACGCCATGTGGTCGCGGTGGTTGCCGCTGTCGATGTCGCGGCCGTTCCAGCAGTTCTGGAAGGCGAAGGTGCGCACGACCTGCGAGCCCTGCGGGCACAGCGGGTACTTGTCCTTCAGCTGCCGGTCCTCGAAGCCGGTGCAGCTCCAGGAGGCGTTGGCGTTCTTGGTGCCGTTGGTGAACGCCTTGGCGTCACCGGTGATGATCTTCAGGAAGCGCGGCATCGCCCGGACCTCGCCGGACTGGCTGCCCCGGAAGGTCAGGGTCACCGTCGCCGGGGTCAGCGTGGTGCCGACGTTGGCGTCCTGCGCGGCGCCCGGCTTCTGCTCCGCGTTGCCGTCGAGCTTGCGCAGCACCGGCCAGTAGTGGGTGGACTGGTCGCCGTTGTCGCAGGTGGTGTCGGACTGGGCGAGCTTGTTGTCGTCGGCGAAGGCGTCGGTGGCCTTGTTGCCGACGTAGTCGTGGGTGTGGTGGGCGCCGTTGCTGACGCCCGGCGTCACGATGACGTTGTCGGAGTTGAAGTGGCCGTCCTCATTGCGGCCGCACTCGGTGGTGAAGGTGCCGGTGGAGGCGTTGCCCCCCTTGGGGGCGGCGAACGGCGGGGCATCCGCGTTCGGCTGGACGTTGTTGATGTCGACGAAGTCGTCGGGGGAGGGGCCGCCGGGCTGGCCCTGCTGCTGCCCGCCGTTCTGGTCCTGGCCCTGGCCCGGGTCCTGGCTCTGCGCCTGACCGGGGTCCTGGCTCTGCCCCTGGTCCTGTCCCTGGGTCTGGTTCGGGTCCTGGCCCTGGTACCAGCCGTCCTGTACGGACTTGGTGGAGTCGTTGCCGCCCTCCCCCGCGCCCTCGTTGACGGGCTTCATGGTGCAGCCGCTCATCTTGAGCAGATAGCCGGGCCGTTTGGCGTCCTTGGCGATCGCGCTGACCATCATCTTGATGGTCTTCTCCCGCTTCGTCTGCAGCCTGTTGAGGACGCTGCCTCCGCCGCTGCCTCCGCTGCTGCCGCTCATCATCGAGTGGTACGCGTCGTGCACCTGCTTGTCGAGCGCCGACAGCCCCTTGGAGACCGGGAGCTTGGCGCTGCGCGGTACCTGGCGCAGCCGTTCGCCCACATCGGGGCAGGAGAGCGTGAAGGCGCTCGCGGTGTGCTGGGCGTGGCCGGCCGCCGCGTCCGGGGTGTTGTTGCCGGCCAGTGCCGTGGTGGCGTAGGCCGCCAGGCCGCCGCCGCCCAGCAGCAGGGCGGTCGCGCCGATCAGCATTCTGTTCGTCAAACGCGAGCGTTTATGGGCTTGTTGCCGTTGCCTCATGAGATCACTTCGCTTCGTCCGATGTGAGGGGTGTCGGTTGGTGCGGGTGTCGTGTCTTCCGGGTCGCGGGTGGTGGTGGGCGCGGGGCACCTCCTGCCGAGGACGGGGGAGTCCGCCGCCGTCCGGGCCGGCGTGCGCGCCGCCGTGACATACCAGGACTCCGTGCGCCTAGCTGCTGTGCAGGGTGTTGAAGTCGACGCTTCCGGTCTTCTCCAGCGCCGTGATGTGCTGCAGGACGACGTCGTTGGCCCGGTTCGCCAGGGAGCGCACCATCGAGTTCTTGGTCTGGTCGCGGACCATGGCCACCAGGCCGAAGACCTTGCCGTGGGCGCGGCGCAGCAGCTCGGCGAACGTCGGGGCGAAGTCGTCGCCCTGGGCGGCGTTCATCTGCGCCAGCCAGCCCTGCTGATCGGCGTTGGGCTGATTGGGCAGCGAGATGCCCAGCGCCCGCCCGGCCTCGATCGACCGCCGGTCCAGCTCGGTGTGTCCGGCGACGAGGATGGCGCCCGCGGAGCGGACCGCCGCGGTCTGCCCGCGCTCCTGCGCCTGGCGGCCCGCGGGGAGTTCCCACAGGCCGGCCAGTCTGACCTTGCGCACGAAGTCCCGGTCCATGGCGGTCAGCGGACCGTAGCGGGTGTTCACCGTGCCGCCGCCGTCATCGTCGTAGGTGACGGTGTTGGTCGCCGCCGACGCGGTCTCACCGAAGAGCTGGACGGGCAGCAGCAGCGCCGCGAGCGTGGCCACGAGCGCGGCCACGACCAGTCCGGTGGCGATGGTCCGCCCGGATGTTGCGGAATTGCTGAGGATGGACCGCACACGGCCTCCCGGTTCGTCACTACTGGAATGCCACCGGACGTTAAGTGCCGTGACGCGCCCGCGGTCGTGGGTCCTCACCCCTGGACAAATAACGGCCGGGTCCGCCGCGGCACTGCTACGGTGCCGCGGGCGGGCCCGGCCGGATGCGGGTGACGTGCGCCGGCTTCCGTATGACCGGCCGGGCCCGTCCAGAGGCGGTCTGTGCCGCGCGCTCAGCGTGCGTACAGGCCCGCCGCCGCCCATCTGCGGCGCTCCCGCCGCGTCTCGGGCTCCTCGCGCTGCCCCTGGGCGTACAGGGCGTCGATCTCGGCCGCGTGGCGCCGGACGATCGCCGCCCGCCGCAGCTTCAGCGACGGTGTCACCAGCCCGGACTCCTGGCTGAACTCGCCCGGCAGCACCCGGAAAGCGCGGATCGACTCGGCCCGGGACACCGACGCGTTCGCCCGTGCCACCGCCCGCCGCACCTCCGCCTGCAACTGCTCCTCCGGCGTCGGTGCGCCGCTGTCCGGGCCGGGCTCCTCGCGCAGCTTGTGCCAGTGCGCCAGGGCCTCCGGGTCCAGCGTGATCAGCGCGGTCACATACGGCCGGTTGTCGCCGACCACCACACACTGCGAGATCAGCGGATGGGCGCACAGCCGCTGCTCCAGCCCCTGCGGGGCCACGCTCTTGCCGTTGCTGGTGATGATGATGTCCTTCTTGCGGCCGGTGATGACGAGATAGCCGTCCTCGTCCAGATGCCCCAGGTCGCCGGTCGCCAGCCAGCCGTCATACAGCCCGCTGCCCGGCTCCTGGTCCTCGTCGAGATACCCGGCGAACACCACCGCGCCCCGCACCCACACCTCGCCGTCCAGCGCCAGATGCACCGCACTGCCCGGCAGCGGCAGGCCCACCGTCCCGAACCGCACCCGGCCGGGCGGCTGTACGGTGATCGCGCCGCTGGTCTCCGTCAGGCCGTAGCCGTCGTAGACGGTGATACCGGCGCCGGCGAAGAGCAGCCCCAGCTCCCGGAACAGCGGTGAGCCGCCGGAGACCGCGGTCCGCACCCGGCCGCCCAGCAGCTCCCGGATGCGGGAGTACACCAGCCGGTCGTAGAGCGCGTGCCGGGCCCGCAGGAACGGGTCGGGTCCGCGCCCGGTGCCCCGCTCCTCCGCCGCGAGGGCCTCCGCATGGCGCACCGCCACCGTCATCGCCGCGTCGAACGTCCGCGCCCGGCCCGCCCGTTCCGCGGCCTGCCGGGCGCGGGCGCAGATCTTCTCGAAGACGTACGGCACCGCGAACAGGAACGTCGGACGGAATGAGGCCAGCGCCGGCAGCAGTTCGTCCGAGGTCACATCGGGCTGATGGGCGAGCTTCACCCCGCCGCGCAGACACGCCACCTGCACCATCAGCCCGTAGATGTGCGCGAACGGCAGGAAGGCCAGCAGCGACGGGCGTTCGCCGGGCGCGGCCAGCAGCCCGCCCCAGCCCGCGTAGAGGGTGTCGCAGCCCGCGGCGAGATTGGCGTGGGTGATCACACAGCCGCGCGGGCGGCCGGTGGTCCCCGAGGTGTACACGATCGCCGCGACGGTGTCCGGGGTGACCGCATGCCGCAGCCGGTGCACATCGGCCTCGGCCAGCCGGGTGCCCTCCTCCGTGAGCCGCTGGACGCAGTCCAGGTCCAGCTGCCACAGCCGGCGCAGCCTGGCCCGTTCGTCGCAGGCCTCGGCCACGGTCATGGCCTGCGCCTCGTTCTCCACGACGATCGCGGTGACCTCCGCCCCGGCGAGGATGCCGCGCAGCTGCTCGGCCGAGGCGGTCGGATAGACCGGGACGAGCTGCCCGCCGATCGCCCACAGCGCATAACTGAACAAGGTCCACTCGTAGCGCGTACGGGACATCAGCGCGACCCGGGTGCCGGGCCGTATCCCGTCCGCCAGCAGCCCCCTGGCCAGGGCCATGACCTCATCGCGGAATTCCGCCGCCGACACCTCCTGCCAGCCGCCGGGTGTCTGGTCGTCGCGGCGGGCGAGCTGAGCGAAATCCGGCTGGTGGGCGGCGGTGTCGAAGACGGAGTCGGCAAGGCCGCCGGTCCGCAGTGGAGCCGCCAGGGCCGGGACGCTGATGTCGCGCACAGCACCTCCTAGGTGTTCCCCCTTGGTCCCCCTGGTCCGCCGCCGTCCCGGGCGGCAGGCAGGGCAAGTTACCTACCGGTCTCCCGGCTGCCCAGAGGTATGGCTACTCTTGAGCGGAAGACGACAAGTTGCGACGGCCTGACAACCTGGGGAGGGCGCCCGATGTACCGCATCGTCGACGCGTGGCGCCTGTACACCTCAGCCCTCTTCTTCGTCCTGTCCGGCTTCCTGCTCACCCAGACCGGTCTGACCACGGCCCTGACCGCCGCCGCGACCACCACCGCGCTGCTGCTCCTGTGCCGCGCCTTCCTGATCGCGGCCTGCGCGCGGCCCGTACCACCGGGCCGGATCCGTACGGCCATCCGCGACCGCGAGCGGCGTACCGCCTTCCTGCCCCAACGTGATCCCGACGCGGCCGGCCGCCCGCGCCCCCGGGCACCGGGCCGTCCCCTCCCGACGGCCGCGTAGGCGCACCGGTCCGGTCCCCGTACCGCTTCTCCGCGTCCGCGCGGCTCGTCACGCCGAATCCACATCCCGGCACGACGAGACCCGTGGAGGGCTCACCCATGTCCATGTTCGGCTTCCTCGGCGATGCGCTGGCGCACGGCGCCCAGGCGATCGCCCCGCTCTTCGGCACCGCGGCCATGGCCGCCGCCATCGTCCTGTTCACCCTGGGGGTCCGCGCCGCGCTGCACCCCCTCGCCCGCGCCGCGGCCCGCGGTGAGAAGGCCCGTACGGCGCTCGCCCCGCAGCTCGCCGCACTCCAGCGCAAGCACAAGGGCAACCCGGAGCGGCTGCAGAAGGCGACCGCCGACCTGTACGCCAAGACCGGCTCCACGCCCCTCGCCGGCTGCCTGCCGACGCTGCTGCAACTGCCGGTCTTCTTCGTGATGTACCACCTGTTCTCGACCGGCAGCGGCGACCTCCTCGACCACACGCTGCTGGGTGCGCCCCTCGGCGGCCACTGGACCGAGGCGCTCGCCGACGGCGGCGTGTTCGGGCCGCAGGGGCTGGTCTACCTCGGACTGTTCGCCCTGGTCACGGCCGTCGCCGCCTGGAATTACCGACGGGCCCGCGCCACGATGGCCAAGGCCCCGCAGCCGGCCGCGGGCAACGCCGCGGTGCCCGGTATGGCCTCGATGGCCAAGGTGATGCCGCTGCTGTCCTTCGGCACGCTGATCACGGTGGCGGTGGTGCCGCTGGCCGCCGGGCTCTACATGGTCACGACGACGGCGTGGACGGCGTGCGAGCGGGCGTTGCTGCACCGGGACCGGAGCGGGCGCGGTGCCGTGGAGGCGGGCGCCGACGGGGGGTCGGCTGCTGACGGGAAGCCGGGGGCCGACGGGAAGCCGGGGTCCGACGGGAAGTCGGCTGCCGACGGAGGCTCGGGTGCCGGTGGGGAGTCGGACGGGCGTGCCCCGGGGCAGCGCCCGGCACCGCAGCGGGCGGACCGGCGCGCGCCGAAGAGCCGCGCGGCCCGGCAGCGGGCGGCCCGCGCCAGGGCCAACTCCCAGAGCAGGTCCCGGGCCGACTCCCGGGCCACCACCCCCCAGTAAGAATCCAGCCCGGTCCAGTCGGGTCCGGTCCGGTCCCCTCCGGTCCAGTCCGTGAACGGGGTCTTGCGGACCGGACCCCGTTCTTGGACGATCAACCAATTCGCTCGATGGCCGTCCCCCATCGGCCGGCCCGGAACACCCCTTCCCGGCCGACCTTCGACGACGGGAGTTGACCGATGAAGCTGCTGCGAGTCGGACCGGTGGGGGCGGAGCGCCCGGCGCTGCTCGACGCGTCCGGGGCCCTGCGGGACCTGTCGGGCCTGGTGCCGGACATCGACGGAGCGCTCCTGGCCGACGAGGGAAAGCTGACGCGGCTCCGCACCGCCGCCGCCTCCGGTGAGCTGCCGCGACTCGATGCGGCCGGGCTGCGCACGGGCCCGCCGGTGGCCCGTATCGGCAAGATCGTATGCATCGGGCTGAACTACCACGACCACGCCCGCGAGACCGGCGCCGCGCCCCCCGCGGAGCCGATCCTCTTCATGAAGGCCCCGGACACCGTCGTCGGCCCCGACGACACCGTGCTGGTCCCCCGGGACAGCGTGAAGACCGACTGGGAGGTGGAGCTGGCCGTCGTCATCGGCCGGACCGCCCGCTACCTGGAGACCGATGCACAGGCGCTGGCCGCAGTGGCCGGCTACGCCGTGGCGCACGACGTCTCCGAGCGCGCCTTCCAGATCGAGCGCGGCGGCCAGTGGGACAAGGGCAAGAACTGCGAGACGTTCAACCCGCTGGGCCCCTGGCTGGTGACCGCCGACGAGGTGCCCGACCCCCAGAACCTCGGCCTGCGCCTGTGGGTCAACGGCGACCTGAAACAGGACGGCACCACCGCCGAACAGATCTTCCCGGTCGCCGAAGCGGTCCGCTACGTAAGCCGGTTCATGCCCCTCTACCCGGGCGACATCATCAACACCGGCACCCCGTCCGGCGTCGCCCTGGGCCACCCGGACCCCAAGCCGTATCTGCGGGCCGGCGATGTCGTGGAGCTGGAGATCGACGGTCTGGGGCGGCAGCGGCAGGAACTCAAGGGGGCGTGAGGGGGCGTGAGGGGGCGGCGGGTGGCGGGGCGGCCCCGCCCCGCTTCCGCGTCAGCTCGTTGCCAGGTATTGCTCCAGTGCCTCCACCACCAGGGCGTGGTCGTCGGCCTGGGGGAGGCCCGAGACCGCGATGACGCCGATGACGCCTGTGTCGCGCAGGCGCATCGGGAAGGCGCCGCCGTGGGCGGCGTAGTGGTCCGGGTTCAGGCGGGAGGAGTCCTCGAAGGTGCGGCCCTTGGCGCGGAAGTGGGCGCCGACCAGGTAGGAGGACGTGGCGTAGCGCTCTACTACGGCGGATTTGCGGGCGATCCAGGCGTCGTTGTCGGCGGAGGTGCCGGGGAGGGCGTAGTGGAACAGCTGCTGGGTGCCGCGCCGGATGCCGATGGTTACCGCGGCGCCGCGCTCCTGGGCCAGTGACACCAGCAGCGAGCCCAGGCGCCAGGCGTCCTCGTTGCTGAAGGTGTGGAGGACCAGCCGGTCCTCCTGTGCGGTGAGTTCGCGGATCTCGTTGGCGTTGTCGTCGTCCTCCGGCGGGCGGTGGGCGGCCGGGGTCATGTGGCCGCCTCGATCCGGACCGTGCGGCCCTCGGCGGCGGAGAGCTTCGCGGCCTCCAGGACGCGCAGGGCGGCGGCGGCCTCGGTGGCGGTGACCGGCGGGCGGCCGCCCTCCAGGAGGGCGCGGGTGATCGCGGCGTAATAGGCGGGGTAGTCGCCCGGCAGGGTCGGGACGGGGTCGCCGCCGCCGGACCGGGGGGAGGCGCCGGCGCCGAGTACGCCCCAGCGGGACTGCGGTTCGACGCCCCACTCCACGCCCTCGGTGCCGGGGCGCAGGCCCTCGCGCAGTGCGGCCTCCTGCGGGTCCAGGCCGTGCTTGACGTAGCCCGCCCGGCTGCCCAGTACCCGGAAGCGCGGGCCCAGCATGGCGGCGGTGGCGCTCACCCACAGATGGGAGCGGACGCCGCCGGTGTGGGTGAGGGCGAGGAAGGTGTCGTCGTCGGCCTCGGCGGTTGGACGGCGGATGTCGGACTCGGCGTAGACCGAGGCGACCGGGCCGAACAGGGTCAGCGCCTGGTCGACGAGGTGGCTGCCGAGGTCGTAGAGGAGCCCGCCCAGCTCCGCCGGGTCGCCGGACTCGCGCCAGCCGCCCTTGGGCTGGGGGCGCCAGCGCTCGAAGCGGGACTCGAAGCGCTGGATGTCGCCGAGTGCGCCGTCGTCGATCAGCTTGCGGACGGTGCGGAAGTCGTTGTCCCAGCGGCGGTTCTGGAAGACGGAGAGCAGCAGGCCGCGGTCCTCGGCGAGCGCGGCGAGCTTCTCGGCCTCGGCGGCGGTCGCGGCCAGCGGCTTGTCGACGACCACCGGCAGACCGGCCTCCAACGCGGCGGTGGCGAGCGGCACATGGGTCTTGTTCGGCGACGCCAGCACGAGCAGATCGAGGTCGGCGGCGCGGTCCAGCACTGCCTGGGGGGTGTCGACCGTACGGACCTGGGGGTGCTCGGCGCGGGCCTGCGCCTGCCGCTGCGGATCGGAGGTCGAGACGAGGTCGAGCCGCAGGCCGTCGGTGGCCGCGATCAGGGGGGCGTGGAAGACCGAGCCGGCCAGGCCGTAACCGATGAGGCCGACGCGGAGCGGGCCGCCATGGGGGGCGGCGGTGCCGGTGGGGTCGCTCAACTCGCTGCTACGCATGGCTCCCACTTAAGCAACGCTGTTGCCAAAGTGCAAGCGATGCGGACAATGGGGTGGGTGAGCAGCGATGACATCTCCCGCGACGGCCTCTCCCGCGACGGACTCTCCCAGGACGGCCTCGTCGCCCCGCCGGGCGCCAATC
This sequence comes from Streptomyces tubercidicus, assembly GCF_027497495.1. Classification (GTDB taxonomy): domain Bacteria; phylum Actinomycetota; class Actinomycetes; order Streptomycetales; family Streptomycetaceae; genus Streptomyces; species Streptomyces tubercidicus. Next base: position 5,198,066 of record NZ_CP114205.1, read on the forward strand.
TCCCCGCCCTGCGCGGCCACAACGCCGCGCTGGTGCTGGGGCTGCTGCGCGCGGCCGGTGAGCAGGGGGTCAGCCGGCGGGAGCTCGCCGCACACACCGGGCTGACCCCGCAGGCCGTCAGCAAGATCACCGCGCGGCTGCGGGCCGAGGGGCTGGCCGCCGAGGCGGGGCGCCGCGCCTCCACGGGCGGCAAGCCCGCCACCGTCCTGCGGCTGGTGCCCGGGGCCCGGCACGCGGTCGGGCTCCACCTGGACCGCGATGAGCTCGTCGCGGTCCTCGCCGATCTCACCGGCGCCCCCGTTGCCGTACGCCGTGCCCCGCTCGCCTTCGAGGCGGGCGCCGGGCCGGTGCTCGACACCGCCGGACGGGAGGTCGCGGCGCTGCGCGCGGAGGCCGGCGGGCCGCCGGTGCTGGGCGCCGGGGTGGCCTGCCCGGGGCCGCTGGACCACACCGCCGGCGTCCTGCACCGGGTCACCGGCGCGCCCCAGTGGGACGGCTACCCGCTGCGGGACGCGCTCGCCGAGCGCCTCGGCCTGCCCGTCGTGCTCGACAAGGACACCAACGCGGCCGCGCTCGGCCTGGCCCGGGGGATGCCGTCCGGCGCCGGCTCGTTCGGCTATCTGCACCTGGGCACCGGCCTGGGCGCCGGGCTCGTCCTGGGTGGCGGCCTCTACCGCGGCCCGCGTACCGGCGCCGGGGAGTTCGGGCACCAGACCGTGCAGTGGGACGGGCCGCGCTGTGGCTGCGGACGGCGCGGCTGTATCGAGGCGCTGTGCCTGGCGGCGGTGGCCCGCGGCGATCTGCCGGGCGCGGCCGCGGTGTTGGGGGCGGGCGCCGCCAACCTCGTCGAGCTGCTGGACATCGACCGGGTGCTGCTCGGCGGGCGCACCGTACTGGAGAACCCCGACGGGTTCCTGGCGGGTGTGGCCGAGGTGCTCGGCGGTCAGGCGCGGGCCCGTGGCAGGACCGCGGTGCCGGTGGCGCTGGCCCGGGGCGGCGCGCGGGTGGTCGCGGACGGGGCGGCGGAGCTGGTGCTGGCGCCGCTGTTCGGGGTGCGGGGGGCGGCGTTGGTGTCGTGAGGGGTGGGGCGGCGCTTTCCAGGGGGCCCGTGCCCGGCCGGGCACGGGATGCGAGGATCACGCCGTGGAGTTCTCGTACGGCCAGGATCCTGGCGCACCCATCCGGTCCGGTGTCCCCGAGCACGGACGCATTCCCAAGTACTACGCGGCCAAGGTCGAAATCGCGGCGCTGCTGGCCGAGTTGGGCGAGGGTGAGCTGCTGCCCACCGAGCGGGAACTGGCGCTGCGCTTCGAGGTCTCCCGCGAGACGCTGCGGCAGGCGCTGCGGGAGCTGATCCTGGAGGGGCGGCTGCGGCGGCTGGGGCGCGGCACGGTCGTCGCGGGACCCAAGATGGAGCAGCCGCTGTCGCTCGCGAGCTATACGGAGGGCGTACGGGGCCAGGGCCGCAGGCCCGGCCGGAACCTCGTCAGCCTCGACCGCTTCCCGTGCCCGCCGCGGCTCGCCGCCGACCTGGGGCTCGAAGTGGGCGACGCCGTATGGCACATGGAGCGGGTGCTGCTCGCCGATGACGAGCGGGTCGGGCTGGAGAGCACCTATGTCGCCGTCGGGCGGGCCCCGGACCTGGACACCGACTTCACGCCGGACTCGTCCTTCTATGCCTACCTCCACGAGCGGCTCGGTATCGGCTTCGGTGACGCGGACGAGCGGCTGGAGACCGTACTGGCCACGCCGCGCGAGGCGCTGCTGATCGGCACGCCGGGCGCGCTGCCGATGCTGCTGATCCACCGGCTGTCGCGGGACACCGCGGGCCGTCCGCTGGAGCGGGTGCGTTCGCTCTACCGGGGCGACCGGTTCTCCTTCACCACCCATCTGGGGACCTCGGCGCGGGGCTGAGGCGCCCGGCACCGGTCCGGGCCCGACCCCCCCCGAAAGGGCACGACCGCCCCCTGAAAAGTCACGAGAAGATAACGGGTCTAGGCCAAGTTTGCCGTCCCGTTCACCCGCGCGTCGCCGGACGACCCCCCACGGGCCACCCACCGCCGCGACCGTCTGGGGCATGCGAGTGACAGTGGTCGGAGCCGGGGTGCTGGGAACCATGCACGCCTGGCAGGCAATCGAGCGGGGCCACGAGGTCCTGCACATCGAGCGGGAGACCGAGGCCCGTGGCGCCTCGGTCCGTAACTTCGGGCAGATCTGGGTCAGCGGGCGGGCCGGCGGCGAGGAGCTGGACACCGCGCTGCGCGCCCGGGAGCTGTGGGAGGGCATCGGCGCCCGCGTCCCCGCCCTCGGCTTCCGGGCCATCGGCTCCCTGACCGTCGTCAAGAACGCCGCCGAGCGGGCGGTCGCCGAGGCCGCGGCCCGCCGCCCCGACGCCGCCGCCCGCGGCTACCGGCTGCTGGACGCCGACCAGGCCCGCGCCCTCAACCCCGCCCTGCGCGGCGAGTTCGCGGGCGCCCTGTGGTGCGAACGGGACGCCGCCGTCGAACCGCGGATCGCCCAGCGCGCCCTGAAGGCGGCGCTGCTGGAGTCCGGCCGGTACCGCTACCTCGGGGGCCGGGAGGTCCGCGAGGTGCTCGGGGAGCGCGCCGTACGCGACGATCACGGCGAGGTCCACCACGGGGACGCCGTCGTCCTGTGCACCGGCGCCTGGCTCGGCGGTCTGGTCCGCGAGCTGCTCCCCGATCTGCCGGTGCGCCGGGTCCGGCTGCAGATGATGCAGACCGACCCGCTCGGCGAACCGCTGACCACCTCCGTCGCCGACGCCGACAGCTTCCGCTACTACCCGGCCTACCGCAGCGACGCCCTGGACGCCCTCAACGCGGGCCAGGCCCAGGCGCCGACCGCCGCCGCGCACAAGATGCAGCTGCTGATGGTCCAGCGCGCCGACGGCGGCCTGACCATCGGCGACACCCACGAATACGAGGCGCCCTTCGCCTTCGACACCGTCGAGGAGCCGTACGAGCACCTCACCGGCGTCGTCGAGTCCGTTCTGGGCCGCCCGCTGCCCCGTATCCGCCACCGCTGGGCCGGGGTCTACGCCCAGTGCACGGACACCTCCCGCGTCGTGCACCGGCAGCAGGCCCGCGACGGCGTCTGGCTGGTGACCGGTCCCGGCGGGCGCGGGATGACCTGCGCCCCCGCCATCGCCGAGACCACCGCGAACGAACTGGGCTGGTGAGGAAGTTGACACACCCCGACATGACATCCGACCCGCGCGACAACCACAGCGACAACTACAGCCACGACCTCAGCGACAGTGACAACGGCAGCGACAACCCCAGCGACAGCGGCAACGAGAGCGAGAGCCACATGCCCCCCGCCCCCCGCGACTGCCCGCTGGTCGTTCTCGACATGGCCGGTACCACCGTCGCCGACGGCGGCCTGGTCGAGCGGGCCTTCGAGGTCGCCGCCGGCCACCTGGGCGTCGAACCCGGCAGTGCCGACCACGCCGAGAAGCTCGCCTACGTACGGGCCACCATGGGCGAGTCCAAGATCTCCGTGTTCCGCCACCTCTTCGGCGACGAGGCCGCCGCCCGGCGCGCCAACACCGCCTTCGAGACGGCCTACGGGGAGCTGGTCGACGGGGGCAGGATCGCGCCGGTCCCCGGTGCCCGGGAGGCGATCGAGGCGCTGCGGGAGGCCGGGCGCACCGTCGTCCTCAGCACCGGCTTCGCCCGGGTCACCCAGGACGCCATCCTCGACGCGCTCGGCTGGCAGGACCTGGTCCCGCTCACCCTCTGCCCGGCCGACGCGGGCGGTCGCGGCCGCCCCTACCCCGACATGGTCCTCACGGCGCTGCTGCGCACCCGGGCCACCGACTCCGTCCAGGGGATCGCGGTGGCCGGTGACACCTCGTACGACATGCTCTCCGGGCGGCGGGCCGGTGCCTCGGTCGTCGCGGGCGTGCTGACCGGTGCGCACGACCGGGCGCAGCTGGAGTCGGCCGGTGCCACCCATGTCCTCGGGTCGGTCGCCGAACTGCCCGCGCTGCTGGGAGTGGTGTGAGATGCCCGCCTCAGCCGCCGCCGCACCCGCCCGGTCCGCGGCCCCGGACCCGTCCCGGTCCCCGTCCCCGGCCCCGGCCGCGTCCGGCATCCGCTTCGACCAGGTGTCCGTGGCCTACGGCAAGCACGGCGAGCACACCGTCCTGGACTCCTTCGACCTGACCGTCGAACCGGGCGAGGTGATGGCCCTGCTCGGCCCGTCCGGCTCCGGCAAGACCACCGCGCTGCGGACGGTCGCCGGATTCGTCGAGCCGTCCGCCGGGCGGGTGCTGATCGGCGGCCGTGACATGACCGGCCTGCCGCCCCACAAGCGCGGTATCGGCATGGTCGTCCAGCAGTACGCGCTGTTCCCGCACATGAAGGTCGCCGAGAACGTCGCCTTCGGCCTCAAGGCGCAGAAGACGCCGCGCGCCGAGATCCCCGGCCGGGTCGCCGAGGCCCTGGAGATGACCGGTATGGCGGCCTACGCGGGGCGGCATCCCCGGGAGCTGTCCGGCGGACAGCAGCAGCGGGTCGCCCTCGCGCGGGCGCTCGCCATCCGCCCCGGCGTGCTGCTGCTGGACGAACCGCTGTCCGCGCTCGACGCCCAGCTGCGCTCCGGTATGCTCGCCGAACTCGCCCGGCTGCACCGCGAGTTGCCGGACGTCTCGATCCTCTACGTCACCCACGACCAGATCGAGGCGCTGACCCTGGCCGACCGGATCGCGGTGCTGGACCGGGCCCGGCTGCAGGACTGCGGCACCCCGCAGCAGCTCTACCGGCGCCCGCGCACCGAGTTCACCGCCTCCTTCGTCGGCACCGCCAATCTGCTGCCGGTGACGGTGCGCGGCGGCGGTGTCGAGTTCGCCGGCCGGCCGCTGACCGTGCCCGTCGGCGACGAGGTGGCCGAGGGCGCCGCCGCGACCCTCTGCGTGCGCCCGCACCTCGTCGGTCTCGGGGAGCCCCCGCAGGCCGACGGCCACCGCAACACGCTGCGCGGCACGCTCACCGAAGTGCAGTGGCGCGGGGCGACGCACCGTCTGTACGCGGCGGTCGACGGCCACCGCGTACTGGCCGACGTCCGCGAACTGCGCACGACCCCGGCACTGGGCGATGACGTCACGCTGCACTTCGCGCCCGAGGACGCGGTCCTCATCCCGGCGGGGCTGAGCGAGGGCGGTGCGCCCGATGCCTAACGTGACGCCGAGGACGGATACGGCGGATATGGCGGATACGGCGGATACGGCGGATACGGCCGTGGGCGCCGCGAGGGCCACACCGGACGGCGCCGCGACGGCCGCCCCGTACGGGACCGCGAACACCACCCCGTACGGGACCGCGAAGGCCGCCCCGCTCCCGACCCCCCGCCGCCGGTCGATCCGCCGCCCCGGCCCCGCCCTCTGGTCCCTCCCGCCCCTCGCCGCCCTCGCCCTGGTCTTCCTCTACCCGCTGGCCCTGGTGGTCTGGCAGTCCTTCACCCCGGAGGAGGGCGGGCACTCCGCCGCCCCCTACACCGAGGTGCTCGCCGAGGCGTCCTTCCGCGAGGCGCTGACGAACACCGTGCTGATCGCCGTCGGCGCCACCGTCGGCGCCCTGCTCCTCGGGCTGCTGCTCTCCCTCGTCATCGCCTTCGTCCCGTTCCCCGGCGGCCGGGCGCTCAGCCGCTTCATCGACCTCTTCCTCGCCTTCCCCTCCTTCCTGATCACCCTCGCCCTGCTGTTCCTGTACGGCACCGTCGGCATGGCCAACGGCCTGTGGACGGATCTCACCGGTGCCTCCCATGGGCCGCTGGATTTCCTCCACACCCCCTGGGGCGTGCTGCTGGCCGAGGTCACCTACTTCACCCCGTTCGTGATGCGGCCGCTGCTCGCCGCTTTCTCGCAGCTGGAGACCGGGCAGCTGGAGGCCGCCGCCTCCCTGGGCGCCCGGCCGTGGCGGATCGTACGGACGGTGATCCTGCCGGAGGCGCTGCCCGCGCTCGCGGCGGGCGGTGCGCTGGTCCTGGTGCTGTGCCTGAACGAGTTCGGCATCGTCCTCTTCACCGGCGCCAAGGACGTCGTCACGCTCCCGATGCTCGTCTACACCAAGGCCATGCTCGACGGTGACTACACCGGAGCCTGCGTCGTGGCCGTCGTCAACATCGCGCTGTCCGTCGCGCTCTACGCCCTCTACCGGACCCTGATGTCCCGTACGGGTGCCACCGCCGGGCCGCGCTCAGGAGGGGTGCCCCACCGTGCTGGTGCATAGCAGGCCCGCCCGCCGGGCCCTCCAGATCCTTTTCCTCGTCCTCTTCCTGCCGGTCTTCGCGCTGCCGCTGCTGGTGATCGTCGCCGCGTCCTTCGCGAGCAGCTGGAGCGGCACCCTGCCGTCCGGGATGACCCTGAAGCACTACCAGGACATCGCACACGGCGAGGCGCTGGACGCCCTGCTCACCAGCGTCCTGACCGCACTGGCCGCGAGCCTCGCCGCGCTCACCGCCGGCACCTGGGCCGCCCTGGCCGCCGAGAAGCTGGGCCGCCGCGCCCGCCGCCTCCTGGACGCCCTCTTCCTGCTCCCCGTCGCCGTCCCCTCCGTGGTCGTCGGCCTGTCCCTCCTCGTGGCCTTCTCCCGTCCCCCGTTCCTGCTCAACGGCACTCCGCAGATCGTGATCCTGGCCCACACCGTGCTGGTCACCGCCTTCGCCTACCAGTCCGTGACGGCCGCCCTGACCCGCCTCGATCCGGCCTACGAGCAGAGCGCGGCCGGCCTCGGCGCCCGCCCCGCGTACGTCCTGTGGCGGGTCAAACTGCCCCTGCTGCTGCCGTCGCTCACCGCGGCCGCGGGCCTGTGCTTCGCCCTGTCCATGGGCGAGCTGAGCGCCACGATGATGCTCTATCCGCCCGACTGGCTGCCGCTGCCGGTCCAGATCTTCGCCGCCACCGACCGCGGCGCCCTGTTCGCCGGGGCCGCCCTGGCGGTGACCCTGATGGCCGCCACCCTGCTCGTCCTCTTCGTCGTCTCCCGTATCCGCACCCGGGCCGCATACCGCTGACCCCTACAACCACCAACCCCTACAACCACCAACCCCTGCAACCACCATGTCTTCCTTAGGAGTTACCTCGCCATGTCCCGCCTCCACCCCCTCCGCAAGCCGCTCGCCGCCTGCTGCGGCGCCCTCACCCTCGGCCTCCCGCTCACCGCCTGCGGCGGCGCCTCCACCGCCGACCCGCACGCCAAGGAGGTCACCGTCTACAGCGCCGACGGCCTCAAGAGCGAGCAGGGCGACGGGTTCTACGACACGGTCTTCAAGGACTTCGAGAAGAAGACCGGCATCAAGGTCAACTACGTCGAGAGCGGCTCCGGCGCGGCCGTCCAGCGACTGGCCCGCGAACGGGCCAACACCAAGGCGGACGTGCTCGTCACCCTCCCGCCCTTCATCCAGCAGGCCGACGGCAAGAACCTCCTGGACACCTACCGCCCCAAGGGTTCCGAGCAGGTCGCCGCCGCGGACAAGGACCCCGCCGGCAAGTGGACCTCGATCGTCAACAACTACTTCTGCTTCATCTACAACAAGAAGGAGCTGAAGCAGGCCCCCGCCACCTGGCAGGACCTCCTGGACGCCAAGTTCAAGAACAAGCTCCAGTACTCCACCCCGGGCGTCGCCGGCGACGGCACCGCCGTTCTGATCAAGGCCCTGCACGACTTCGGCGGCCGCGGCCCCGCCATGGACTACCTCAAAAAGCTCCAGGCCAACAACGTCGGCCCGTCCTCCTCCACCGGCCAGCTCGCCCCCAAGACGGACAAGGGCGAACTCCTGGTGGCCAACGGCGATGTCCAGATGAACTACGCCAACATGAAGTCCATGCCCCACCAGGGCATCTTCTTCCCCGCCGCCAAGCCCGGCGCCAAGCCCACCACCTTCGCCCTCCCCTACGCGGCCGGCCTGGTCAAGAACGCCCCCCACAACGCCAACGCCAAGAAGCTCCTCGACTACCTCCTCTCCGCCCCCGTCCAACGCCAGGTCTCCTCAGTCGGCGGCGGCTTCACCTCCCGCAAGGACATCAAGCCCACCGACCCCCACGCCACCGACCTCGCCAAGCTCATGAAGAACGTCGACATCTTCCACCCCGACTGGAACGACCTCGACAAGAACCTGGACTCCTACGTGGACGCTTGGCGGGAGGCCACCGGCGGGTGAGCCACCGCCCGGGGGATCCGTGCTGGCCCGTGCCTGCCCGCGCCCGCCTTCGCGGACGGGCACGGGCCTCACCCGGCTGTGAACTCGTACTGCAGCTCGTAGAGATGGCCCGCTCAGCTCGGCCGGCAGCACCGGCGTGCCGACCCTGAGCGTTCGTGCAGTGGGCGGTTGTCGACGGTGTCGGTGCTGTCGCCGGGCACGCCGGTCATCCGACCCTCAGGTCGTAGCGCAGCCGCTGGAGCCGCGCGGGCATCACCATTCTGTCCGCCTGGACGGGGCGGTCCCCGGCATCCAGGGTGAGCCGGAGCAACTGCAATACGGGCTGCGACGGTTCCGATTCCAGGGCGGTGGCTTCCTCGTCGCTCGGCAGGCGCGCGGTGACGTCCTCGCGGGCCCGCACACCCGCGTATCCGAGCTCGGCGAGCAGCGTGACCGCGCCGCCGGGGATCTTCGCCGTCCCGGCGAGGCGGGTGCCCCGGGCGATGGACAGCGGGTAGTAGGTGTCCGTCAACTCGTAGGGCCGCCCGTCGAGATACATGACGCGGCGCCGCACGACGACGCGATCGCCCTGCCCCACCCCCAACAGCTCCGCGATCTCGCCGGGCGCGGCCACCTCCCCCGCCTGCACGATGCGCTGGCTGCCCCGGCGGCCCGTGGCCGCGGTCTCGGCACTCCACGCGTCGCGCTGCCCCGGCGCACGCGGGGCCAGGTACGGCACGGACGTGGTGACCCACTCGGCGCTGTTCACGGCATCCTCCGGCACGGTTGATCGTCCACGCTGATCGTCTTCCTGCCCGACCACTGTGCTGCCCTGCGGGACGCGCGACAAGACCGGACCGATGGCCCTCCCCCCTTGGCGCCGTTCGCGACGTACTGCGGATCGCCGAGAGGCGGAGGGCGGGTGCCGGGGCCGGGTGGCCGGGCGGCGGAAGACCGGGGGAGCGCCCGGGTCAGGGGCGCGGTGGCTGACTTAGGGTGGGGGCGTCGGCCGTACGTACGATGCGTGGTCCTCGCGTGGTTCACGGTGCGTGCGGGAGGCGGTCGGCGCCCCTGGTCAGCACGCACGGCAGGAGTCCGGCAGTGGCAGAGCGCAAGCCCATCGAGTCATGGCTCACCGACATGGACGGCGTCCTGATGCACGAGGGCATTCCGGTCCCCGGGGCAGAGGCCTTCATCAAGCGGCTGCGCGAATCGGGCAAACCCTTCCTCGTCCTGACCAATAACTCCATCTACACCCCGCGTGATCTGCACGCCCGGCTGAACCGCATCGGCCTGGACGTGCCATGGGAGTCGATCTGGACCTCCGCGCTGGCCACCGCCCAGTTCCTGGACGACCAGCGGCCCGGCGGCACCGCGTACGTCATCGGCGAGGCGGGTCTGACCACCGCCCTGCACGACATCGGCTACGTCCTGACCGACCACTCCCCGGATTACGTGGTCCTCGGCGAGACCCGCACCTACAGCTTCGAGGCCCTGACGAAGGCGATCCGGCTGATCAACGACGGGGCCCGGTTCATCGCCACCAACCCCGACGAGACCGGCCCCTCTCCGCAGGGCGCGCTGCCCGCGACCGGTTCGGTGGCCGCGCTGATCACCAAGGCGACGGGCATCGACCCGTACTTCGTCGGCAAGCCCAACCCGCTGATGATGCGGCACGGCCTCAATGTCATCGGCGCCCACTCCGAGACCTCCGCGATGATCGGCGACCGTATGGACACCGATGTCCTGGCCGGTCTGGAGGCGGGCATGGAGACCTTCCTCGTACTGACCGGGCTGACCCGCCCCGAGGAGGTCGACCGGCACCCGTTCCGGCCGTCCCGCGTGGTGGACTCGATCGCGGATCTGATCGATCTGGTGTGAAGGGGCGGCGGGGCGCCGCGTGCGGCCCTGCCTGCTGTCTGCTGAGCGAGGCGTTCCTGCCCTGCCCGCTACGGCCTGTGGGCCGCCGGCCGGGGCGCTTCGACGGCCCGGCCGAGCGCTGCGGCTCTGCCCGCTGACCGGCCCGCTCCGGGTCGTGGGCCGCTGCGACTGACCGCTGTGCGGCCCGTGGCACCCGAACGGCGCAGCCTCGGACCGCACCGGATGCGGGCGGGCGCGCGTGGGCGGACCTTCGGAGTTATCGGAGGTTCACCATGCGCTCACGGCAACTTGCTCTCTGTGCCGCGGTCGCGGCGTGCGCGGTGATGACAGCCCCCGCGTACGGCGGGGACGACCGCGCCACCGGAACCGCAGCGGTCCAGGCCGAGCCCGCTCCCCGCGACGCGGTCCCCTTGCGGGGCACGGGCCACACCGCCGGGCGGGCCACCGTCCGAACCGCGCCCGTCCCCGACGCACCGCCGCTCACCGCCGGGACCGCCGGGGCCACGCGACCCACCGCGGCCACCCAAGCCACGCAAGCAACCCGCCCCACCGCGGCCACCCAGGCCACCCGGGCCCTCCACCCCACCAAGGAATCCAGAGCCACGACGAGCCGCGAGCTGAGCAGTACCTCGGCCGTGGGCCTGGTGCTGGCCGGCGGCGCCATCCTGGTCATCGCGGGGCAGCTGCTCCGGCTCCGGCTGAGACTGCGCCGCGAGCGGCGGGGCGACGCCGATGAGCGCTGACGAGGAGGGCCGGGCGGGCGCGGTCGGGGTGACCGCCAGACCTGCCCTGGCTGACCTGGGCGATGCCGGACCCGACGACCCGGGTGACGGCCTACCCGACCCAAACGACAGCGCATCCGACCCGGACGACAGCGCCCGCCGGACCCACCTCCGATACGGGCCCCACCCCCGATACGGACACCCCCCACGGCATGGAACCACCCACCGCCCCGCCCAACTCCTCACCGGCGTGGCCTGGGCGGTGCTGCTGCTGGGACTGTGGCTGTGGGGCCGCGATCTGGCGGACGGGGTGGCCGCACAGCTCGCCACGACCGGTGATGTCGCCGCCGCCGGGCGCCCGTTGGGCCGACCGGCACCCCCGCACGCGCACACGCCCCCGCCCCCGCACGCCCCGCTCCGGGCCGCCACCACCACACGGCCCGTCCGGATCACCCTCGACGCGCTCGGTGTACGGGAGGCCGGAATCACCGGACGCGGCCTCAACGGGGACGGCGTCCTCACCCCGCCCCCGTACTCCTCCCCGCAGCCCGTCGGCTGGTACGCCGGAGGGCCGCAACCGGGCGAGGCGGGCGCGGCCCTGCTCGTGACCCGTGCCGACGTGGCCCACGGCCCGGACGCCCGGCGGACCGTCTTCCACCGCCTGACGCAACTCAAGCCCGGGGAACGGGTGGACATCCGGCGCGCCGACGGCAGCACCGCCCGCTTCACCATCGAGGACGTCCAGCTCTACGACCCCCACCGCTTCCACCCGCACACGGCCTACGCCGCCCACGCCCGGGGCCGCCCCGAACTCCGCCTGATCGCCGAGGACTCAGGCGACTCAGGCGACTCCGCCGACTCCGGAGGCTCAGGCGGCACCCGCGACGGCGTCCCCGGACGCCACGGCAGCAGCGCAGCCAACGTGCTCGTCATCTCGGCCTACTTGACGTCCTACCAGCAACCCCCGCACCCCGGGCCCGGCTGAGCCACCCCGGCTGAGCCACCCGGACGAGACGAACCGGCACCCGCTGCCGTAGCACCCGGCACACGCGGCAGCAGCACCACACCCAGCAGCACCGCACGCCAACCCGGCATCAGCCTGTGGATAATCCACGTGACCAGCCCCAACCAGCCCCGACCAGCCACGACGCGGGCCGCAGCCGCCGGACGGTACGCCTCGGCGAACTCCCGCGGAACGGTTGATGCGCGGGCCGTCCACAGGCCGACCCGCGTACATCGGGGTGTGCCACGATGGACGCGGCCGGTGGTCCCCCGCCGACTGTGTTCCGTGTTCGTGCTCCGAGGGGGGAGTGGATGAACGGCAATCTGCGACGGATGGCCGGTGCCGGGTCGCCGGGCGGGTCCCGCGACGGCCGGCGGCGCTCCGCGCCTGCCGGTGCGGCCTCGGCGAGGGCGGCGGTGGGAGCGCTGGCTCTGCTGCTGCTCGCCGGGTGCTCCGACAGCGACAGTGACGGCAGCGTGCCGGACAGACCCGGCCAACGCCCCAAGGCCGTCGCGCCGTTCTGGGTGAACCCGGACAGCAAGGCGGCCCGTCAGATGTCCGCGTACGGCAAGGACGGCAAGTCCGGTGACGCCCGCCTGGTCAACAAGATCGCGGCGCAGCCGGTCGCCGAATGGATAGGCATCGACGACCCGGAAGGGGAGGCCCGGGGCTTCACCGAAGCAGCCGCGAAGGCCGACCGTGAGGCGCTGCTGGTGCTCTACAACATCCCGCACCGCGACTGCGGCAGCTACTCCAAGGGCGGCGCCGCCGACGGCAACGCGTACCGCGCCTGGCTGGACGGCGTGCTCAAGGGCATCGGCAACCGCGCCACCACCGTGATCCTGGAGCCCGACGCACTGCCGCACATCGAGGACAAGTGCACCCCGCAGCAGTTCCACGAGGAGCGCTACGCCCTGCTGACGGAGGCGGTCGGCAAGCTCAAGTCGCTGCCGCACACCAAGGTTTATCTGGACGCCGGCAACCCCCACTGGATCAGGGACCCGGGCCGGATGGTCGAACCGCTCAAGCGGGCCGGTATCGACCGTGCCGACGGCTTCGCGCTGAACATCTCCAACTACCAGACCACCGCCGAGAACACGAAGTACGGCAAGAAGCTGTCCGCCATGGTCAACGGCAAGCCCTTCGTCATCGACACCAGCCGCAACGGCAACGGCCCGGCCCCCGGCGGCGACGACCCGGAGAACTGGTGCAACCCGCCCGGCCGGGCGCTGGGCAACCCGCCCACCACCAAGACCGGCGACCCCCAGATAGCCGCCTATCTGTGGATCAAGCGCCCCGGCGAGTCGGACGGCACCTGCAAGGGCGGCCCCAAGGCCGGCACCTGGTGGCCCAAGTACGCCCTCGGCCTGGCCGAAGGCGCGAAGTAACCACCGCGTTCAACCGCACCGACCCCACGGCAAGGGCCCGGTGGAATGCATACCCATCCACCGGGCCCGACGCGGTCATGCGTGCCGCTCTACTTCTGCTCGGGAGCGACCTTCACCCACACCGCCTTCGACGGAGTCCCCTCCCCGTCCACCGCGTTGAGCATGTACCAGCCGGGCGGCACCAGCGAGGGGTCCTTGGGCAGGGTGACCGTCACCCCCTTGCCGTCCTTCGCCGCCGTGAAGTCCAGTGCGATGGAGCGCTGTTCGATGTTGGTGACATGGGTGAACGAGCCGGGGCGCATCAGCCGCATCTTCTTGATGGCGGAAGCGTGCGGGGCGCCGAAGGTCGCGCGGTCGCCGAGCGAGAGCGTGCCCGTCTTCCCGCCCGTCAGCTCCGGACGCGACTTCCGGTAGAGGTACGGCGGGGTGTAGAGGTCGATCTGCTGCTGGAAGACGCCCGGCTTGGTGTTGTCCTTGTCGGCGAACAGGGAGTCGGAGCCGAAGGTCATCACCCGGCCGTCGGGCAGCAGCAGCGCACCGGAGTGGTAGTTGCGGCCCACCAGCGGATCGGCCACCTGCCGGGCGGTGTTGGCGGCCGGGTCGTACAGCTCCGCCTTGAGCACGTTGGAGGCGCCGCGCCCCCGGTAGTCACCGGAGCCGTTGGTGGTCAGCACGGTGTCGTCCGGCATGATCACGCTGCTGGGGTAGCGGGCCTTCGCATACAGCGGCGGACCGTCCTTGAAGCGCGGCGACGGTGCGTGCAGATCCACGATCCGGGTCTTGGCGGTGGCCCTCGGGTCCTCGCCGACGCCGCCTCCGCCCAGCACCATGTACCGCTGCTCCTGGGCCGGCGGAAGCAGCACCGACATCGAGGTCTCCAGGATGTCCGGGTCGCTCATCCCGGGGATGACCTGGAACTTATTGGTCTTCAGGTCCCAGACGCCGGGCTTGCGGCCGATGTTGTCCGGGCCGTATCCGGCGTTGGAGCCGGTGTAGAAGATCCGGTTCTGGTCGGTGAGGAAGAGCGCCGGGTAGGTCGGGAAGAAGCGCCGCTTGGGCAGGTAGTGCCACTTCTTCGTCTTCGGGTCGTAGATCTCCTGCTTGCCGGGGACCACCTGCCCGATCTCGTCCAGCCCGGAGACGGACAGGACCTTGCCGTCCTGCAGCGAGGTGAGCGTCGGGTACCAGCGGGCCTCGTTCATCGGGTCGACGGGCACATAGCGCTCGGCCACCGGGTCGAACTCGAAGCTGTCCTTGATCCCCTGGAAGTCCTTCTTGTCGAAGGACAGCTTCTGCGCGATGCCGTAGAAGTTACGGGCATCCGCGCCGGTCAGGCCGTGGATGCGGTAGTTGTCCTGGGTGCCCGTGGAGTGCGACCGGCCGTCCTTGAGGGCCTCGACATAGACCCGGGCCTCGCTGTGCACGACCCGGACCTTGCCGGTCGCCCGGTCGGTGACCTTCTTCGCCCGGGGCACCACAACCGGGTCCTTGGCGGCGAAGGTCTTGCCGTTCTCCTTGCCGGTGAAGAGCGTGCCGGCCGGGAAGGTCTTCGGGCCGTCCGGGTTCTCGTTGTAGACGATCATGAGGCCGCCGGCCTTCTTCACATCACCGTTCAGCTTCTCGTAGCGCTGGGTGCCGCCGGCCACCAGGAGCTTGCCGTCCGGGAGCTGGGTGTGCCCGGAGCAGAAGAGGTCCTTGGGGGTGGGGATGTTCTTGAAGGTGTTCTTCTCGGGATCCCACAGCACCGTACGGAACGACTTGGCCTTGAAGTTCGCCGCGTTGTTGCCGGAGCCCGCGACCAGCAGCACCTTCCCGGTGTGTAGCAGGGCCGCGTGGATGGTGTTGATGCGGTACTTCTGTGGGACGTTGAGGACATCCCAGTGGCCGTTGGCCGCCTTGTACTCGGGCTTGTTGATCACGTACTGGTGGTACTGCTTCGAGGCGAAGCCATAGAGAGCCGGCCCGTTCATCCCGGCCAGCGCGAGCACCACCGCCGTTGCTATCGCCACTCTGCGGGTGCGACGGCTCGGACGGTACTTCATGTGTGACGTCCCCCAAGGGCGATCTGCATGGTCTGTTCAGAGGTGGCGGCCGGGTCGGCGGCCCGTCCGGCGGTGTGTCCGGTGGCCGGCGCGGTGGTTTCGTCAGCGGCCGGCGCGGGAGCATCCCCGCCGTCGGACGCTTCCGGCGGACTCCCGCCGTCGCCCGCACTCCGCTTCCGCTTCTCATCCCGTACGGTCCGCTGCCAGGCGAAGATCGGTGCGGCGGTGATCAGCATCGCGAGGATGGCCCAGATGACCATCGCCGGATGGCTGTGCCCGAGCACGAACGAGGCGATCAGCGAGCCCCCGAAGACGAGCAGGAAGAACAGATGCACCCGGAAGGTCCCGAACAGCGTGTCCGGGCTGGAGGAATCGCCCTTCGGCGTGACCACGAACTTGCTCTTGCGGCGCAGTGCCGCATCGAACAGCGACCGGGCGTAAATCGGCGCGGACAGCGCGGACATCACCATGCCGGCGACGCCGCCGGAGCCCTCCGGCTCGTGCGGGGAGACATTGTGCCGCCGGTTCCAGATGTACAGGCCGATCTGCAGCGCCGAGGCGTTGCCGTACAGCATCATCCACACCGCCGGATCGATTTCCACACCGGAGGCGCCGAGACCCAGGAACAGCGCACAACTCAGCGCCGCCAGAATCCAGTTGAGCGCCGACATCGGGTAGAAGATCACCATCATGGTGTAGTTCACCAGTCGGCCGAACGGCAGGGAGAACGGTGCCTTCCAGAACTGCTTGAGAATCGTCTCGTACGTCCCGCGTGACCAGCGCAGCTGCTGGGTGAAGAAGTCCGTCCAAGCCGTGGGTCCTTCACCGACCGCGAGCACATCCGGGGTGTAGACCGAGCGCCACTTCTTCCCGGTCTGTGGATTGCGGTGCCGGTGTATTTCGAACCCGGTCGCCATGTCCTCGGTGATCGAGTCGTACAGCCCGCCGATCTGCTTGAGCGCGCTGATGCGTACGGCGTTGGAGGTGCCGACGAACATCGGCGCGCCGTAGCGGTTGCCCGCCCGCTGGATCAGTGCGTGGAAGAGGAACTGCTGCGACTCGGCGGCCTTGGTGACGAAGGTGTCGTAATTGCCGTACACCTGGGGGCCGATGACGAAGCCCACGTCCGGGTCGCGGAAGAAGCCCAGCATCCGCTCCAGGTAGTTGGGCAGCGGGACATGGTCGGTGTCGACGGAGGCGAAGTAGTCGTAGTCGTCGCCGTGCGCCGCCAGCCAGGCGTTGTAGTTGCCGTGCTTGGTCTTGGCGCGGTGCGGCCCCTTGGGCCGGTTCCACTCCGGGATGCCCTTACGGGAGAAGTGGTGCACGCCCAGCCGCCGGCAGACCTCTTTGACCTCGGGGTCGTCGCCCTCGTCCAGCAGCCATATGTGCAGCAGCCCCCGGTGACGTATCTTGACCGCCGCCTCCAGCGTCTTCGTCACCATGGCAAGGGGTTCCTTGCCCGGCACGAAGGACGTGAGGAAGGCGACCCGGGTGCCGCTCTCGGGTATGACCGGGACGGGGTCGCGGGCGACCAGGGTGGCATGCGCGTTGGACAGCACATTCATGCACCGGAAGAACTCGATCAGCCCGATCGCGACCAGCATGACGACGTCCAGCACCGGCAGGAAGTCGTAGGCGGGGTAGTCGCGTTCGGTCCAGTGATTCGGCTGCATCAGCCAGATCAGCAGCCCGAACGAGAGCAGCGGCGCGGCACCGAGCAGCAGGGCGGCCCGGATACGGTGCGGCTCGTCGGCGAGCAGCGAGCGGTAGCGGACCTTGTAGGGCTTGTCCGGGTCGGGCTGGGTGAGCGGCCCGGCCAGTCTGCTGTAGTGCTCGTAGTCGTAGCGCGGCAGCGGCTTGCGCTGGGTGCGCCGCTGCCAGTGCTGACGTGGCACACGCAGGCGCGCGGTGGCGGACGAATCGTACGAGTGCTGCGGCCGGGCACCCTCAGGTGGCGACGTCATGAGTCCATCCCCCCGCACGCAACTGGCGGCGTGCCGTGTACTGATAGCCCGATTTCCCGGTCCCCTCGACCGACTCGGGCTCACTGGTCTCGGCCGTCCGCACCGTGCGACGGTGACGGCCATGTTCCGGTGGTGTGAGGAACGCCCCGTAATCCTGCCAAGCAGCGGGGTCCCCGCGTTCACATCACGCCAACCGGCGTATCCCATTCTTCCTACTCCTGGGAACCCCGCCGCATTTCGGCCGAGTTCCCAGGTCAGAGTGCCGAACAGCCCTCCCGATTGCAAGGCTGCCCACATGGTGGGGCGCCAAGAAGAGGCAATTTCCGGACGCCATATGGCGTCGCGGGCACCTCTTTGACCTGGAACGACAGCCCATATCCGGCTTGTTGAGGGTTGCCGATCCGATAGCTGAAATAACATGCTCTATGAGCGTAGAGTTACCTCGCCCGGCAAAGGAAACGCCCCTCGTTCGCAAACTCCGTCAGCAACTGGCAATGCAATAAGGAGAGTCGAAGGTTTTGGGCACGCGGGCCGCGACCAATTGCGCATCGAAGCAGCGCGGCCGAACGAACCGTCCCGAACCCTCAGGCTGCCGCGTACGATTTGGAACAGTTCTGAAGGAATTCACCCGCAAAACCGGGGATGAGTGCATCCGCAACGAATTCGTTACGAACCGCCGAATCCACGTAAGTGACCTGCGAGTACCGCAAATTGGCTGAACGTCAGGCCCGGTCGGCGGGAGTGGGTCATCGTCACCTCGACGCCCTGGGCCGGTCGGTGACGCCGTTTCAGTCCCGGCCGGTCGATCCGTCGATCCGCCTGGCGTGCGCACCGTGGCTTCTCGCGGAGGCGGAGGCGGAGGCGGGGCGGCTGGGTGGCGCGCCTCGGCGGCGTGGAGGCACGGCCCCGCACAAACGTTCCCTCTCGCCCGCCGGTGGCTGATGACTGGGGGCGGAGGTCGATGGCCCGATGGCCGACGCCGGGCCCGACCGTCCATACGGGGGAGGGGGCTGCTCCTCCCGGGCGACCGCCACCCGCGTGTCCCTGGCGCTGGCGGGTGATCAGCTGTCTGTCCCGCGTCGCGTCGGCCGCGCATACGACTGAGGCCCCTCGCTCGGCGAGGGGCCTCAGTGTGTCGTGCGCCGCCAGGGACTCGAACCCCGGACCCGCTGATTAAGAGTCAGCTGCTCTAACCAACTGAGCTAGCGGCGCGTGCTGACCTGAAGAACTTTACACGAACTCGGAGGGTGCTCCGTACCCGCGACCGCGCTGCTCACGCGCTCGGCCCATGTGATCCCTGCCACTCGCGACGGCCTCCACTTCACTCCGCCACTCCCAGGGGAAATCTCCTCTCGTATAGGGCAAAAGCCACTTGATCTTGAGATCTTCGCTCGACGACTGCCGGAATTGTCACGCGATGAGTAACTTTGCGCCGCCTATCACCATCAACCACCAATTGCCTCATCAACATGCGATATCTCCTACCGGTTGAGAGGCTGAGGCGAGCGCTGCGGCGCGAGAACTAAACATTGTCCAGAGGGTGCAGTTCATGGCGTTCATCACTCATCTTGTGCCTGCCGCAACCCCACCCTCCACAGCAACGTCTGCCAGGACGCGCGCCCCGGACCGGGTCCCCGGGACTCGCCCCTCCATCGGAAAGGTTGATCGTCGTGGTGTCGACAGCCAAGCGCACCCTTGAGATGCGGCTCATCCTCGGGCCGGACGAAGCAGTTCCGGTGGCCGGCCGGTTCAGCTACCGCAGTGACCGCCCGTACGAGGTCGAGGTTGCCTTCATCAGTCGCGGCCAGACGGTCGCCACCTGGCTGTTCGCCCGTGAGCTGCTGCTGGCCGGGCTGCACGACGAGGCAGGGGAGGGGGACGTACGGGTGTGGTCCTTCCGCCGGCCGGGCGAACCGCGCCGCGTCCATATCGAGCTGTCCACCGACGACAGCGTCTGCGAGCTGTCGGTGCGCGCGACGGAACTCACCGCCTGGCTGGAACAGACCGTGGCGATCGTGCCGCCCGGCGACGAGGGCGGCTACCTCGACATGGACGCTCACCTGGCCCGGCTGTTCGCGGGGAAATGTTGATGGGGGACACGGCGATCACGAAGACGACCACGGCCGGCCCGGCGAGCGCGCCCGGCCCGGCGAGCGCAACCGGAACGGTGATCACGGCAGGACAGCCGGTGTCGACGGCCGGGCCCGGCAGCAGCGGCATACCGTCCGGCACCGGCGGCACACCGTCCGGCACGGGTGGCATACCGCCAGGCCCCGGCATACCGCCCTCCACCGCCCCTGCCCCCGACGCCACCCCCGGCCCCCCGCTGCTCCCGGCCGCGCGCCGCGCCGACGCAGACCCGGACGGTCCCGCCAACTCAGTCGATTCCACCAACTCGGCCAACGCGGCCAACTGTGCCGACTCCGCCCTCACCACCCCCATCACGCCCCACGACCCCTGCGCGCACGGCTTTCTGCCCGAGCGGCCGCCCGTCCGTTCCCTGATCGGCACCTGGACCCGGCTGGACGCCATGGCCCGCGCGGCCGCGATCGCGCCCGACCGGGAGGCCGCCGTCGCGCTCGTCGAACGGGCCCGCCGCGCCGGTGAGTTGGCCGCCCTCCGGCAACGCGTCTCGCGGCTCTCGCTGCGTAACGCGGAGGCCGCCGCCATGCGGGTCGCGGTGATCGCGGTGTCCTGCGGCTGGTGTGGGATCGACCCTCAGGCGCCGGCCGCACGGGAGGTCGCCGACGAGGCGTTCCTCGACCTCTGGGCGGCGATCGCGCACCGTATCGACCACGATCAGTTCGTCGCGCTGCCCACCCTCGCGCTCCACAACTGGGCCCCGGAACGCAAACCCCGCCGCCATATCCCCATCGACCAACTGGCCCGCACCGAGACGCTGGTACCGATCGTCCGCTGGGCCCCGGAAGGCCAACCGCTCAGCCGCCTGGACCGGTTGATGCTGGCCGCGACCCGCCTGGAGGCGCACGGGATCTGGCTCTTCCGGCTGGCCGAGACCCTGGCGGGCCGGTCGCCCGACGACTCCTCCACCCCGACGGCGCTGCGCCGTCTGGTCCGGGTCCAGCACGCACTGCGCGGCCAGCTCCTCGCCGAGGCGGCGGAACTGTCGGCCGCACCGGCCACTCCGCAGCAGCGCGCGGTGCTCGGCGCGCTCGTCGCACAGAGCGCCCTGGAACCGCCGGTGCTCCAGGCCGCCGACGCGGTCCTGGGCATCGGCGCCCGACGACTGCGGGAGGGCCGACGGCAGCTGCTGCGGCGCCATCTCCCGGCACAGCACCGTGCCTGGCTCAGCGCGATGGACCGGCACTGCGCCCCCGTACGCACCCTCGCCCACCGCGGCGGCCCCGACGCGGCCGTCTATCGCGAGGCCCAGGAGTCCCTGATCGCTCTCCGCCGTACGTATACGGCACTGGTGCAGGCCGCGGCCCGCCCCACGGCCTCTCCCCTCACCCGGGCGGCCTGACCGGACGCGCTCCTCCTGCTGCCCACGCCGCCCCGCCCCGCGCATCCGACCGCGACCGGGGCGGCCTCTGACGCTGCCCTCGGCCCGTACACCGGGCCGGGCCGCACCTTGGCGCGGACATGCCAGCCACGCTGACCGAGGGGGCCAACACAACGAAGTGGGCGTCCCCGGAGAACCGGAAACGCCCACTCGATACGTGCGCCGCCAGGGACTCGAACCCCGGACCCGCTGATTAAGAGTCAGCTGCTCTAACCAACTGAGCTAGCGGCGCGCGCTGACGAAAGAAATACTACCTGGTCGAGAGGGGTGCTCAGGACCACGGCCGCGACCGCCACCGTCCGGCACCGCTGCTCGGCACCGTCCCGCCCGACACTGCCGCCGGGACCGCGTGGCCCGCCCCCGCTCAGATCGCCAGCGACAGCAGCACCGGAGCGGCCTGCCGGTTGAGGGTGTCCGCGGCCTGGCGCAGCCGGTGGGCGTGTTCCAGTGGCATGGACAGGGCGAGGCAGCCGACCGTCGCGCCGGCGGTGATCGGGACCGCCGCGCAGACCGTGCCCACCGCGTACTCCTGGAGGTCGAGCACGGGGACCGTGGGCGGCTGGCTGTCGAGCTTGTGGAAGAGCACCTTCTCGTTGGTGATCGTCCGCGAGGTGAGCCGGGCGGTCTTGTGGCGGGAGAGGTGGTCCTTGCGGCCGTCGTGGTCGAGCTGCGCGAGCAGGCACTTGCCGATCGCGCTGGCATGCGCCGTGCGGCGGAATTCGGCCCACTCGTTGACCTTGGGGGCCAGCGGTCCGTCGGCGTAGTGGAGGATCTTCACCTCGCCGTCGATGTACCGGCTGATGTAGACCGCCGCGCCGACCGAGTCGCGCAGCTGGTCGAGGGTGAGCTGGAGCTTGTCGCGGAGCGCCTGGTCGCGGTCGCCGCCCGTGCCGAGGAGCAGCAGCGATTCGCCGGTGAGGTACGCCCCGTCCATGGTCTGCTCGACATAGCCCTCGCGCCGCAGCATGGACAGCATGTGGCCGAGCTGGCCCGGCGACAGCCCCGTCTCGCGGGCGATCTCCGCATCGGTCACGCCCTCGGCGTGCCGCGAGACCGTTTCGAGCACGCGAAGGGCGTACTGCACCGAATGGAACGGCGCGGTCGGCTCGGGCTTCAGCGCCACGGTGTCCCCCTAGCAGGTTGTTACCGCTTGCGTCGTGACCGCCGCCCGGTGGCCACGGCCGGGGCTGGCGCGGCCGGTCCCGGGCAACGGGGCTTCCCTCACGATAGCGGCCAACGGCCGTCGAGGGAGGGGGTCTTGACTGAAAAGAAGCGCGCCCCGGGCTTCCGCGCCGGTCCTCGCGGCGCTGGCATATGCCAAGGTCACGGTGGGGTGGCGGACCCCGGAAGAGGCCCGCCACCCGAACTCACCGTTTTCTGCGCGTCGTTCAGAGCACGGCGCTGAGGAATTCCCGGGTGCGCTCGTGCTCCGGCTCGGTGAAGATCTTCTCCGGGGAGCCGGATTCGATCACCCGGCCGGCGTCGAACATCAGCACGTCGTCGGAGATGTCCCGGGCGAAGTTCATCTCATGGGTGACGCAGAGCATCGTGATGTCCGTGGTGTGCGCGATGTCCCGCAGGACGTCGAGCACCCCGGCCACCAGCTCGGGGTCGAGCGCCGAGGTCACCTCGTCCAGCAGCAGCACCTGCGGACGCATCGCCAGCGCACGGGCGATGGCCACCCGCTGCTGCTGGCCGCCGGAGAGCTGGGTCGGGTACTTGTCGAGGTGCTCGGTCAGGCCCACCAGATCGAGGAGTTCGCGGGCCCGCTCCTCGGCGGCGTCCTTCTCCATCCCCAGGACGTGCACCGGCGCCTCGGTGATGTTCCGCAGCACCTTCATGTTGGGGAAGAGGTTGAACTGCTGGAACACCATGCCGATGTTCTTGCGCACCTCGCGGATGTGCTTCTCCCCGGCCGGGACGAGCTTGCCGCCCTTCTCCTCGTGCGTCAGATACTCGCCGCCGACCTTGATGGTGCCCTCGTCGGGCTTCAGCAGCGTCATCAGCAGCCGCAGGATCGTGGTCTTGCCGGAGCCGGACGGGCCGATGAGGGTGACGTGCTTGCCCGAGGAGACGGTGAAGTCCAGCGAGTCCAGGACGGTGTTGGTCCCGAACCGCTTGGTCACGTGGTCGAAGCGGATCAGCTCGGTGCCGCCCCCGGACTCGGTCCGGTCGGGGCCGCCGTCCGCCGGGTGGGCCGTTTCTTTCGAGGGGGTGCTGTCAGCGGACAAGACGACGCTCCAGGGCTCGCAGGAGGAGAGAAGTGGGGTAGGAGATGACCACGAAGAGGATGCCGACGACGGTGATCGGCTCCAGGTAGTCGAAGGTGGTCGCGCTGATGCTGTTCGCCTGGAACAGCATGTCGGCGACGGTGATCCCGGCCAGCAGCGGGGTGTCCTTGAACATCGCGATGACGTAGTTGCCGAGCGCGGGCACGACCCGGCGGAACGCCTGCGGCAGGATCACCGCGATCCAGGTGCGCCGGCGTGGCAGGTTCAGCGCCGTGGCGGCCTCCCACTGGCCGGGCGGCACCCCGTCGATACCGGCGCGGTAGACCTCGGAGGTGTACGTCGAGTAGTGCAGGCCCAGGCCGATGACGCCGGTGGTCAGCGGTGCGAAGGTGAGCCCCCAGCCGGGCAGCACGAAGAACAGGAAGAACAGCTGCACCAGCAGCGGGGTGTTGCGGATGAACTCGACGAAGACGCTGACCGGCCAGGTCACCCAGCGGGTCGGGGAGCGCAGGGCCATCGCCCAGACCAGCCCGAGCGCGAAGGACACCAGCGAGCCGTAGATGGTCGCCTGGATGGTGATCCACAGCCCCTGGAGAATCTGGGGCATGATCTCGCCGATGTAGCTCCATGACCAGTTGTTCACGGCTTTCCTCCGGTGGCCAGCGCCTCGGGGCCCTGCTTCTCGACGGGCAGTTTGCGGGAGAACCAGCCCTCTCCCTTGGGTACCGCCCGGCCGACCGACGCCTTGGCGCGGCGCTCCAGCACCCGCATGATCCGGGTCATCACGAACGCGACCGCGAAGTACAGGACGAGGATGATGCCGTAGATCTCGGCACTCTGACCCGTCGACAGCCGGGCCAGCTTGGCCTGGAAGGTGAGTTCGCCGATGGACAGCAGCGACGCCAGTGCGGTGCCCTTGAGCAGCTCGATCAGCAGGTTGTTGAACGGCGGCATCATCTCGGGGACGGCCTGCGGCAGCAGCACCTTCCGCAGCCGCTGCCAGGGCGTGAAGCTCAGCGCGATGGCCGCCTCACGCTGGGCGGGTGCCACCGCCTGCAGCGCGCCGCGGACGATCTCGGAGCCGTACGCGCCGTACGACAGCCCCAGCGCCAGGGTGCCGGCCCAGATGCCGACCAACTGCCAGCCCAGCAGCGGCAGTGCGAAGAACAGCCAGAACATCAGCACCAGTGCCGAGGTGCCGCGGAAGAACTCCACATAGACACCCGACAGAAAGCGGACGATCCAGAACCGCGAGGTGCGTGCCAGACCGATGCCGAAGGCGACGGCAGCGGCCAGGGCGGCGCTGTAGACCATCAGCTGGATGGTGATCCACAGCCCTTCGAAGAACAGTTGCCACAACGCGCCGGTCACTTTTTACAGAGCTCCTTCGCGGTGAGGTCGGTCATGAACTCCTTGGTGAAGCCGTACGGCTTGGCGATACGCAGGAGTTCGCCGCTCTTCTTCATCTTCTGCAGCTCGTTGTTGAAGGCGTCGCGGAGCTTGGTCTCACCGAGCCGGAAGCCGTAACCGCCGCCGTCCCGCTGGGGTTTGCCGTCGACCACCGGCGTGAACGGGCTGGTCATCTCCACCTTGGGATGCCCGCCCGTCTTGAGCGCCTCGATCATGGTCAGCGCGGTGCCGGCGAAGACATCGATACGGCCCGCTTCCAGGGCCTCCATTCCGGCGATCTGGTCACCGTAGGTCTGGATCTCGTCCTTCTTGACGCCATTGCCGACCGCGTAGTCGATCTCCGCATAGCCGATACCGGAACCCATCCGGTATTTCCCCCTGGCGATATCCGCATAGGAGTGGATCTTGTCCGGGTTTCCCTTGCGTACGAGAAAGGCGTCCTTGCTCTCGTAATCCGGGTCGGAGAAGAGGACGGCCGCACACCGGGCCTTGTTGATGAACATGCCCGCGACGATCACGTCGTACTGGAAGGAATGCAGGCCGGGCACCAGTGCCTGGAATTCCACCGGCACCGGCTCGAAATTCTTGACCCCCAGCCGCCGGAAGATCGTCTTGGCGACGGCCGGGGCCTCGCCGGTGAGTTCGCCCTTGCTGTTGATCGAGGCATAGGGCGGTTCGCTGGCGATTCCCATGCGGACGGTGCCTTTTTTCCGCAGGTCTTCGAGGAGGTGCCCGCCGCCGGTCGCGCCCGACACATCGACCCGTGAGCAGCCCGTGGCCGCTCCCATCGCACCCGTCGCGCCGAGCGCCGCTACCCCCGCGAGCAGCGAGCGGCGGCGGATGCCGCTTGCCAATTTTCTCTTGATCATTTTGGTGTTCTCCTGTGGTGGAGCCATGGGCGCGCGGCTACCCGAACGCCTCATATATATGCCGATCGTTTCCAGCCCTTGATGGAAGCGCCGCGGACTTGTTCCGTACGCCGGTATTGCCCACCTACGATCGGGGCATGACCGATCGCTTCATCGAAGTCTCCCTGGACAAGCGCGGCGTGAGCTGCACGGCCAAGTTGCTCGACGACCGCGCGCCGATCACCTGCAATGCCGTATGGGACGCCCTCCCACTCGGCGGCGACGTCTACCACGCCAAGTACGCCCGTAATGAGATCTACGCGCTGCTGGCACCGTTCGCTCCCGAGGAGCCGCCGCTGGAGAATCCGACGATCACCCCGATCCCTGGCGACCTCTGCTACTTCACCTTCACCGACACCCAACTGGGCACCAAGTCCTACGGTTACGAGAGCAAGGCCGCACACCAGGGCCGCGCCACCGTCGTCGATCTCGCGCTGTTCTACGAGCGCAACAATCTACTGATCAACGGTGACGCGGGCTGGGTGCCGGGCATCGTATGGGGCAGTGTCGTCGACGGTCTGGACCGGATGGCCGATGCCTGCCAGGACCTGTGGCGGGCCGGCGCGCTGGGCGAGACCCTCACCTTCCGGCGGGCCTGAGGAAGCTCAGGCAGCAGACGGCGCGGGGATCTCGGCGGTCCCCGCCTCGTACAGGGCATGCGCGGCGCGCAGCACCAGCGCGTCCGCATGCCGCGCACCCACCAGCTGGACGCCGATCGGCAGCCCGTCCGCGTCCACCCCGCAGGGCAGCGTCGCGGCCGGCTGCTGGGTGAGGTTGAAGGGGTAGGTGAACGGTGTCCAGCCCGTCCAGCGGGTGTGGCCGGAACCCGAAGGGACCTCGACGCCCGCCTCGAAGGCGGTGAGCGGCACGGTCGGGGTCACCAGCAGGTCGTAGGCGCTGTGGAAACGGCCCATGGCCTGGCCGAGCGCCATCCGGGTATCGACCGCGGCCAGATAGTCCAGCGCGCTGTAGCGGGCGCCCTGCTCACAGATCTCCCGCAGCCCCGGGTCGAGCAGCGCCCGGTCCGCGTCGTCCAGAGGCTGCACCACCCGGGCCGCGCCGCTGAACCACAGCGTGTGGAAGGACTCCACCGGGTCGCTGATACCGGGGTCGATCTCCTCGACGACCGCGCCGAGCCCGGCAAGGGTGTCGACCGCCGACCGGACCGCCGCGGCGACCTCCGGCGCCACCGGCACCTCCCAGCCGAGCGACGGGCTGAAGGCCACCCGCAGCCCGGACACCGGACCGGCCAGCGCCTCCCGGAACGAACCGGCGGCCGGACCGAGCTGGGACCAGTCCCGCCAGTCCGCCCGGCAGATCACCTCCATCATCAGCGCCGCGTCCGCCGCGTCCCGGGTCATCGGCCCGACATGCGCCAGCGTCCCGAACGGACTCGCCGGATAGTGCGGCACCCGCCCGTAGGTCGCCTTGAGCGCGAAGATCCCGCAGAACGACGCCGGGATACGCACCGAACCGCCGCCGTCCGTGCCCAGACTCAGCGGCCCGGCGCCCAGCGCCACCGCCGCCGCGCTGCCGCCGCTGGAGCCGCCCGCGGTGCGCCCCGGGTCGTACGGATTGCCCGTCACCCCGTGCCGTGGACTGTCGGTGACGCCCTTCCAGCCGAACTCCGGGGTGGTGGTCTTGCCGACGAACACCGCCCCGGACTCCCGCAGCCGGGCGACCGACGGGGCGTCCTCCTCCCACGGCCCCTCGGCCCGCACCGTGCGCGACCCGCGCAGCGTCGGGGTGCCCCGGGTGAGGATCAGGTCCTTGACGGTGACCGGCACCCCGTCCACCGGCCCGGCCGGCTCCCTGGCCCGCCAGCGCTCCGCCGACTCCTTGGCGCCGGACAGCGCTTCGTCCGCGTCGATCCGGGTGAAGCAGTTCGTCGCGGTCTGCGCGGCCTCGGCGCGTTCCAGCACCGCCCGGACCGCCTCGACGGGGGAGAACTCGCCGGCCGCGTAGCCGGCCGTGAGCCGGGTGGCGGTGAGGTCGGCGAGGTGGGTCGGTTCGGTGGTCATGCGTCCTCCGAGCGTCGGCCGCCCCGGGCGGGACGGCGGTGGGGGAGCGCGGCTGCCGCGCCCGGGGCCCGGCAGCCGGCCCCGTCACTGCACCGGCACGTACCCGAGCCGTTTGTCGACGAGGTTGTCCAGCGGCTCGCCCGCCGACCACCGCTCGAAGTTGTCCTGGAACTGCTCGGCGAGGGCGTCCCGCCAGCCCAGGGTGTCGCCGCTCATATGGGGCGAGACGATCAGATGCGGGACGTCCCACAGCGGGCTGTCCGCGGTGAGCGGCTCCTCCTCGAAGACGTCCAGCGCCGCCGCCGCGATCCGCCACTCGCGCAGCGCCGCGATCAGCGCGTCCTCGACCACCAGCGGCCCGCGCCCGACGTTGATGAACCGGGCCCGCGGCGGCATCCTGGCGAACGCCGCCTTGTCGAACAGGCCGCGGGTGGCCTCCGTCAGGGGCGCCGCGCTGATCACCCAATCCGCCTGGGGCAGCAGGCCGTTCAGCGCGTCACTCGCGTGGACGAGGCCGAAGCGCGGATCGTCCCGGCGCTCCCGGCGGCCGACCAGATCGACCTTGACACCCAGTGCCAGGAGGGTGCTGCCGATGGCCCGGCCGATCGGCCCCGAGCCCACCACGACGGCCCGGCTGCCGGCCAGCCGCAGGGTCTCCCGGTGCTGCCAGCGCCGCTGCCGCTGGAGCTCCCAACTTCCGTAGAAGTCCTTGGCCATGGCGATCACGAGGCCCGCCACGTACTCTGCGATCGGCTGCTCGAAGACCCCCCGGGCGTTGGTCACCAGGGTGTCGTCGGCGACCAGCGCCGGGCACAGGAGCTGATCCACACCGGCGCTCGCGGTGTGCACCCAGCCGGGCCTGGGGCCCTTCTCCGGCCAGGCTCTGCGGATCGCATCAGAGGTGAAGTCCCAGGCCAACAGGACGTCGGCGGAGGGCAGTCGGTCGGCGAGCGACTCCTCGTCGGTGAAGATCACCCGAGCCCGGCCGGTGAGCCGGTCCAGCTTCGGGGGCGGGTCGGATCCAAGGACGAGGACGGTGCTTTCGGACATAGCCAGAAACCGTTCTGAAACGTGAGCCCCTTTCACGGAAAAGGGGCGCCGACAGATGCCTGAGATGCGAGGATTGACCACGCTAGGAAGTCGTATCTACGGTGTCAACAACGGCTCTGTACCGACGTCCCGGCTTGATCCGGTTGCACCTCTTCCGCGGCCACTGGCCTGGCCATCCCAGCCCTTCGTTTCTTCTAGGGGCCTTCATGGACGTCTCTTTTCTGGGTGGCCCACAGCCGCAGCTCGGCGTGGGTGTCGTCGCTCCCTTCGACTTCGCGCTCGACCGTGAGCTCTGGCGCTGGGTGCCCGACGATGTGTCCCTCCACCTCACCCGCACCCCTTTTGTGCCCGTCGAGGTGAGCCTCGATCTGGCCCGAATGGTCAGTGAGCACGAAACGCTGGACGCCGCCGTCCAGGCTCTGTGCGCGGTATCACCGCAGGTCATCTCCTATGCCTGCACCTCCGGCAGCTTCGTCGGAGGTGTCGCGGGGGAGCGGGCCATGTGTGCCGCCATGGTCCAGGCGGGGGAGGTTCCCTCCCTCACCACCTCGGGCGCGCTGATCGAAGCGCTGCGCGAGATCGGCGCCCGGCGCATCGCCGTGGTCACGCCCTACACGAAATCGGTCACCGACTCCCTGGAGGACTATCTGGGTGAGGCCGGCATCACGGTCACCGGCCGGGCCTATCTCGGCCTGACCCGGCACATCTGGAAGGTGCCGTACCGCGATGTCGTCGACATGGCCCGCGCGGCCGTCGTCGGCGCCACCGATGCCCTCTTCATCAGCTGTACGAATCTGCCGACCTACGACGTGATCCCGCAGCTGGAGGCCGAGCTGCGGATGCCGGTGCTGTCCGCCAACCAGGTCACGATGTGGGCCGCGCTGCGGGCCATCGGGGTCCAGGCGGTGGGCCCGTACCAGGCGCTGCTCGACCCGGTGGCGCGGCGCGGTCCGGCCGCGATGACCGGATCGGCGGGCGGCCCCGGAGAGGGCGTGCCGGGGGCGACCCCGGAGGCGGCCTTCGCCGGACCCCCCGCCCCACCGGAGGGGGAGCCCCTCGACGGCCTTGATCCGCCGCCGTATCCGCCCGATGACACGGGCGGTCTGCCCCCGGTCTGAGCCGGTCCGAACCCGGCCCCGGATGCTGCCGGCGTCGTTCCTCGCGCCGGCAGCGCCCCTGCCCGGGGTCACCGCACCACCCGTCAGCGCACCCGAACCCACGAACCCCTCTGCCCCACGAACCCCTCTGCCCCCGCAGGCGTACACGCAAGGGAGAACTGCATGGCATCGGTCGGCTTCCTCTACCCCGGCCACTCCGCGGAGGACGACTACCCCCGGCTGGAGGCGCTGCTGGGCGGCGCGGTCCGCCTGCCGCTCGTCCACACCGACATCGGCGAGGACGCCCACCGCGTCGACGCGCTGCTGGAGATGGGCTCCGCCGGGCGGCTGGCCGCAGGCGTCGACGAGCTCAAGGAGCGCGGCGCCGAGGCCGTCGTCTGGGCCTGTACCAGCGCCAGCTTCGTCTTCGGCTGGGAGGGCGCCCACGAACAGGTCAGGGAGCTGTCCGCCACCGCCGGTCTGCCCGCCTCCAGTACGTCGTTCGCCTTCGCCCATGCCGTCCAGGCGCTCGGCGCCCGGCGGGTCGCGATCGCCGCCACCTACCCCGACGATGTGGCCGAGCGCTTCCACGCCTTCCTGAAGTCCGCCGGTGCGGAGGTCGTCTCGACCCGCGGCAGCGGCATCATCACCGCCGCCGAGGTCGGCACCTGGGGAGCGACGGAGGTGCTGGCGCTCGCCCGCGCCGGGGACCATCCGGACGCCGAGGTGGTGCTGCTGCCCGACACCGCGCTGCACACCGCCGAACATCTCCCGGCCCTCGAAGCGGAGCTGCGCAAGCCGGTGCTCACCGCCAATCAGGTGACGGCCTGGGAGGGGCTCCGGCTGCTCGACCGGACGATCAGCTGTCCGGCGCTCGGCACCCTCTTCTCGCGGACCGCGCACAGCTGACGGGCGCCCGGCGGGTCCGGCAGCGGGTCCGCCGAATGCGGTGTGACGCCGGGCAGCTGACCCGGGAATAAGTGGAGATCCTCTCCGGTTGTCCTCCTCGCAGACCACCGACGCGAGGAGGACCCGCACCGTGAGCGGCGAAGACGAGGAGATCCGGGGCAGCGGCGAGAGCGCCGGCGACGGGATACGGGGCACCGCCCGGGGCACCGCGCCCGTCCCGCTGTCGGTGCTCGACCTGGTGACGGTCGGGGCCGGCAGCACCGCCTCCCGGGCGGTGCGCACGGCCGTCGATATCGCCCGTACGGCCGAACGCCGCGGCTTCCACCGCTACTGGGTCGCCGAGCACCACTCCATGCCCGGCGTCGCCTCGTCCTCCCCCGCGGTGCTGCTCGCCCACCTCGCCGCCCACACCACCCGCATCCGCCTCGGCTCCGGCGGCGTGATGCTGCCCAACCACGCCCCGCTCGTCATCGCCGAGCAGTTCGGCACCCTGGAGGCGATGGCCCCCGGCCGGGTCGACCTGGGCCTGGGCCGCGCGCCGGGGACGGACGGCGCCACTGCCGCGGCGCTCCGCCGGACCGAGAGTCTGCACGAGGGCGCGGAGGAATTCCCGCAGCAGCTGGCCGAGTTGACCCGCTTTCTGGACGACTCCTTCCCCGACGGCCACCCGTACGCCAGGATCCACGCCGTCCCCGGCCCGGTGCAGGCCACCTCCCCGGGCGGCGTCCAGGACCCGCACCGCCCGCCCCTGTGGCTGCTGGGCTCCTCCGGCTTCAGCGCCCGGCTGGCCGGCACCCTCGGCCTGCCGTTCGCCTTCGCGCACCACTTCTCCGCCGCCAACACCCTCCCGGCGCTGGACCTCTACCGCGCGTCCTTCCGCCCCTCCGAGGTGCTGGCCGAGCCCTACGCCCTGATCGGGGTCGCGGCGCTGGCCGCCGAGGAGGAGCGGGAGGCCCGCCGACAGGTCCTGACCGGCGCGCTGTCCATGGTCCGGCTGCGCACCGGCCGCCCCGGCCTGGTCCCCAGCCCGGAGGAGGCCGAGGCATACTCCTTCAGCGAACGGGAGCGCGACTTCGTCGACAGCTGGCTCGGCAATGTCATCCACGGCACCCCGGACGCCGTCCGCCAGGGCCTGGACGATCTCGCCAAGCGCACCGGCGCCGACGAGCTGATGATCACCGCCAACGCGCATGGCGGCGCGGCCCGGCTGCGCTCGTACGAGCTGATAGCCGATGCGTACGGGCTGCCCGGGTAGGGCGTCGTAGGCGGGACCCCTCAGGCGCCCGTGTGCCGGCCCGCGTCGAGGAGGGCTTCGACGCGGTCGGGGGCGACGGGGCGGGAGTAGAGCCAGCCCTGGCCGGTGTCGCAGCCGATCCGGCGGAGCCGCTCGGCCTGTTCGGCGCTCTCCACACACTCGGCGGTGACCGTGAGGCCGAGCCGGTGCGCCAGCGCCACCAGCGCCTCCACGATCATCTCGTCCGCCGGGTTGGGATGCTCCTGCGAACGGAAGCCGCGGACGAAGGACCCGTCCAGCTTGAGCACGGAGACCGGGAGGCGGCTGAGGTAGGCGAGGTTGGAGTAGCCGGTGCCGAAGTCGTCGATGGCGATCCGTACGCCCATGTCGCTGAGTGCCTGCAGGGCCTGGAGCGGGCGGCCCGCCGAGCCCATCACCGCGGACTCGGTCAGCTCCAGCTGGAGCAGCTCCGGCGGCAGCCCGGTCTCGGCGAGGATCCCCGCGACATCCGCGACCAGGTCGGAGTCCCACACCTGACGTACGGCCACATTGACGCTGACGAATAGCGGCTCGTCCGGGTGCGCCAGCTGCCAGGCGCGCGCCTGATAGCAGGCCCGCTCCAGCACCCAGCGGCCCAGCTCGACGATCGCGCCGTTCTCCTCCGCCAGGGCGATGAACCGATTCGGCGACAGCGTCCCGAACTGCGGATGCCGCCAGCGCACCAGGGCCTCCACGCCCTGCGCCCGGCCGTCGCCCAGCCCGACCAGCGGCTGGTACTCCAGGGTGAATTCACCGCGGTCCACGGCCGGGCGCAGGGTGCTGGAGAGCGCCTGCCGGGTCATCCGGTGGGCGTTGCGCTCCGGGTCGAAGAGCGTCCAGCGGGCCTTGCCGTCCTCCTTGGCCCAGTACAGCGTGGTGTCCGCGGCCTGCATCAGACCGGTCGCGGTGGTGCCGGTGGCGGTCCGCTCCACGACGCCGATGCTCGCCGACACCGACAGCCGCTGCCCGGCCAGGTCGAACGGGCGCTGCAGCGCGTCCAGCACACACTGGGCCAGCTCGGCGAGCTGGTCGGTGCCGGTGGAGTCCTCCACCAAAAGAGCGAACTCGTCACCGCCGAGCCGCGCGACCAGATGCCCCCCGCGGCCCGTCCCGCGGTCCGCCGCGCTCTCCGCGCAGCGCGTCAGCCGCTGTGCCACCGCGCTCAGCAGCCGGTCGCCGACGCGGTGCCCGAGGGTGTCGTTGACGGCCTTGAAGCCGTCCAGGTCCAGGTAGCACAGCCCGATGCGGCCGGTGCCGGACGGTTCGAAGGAGGCGGTCTCCAGGGCGGCGGCGAGCCGCTCGAAGAACAGTGTCCGGTTGGGCAGCCGGGTCACCGGGTCGTGCATCTGCAGATGCCGCAGCCGGGCCAGCAGATCGTGCCGGTCGCTGATGTCCGCCACCGACAGCAGCATCCGCTCCTCACCGCTGAGCGGCTCCGGGGTGAGCGGTTCGACGGTCACCTCCACCCAGACGGAGTGCCCTTCGGGGTGTTTGAGGCGGCGGGTGCAGTGCATACGGTCGCTGCGGCCGCACAGCACCTCGCGGTAGGCGGTCCACACCCGGGTGTCGGCGCCGAGGTCGGTGAGGTCGGCCGCGGTGGCGGCGACCAGCTCGGCCGGGTCGGTGCCGACCAGCTCGCCGAAGGCCGGGTTGGCGGCGAGGACCAGACCGTCGCGGTTGAGGACGGCCATCGCCACCCGGGCCGCGTAGAAGGTGGCGCGGTAGTCGCCGAGCGAGGCGGCGGTGTCATCGCCGTGCCCGCTCGGGGCGGGCCGGGCCCCGTCCGATTCCTTGGTCGTTTCCTTACGCTCCGTCACTGAGGAGAGCGTCGCTCCGGGCGTGCGGCCCGGACTGTCGGGGTGTCCGCTCACTGCTCGCTCCCGCGTGGCGCTGTCTCGTGATGGAGGGGGGATCTCGCGCTGGAAAGTGTGGCGATCATAGAGGCTGGCACGACGGCCGATCCAGCGACGCAGCCGTGATCGCCCGCCCGCGTGACGGAACTTCAGCCATTTCTGCACGGCTCTGTTCGTACGTATTGCCCCGTTGGCCGTTTGTGACTTTCCGTTACGGCACGGCCAAGACGCGCCGGTCACTCGTCCGGGCCTTCAAAACAGGACGAATAGCATTAAATCGCCACAGGGTAGATGAGGTCTCCGAATCCGTCCCTGGAGGTATGTGTGCCGCGCGCCCGGACACTCGGCGGGGTGGATCGCCGCAGCCTGCGGCGCGTCGCGGCCGTCGTCACGTCTCTGAGCGCGCTCATCGCGACCTCCATCGTCGCCGGACCCGCCACCGCCTCCGAGGCCGTGCTCCCGTGCGCCCTGGGACGCACCGACGCGCACCACTCCGAGGGCGTCGACAGCTGGAACGGGGCCTATCCGCGCCCGGACCGCCCGCTCAACGCCGTCATGATCTATCTGTCCTTCCCGGACTCCCGGCCCCTCTCCGCGCCGCAGGAGCTCTCCCGCGAGTACTTCCCCGCCACCTCCGGCTTCTTCGACCGCGCCTCCTACGGAAAGTTCCGGCTGCGCCCGCACATCCACCGCCCCTGGGTACGGATGCCGCTCTCGTCCTCCTCGTACGGGATACAGCGCGACTGGGACGCCGCCCGCCGCTCGTCCTATCTGCACGACGCGGTCACCGCCGCCGACCCCTCCATCGACTTCAGCCGCTACGACGTGGTCTATTTCGTCGCCGATCCGGACGCCCCCGGTGTCGACTCGGACGCCACCAAGGTCGTCAACCTGGACCGGCCGATGCACGCCGACGACCACGATCTGCGCCGGTTCGTCACCGTGTTCGAGCAGAGCCCGCCGGACCGCAATGTCCTCGCCCACGAGACCGGGCATGTCTTCGATCTTCCGGACCTCTACCACCGGCCGGAGGACGGCAAGGGTGACTGGGACACCTATGTGGGTGACTGGGACCTCATGGGCAGCCAGTTCGGACTGGCCCCCGACCCCTTCGCCTGGCACAAGTGGAAGCTGGGCTGGATCGCCGACAGCCAGGTGGACTGCGTCGATCTGGCCGGGCCCGCCATGCACTCACTGCGGCCGCTGTCCGCCCCCAAGGAGTCCCGCGCCCAGCGCCGGCCGCGGCTTCTGGTGGTCCGTACCGGCCCGGACAGCGCCCTCGCCATCGAGGCACGCGGTGCCACGGGCAATGACCGCTCGCTGTGCACCGAAGGGGTCCTGGTCTACCGCGTACGCAGCCGGGCGGCCTCCGGGGCGGGCCCCGTGCAGGTGCTCGACGGGCATCCGGCCACCTCGGCCTGCTGGGGCACCTCCGTCTACCCGCCGCTCGCGGACGCGCCGCTGGGTGTGGGGGAGAGCATGGACGACGCCGAGGACGGCATCCGTATCCAGGTCGAGGGCCGGACGGCCGACGGGGACTGGGCGGTGAAGGTGAACCACGGCTGACCGCGCCGACCCCGCGACGCACCGCAATGACGAAGGCCCCCACCGGAGTGGGGGCCTTCGACCGTCTGTGCGCCGCCAGGGACTCGAACCCCGGACCCGCTGATTAAGAGTCAGCTGCTCTAACCAACTGAGCTAGCGGCGCCTGCTGACGGGGAAAACATTAGCATCCTGCTCGGGGAGGACAAAAATCGGTTTGGCTCAGCCCGCGGTCAGCAGGGAAACCGGGTGCTGAGCTGCGGCTTCCGGCGCCGGTCCGGCCATCGAGCGGGCCGCGCGGACACAGGCCCAGAGCAGTACGTCGGGGCCCGGAAGCCAGGGCTTGCGGACATCCGGTGCCACCAGCCAGCGGGAGCCGGACGGGGCGGCCGGATCCGCGTCGGCGGCGGCGCCGGGCCCCGCGGTCCGGTCCGCGGCGGGGCTCCGGCGGGGGTGCAGCGGCGGGATGGTCACCGCGTCACCGCTGCCGTGGCACAGCAGCGGCGGGACGGCCGTGGCCCACTCCTCCCAGACGAGCAGCGCCGGCAGCCGCTGGGCGGTGCCCGGGGCGGCGAACAGGAGGATCCGGCCGCGGTGCGCCGCCACCGGGCCCGAGCCGGGGCCGTCGGACCATAAGCGGTCCACCATCCGCCGCCCGAAGAGCGCCGGGGCGTTGATCACGTCGAAGGCGGTGCCGCAGGGCAGCACGCTGGGGGCGGAAGGCCGGGTGGCCCACAGGGTGTGCATCTCGTCCGGATGGGGGCTGGCGGAGGCGAGCCAGTCGGCCCCCGCGAGGGTGACATAAGCCGCGGTCGGGAAGGCCAGGGTGCGGGGGGTCTCAGGCAGCCAGTCGCTCATGGGAACAGGTCTACCCAGCTCACACACGGGACTTGGCTGATTGGCGGAAAACGGGACGGGACGGTGGGGGACCCGCTATCTTTCCCCCCTTGCATATGCCAGCGGCCCATGATCATGAACCATGGGCCGTCGTGCGGCGGGGCGGACGGGGCGTCGGAGGGGCGCGGGTGCGGTGCGCGGGGGCCGGGGCGGTCAGTCCCGCTCGCCGGGCAGGGTGCTGCCGCCGCGCATCAGGCTGCGGCCGAACTCGATCATCTTCCGCGCATAGTCCTCGGTCCACTCCGCCTGCTCCGCGAGCACGGCCAGCGGCAGCCGGTCGAACCGGCTGGGGTCGGACAGCTGGGCCGCGGCCAGCGCCTGGAACTCCGTGGCGCGGTCGGCCGCGGCGCGGAAGGCGAGGGTGAGTTCCGTGGCGCGGCCGAGCAGCTCGCGCGGGTCCTCCATCGACTCCAGGCCGAAGAAGTGCTCGGGGTCGGCGGCGGCCTCGGGCGGCTCGAAGAGCAGCTGTGCGGGCTTCAACCGCCGTGGTCCGGGCGCCGTACCACGCGGGTCGGGAGCCGGTCGCGGCTCGGACATGTACCTACCTCCAGATCGTGTGCCGCATTCCATTGTCCCGCGCCGCGCAAGTGGGCCCCGGGACGGCCGGGATTCCGGCGACCGGTCATCGGTCTACGGACGCCATGTCACCCGGTGTTCCGCGAGATGGGCGAGGACCGCGTGGTTGGCTTCCCAGCCGTCCGGGAACTTGACCGTGACGCCGAGGCGGACCGGGTCGGTCGACGGGTGTTCGTCCAGCAGGTCGGCGACGCCCGCCCGGCAGACCACGATGCAGGCGTGCCGGTGGCGGGAGGCGAGCACACACAGCCGGCCGGTCTCCAGATGGAAGGCGGTGGCGTCGGGGCGGCCGGACAGCGGATGCAGGACGACCGTGACATCGAACTCGCGGCCCTGGAGGCGGTTGGCGGTGTCCACCGCGACGCCGGTCACGCCCAGGGCGGCGAGCGCGGCGCGGACGGCCGCCGCCTGGTCGCGGTGGGCGGTGCCGACCGCGATCCGGGCGGCCGTCAGCGGCGCCGGGGCGGGCGCGGCCCCCGCCGCCGTCCCGTGGGCCTCGCTGGTGGTGGCGCCGCCGCGGTCGAGGAGCCGGCGCACGACCTGGGCCACCGCGCGGACCGCTTCCGGGTCCGTACGCGGCGTATGGCGGGCGGGGAGTTCCAGCAGGCCCCAGCCGGACTCGGCGGCCTCGTCCAGGACCCGGTCCACGCCCGAGCCGTCGCCCCGTACCCCGAACGCCAGTCGGCGGTCGCCGTGGCCGGTGCCGCTGCGGAACGGGGTGTACGGATAGAACGCGGCGGAGACCAGCGGCGCCGCCGAGGCGGGCAGCCGCCAGGAGACCGGCAGCCGGTGCTGCGGCAGATCGGGGTTGTGCGCCAGGAGGGTGGACACCGCGCTCGACGACGGGTCGTAGGCCAGCCCCGCCCACTGCTCCGCGCCGACCACGCTGAACGGGTCCAGCTGGCCCGGGTCACCGACGAACAGCGCCCGCTCGAACAGCCCCGCGACGCTCAGCAGCGCGTCGGAGCGCATCTGATACGCCTCGTCCACGATGGCGTGCCGCCACGGCTCATCGACCTTGGTATAGGCCCATTTCGCGGCCGTCGAGACCACGATGTCCATCCCGGCCAGATCGGCGACCTTCGCGGACGTACGGACCGCGGGCAGCTCGGCCAGTGCCGGGTCGAACGCGCCGGGCTCACTGCTGTGCAGCCGGCCGACCGGCAGCCGCGGATCCTTCTCGGCGAGCCGCAGCACGAGGTCGTCGACCTGGGCGTTGGTCTGCGCGACCACCATCAACGGGCGTCCGGCGGCGGCCAGTTCGCGGGCCGCCCGCACCACGAGGGTGGACTTTCCGGCGCCGGGCGGGGAGTCCACGACCACCCCGCGCCGGGTGCCGTGCAGGGTGTCCCGCAGGATCGCGTCGGTCGCCGTGGCGGCCGCGGCGGCGGGGTCGAAGGGGCCGGCCGTGGTGGCCTGCGGGTCCTGAGTGGCCGTCATACGGGAGCGTTCTCCAGGGCGGTCGAGGGCCGGGCGCGGGTCACAGGAAGTCCTCCGAGGTCACGGGGTCGGGGGCGGTGTACGGCGCGTCCGCGGCCCCGGGCGGCGGGCCGCCATGGGTCCACGGGGTGTCCTCGGGGTCCGGGAGCTCCGGGCCGCCGCGCGGGGCGTGCTCGAACAGCGTCCAGCACACCACGTCGTCCGGCTCCGGCACCGAACCGGGCTCCGGCGTCTTCCCGCGCCCCATCCCGCCCGTCAGCCGCACCACCAGCATGCCCGGCTCCCCGTCCCCGGAAGCCACGTATTCGGCGGTCTGGGTCCTGCCGTCCGCCAGAGGGCGGTAGAGCTTGCCCCCTTCGGACAGCTGCGGCTGATCGTCCGTCCGCAGCGTGACCAGCGGGCGCGGCATCGGCCGTTTGCCCTCCGAGAAGGCCATCTCGACGGCCGTGACCGTGCCCTGGAACGCCTCACCGGCCAGTCGCCGCCCCGCCATCACCAGCGGGTCGTCCAGGGCTTCCTGGGCGTCCAGTTGGGCCTGTGCGGTCTCCCGCGCGGACAGCTTCTGCGCGGCGGTGACCGCGTCGTCCTGCTTGGGCTGCGGGGGCTCCCCGGCGCGCACCCGGTCCCGGTGTGCCGTGTACGACCAGCGGTCGCGCTTCCAGCGGTCCGGGACCCGGGCGCCCGCGGGGAGCGTCCGCAGCAGGTCGATGCCGTGCCAGACGGCGTCCCAGGTCGGCCGCAGCTGGCTCTCGACGAGGGTGCGGAGCGCCTCCTCGGCGCCCGGCAGCCCGGCATCGTAACGGGTCATCGCGGGGGCCAGCAGCCGGTTGTCGAACGCCGGGTCGGTGGCCGGGCCGGCCGGCGGGCACCGCAGTTGCCCGTCCGCGTCCCGCGCCGACTCCGCGCGCTCGGCCGCCTCCCGGCCCGACATCCCCGGCGGCGGGTCGATCCAGGCCAGCAGCGCGCCCAGGTGCTGGTCCTCCAGCACGCTCTGGCCCGTCGCCCAGTGACGGGTCAGCAGATCCGTCATGGACACCAGCAGGCTCGCGCCCGGGACCCGCGCCCGCTCGCCGAAGTGGGTCAGCCAGCGGCCCAGCAGCGGGACGTACGGCGGTGCCGGATGCGGTGTCTCCGGCTCCTGCTCGGCCGTCCGCCGGAACCGCATCGAGCGGCCCAGCAGCCGGACGAACTCGATACCGGCGGCGCTCGGCACGATCAACTGCGGGGCGTCCGCGCACAGTTCGACCTGCACCGGGACCTTCTTGCCGGTCTCCGGGTCGGTCTCCTTGCGCTCCTCCCACTCGATGGCGTCCGCGAAGCCGTCCACATACGGCAGCACCGTCTCCGCCAGCTCGGCGAGGAACGCGAACCGCAGCTCGCGGTCGCGCGGCTGCGGAACGGCCAGCAGCAGCGGCTTCTCACGATCCGTGCCGACCAGCGCCCCCAGCGGGGCACCGGCCTCGCCCGAGGTCGTCAACGGGACGCACACCAAAGGGCGTTCGGCCAGATGGCGGTGGCGGACCGTGCACCGCGGCCGGGCCCGGCCCGCCGCCACCGCCTCCATCCGGGCCAGCGTCTCGATCAGCGACATCCGTGCTCCTCCGCTCGCGGTCCCGGCACGGCGGGGCGGGCCAGCGCCTCGTCGCGCAGCGCGGCGGCCCGCCGCAGCGCGACGACGGCCGGGTCCTCCGTCCCGTCGGCGCCGGGGTCCTCCGTCCCGTCGGCGCCGGGGTCCTCCGTCCCGTCGGCGGCCTCCGGGGCCTCGGGGCGGGCCGCCGCCAGCACCTCCTCGATGGTGCGCAGCCCGCCCAACTCGCCCCGTACGCCGCGCCCCAGGGTCTCCACCGCGCCGTCCTCACGGGACCGTTTACGGCAGTGGAAGGCCAGCTCGCACGCGGCCAGGCACTCGGGGGCGTAGGCCGGTTCGACCGCCTCGACGGCGTCGGCCAGCTCCTCGGGGCGGCGGGTCGCCGTCTTCCCGTCATCCGCCAGCCGGAGGTCGAAGGTGGTCTCCGGGGGGAGGGTGGCGGCGATCTCCTCGACCCGGGCGAGCCGGGACAGCTGCCGCCGGGTCGTGGCCAGCTGCTTGCGGATGTCGACGGCGGCGGCCGCGGGGAGGTTGGAGAAGTCCTTCGGGCACACCAGCAGCACCCGGTCGCGGACCCGGACGGCGCGGCCGGTGTGCGCGCCGACATGACCGGCGACCGGCTCCAGGGCCAGCACATACACGGCCGCCTGCCGCGCGGCGGCGCCCACCTTGGCGGCGTCCGCCGAACCGTCGATCATCGGGAAGGACTTGATCTCGACGACCGTCCAGCTGCCGTCCGGATGCACCACCACCGCATCCGGCTCCACATAGGCCGGCGCCCCGGCCACCTCGACGACCAGCATCGGATGGTCGAGCAGCGCCCAGCCCCCGGCCGCGGTCGCCTCGCGCAGCGCCAGCGCCGTACGCGCCGCCCGGCCCTCGGGCCCGGCCGCGGACAGATCGGGGGCGGCGACCTCCTCCGGCACGGGCGGCGGGGTGCCGGGCGCCAGCCGCTCGTGCAGCAGCCGCAGCAGTTCCGTGGCGCCGTCGGCCTTCACCCGGGCCTCGAACGCGTTGCCCCGGACGATCGCGAACTGGGACTGCCCGTACGCCGCGGGCGAGCCCAGCGCCTGGGCCAGCGCGCCCTTGTCGACGCCCGCGCCGTCCAGCAGCGCGCGGCGCCGGCAGCCGGGGTTGGCGGCCAGCGCGGCGAGCGCGCGGGCGTCGAGCGAGCGGGGACGGACACCGGGGCCGCGCAGTGCGGCGAGCCGCCCCCGGCTCCCACCGGGCGCTCCCCCCGTCCGCGGGCTCGGCGTCGCCGTCGGCTGCTCCGCCGGAGGGGCGGCCGACGCGGATCGACTGTCGCGCGAAACGTTCACCCGCGAAAGTCTCGCATCCGGCACCGACATGCGGGGCGACCGCCTGTCGCCGGATGCGGCCGGATGCCGACGGATGCGGCTTCCGGCCCGCGCTCCGGCCCGCGCACTGTAGGGGAGAGCGCCATGGGGCCCGGCCCCGGGCGGGACGGCAGGAAGGGCATCCCGGCCGGGGATACATCGCCCCGGTGCGCGATGATGGAAGGCCCGCGGTCACCGCCGCCCGCGCCGAGAACGAGCAGCCGAGCGATCGGCGAGAGGTACGACCATGGCAGCGCGCATCTTCCTGGCCAGGCACGGGCAGACCGAATGGTCCCTGTCCGGCAGGCACACCGGCCGTACGGACGTCCCGCTGCTGGACGAGGGCCGGCGCGGCGCCAAGCTGCTGGGCGAGCGGCTGCACCGCGCACCCTGGGACGGACTCCCGGGCGTCGAGGTCCGCACCAGTCCCCTGGTGCGCGCCAGTGAGACCTGCCAGCTGGCCGGGTTCGGCGACCGGGCGCAGCCGTGGGACGCGCTGATGGAGGTCGACTACGGCGCGTACGAGGGCCTGACCCCGGCCGAGATCAAGTCCGGCCGGCCGGACTGGCTCCTCTGGCGCGACGGGGTCCCGGAGGGCGAGACGCTCGCCCAGGTCGCCGCGCGGGCGGATGAGGTCGTCGCCTGGGCACGGTCCGCCGACCGCGATGTGCTGGTCTTCGCGCACGGCCACATCCTGCGCTCCCTCGGCGCCCGCTGGCTGGGCCTGGACGTCTCCTTCGGCGCCCGCATCCGGCTGGAGCCGACGTCCCTGTCGGTACTCGGCTGGGCCTACGGCGAACCGGCCATCGAGCGCTGGAACGACACGGGGCACCTGGGCTGAGGACAGGGGAGCCGCACCGCCCGCCGCGCCCTCAGCAGGCCGGGTCCTCGCCCCGCCTCCCGTCCGCCTCCGGCCCGGCCGTTGCCGCGTGCCGCTCCAGGAACTCGGTGATCACGCCGCCGCCGGGGTGCGCCCGCAGTGTCCGGGCCGTGCCGTCGAGCATCGTCCGGATGCGGGCCGAGCGGACCGCCTCCAGCAGGCTCAGCACCCGGACCCCGGCCGCGGCGGCCTCCTCGGGCTCCCCGCTGTCCGCGAGGTCGCCCGCCAGCTCCGCGGTGAACAGGGCGATATTGCGGGTGAAATGGGAATCCTGCAGCGCCACCGCCCGGCGTGCGTGCTCCGCCGCGCGCCCCGCTTCGCCCAGGGCCGACCAGCACTGCGCCTCCAGGCCCGCCAGTTCGGCCTCGCCGTAGAACGTCATCCACTCCGGGTCGCCGTCCCGCGGCCCGCCCGCGAACAGCCGCTCGGCCCGTGCCAACGCCTGCTCACAGCCGGACCGGTCGGCCAGCCCCGCCCAGCCGCCCGCCTCCCGCAGCGCCAGCAGCGACAGCAGCCGTGGCGAGGCCAGCTGCTTGGCGGCCTGCTGCGCGGCCTGCGCGGCCCGTACCGCCTCGCGCGGGCGTCCGGCGTCGCGGGCCAGGAAGGCCGTATTGCAGAAGGCATGCGCCTCCAGGGCGGCGTCACCACAGACCCGGGCGGTGGCCAGGGCCTCCGCGTAGTGCGAGCGGGCGTCGCCGAAGCGGCCCGAGTCATGCGCCAGCCAGCCCACGGTGATGGCGAGTTCACCCGCCCCGGCGTGCAGCCGGTCGGACACCGAGCGGCGCTGTACGCCCGCGTCCAGCAGCTCGTAGGCGGCGCGCAGCGGCTGGGTGGCGCGGCGGTAGATGCCCTCCGCGCCGTGCCGGTCGTCCAGCAGCCGGATATGGCGGACGGCCTCCTCGACCGCGGCGGCCTCGGCGGCTCCGGGCCGCCCGGTGACGGGGGCGCGCGGGCCCGGCACATGGGCGGCCGCTGCGGCGGCAGCGGCCTCGATGGGATGCAGGGCGGCGAAGCCCAGGGCTGCTGCCGGGCCGCCGGTGATGAACGCGCGACGCAGCACGTCGCTCTCCTCGCAGATCTGGATACGGGTATCGCGGTGGTCGGGTTCGGTTGCCAGGGGTGCGGCGCCGACCGCCGCCGTTCGCGCCCCCCGTCCGCGTACCGCCTCGCGCGGCGCGAAGCCCATGTCGGGCAGCGTCAGCCCGGGGAACATGTGCCGGAACACCCGCTCGTAGGCGTAGTTCGGACACCGGATCTCCCCGGACTCGACGCGGCCCAC
This sequence comes from Streptomyces tubercidicus, assembly GCF_027497495.1. Lineage (GTDB taxonomy): Bacteria > Actinomycetota > Actinomycetes > Streptomycetales > Streptomycetaceae > Streptomyces > Streptomyces tubercidicus. The sequence goes on from NZ_CP114205.1 coordinate 5,241,040, forward strand.
ATAGCGGGCGTCGCACGAGACCTGTTCGCCGATCTCACGGGCGGACCGTCGGACCGCCGCCGCGAACTCGCCCGGTGACAGCCGGCCGCGCAGCTGTCGGAAAGCGAGGTTCGGGCGGGCGGGTACGGTGCGGGACGACGCTGAACTAGCTGCTGGCGACGCCATGGCGGACCCTCTCCGTGCCCTCTCCGTGCCATCAGGTGGCGTTGCCGCCTCCTGGCGGTGCGGCGGGATGACCGTACCGGCTGTGATGGCTCCGATACGCACAGTTTGGCTACAAATCGGATATCTCGCGCGCGATCTGCCATGAACTGCCATCCTTTGCAGCGTTACGCCGCCGTAGCTGTTGACACCCCCGGCCGTTGAAGTCGGTGTAAAGGGTCGGGTATGTGCAGGAGGAGGGGTTCTCCGTGTGGGAGACCGGCGTGTGCAGGGGCGGCAACGGGTCCGCGGGCCGGGCCGGCGGTGGGCGTGGGCCGGCCGTCGTGGCCGGGGCACCGGCCGTACCGGCCCAGGCGTGTGACCTCGTCACGGTGCCGGCCCGGCAGGGTCTGGAAGCCGTCGACATCCTCCGGCTGCGGGACGGTGTGGGCCCCGTCCTGCACGACGGCGCCTGCGACACCCTCGGCTTCCTGGTGCCGGCGGGCACGGCGGACGGCTGGGACGTACCGGGCAGCGCCTGCACCCAGACCTCCGGGCGGGGGATCGCCCTGGGCGCGCTGTGTGAGGAAGGGGCCCCGGCGGAGCCGCCGGTGACCGGCACCGGCTGGCTGGTGCCGCCGGAGGGCGCGGGCGCCGCGGCCACCGATCCGGCCGTGCTGCGTGCGGCGCTCGGTGAGGCGGCCCGCACGATCGAGGCCGTCGACCGCTGCCAGTGACACCGGCCGGTCCGTAAGCGAGAGGGGCCGCCCGGCCACTGCCGGACGGCCCCTTCGGGGGGAACCCCTCGGGGCGGGTGGCCCCTTATGGGCGGTCCCTTACGGGTGGCCCGCCCCCGGTCCCTAGTGCGCCGCCGGGGTGCTGTCCCGTGCCGGGCGGGGGATGGTGGTGGCGCCGCGGCGGTCGCCGAGCCGGCGCTGGACGCCGCGCAGCAGCCGCGCCGCGGTGAAGGCCGCGCCGTACACGAAGCGCATCGACGGGCCGAACGACGGCGCGGTCAGCAGCCCCGCGAAGAACAGTCCGGGCCAGGACGACTCGAAAGCGGCGCTCAGCTCGGGTGCCCGGCTGCCGCCCACCGTCCGCAGGGTGGTGCGCACTTGGGGATGGAGCAGCCGCAGCCGCCCGAGGTCCGGGGTGAAGCCGGTGGCGGCCACCACGTGCTGGGTGTCGACGGTCTCGGAGCCGCCGTCCGTATGGGTGAGGTGGAGCCGCACCCCGTCCTCGTGGGGAGCGGCCGCCCGGATCCGGTGGCCCAGCAGGACCGGCACCGCCGGTTCGAATCGCTCCCGCAGCCACCACGCGCCGGCCGGGCCCGGTACGTTCTCCGCGAGCCGCACCCGGGTCGCCGGGGGCAGCCGGCGTACCGCGCCGGGCCGTTGTGACCACACCCGGTTCGGCCAGCCGGTGCCGAGCGCGGAGTGCGGGTCGCGCAGGGCGCGCAGCCGGCCGCGCTCCAGCGGCGGTGGCGGGGCGTTCCAGCGCAGCTGGTCGGCGCGGGCCACCAGGCGGGGCCGGGCGCCCTGTTCGGCCAGCAGGGTCGCGGTCTCCAGCGCGGACTGCCCGGCGCCGATCACGGTGACGTCCTGGCCCGCGAAACGCCGCAGATCCCGGTGGTCGCTGCTGTGCGAGGCCAGCTCCGGGGGCAGTTCGAGCAGCGGCCAGGGGCGGTTGACGAACGGCAGCAGCCCGACGGCGAGCACCACGGTCCGGGCCGCGATCCGCTCGCCGGTGTCCGTCTCGACGCGGAAGCCGTCGCCGTCCGGGCGTACGGCGGTGACGGTGACCTCCTCGACCTGTGGCACCGCGCGTTCGCCGAACCAGCTGCCGTACCCGGCGAAGGTGTCGAGCGGCAGCGGGACGCCGTGCTCGGCGGTCAGCTCGCGGGCGGCGCAGTAGTCGGCCAGGGTGTGGCCGCCGGCCGGGTCGGAGAGATCGGTCGACCAGGGCTCGGACGTGAGGAGCATGCCGTCGGGCATATGAGCGCGCCAGGAGGCCATCGGCCGGCCCAGGACCCGCAGCCGCAGTCCGGCCGCCGCCGCATGTGCGGCGATCGAGAGTCCGTAGGGGCCGGCGCCCACCACGACGAGGTCGTACATGGAAGTTCCCTGCTCTTTCTTTGTGTGCGGTGCGGTGGGTGGGCGGTCAGGGGCCCGCTGCCTACCTGTTGGAGAGCGGGGACGGGTCCGGCGACCGGAACGGATCCGGCAGCGACACGCTCGCCGGGGGGAGCGCGGCCGCCCGGCCCTGCGGCGGCGGCAGCGCCACCGGGCTCCGGCGCCGTGCCGGGGCGCCGGCCATGGCCTGCTCGTACACGGACATCAGGGCCGCCGCGCTGCGGGTGATGTCATAGCGGCGCACCACCGGCGGGACCGGCAGCCGCCCAGGCCCCTGGCGCCGCAGGTCCCGTAGCGCGGTGCCCAGTTCATGGACGTTCAGGCCGAAGTGGCGGGCGCCGGGAGCCTGGTCGGCGGGGAGTTCGTCGACCGCCGGGCAGCTGCCGTAGAGCACATGCAGGCCGGAGGCGAGCGCCTCCAGGACGGCCAGTCCGAACGCCTCGTCCGGGGAGGGCGAGACGAAGACGTCGATGGCCGAGAGCAGGCCCGGGATATCGGGCCCGGAGGTCCCCCGGCCGTCGGCCGCCGCGTCGACCGCGCCGTCGCGTGCGCCCAGCAGATGGATCCGGTCGCCCGAGCCGAACTGCTCCGCCATCCGCCGCAGCATCTCCCGCTCCGGCCCCGCGCCCGCCAACAGCAGGTGAACGCCCGGAAGTTGGGTCACCGCCCGGACCAGGACGTCGAACCGCTTGCCGGGCACCAGCCGCCCGGCGCCGCCGACCACGAAGGCGTCCAGCGGCAGCCCCAGCCGGGTACGCACCAGGGCCCGCGCCGCCGGATCGAAGCCAAAACGGTGCGCCTCGATGCCGTTGGGCACCACATGGATCCGCTGTTCCGGTACGCCCCAGCGGCGCAGCCGGGCGGCGACGGTGTCCGAGACGGCGACGGTGGCCGTCCCCAGCCGTTCGGTGGCCCGGTAGAGCGTGCGGACGCCGCGGGTCAGCCGGCGGCCCTCGATGACCGCGTCACCCAGGGAGTGTTCGGTGGCGACCACGGCCCGTACACCGGCCAGCCGGGCGGCGACCCGGCCGTATACGCAGGCCCGGTAGAGGTGGGTGTGCACCAGGTCGTAGCCGCCGTCGCGGATCAGCCGGGTGAGGCGGGGGAGCGCGGTCAGGTCCCGGTTGCCGGTCATCCCGAGGTGGGTGACGGGGGTGCCGTCGGCCTCGATGCCCTCGGCGACCGGGCCCGGATTCGTCAGGGTGAGGACCTCGCTGTGCACGGGGAGCCGGCGCAGCAGCAGCCGCAGCTGCTGTTCGGCGCCGCCCACGTCGAGGTCTGTGATCACATGCAGAACCTTCACCGGGTGCCTCCAGAGGTAGCGGCCGGGGTGGTGGTCCGGTCGGGGGGCAGGGCACGGCGCCGCAGCGGATGCCGGGCGCGGTCACGGGAGCCCGGCGGATACCGGGCGTGCTCGCCCCCGGGTCGGCCGGGCGGGACGGGCACCGCGGAGGTGCGGCCGTGGCGGCGCGGCGGCGCGCCCGCGCTCATCTGCCCTCCAGCCGCACCACCGAGGCCACGGTGCGCAGCAGGATCAGCAGGTCCTGCCGCAGCGACCAGCCGTCGATGTAGAGGTTGTCGAAGCGGGCCCGGTCCTCGACGCAGGTGTCGCCGCGCAGTCCGTGCACCTGCGCCAGGCCGGTCATGCCCGGCGCCATCCGGTGCCGGGCGCCGTACTCCGGGCAGGTCCGGACGAACCGCTCGACGAAGAAGGGGCGTTCCGGGCGCGGCCCGACCAGGCTCATCTCGCCGCGCAGCACGTTCCACAGCTGCGGCAGCTCGTCCAGCGAGGTGCGCCGCAGCAGCCGGCCGGTCCGGCTCATCCGGTGCTCGCCGTCCAGGCTCCACCGCGTCGCCGCCTCATGTTCGTCGCACGGGTTCCAGGTGCGGAACTTCAGCAGGGTGAAGGGGCGGCCCCCTCGGCCGATACGTTCCTGCCGGAAGAGCACACCGGGCCCGTCGGCGAGCCGTACCGCGAGGGCGCAGCCCAGCAGCAGCGGGGCCGTGACCACCAGCGCCGCCGCGGCCAGCGTGAGATCCAGCAGCCGCTTGCCCGCGCCGCCGTGCCGGGGCGGGGCGGTGTCCAGCCGACGGCAGGCGAAGCCCCACAGATGGTCGCTGTCCGCATGCGGTGTCCGGCCCTCGCGGGCGGCCGCGGCACCGGCCAGCCAGACGGCCGAGCCCTGGTCGATGAAGCGGCGCAGCAGCGCGGTGGTGTGCGGATCGCCGTACGGCGGCAGGGTGAACACCACGTCCCGCACGGTGTGCTGGATGACCGCCCGGGTGATGTCCTGCGCGGAGCGGAGCCGCGGCAGCGGCGGACCGACGGGGCCCGGGGGCGCTACGGGCCCGCCGGGCGGCAGTGACGGCGGGCCGACCACACCCACCGGGCGCATCCCGTGCTCGGGACGCGCGTGCAGCACGGCGGCGAGCTGCCGGGCCGCCGGGTCGGTGCCGACGATCAGCGTGGCGCGCGGCCGGCGGCGGGCAGCCCGGCGGCGGGCCCGGTGGACAGCGGCCCGGCCGGCGCAGACCAGCGCGGTGTGCACCGCCACCGCCCCCGCCAGCAGGCCCGGCGACAGCGCCTGCCCGGGGCGTACGGCGGCGAGCACCGCGGCCGCCGCGCACCAGCAGACGGCGGCCCGGCCCAGCAGCGTCGGCAGCTCGTGCAGGGTGCGCGGGGCGGGTCCTGGACGGTAGAGACCGGCGTGGGCGTGGAGCAGCAGCAGCCCCGCCGGGAGGAGGCCGAGGGCGGCCGGTGCCGTGGCGGTGCCGAGGACGAGCAGCGCGGTGGCCGCGGTGGCCAGCGCGTCGGCGGCCATCAGCGGGGCGACGGTGCGCCGCCGTACGCCGCGGCCGGGCCGGGGCGGGGGCAGGGTGTCCCGCCCCGGCCCGCGGGGCGGGCGGACCGCGGCCGCCGGGCGGGGGACCGTCGGCGGCGGCGGGACCCGGGCGGAGCGGTACGCGTCCGCGCTCTCCGTCGTCATCGGCTCTCCGCTCTCCGCTCTCCGGGTACGGCGGGGAATTCCGGGGCGCCCGCTCAGTGCCCGGTGCCGGTCCGGCCGAAGAGCGCGCCGAGCGGATATCCGGGATTGCGGGTGGCGCGGCGGAACACCGGCCGATCGCCGCCGGACCGCGGTGCGGGCACGACGCCGAATACGCCGGAATCAAATCCGCGGGTGTTCCGGTAAGCCGGCCACCGCACCGCCATTCGGCCGAAATCGGGGCCCGTCGAATTCCGCATGCCCGTCGCCGGAATGGCGGAATTGCGCACCGGGTGTGTGCGATGCCGGCCGTCCCGGACCGGGCGTGTGTCAGGAATGCGGGCGGATTCCCCGGAAACCGCCGCCATTGCCGAAGACGAGGTGGCCGACCATGCCAAGGACGCCGACGCGCATACGACGCAGTGCCCGGTGCGGTCCATCGACTTCCGCATGTCTTCCTCTCCGACTTCAATCAGTCAAACAGGAGAGCACTCTGACAGAAATCATGTTGGAAACCGCGGCAGGCACGCCGGACCCCCGCCGGGGGAGGCCATTCAGGGGAATGCGGGAGTTCGCGCGGCCCCGCCGTTACTGCCATAAGGGCTAATGATTTCCCGGAAGAGGGAATGCCCGCATCCCTGACTCAATTCGCTCGTTGTGACCGGTTGCCCCATTCGCGAACTGAAAGGAGAATGGGATGAAGCGGTTTGTTACGACCGCCGCGATGACTGCGGCCAGCTGTGCCATGGTTCTGGGTGGCGCAGGCATCGCATCCGCAGGGGACCACGGTCACCACCGTGGCGACCACTACCGCCACGACCACCGCGGGCTGTACAACCACCGCAGTGGCGCCAATGCGGCGGGATTTGCGGCGGGTTCCCCGGGCATTCTCAGCGGCAACAATGTCCAGGTCCCGATCAACATCCCGATCAACGTCTGCGGTAACAGCTTGAACGTTGCCGCGCTGCTCAACCCGGCGTTCGGGAACGTTTGCGTCAATAGGTGACCCGCCCGCCGGCCCGGAAGGACGTCGGGCCGGCACGGGTCGTGAAGTGCAGTTGGCGGATCGCCCCTGACCTCGGTCGTGGGTGGTCCGCCACTCTGCTCCGTACGCCCGCCCCTGGCCCACCGGGCCCCGGCTATCGCGCTGACCAGCGGATACGGCATCCCGGGCACCCTCCATACTGGAGGGCATGGCGAAGAGCAGACGCGGGCGCGGCGGCGCGGAATCCGTCACCGGAACGGTGGACGGCGGGTCGGCCGAGCTACGGCCCGACCGGGACCGGCCGCGCGGCTGGACGCTGCTGATCGACGGTGCGCCGCAGTCCCATGTGGACCTCGACGACCCGGCATACCTGGACTTCCCCTATCAGCGGCGGCTCGGGCACATCGCCGACCTGGCCGGACCGCCCGGCAAACCGCTGCGCGTCGTCCATCTCGGCGGCGGCGCCCTGACCCTGGCTCGCTATGTCGCGGCGACCCGCCCGCGGTCCACCCAGCAGGTCGTGGAACTCGACACACCCCTGGTCGACTTCGTACGCCGCCGTCTGCCGCTGGACAGCGGCTGGCGCATACGGGTGCGCGGCGGTGACGCCCGCGCCGGTCTCGCGAAGGTCCCGGACGGCTGGGCGGATCTGATCATCGCCGATGTCTTCGCCGGTGCCCGCACGCCCGCCCATCTGACCAGCGCCGAATGCGTGGCCGAGGTCCACCGGGCGCTGCGGCCCGGCGGGTTCTACGCGGCGAATCTGGCCGACGGGCCGCCGCTGCGGTTTCTGCGCGGCCAGATCGCCACCGTCCGTACGGTCTTCCCCGAGCTGTGTCTGACCGCCGACCCGGCCGTGCTGCGCGGCAAGCGCTTCGGCAACGCGGTGCTGCTGGCCGCCGACGGGGCACTGCCCATCGCCGAACTGACCCGGCGGGCGGCGACCGACCCGCAGTCCGGCCGGGTCGAACACGGCCGGGCACTGCTGGACTTCACCGGCGGCGCGGCCCCGGTCACCGACGCCACCGCCACCGCCTCGCCCGCCCCGCCGGCCGACGCCTTCGACTGACGCGGTACGGGGCGCGACCGGGCCCCGCTGTGTCCAGGCCCCGCGTCCGGGCGGCCCCGTGTCCAGGCCCCGCGTCCGGGCGCCCCTCGCCACCGCCCCTACGTCGCCTGGTCGCTGCGCTCCACCGTCGGCGGATGCCCGTTCCAGGTGCAGATCACGGACGTATGGCCGCCGCCGCCGGTGAAGTCGACCCGCAGCCACCCCACCTGCTTCCACACCTGCATCTCCCAGCCCGGGTTCGGGGTCGCCGACACCAGCTCGGCGGACCGGTTGTCCATGTCGAGGACCACCCGGCCGCCCGCCGTGGAGTAGCTCTTGACGTGGCCGTCGGAGGCCGGGGTGGAGCCGCCCGGTGAGCCGCTGTCGGGGTGCTGCGGCCGGGTGGAGCCGGTGTGCGACGGCGTGGCCGGTGACGACGGTTCATCGTCGCCGGGCGCCGTGCCGTGGCCGGGCGACGCGGACGGCTTGGGGCGGTGCGTGGAGGAGACCCGCGGGGTGGCGTCGTCGGCCTTCTCCCGTTCCTGGGCGGCCACATGGCTCGTCAGCGGCAGGGCGCGCGGTGCGTCGTAGGCCGTGCCGGACAGCACGGTGTGCACGCCGAACCACGACAGGGTGACCGCGGCGCCGGTCGCCAGCGTCCAGGCCGCCGCATGAACCAGTCCTCGTTGCATCGGGCTCATACTGCACCACCGCACCGCCCCGTGCAGCCCGTCCGGCAGCGCGCAGCGCACCGCCCCGCTGTCAACCTCGCGCCGGGACACGCCTCCGAATGGCGTACGGTGCCGCCCATGGCACGTGTGCTCGTGGTCGAGGACGACCAGTTCGTACGCTCGGCTCTCATCCGGCATCTGACCGAGGCCTCCCACACGGTACGCAGTGTCGGTACCGCCCTGGAGGCGCTCCGCGAGGTCGCACACGTCGGCTTCGACGTCGTCATCCTCGACCTCGGTCTGCCCGATCTGGACGGGGGCGAGGCGCTCAAGATGCTGCGCGGCATCACCGATGTACCAGTGATCATCGCCACAGCCCGGGACGACGAGGCGGACATCGTCCGGCTGTTGAACGACGGCGCCGACGACTACCTCACCAAGCCGTTCTCCGTCGAGCACCTCTCGGCGCGGGTGGCGGCCGTGCTGCGCCGCTCCCGGGCCACGACGGCCGGTGCGGAACCGCCCTCACGAGTGATCCGGGTCGGCGGCCTGTCCATCGACCCGCTGCGCCGTCAGGCCGAACTGGACGGCGCCGTACTCGACCTGACCCGCCGGGAGTTCGACCTGCTGGCCTTCCTCGCCGGGCGGCCGGGCGTCGTCGTCCCCCGCAGGGAACTCCTCGCCGAGGTCTGGCAGCAGTCCTACGGCGACGACCAGACCATCGACGTCCATCTGTCCTGGCTGCGCCGCAAACTGGGCGAAACCGCTGCGAAACCCCGCTACTTGCACACTCTCCGGGGTGTTGGGGTGAAGCTGGAGCCACCGCAATGAGATGGGCCCTGGTCAAGGTGGCGCTGGCGGTCACCGCCATGGTCGTGGTCGCCTTCGCGGTCCCCCTCGGGCTGGTCGTCAAGGAACTGGCCCGCGACCGCGCCTACTCCAACGCCGAGCGGCAGGCCGCCACCATCGGCCCGGTCCTGGCCATCACCACCGACCGAACCCAGCTGGAGCGCGCCGTCGCCAGCGCCGAGACCGGTCCCGGCGGCCGGATCGGCGTCCATGTCCCGGCGGGCGGCAGGAACGCCAGGCCCGTGGAGATCGGCTCCCGGCGCGCCCCGGAGGCCGATGTGGCGGCCGCCGCCAGGATGGGCCGCGCCGCCATCTCCCCGGTCCCCGGCGGCTCCTCGCTGCTCCAGCCCACCGCGGTCGCCTCCGGTATCGCCGTGGTCGAGGTGTTCGTCCCCGACGAGGCCCTGACCAGGGGCGTCGCCACCTCCTGGCTGGTGCTGGCCGGGGTCGGCCTGGCGCTGGTCATCGGCTCGGTCGCGGTCGCCGACCGGCTCGGCACCCGTATGGTGCGGCCCGCGGAACGGCTGGCCGGTGCCGCCCATGACCTCGGCAAGGGCCAGCTGGGCGTACGGGTCCCGGAGGACGGCCCCAAGGAACTCCGGTCCGCGGCCAGCGCGTTCAACGCCATGGCCGACCAGGTCGTCCAACTCCTCGCCAACGAACGGGAGCTGGCCGCCGACCTCTCGCACCGGCTGCGCACCCCGCTGACCGTGCTCCGCCTCAACACCGCCTCGCTCGGCGACACCCCGGCCGCCGACCAGACCCGGTCCGCCGTCGAACAGCTGGAGCGCGAGGTCGACCAGATCATCCGCACCGCCCGCGAGCAGAAGGCCCAGACCCGGCAGGCGGCCGCCGCGGCCGGCTGTGACGCCGCCGAGGTGATCCGGGAGCGGATGACGTTCTGGTCGGCGCTCGCCGAGGACGAGGGCCGCACCGTACGCATCGCCGGCGCGGACCACCCCGTACGGGTCCCCGTCGCCCGCCCCGACCTCGCCGCCGCCCTGGACGCGATGCTCGGCAATGTCTTCCGGCACACCCCCGAGGGCACCGCGTTCGCGGTCGACGTCCACCACGCGGACGAGGCGGTGATCGTGCTGGTCTCGGACGCCGGGCCGGGCATCGCCGACCCGGACGCCGCGCTGCGCCGCGGCCACGGTGGCGGTGGGGACGGTTCGACCGGCCTCGGACTGGACATCGTGCGCCGGCTGGCCGAGTCCACCGGCGGCGATGTGCGCATCGGCCGCTCGGTGCTCGGCGGCACCGAGGTACGTGTCTGGCTGGCGCTGGACGGCAGGCGCGCCCCGCACGGCGGACGGCGCGGCCACCGGCTGCGCCGCACCCTGCGCACCCGGCGGGGGACGGCGCGCACCGGGGCCTGAGCGGCGCACCGCCAGGGGCTCTTAACCGCTCCCTTCCCCGGCCTTAACGCCGCCATAAGTCCGCCAACTGCCCGTACCGATCCTGGCATTTGTCCGTTTCGCTGTCGCTAGCGTGCGGGACGCACCACGGTGCGTCCCCCTCCCTCCTGACGACAGGCAGACATGCGATGAGTCCCTCGGTACACCGCCGGCGCAAGAGCCGCACCACCCAGCTGATCGTGACCGGGGCGGCCGCCGCGATCGCGGCCGGCGGGGCCTTCGCCCTCGCCGGCTCCGCCCTGGCCGCCAAGGCACCGCAGACCGCCGGCACCCCCGCGAAAGCGGCCACCGGCTTCGCCCCGTACGTCGACACCTCGCTCAGTCCCGCCTACGACCTGGTCGGCACCGCCAAGAAGACCGGGGCCAAGGACTTCCACCTCGCCTTCGTCACCTCCGGCGGCGGCTGTGTGCCCAAGTGGGGCGGCGCGGGCGAGCTGGGCGACGACCCGGTGGCCCGGCAGATCCCCGCGCTGCGCAAGGCCGGCGGCGACGTCCGGATCTCCTTCGGCGGCGCCAACGGCTCCGAGCTCGGTCTGGCCTGCGGCTCCGCGGACGAACTGGCCGCCGCCTACGGCAAGGTCATCGACCGGTTCGAGCTCACCAAGGCCGACTTCGACATCGAGGGCGGCGCACTGCCGGACACCGCCGCCAACACCCGCCGCGCCCAGGCCATCCACAAGCTCCAGAAGAAGCACCCCGGCCTCGATGTCTCCTTCACCCTGCCGGTCATGCCCGAGGGCCTCACCCAGGACGGCGTGAACCTGATCGCCGATGCCCGGAAGAACGGCGTCAAGATCTCCGCCGTCAACATCATGGCGATGGACTACGGTCCCGCCTACAGCGGCGATATGGGCACCTATGCCACCCAGGCCGCCACCGCCACCCAGGCCCAGATCAAGAAGGCCCTCGGCCTGAGCGACGCGGCCGCCTGGAAGACCGTGGCGGTGACCCCGATGATCGGCGTCAACGATGTCGCGACCGAGGTCTTCCGCCGCGACGACGCCACCGAGCTGGTGAAGTTCGCCCGGTCCAAGCACCTGGCCTGGCTGTCGATGTGGTCCTCGACCCGCGACCAGGCATGCCCCGGCGGCACCGGCACCTCCGCACAGCCGACCTGCAGCTCCATCGAGCAGCAGCCGCTGGACTTCACCAGGGCCTTCGCCGCCTACAAGGGCTGACCCCCACCGGCGGTCCGGTACCCCCTGCCCGGACCGTCCGCCCCAGCCGGGGCGCAGCGGGCTCCCCCCCACCCGCTGCGCCCCGCCACTCCCTCCATGCGGCACGCCGCCGGACCCTTTGCCCCATCCATCCCAAATGTTCGGCTTATGCCGCCTCGGCGGTACCCCGACAAACGCCAAGGCCCCCGACCTGAGGTCGGGGGCCTTGAAGTGGGGTGAGTAACGGGACTTGAACCCGCGACATCCTGGACCACAACCAGGTGCTCTACCAGCTGAGCTATACCCACCATGACCGGTGCTGTGTGGTTCTTTTTCCCCACCGGCTGAGAAAAAGTGTACAGGGTCCGGAGGGGTGCTCGCGCCCAGGTTTCGCGTCCCGGGCCCGAGGGCGTGTCGTGCGGGTCACGGTGGCCCCGTGGGGGGCCGCACGACAGCCGCCCTGTGCCTTGCTACGGCGTGGACTGCGGTTCAGTCGGAAGGACGTGCTTGGCGGCGATCGCCTTCGCGGTGTCCGAGTCCGGGCCGGGCTGCGGCACGAAGACCGCCTCCCGGTAGTAGCGCAGCTCCGCGATGGATTCACGGATGTCCGCCAGCGCCCGGTGGTTGCCGTTCTTGGGCGGACTGTTGAAGTAGGCCCGCGGGAACCAGCGCCGGGCCAGTTCCTTCACGGACGAGACATCGACGATCCGGTAGTGGAGGAAGCTCTCCAGCGTCGGCATGTCGCGCAGCAGGAAGCCACGGTCGGTGCCGACGGAGTTGCCGCACAGCGGCGCCTTCCCCGGCTCCCGCACATGCTGCTTGATGTACGCGAGCACCTGGGCCTCCGCCGCCTCCAGCGTCGTCCCGCTATCGAGCTCCTCCAGCAGCCCGGAGGCGGTGTGCATCTGGCGCACCACCTCCGGCATGGTGCCGAGTGCCTCGGCGGGGGGGCGGATCACCACATCCACCCCGTCGCCCAGCACATTCAGCTCCGAGTCGGTGACCAGGGCGGCCACCTCGATGAGCGCGTCATTCGCCAGCGAGAGGCCGGTCATCTCGCAGTCGATCCACACCATGCGATCGTTCATACATCTCACCCTACGGGGCGCTCCCGCTGTCCGGGCAGCACGGGGCGTCCGGTACCCCGGCCCACCGGGGACTCCGGCAGCCGGGCGGCGTAGGCGTCCGACTGCGGTTTGCCCGCCTCGGCCGCTTCGGCGGTCGCCAGCCCGTGCCCGGCCAGCGCGGCGGCGGCGTACCGCTCCCCGCTGCCCGCGCCCAGCATCGCCCGCTCACGCTCCGGCCGGTCCGCGCGCTCCGGTCTGAGCGCGGGGTCGGGCCCCCCGTTCTGCGGCCGCCGCGCACGGTAGGCCGTGCGGTACGCGGCGGGGGAGGCGCCCAGCTGCCTGCGGAAGTGGCCGCGCAGGGCGACCGGCGAGCGGAACCCGCAGCGCCCGGCGACCTCGTCCACCGAATAGTCGGAGGTCTCCAGCAGCCGCTGGGCCTGCAGTACCCGCTGGGTGATCAGCCACTGCAGCGGAGCGCTCCCCGTCAGGGACCGGAAGCGCCGGTCGAAGGTGCGCCGGCTCATATAGGCGCGCGCGGCCAGCGTCTCCACGTCGAACTGCTCGTGGAGGTGCTCCAGCGCCCAGGCGACGACCTCGGCCAGCGGGTCGGCGCCGATCTCTTCAGGTAATGACCTGTCCAGGTAGCGCTGGTGCCCCATATCGGACGCGGTGCGGCGCGGCGGCACGACGAGCCGGCGGGCCAGCGCGTTCGCGGCGTCCGCGCCGTGGTCGGTGCGCACGATGTGCAGACACAGATCGATACCGGCCGCCGTTCCCGCGGAGGTGAGCACATCGCCGTCGTCGACGAAGAGCTCGCGGGGGTCCACATGGACGGACGGGTAACGCTTGGCGAGCGTCGGTGCGTACATCCAGTGGGTGGTGGCCGGGCGGCCGTCGAGCAGTCCGGCCGCGGCGAGGACGAACGCCCCCGTGCACAGCCCGACGATTCTGGCGCCCTCTTCATGCGCCCGGCGCAGCGCGTCGAGCGCGGCGGGCGGCGGGGCCTGGGTGATGGAACGCCAGGCCGGTACGACGACCGTCCCGGCACGGGAGATCGCCTCCAGCCCGTAGGGGGCGGACAGTTCGAGCCCCCCGGTCGTGCGCAAAGGCGCATCTTCGCCCGCGCACACAAGCAGCCGGTACCGCGGGACGCCTGCGTCCTGTCGGTCGATGCCGAAGACCGAGAGCGGAATGGAGCTCTCGAAAATGGGGCCGCCACTGAAGAGGAGCACCGCGACTATTTCGCGGCGTCGTCGGGCGGCGAGCTTGCGTGCGGCATCTGGTACGGCAGCGGAGTCCTGGCTCATGGCACTTAAGCCCCCCTCGGTCGTCTCGCCCTCTCGGTCCTGCACAGTTCCCCCGCCATTGCTACCAAGATCGAATCTACTGTGTTCCGTGAGGATGGAGTGCCAAGTTCACCACCCGCTGGTATGTCGATATGGCAACTTGGCGCGAAGCATTCGATCACGAAGCGTTCCACTCGTCGGGCCTACATGGGAAGTACGCGTCTCGGCTCTGCCCGTTCGCAGTAGGGCACAACCATGCCCAGCGGTCCTTTCCTCCCTGCTCACACCAGGGTTGAGGGGTACTCAGGACTAGGTATGGACCTCGGCCGGAAGTTGGCTGAAAACGGTCGCGCGCAGAGGTGTCGGCGCCTCAATCGACCGGCGTACGCCCTTCGGAGTGCCGGCCGCCCCCGTGCGCCGTCACCCCCGAACGTCCGTTTCTGTCCCGGTGTCGTCCGACCTCGCGCACCCGGACCCGGGCGGCGGTCCGCTCGGAGTGCCGTAACAGTGCGCGGCAGGCGCCGGTCACCGCGGCCAGACCGGCCCCGGCCCCGGCCGCGCCGGCCCAGGAGACGCCGCTGAAGATCAGCACGAGGGGCACCAGGGCGCAGCTGAACGCGCCCCAGCGCACCACGTCACTCACTGGGTCGGGTGATCTGTCGGACGGCAACGGCACCGCGTACTCCCCTCGGACGGGCTGCTACTACAACGCCGCCGACGATCACGGGTCACCGCCAGGGGCGCGAGGGGTGCGTACGGGGGCAGGTCGGGGCATTGCCATCCGCGCCACGCTCCGGCATGCTCCCGGGGAACGTTCGAGGCCCCACCCACCTCGCACGGGCGCCCTGCGCCCATGGCGGGCTCTGGGCAGCGGGGGAGTGGCGCCGTACTCTTGGGGTATCGGGTTGGGAAGATGATTCCCAGTCGTATCGTTCCTCTTTGAACTATGGCTCCCGCACTTCGGGCGCGTCAGCTCAGTCAACTGCCGGATCAAGTCAATCGCCGTTCCCCGTTCGCCCCTCCGCAAGAGGACGTCCTCGCCGAGACACCAATGGCCGGTCACGAAATCCCCGAACCCGCGAACCGCAAGCAGGTCGCCGATCCCATGGCGGACCTCGAAGCGGCGGAAAAGACGCGCCACTCCTGCGACCCCGCGTTCCGGCACGGCGTCGTGGTCGGCTTCGACGGCTCCATGTCGAGCGAGCGGGCATTGGCGTATGCAATCGGTATGGCCCGGCGCCTCGGCTCCGGTTTGATCATCGTCCATGTGGCCAACCGGCTGCCGACGACGGTCTGGGCGGGCTGTGAGCCCCCGGTCTTCGTGGACGTGCCGGATCACCGCACCGAAGTGCTCGGCCTGGAGTTGGCCTGCGCCGATCACCTCAGCGAGGTCCCCTGGATCCTCGTCGAGCGCGGTGGCGACATCTGCCATGAGCTGGAGGAGGTCGGCCGGGAGTACGAGGCCGACGCGATCGTGGTCGGTTCCACGCACGGCATCGTGGGCCGGATCTTCGGCTCGGTGGCCGGGCGGCTGGCCCGCCGGGCGCAGCGCCCGGTCATCGTGATTCCCTGACGCGCCCCCCTTTGCGCCTAAGCCGGCGCCGCTTTCGCGCAGGTGGCTGGGCGCCGTGGGGGGGTGCTCAATTGTCGCTTCGGTGGAGGGGGTTGGGGTGGGGTGGGGGAGCGCTCCACCGGGCTCCCCCACCGGGGTGCTACTCGACCGTCACGGACTTCGCCAGGTTGCGCGGCTTGTCGATGTCGCGGCCGAGGGCCAACGCCGTGTGGTAGGCGAGCAGTTGCAGCGGAATGCCCATCAGGATCGGGTCCAGCTCGGGCTCGTTCTTCGGGACCAGGATGGTGTGGTCGGCCTTCTCCTGCTCCTGGTGGGCGACGGCCAGGATGCGGCCGCTGCGGGCCTTGATCTCCTCCAGGGCGGCGCGGTTCTTCTCCAGCAGGTCGTCGTCCGGGACGATCGCGACGGTCGGCATCGCGGGCTCGATCAGGGCCAGCGGGCCGTGCTTCAGCTCCGACGCCGGGTAGGCCTCGGCGTGGATGTACGAGACCTCCTTGAGCTTCAGCGAGGCCTCGCGGGCCACCGGGTAGCCGCGCACCCGGCCGATGAACATCATCGACTTGGCGTCCGCGTAGGCCGCCGACAGCTTCTTGATGTCCTCCTCGCCCTTGAGGATCTCGTCGATCTGCGCGGGCAGCTTGCGCAGGCCCTCGATGATCCGCTTGCCGTCCGCGACCGACAGGTCACGGATCCGGCCGAGGTGCAGGGCGAGCAGCGCGAAGGAGACCACCATGTTGGTGAAGCACTTGGTGGAGACCACGCAGACCTCGGGGCCCGCGTGCACGTAGATGCCGCCGTCGGTCTCCCGGGCGATCGCCGAGCCGACCACGTTCACCAGGCCGAGCACCCGGGCGCCCTTGCGCTTGAGCTCCTGGACGGCCGCCAGCACGTCGTAGGTCTCACCGGACTGGGAGACCGCCACGTACAGCGTGTCGGGGTCCACGACCGGGTTGCGGTAGCGGAACTCGGAGGCCGGCTCGGCGTCCGAGGGGATACGGGCCAGCTCCTCGATCATCTGCGCGCCGATCTGGCCCGCGTGGTACGAGGTGCCGCAGCCCAGGATCTTGACCCGGCGCACCCCGCGCGCCGCGCGGGCGTCGAGGTTCAGGCCGCCGAGGTGCACGGTGGAGAAGCGGTCGTCGATCCGGCCGCGCAGCGCGCGGTCCACCGCGTCCGCCTGCTCGGAGATCTCCTTGTGCATGTACGTGTCGTGGCCGCCCAGGTCGTACGACTCGGCCGCGTACTCGACGGTCTCCGGAGCGGACGTGGTCCGCGAGCCCTCGGTGGTGTACGTGCGGTAGTCGTCGGCCTTGAGGGTGGCCATCTCGCCGTCGTCGAGGGTGACGACCTGGCGGGTGTGCGAGACCAGCGCGGCGACGTCGGAGGAGACGAACATCTCGTGCTCGCCGATGCCGAGGACGACCGGGGAGCCGTTGCGGGCGACCACGATCCGGTCGGGGAAGTCGGCGTGCAGCACGGCGATGCCGTAGGTGCCCTCGATGTGCCGCAGCGCCTCGCGGACCTTCTCCTCCAGCTTCTCGGCGGTGGAGCGGCCGATGAGGTGGGCCAGCACCTCGGTGTCGGTCTCGGAGGCGAAGACGATGCCGTCGGCGGTGAGCTTGGCGCGCACGTCCGCGGCGTTGTCGATGATGCCGTTGTGGACGACCGCGACCTTGCCCTCGGTGTCCTGGTGCGGGTGCGCGTTCTCGTCGGTCGGCGCGCCGTGGGTGGCCCAGCGGGTGTGCGCGATGCCGGTGGAGCCCGCGAAGCGCTTGGGCAGCCGGGACTCCAGCTCGCGGACCCGGCCCTTGGCCTTGGCGGTCTTCAGGCCGCCCGCGGTGCCCTTGGCGTGGATCGCGATGCCCGCGGAGTCGTAGCCGCGGTACTCCAGCCGCTGCAGGCCCTCGATGAGCAGCGGGGCGACATCACGTTTGCCGATATACCCAACGATTCCGCACATACAGTGACCCTCCCAGAAAGCGTGGTAACGATGGTTCGTGCCCGGCCCGGTGCCCCGGGCGCGGCCGTCAGCCGTAGATCAGGCGGCGCAGCTGGCGGGTCGAGAGATCGGGTGGCGCCACGGCGCGGTGCGGCATCTCGTGGCGGATCCGTTCGAAGATCGCCTCGTTGCGCAGTCCCTGGGACTGCAGCTCGCGATGGCGACGGCGGACGAATTCCTCCGTGGTCTCGTCGAAGTACGCCAGCACGTCCAGCACCACCCGGGCGGCCTCACCGCGCTGCAGCGGTGTGCTGCGCACCAGGTGGTCCACCAGGTCTTCGTGCGGCGCTTCAGCGCTGCGGTGACGGCGTTCGAGCACCCGTAGATACTGCGGGGCGGCGCGAAGAATCGCAAGAAATCTGCCCGATAGCGGGCAGGTCCCCGGTTTGGCGGCTGGAAAGTGGTCTGAACCTTGACCGGAATCAAGGCTCACGGTACGCATGGTCACGTTTCGGTCGCTCCATGCCATGCACCACGCCATGCACGAGGTTCGCCGAAGGGACCGTCGATGAGACGACGCAGACTGCTGTTCTCGCTGCTGCTGGTCGCGGCGGCGGGGCTGGGGACCGCCGCCGTACCGCCACCGGGCGCCGCGGGGGCCGCTCCCCGGGCCGCCACCCCGCTGGACCGGGTGATCCCCGCGCCCGCCTCCGTACGCGGCGGCGGGGACGCGTACACCCTCGGTGACCGCACCCGGATCCGGGTGCCCGGCGGCTCCGGGGAGGCCAAGCGGATCGCCGGCTATCTGGCGGGGCTGCTGCGGCCCGCCACCGGACTCGCCCTCCCCGTCACCACCAAGGACGGCCGGGACGGCATCGTCCTCCGGCTCGGCGGCAGCGGTACCGGCGGGCTGGGCGCCGAGGGCTACCGGCTGACCTCCGACGGCCGTGCGGTCACCCTCAGCGCCGCCCGCCCGGCCGGCCTCTTCCACGCCGTCCAGACGCTGCGCCAGCTGCTGCCCGCCGACGCGGAGCGGCAGCGCGCCCGGCGCGGGCCCTGGCGGATCGCCGGCGGCACCATCACCGACTCCCCGCGCTACGGCTACCGGGGCGCGATGCTCGATGTCTCCCGGCACTTCTTCACCGTGGCGCAGGTCAAGCGGTATATCGACCAGCTCGCGATGTACAAGATCAACCGGCTGCATCTGCATCTCTCGGACGACCAGGGCTGGCGGCTCGCCATCAAGTCCTGGCCGCGGCTGGCGACGTACGGCGGCTCCACCCAGGTCGGCGGCGGCCGCGGCGGCTACTACACCCAGGACGACTACCGCGAGATCATCCGCTATGCCGCGTCCCGCTATCTGACCGTCGTCCCCGAGATCGACATGCCGGGCCACACCAACGCCGCGCTGGCCTCGTACGCGCCGCTCAACTGCAACGGCCAGGCACCGCCGCTCTACACGGGCACCGAGGTCGGCTTCAGCTCCCTGTGTGTGCCGAAGCGGGAGACCTACGACTTCGTGGACGATGTCATCCGGGAGCTGGCGGCCCTGACGCCCGGCCGCTACCTCCACATCGGCGGCGACGAGGCGCACTCCACCAGCCATGCGGACTATGTGGCCTTCATGGACAAGGTGCAGCCGGTGGTCGCCAAGTACGGCAAGACCGTGGTCGGCTGGCACCAGCTGACCGGCGCGCACCCGGCCAAGGGCGCCGCCGCGCAGTACTGGGGCTACGACAAGACGGGCGCGGCGGAGCGGCAGCAGGTCGCCGACGCCGCCCGGAACGGCACCCGGCTGATCCTCTCGCCCGCCGACCGCGCCTACCTCGACATGAAGTACGACAAGGACACGCCGCTGGGCCTGTCCTGGGCCGGCTATGTCGACACCAGGCGCTCCTACGACTGGGACCCGGGCAGCTACCTCCAGGGCGCGCCCGCGGGCTCGATTCTCGGCGTCGAGGCCCCATTGTGGACGGAGACCCTCAAGACCTCCGCGGACATCGAGTACATGGCCTTCCCGCGGCTGCCCGGCATCGCGGAGCTGGGCTGGTCCCCGGCGAGCAGCCACGACTGGGACGACTACAAGGTGCGGCTGGCCGCCCAGGGGCCGCGCTGGGACGCGCTGGGCATGAACTACCACCGCGCACCGGAGGTGCCCTGGCCCGCGCGGTGAGACGGCCGTGCCGGGCGTCCTCGGACGCCCGGCACGGTCTCCCGGTCCTCAGACCCGGTCGGCGGCGATCAGCAGATACTGGAAGCTGCCGTTGCGGTACGCGGTCAGGAAGGTGTCCTCGATCCCCGTGACCAGGTGGTCGGCCTCCCGGCGCAACTCCCAGTACGGGAGCGCGGCTTCGGTGAGATCCTCGACGTGCACGGGGACCAGCCGGTTGCGGGCCATCGCGCGGAAGTACTCCGATCGCGGGTGGATATCGCAGATGTAGTGGGCGTTGATCAGCGACACCTCGCGGGAGGCCCGCCCGTAGGTGTCGTTGTAGCAGCCGGTGATCGTGACATACCGTCCACCGCGCCGCAGCAGCCGCGCGTGCTCGGCGAACAGCAGGTCCAGCTCGACATACATGCTGGACTCGTTGTTCCAGGACGCCGCGTACGCCCCCGAGGTGAAGCCGGTGTCGAGCATATTGCGGTGGTGGTAGCGCACCTTGTCGTCGATACCGCGCTTACGGGCCTGCGCGTTGGCGAAGTCGGCCTGCTTGGCGGAGATCGTGGCCCCGTCGGTGTGACAGCCGTGCCGCAGATGCGCGACCACGCTGCCGCCGCCGCGGCCGCACCCGGCGTCGAAGACCCGGTCGGTGGGGGAGAGGTCGCCGAGGCGGGAGGCGAGCAGCTCGGCCTGGGCGTGTTCCAGCCGGTGCAGTTCGCCGGTGATCCGCTCCCGGCGCCGGACGGGGTCCGGCTCGTTCAGCACCGACCGGTCGGCCTCCCCGATGCCGTAGTGGTGGTGGTACAGGTCGTCGATCTTGCCGAGTTCGAGGTTGACCGGGTTTTCCTCGGCGTTCCAGTAGTCCGCGACCCGGGACTGGTACGTGGACTGGGTCGGCACCGGTGTGCGGGCGGTGTCGGCGTGAGCGATGGACAACGGTGGCTCCTTGCTGTGCTGCGCGGATCGGTCTACCAGTAATGGGGCAGGTGGTAGCGGTCGGTGTTGGTGGCGTGCCACTCGTGGTTGCCGGACACCCAGTCGGCGAGGCCCCGGACATACCGTTCGAGGAGGGGGGAGAGGGCGGCCAGCGGGGCCGACTCCGTCTCGAACGCCTCCATGACCCGGTTGTGGATCTCGACGCTCTTCAGGTAGGCGGCCTTCAGACCGCGCTTGTCGTTGGCGGCCACCACCTGGGGCAGGTTCAGATGGTCCGGGTCACTCGCCAGCTCCTTGGTGAAGGAGTACAGGTCGTTGACGATGGTGGTGGCGTTGCAGGCCAGCGCGGTGACCCGCTGGACCTCGGGGCGGGCGTAGAGCGCCTCGGGCAGTTCGTAGCCGTCCACGGCGTCGACGATCGACAGACACGGACGGAAGTTGTTGAACTGCCGCATGACCAGGTACTCCCAGACCCGCGGCGCATGCCGGGTCTCCGCCCAGGCGGCCTCGGCGAGATAGCCGAGGTGCAGCCGGGCGATGTCCTGGACGAAGCGGTCTGCCTGGCTGGGGGTGGCGAGCGCCGCGTAGTCCTTCAGGGCCCAGTGGTAGGAACGCAGCGGGCCGTCGGCCTGCACGCCCTGGCGCCACTCCGCCTCCAGTTCGGGGGTGCCGTGGAACGGGTCGAGGGCCGACTGGGCCATGATCAGCCGGCCGCCCAGGCCACGGTGCGCGCCGCCCTTGCCCTCGTCCTCCTCGCAGTAGCAGGTGTCGACGATGTTCTCGGCCAGCAGCAGCTTGCCCGCGACGGTGAGGCGGTCGAGGTCGGCCGCCCCGGGATGCTGCAGTGCGACCGCCCGCCCGAACTGGAACTGGGTGAAGTCCCCGCTCCACTGCGCGGGGAACAGATCCAGCTGACGGGCCCAGGTCTCCAGCCTGCGGTCGACCTCCGCGGCCGTTTCGGGGTCGGCGGGGGCGGCGGGCCGGTATCTCAGCCCGGGGACGGCTCCGCCGGGGCGCCGGGTGCGCAGGGTCCGGGCGAGGTTCGGCGGGCCGGGCAGCGCATACGCGGCGGCGGGGTTCGGGGGCGTGCTCATGGTTCGGGACTCCACCTGGTCAGTCGGCGCTCCGGCCGGTCTGGACGTTCTCCAGGACTCCGACGGCGTCGGGCACGAGGATGGCCAGTGAGTAGTAGGCGGTGACGAGGTAGCTGATGACGGCGGCCGGGTCGATGCCCATGAACCGGACGTTCAGGCCGGGTTGGTACTCCTCGGGGATGCCGGTCTGGTGCAGACCGACCACTCCCTGGTCCGCCTCGCCGGTACGCAGCGCGAGGATGCTGCTGGTCTGTGTGTCGCTGATCGGGATCTTGCCGCAGGGGTAGATCGGGACGCCGCGCCAGGCGGGCACCTCGTGCCCGTCGACGGTCGCCGTGCCCGGCACCAGACCGCGCTTGTTGCACTGCCGGAAGAAGGCGGCGATCGCCTTCGGGTGGGCCAGGAACAGCCGGGTCTTGCGGCGCATGGACAGCAGCTCGTCCATGTCGTCGGGGGTGGGCGGGCCGGTGTAGGTGCTGATGCGATGGCCGTAGTCGGCGTTGTGCAGCAGGCCGAACTCCCGGTTGTTGACCAGCTCCCACTCCTGGCGCTCGCGGATCTCCTCGACGGTGAGCCGGAGTTGCTGCTGGGTCTGGTCCATCGGGTCGTTGTAGAGGTCGGCGACCCGGCTGTGGACCCGCAGCACGGTCTGGGTCAGCGAGAGCTCGTACTCGCGCGGGGCGAGGTCGTAGTCGACGAAGCCGCTCGACAGCGTCGGCTCGCCGACGTGCCCCGCCCGCACCGGCACCTCCGCCTCGCCCTTGCGGTTCATCGGGCGCTGCTGCCGCTCCGCGTACGCCGACAGATGGGCGGCCAGGGACGGCGCCCGGTCGGTGAACTCCCGGACCACGTCCCAGGGCAGCGCCATCACGACGCCGGCCGTTTCGGCCCGGACCGAGCTCAGCCACCGGGGGTCGGGCCGGCCGATCGCCTCGTCCCCCATCTGGTCGCCGTCCGTGACGACGCCGATGACCTCCTCCTCGCCGTACTTGCCGACCGTGTAGCGGGCGAAACGGCCGTGTACGACGAGGTACGCCTCGGTGGTGGGCTGCCCGGCCTCGAACAGGACCTGGCCGGCCCGGACCTCCCGCACCCGGAAGCGGCCGGCGAGTTCCTTGAGGACCTCGGTGTCGGAGTAGCCGCGCAGGGCCGGGAGTTCGGTGAGCGTCTGCGGGATCACCCGGATGTCGTCCGCGCCGTTCTGCTCGAACTGGACCCGACCCCGGCCGACACGGAGCTGCAGCCGCCGGTTGACCCGGTAGGCGCCGCCCTTGACGTCCACCCAGGGCAGCGTCTTCAGCAGCCATCGGGAGGTGATGGCCTGCATCTGGGGCTCGGACTTGGTGGTGGTCGCCAGCTGGCGCGCGGCCTGGGTGCTGAGGCTGGTGAGCGCGCTGTCGGCGGGTGCTGCGAGCGCGGGCTCGTCGGAGGTGGAACCGGTGACGCTGTCCGGTACGGACACTTTCCCTCCCGGGACATGAACAGACGTGAGCAGAACGGCCGCTGATGATCAAAGTGGCCGTGTGCAGGAGCAAGCCAAACAGGAGGGAGCGCGCGCCGGTACGGCGTGAAAGGGGGCGGCTTCGCAGCCGGACGTCATAAACCCCGGAGCGATGCATACGGATCATGGTTGTGCGCCCGCGCGCCCTTGGGCCAGGGCATGCTCCGTACGCACGGGGGTATGGGCGCGGCCGCGCACGGGCGCTCCAGGGGAGCCCGCTGTCACCCCGTACACCACAGTGGCGGCCCGGTCACCGAAGCGACCGGACCGCCACATCCACTTCTCCGCGCAGCGCCTACCCGACGCCCAACTCCCGGGCGATCAGCATCCGCTGGACCTCGCTGGTGCCCTCGCCGATCTCCAGGATCTTGGCGTCCCGCCACATCCGGGCGACCGGGTACTCGTTCATGAAGCCGTAGCCGCCGTGGATCTGGGTGGCCTCACGGGCGTTGTCCACCGCGATCTCGGACGAGTAGAGCTTGGCCAGCGCGGCCTCCTTCTTGAACGGTTCGCCGTGCACCAGCCGGGAGGCGGCATCGCGCCAGGCCAGCCGGGAGGTGTGGGCGCGCATCTCCATGTCGGCGAGCTTGAACTGGATCGCCTGGTTGCTGCCGATCGCGCGGCCGAAGGCCCGCCGCTCCTTGGCGTAGCGCACGGACTCGTCCACACAGCCCTGCGCCAGGCCGGTGGCCAGCGCCGCGATGGCGATCCGGCCCTCGTCGAGGATGCGCAGGAACTGGGCGTAGCCGCGGCCCTCCTCGCCCAGCAGGTTGGCGGCCGGGACCCGGACGCCTGCGAACGACAGCTCGCGGGTGTCCGAGGCGCTCCAGCCGACCTTGGAGTACGGGGCGCCGACCGTGAAGCCCGGGGTGCCGGAGGGCACGATGATCGAGGAGATCAGCGGGGAGCCGTCGTCTTTGCGGCCGGTGACGGCGGTGACCGTGACCAGCCCGGTGATGTCCGTACCGGAGTTGGTGATGAAGCACTTGCTGCCATTGATCACCCAGTCCCCGCCGTCCCGTACGGCGGTCGTCCGGGTCGCGCCCGCGTCCGAGCCGCCGTCCGGTTCGGTGAGGCCGAAGGCGCCGAGCATCTCCCCGCTGCACAGCTTGGGCAGCCAGGCGCGCTTCTGCTCCTCCGTGCCGAAGTGGTAGACGGGCATGGCGCCCAGGGAGACGCCCGCCTCCAGGGTGATGGCCACCGAGGAGTCGACCCGGGCCAGCTCCTCCAGGGCGATACCGAGGGCGAGGTAGTCGCCGCCCATCCCGCCGTACTCCTCGGGGAAGGGCAGCCCGAACAGGCCCATCCGGCCCATTTCCTGCACGATCTCGTACGGGAACGCATGCTGCTCGTAGTACTCGCCGATCTTCGGGGCGACGACGTCGTGCGCGAACGCCTCGACTGTGCGCCGGAGTTCTTCCAGCTCGGCGGAAAGACGGTGGTCCAGGGACATGGGGGTCACTCCTTGTGGGAGAGGGCACGGAGGGTTCGGGAGGGGCTCGGCCGGCCCAGGGCCTCGGCCATCCACACACTGGTGGCGGTCAGGCGGTCCAGGTCGACCCCGGTCTCGATGCCGAGGCCGTGCAGCATCCACACGAGGTCTTCGGTGGCGAGGTTTCCGGTGGCGCTCTTGGCATACGGGCAGCCGCCGAGGCCGCCCGCCGAGGCGTCGACGGTGGTGACGCCGTGCTGGAGCGCGGCGAAGGTGTTGGCGAGGGCCTGCCCGTAGGTGTCGTGGAAGTGCACCCCGATACGGGAGGTGGGCACCCCGGCCTCATTGAGGGCGGCCAGCAGGGTCTGCACATGACCGGGGGTGGCCACCCCGATGGTGTCGCCCAGGCTCAGTTCGTCGCAGCCCAGATCGAGCAGCTCCCGGCAGACCCGGACGGTCTGCGCGACGGGCACCGGGCCCTCCCAGGGGTCGCCGAAGCACATCGAGAGATAGCCGCGGACGTGCACCTCGGCGTCCTTGGCCCGCGCGATCACCGGGGCGAACATCGCCAGCGCCTCGTCGACCGTGCGGTTGAGGTTGGCCTTGGCGAACGACTCGGTGGCGCTGCCGAACACCGCGATCCGGCGGGCGCCCAGGGCGAGCGCCCGGTCCAGCCCGCGCTCGTTGGGGACCAGCACCGGGAGCCGGTGCGGATCCAGATCGGCCAGCAGCGGGAACAGCTGCTCGGCGTCGGCGAGTTGGGGCACCCACTTGGGGTGGACGAAGCTGGTGGCCTCCACCGTCGGCAGGCCCGCGGCGGCGAGCCGGTGGATGAACTCCGCCTTGATCTCCGTGGGCACCACGGTCCGCTCGTTCTGCAGGCCGTCGCGCGCGCCGACCTCATGGATCCGTACCCGGGTGGGCAGGCCCTCCGCGCGGATCTCCATCGGCAGTCCGGCCGCGGTCATCAGGCGCTCTCCTGCCCGCCCTCGGGGGCGCCCGCGGACGCGGCGGGCTCCTCGGGGCTCTCGTGCGGGGCGACCACGGCCAGGATCTGGTCCATGGCGACGGTCGAGCCCGCGGTGACGTCGAGTTCGGCGACGGTCCCGGCGTGCGGTGCGGAGATGACGTGCTCCATCTTCATCGCCTCCACCACCAACAGGCCCTGACCGGCGGCCACTTCGTCGCCGACGGCGACCTTGACGACGGTGACGGTGCCGGGCATCGGGGCGGCCAGGGTGTCCGCGCCGTGCGCCCCGGCGGCCCCGCGCAGCGCCGCGGCCACCGGGTCGTGGGTGGTGACCTGCCAGGAGTCGCCGTCCCGGCCGAGCCAGTCGCCGCTGTGGTGGAAGGTGTGCAGCACGCCGTCGACGGTGACCCGTACGCGGTCCGGTGTGACCTGGGCGGCGGCCGCGTCCGGGCGGACGTCGTGGGCCACCGGGTCGTGTCCCGGCACCCGCAGCCAGTGGCGTACGGGCGCGGGCTCGCCGCCGAGCCGGAAGCCGTTCGGCGCGGCGAACGGGTCGCGCCAGCCGCCGTCGGCCACCGCCGGTTCCAGGGCGGCCTGCCGCACCGCCGCGGCCGCCGCGTACACCTCGTCCGGCACGGTGCCGTCGACCAGACCGGCCGCCTCCCGCTCCACCAGACCGGTGTCCAGCTCGCCGGAGACCACGTCCGGGTGGGCCAGCAGCCGCCGCAGGAAACCGGCGTTGGTGGTGACGCCGAGGGTGACCGTCCCGGCCAGCGCGGCCCGCAGCCGGCGCAGCGCGCTCGCCCGGTCCGGGCCGTGGGCGATCACCTTGGACAGCATCGGGTCGTAGCGGCTGCCGACCTCGCCGCCCTCGGAGAGCCCGGAGTCGGTGCGCACCCCGCCGCCCTCCGGCTCATGGAGCGTGAGCACCGTGCCGCCGGTCGGCAGGAAGTCGCGGGCCGGGTCCTCGGCGCAGATCCGCGCCTCGATGGCGTGTCCGGTGAGGGTGATGTCCTCCTGGGCGTACGGGAGCCGCTCACCGGCCGCGACCCGCAGCTGCCACTCCACCAGGTCGAGACCGGTGACCAGCTCGGTGACCGGGTGTTCCACCTGGAGGCGGGTGTTCATCTCCATGAAGTAGTAGGAGGCCGGGTCCTTGCCCGGGACGATGAACTCGACGGTGCCGGCGCCGCGGTAGCCGCAGGAGCGGGCCGCCGACGCCGCAGCCTCGCCCATCGCGGCGCGGGTGGCCTCGTCCAGCAGGACCGAGGGGGCCTCCTCGATGACCTTCTGGTGGCGGCGCTGGAGGGAGCACTCGCGCTCGCCGAGGTGGATGACGTTGCCGTGGCCGTCCGCCAGCACCTGGATCTCGATGTGCCGGGGCCGGTCGATCCAGCGCTCGACGAGCAGCGTGTCATCGCCGAAGGAGGAGCGGGCCTCGCGGCGCGCGGAGGCGATCTCGTCGGCCAGCAGCGCCTCCTCGCGCACCAGCCGCATGCCCTTGCCGCCGCCGCCCGCGGACGGCTTGAGCAGCACCGGCATGCCGATCTCCCGGGCCGCGGCGGCCAGTTGACCGTCGTCCAGCCCGCTGCCCGAGGAGCCGGGGACGACCGGGACGCCGGCCTCCCGGACCGTCTCCTTGGCCCGGATCTTGTCGCCCATCAGCTCGATGGCGTCGGCGGACGGGCCGATGAAGACCAGCCCGGCGTCCGCGCAGGCACGGGCGAAGGCGGCGTTCTCGGCGAGGAAGCCGTAGCCCGGGTGGACCGCCTGGGCGCCGGTCCGGACCGCCGCCTCCAGCAGCCGCTCCACGGACAGATAGCTCTCGGCGGCCGCTGCCGGACCGATCCGTACGGCCGTGTCGGCCTCGCGGACATGGCGGGCGTCGGCGTCCGCATCGCTGTACACGGCGGCCGAGCGGATGCCGAGGGCGCGCAGCGTACGGATGACACGGACCGCGATCTCGCCGCGGTTGGCGATGAGCACGGTGTCGAAATTGGTGGCCATTGCTGGGGACATCCCTCTCACATCCGGAAGACGCCGTAGCCGGGCGCGGTGCTGTCCTTCTGGGGAAGCGGTGCGTTGGCACAGGCCGTCAGCGCCAGCCCCAGCACCTGCCGGGTCTCCAGCGGGTCGATCACCCCGTCGTCCCACAGCCGCGCGGTCGCGTAGTAGGCGTTGCCCTGGGTCTCGTACTGCTCGCGGACCGGCGCCTTGAAGGCGGCCTCCTCCTCGGCGCTCCACTCCTCGCCATGCGCCTCCAACTGGTCGCGCTTGACGGTCGCCAGGACGGACGCGGCCTGTTCGCCGCCCATCACGGAGATCTTGGCGTTCGGCCACATCCACAGGAAGCGCGGCGAATAGGCCCGCCCGCACATGGAGTAGTTGCCCGCCCCGTAGGAGCCGCCGATGACGACCGTCAGCTTGGGCACGCGGGTGCAGGCCACCGCCGTCACCATCTTCGCGCCGTGCTTGGCGATCCCGCCGGCCTCGTACGAACGCCCCACCATGAAGCCGGAGATGTTCTGCAGGAACAGCAGCGGGATACCGCGCTGGTCGCACAGCTCGATGAAGTGGGCGCCCTTCTGGGCGGATTCGGAGAACAGGATGCCGTTGTTGGCGACGATGCCGACCGGGTGGCCGTGGAGGTGGGCGAAGCCGGTGACCAGCGTCGTGCCGTACTCCGCCTTGAACTCGGCGAAGCGCGAGCCGTCCACCAGCCGGGCGATCACCTCGCGGACGTCGTAGGGCGTACGCGAGTCCGCGGGCACCGCCCCGTACAGCCCGGCCGGGTCCACCTTGGGTTCCTCGACGGTCCGTACGGTCCACGGGAGCGGCTCGCGCTCGCCGAGGGTGCCGACGATGGTGCGCACCAGACGCAGCGCATGGGCGTCGTCCTCGGCGAGATGGTCGGTGACCCCGGAGGTCTTCGCATGCACCTCGCCGCCGCCCAGCTCCTCGGCCGTGACCACCTCACCTGTGGCGGCCTTCACCAGCGGCGGCCCGCCCAGGAAGATCGTGCCCTGGTTGCGGACGATCACGGCCTCGTCGCTCATGGCCGGGACGTACGCGCCGCCCGCCGTGCAGGAGCCGAGGACCGCGGCGATCTGCGGAATCCCCGCACCCGACATCCGCGCCTGGTTGTAGAAGATCCGCCCGAAGTGCTCCCGGTCGGGAAAGACCTCGTCCTGCATCGGCAGGAAGGCGCCGCCGGAGTCCACGAGGTAAAGACAGGGGAGACGGTTCTCCAGGGCGATCTCCTGCGCCCGCAGATGCTTCTTGACCGTCATCGGGTAGTACGTGCCGCCCTTGACCGTGGCGTCATTGGCGACGATCACCGTCTCGCGGCCGGAGACCCGGCCGATCCCGGCGATCACCCCGGCGGCCGGTGCGGCCCCGCCGTACATCCCGTCCGCGGCCAGCGGCGCCACCTCCAGGAACGGCGAGCCGGGGTCCAGCAGGGCGTCCACCCGGTCCCGGGGCAGCAGTTTGCCGCGGGCGGTGTGCCGCGCCCTGGCCTTCTCGCCGCCGCCCAGCCGGGCCGCGGCGAGCTTCTCGCGCAGCTCGGCGGCCAGCTCGCGGTGCGCGGCCTCATTGGCCCGCCAGGAGTCGGACGCCGGATCGTCCCCCACGCTCGACTGCGCTCGCGCGGGGGGACCCCCATCACTCCCCAGCACCGGTGCCTGCTCCATCAGTACGAGCTCCCTTGCTCGGTCTGCTGTCCCGCCGCCGCGGTCCGCGGCTGCCGGGCCATCCGGGTTAATGGGCGTTAACAACATCTGCCTTCAGGTTAACGAGCACTAACCCGACTGTCTACAATCGACGGCATGAGTAATGCGCAGTCCTCCGCCCCGACCAGCCGCCGCGAGCAGATCCTCAAGGAGGCCGCCCGGCTCTTCGCGGAGCGCGGCTTCCACGGCGTCGGTGTGGACGAGATAGGGGCGGCCGTGGGCATCTCCGGCCCGGGGCTCTACCGGCACTTCGCCGGCAAGGACGCGATGCTCGCCGAGCTGCTCGTCGGGATCAGCGAGCGGCTGCTCGCGGGCGGCCGGATGCGGGTCACGGAGGGCGGCGGGAGCCCCGAGGCGGTGCTGGACGCGCTGATCGACGGGCATATCGACTTCGCGCTGGACGACCGGCCGCTGATCACCCTGCACGACCGGGAGCTGGACCGGCTGCGGGAGGCCGACCGCAAGCGGGTCCGCCAGCTCCAGCGGCAGTATGTGGAGCTGTGGGTGGAGGTCGTCCGGGAGGCGTATCCCGTGTGTGTGGAGGCCGAGGCCCGGTCCGCGGTGCACGCCGTCTTCGGCCTGCTCAACTCCACCCCTCACCTGGGCCGCCCCGGCGCCCTCCCGGGCCGTACGGAAATGGCGGAACTGCTGCACCGCCTCGCGCTGGGCGCTTTCGGCGCGGTGGCCGGGGAGCCGTCGGCGGGGGAGTCGATGGCGGCGGCGGTGCCGGGCGCGTAGTGGCCCCCTGCCTCGCACGGGTTTTCGTTGACCTCTGGACAGCTTGGGTAACTGGCCGGTAGCTTTCGCTGAGCAAGCGCTTAGCCATGCGCTTGGGCCGGCGACCTGAAGGAGGCGACGTAGCAATGCGCCGCACGGTGTTCAACGAGGATCACGAGGCGTTCCGCGCGACCATACGCGCCTTCATCGAGGCCGAGGTCGTGCCCGTGTACGACGAGTGGCTCGCCGCCGGCCAGGCCCCGCGCGACTTCTACTACAAGCTCGGTGAGCTGGGCGTCTTCGGTATCCGGGTCCCCGAGGAGTTCGGCGGCGCCGGTATCGAGTCGCACAAGTTCGAGGCCGTGATGTACGAGGAGACCTCCCGCGCGGGCGTCTCCTTCGGCGGCTCCGGTGTGCACGTCCTGCTCGGTCTGCCGTACATCGAGATGCTCGCCACCGACGAGCAGAAGAAGCGTTTCCTGCCGAAGTTCGTCACCGGCGAGGAGATGTGGGCGCTGGCGATGACCGAGCCGGGCACCGGCTCCGACCTCGCCGGCATGAAGACCACCGCGAAGCTGTCCGACGACGGCACGCACTACGTCCTCAACGGCGCCAAGACCTTCATCACCGGCGGTGTGCACGCCGACCGTGTCATCGTCTGCGCCCGCACCGCCGCGCCCCGCGAGGACGACCGCCGCTTCGGCATCTCGCTCTTCGCCGTGGACACCAAGGCCGAGGGCTACTCCGTCGGGCGCAAGCTGGACAAGCTCGGCCTGAAGACGTCCGACACCGCCGAACTGGCCTTCGTCGACGTCAAGGTCCCGGTCGAGGACCTGCTGGGCGAGGAGAACAAGGGCTTCGGCTACCTGGGCCTGAATCTCGCCTCCGAGCGCTGGGGCATCGCCTTCGGCGCGTACGCCCAGGCCAAGGCCGCCGTCCGGTTCGCCAAGGAGTACGTGCAGGAGCGCACGGTCTTCGGCAAGCCCGTCGCCGCCTTCCAGAACACCAAGTTCGAACTGGCCGCCTGCCAGGCCGAGGTGGACGCCGCCGAGGCCGTCGCGGACCGCGCGCTGGAGGCCCTGGACGCCGGTGAGCTGAGCCCGGCCGAGGCCGCCTCCGCCAAGCTGTTCTGCACCGAGGTCGCGCACCGCGTGATCGACAAGTGCCTCCAGCTGCACGGCGGTTACGGCTTCATGAACGAGTACCCGATCGCCCGCCTGTACGCCGACAACCGCGTCAACCGCATCTACGGCGGCACCAGCGAGGTCATGAAGATGATCATCGCCAAGTCCATGGGCCTCTAGCCCCTAAGGGCCGCACGCACGTGAACGACGCCCTGCGCTCCCTGCTCGATCTGCTCGCCCTGGAGCGGATCGAGCAGGACATCTTCCGCGGCGAGAGCCGCGCCTCGGTCGTGCCCCGGGTCTTCGGCGGCCAGGTCGCCGCCCAGGCCCTGGTCGCGGCCGGGCGCACGGTCCCCGCCGACCGTTCCCCAAGTTCTCGGCTCCGCTCGAACAGGGGAGGCCCCATTCCGCACTCCCTGCACGCGTACTTCCTGCGCCCCGGAGACCCCGGCGCGCCCATCGTCTACACCGTCGACCGCA
Organism: Streptomyces tubercidicus; assembly: GCF_027497495.1. Classification (GTDB taxonomy): domain Bacteria; phylum Actinomycetota; class Actinomycetes; order Streptomycetales; family Streptomycetaceae; genus Streptomyces; species Streptomyces tubercidicus. The sequence continues at coordinate 5,272,436 of NZ_CP114205.1, forward strand.
TCCGCGACGGCCGCTCCTTCACCACCCGCCGGGTCGTCGCCGTCCAGCACGGCCAGCCGATCTTCCACCTCTCCGCCTCCTTCCAGGAGGCCGAGGAGGGCCTGGAACACCAGGAGCCGATGCCACCGGCCCCGGACCCCCTGGAGCTGCCCACCGCCGCCGAGATGCTGCCCCGGCACGCCGAACGGTTCCTCGCCCCCGGCGTCGCCGAGCGGCTGCTGGAGGCCCGTGCCGCGATCGACCTGCGCTACGTCGACGAGCCGCCCTACGTCACCGTCGGCGAGCCCCGCGAGCCCCGCTCCCAGGTCTGGTTCCGCACCCAGGGCAAACTCGACGACACCGGCGAGATCCCCCGCCCCCTGCTCGACATCTGCCTGGTCACCTACGTCTCCGACATGACCCTCCTCGACTCCATCCTCCTCGCCCACGGCCGCGGCGGCTGGGCGGTCGGCGACGTGGTCGGCGCGAGCCTGGACCACGCCATGTGGTTCCACCGCCCCCTGCACGCCGACGAATGGCTCCTGTACGACCAGGAGTCCCCCACGGCCCAGGGCGGCCGCGGCCTGGGCAAGGGCCGGATCTTCACGGCGGAGGGGCAGTTGGCGGTTTCGGTGATTCAGGAGGGGGTTATTCGGGTGCCGAGGGTGTAGGTGGGGGATGCGGGCGTAGGCAGGGTGATGGGGCGTACGGGGAGGTGCGAGGCCATCTCCCGGCCGTTCACGGGGCGGCGTCGGGCTTGTGGATGCCGTACAGGGGCCACCCGTTGTGGATGCCCCAGTAGATGAATTCGTTCTTCTGCAAGACCCGGCCCGAGGCGGCGTTGTCGGGGTGGTGCCGAGCGCTGATGCTCGCAATCCGGGTGGTGGTGAAGGCGTGGCGCAGTATGTCGGCGACGGCTTGAGTGGCGTAACCGCGGCCCCATGAGTCCTCGCGCAGCAGATAACTGAGGGAGGCGTGCCGCTCGGTGCGGCATCGCAGCCGGACCATGCCGAGCAGGTCGTCACCGGCCGCGATGCCGAACGCCCATCGGGTACGTGGCACGGCGCGGGCGCAGGTAAGCGTGGTCGTCAGCAGGTCGACGGCCTCGTCGATGCCGAGCGCCTGGCGCTCGATGTACATCAAGGACGCGCCGCTGTAGATCCGTTGCAGTGCCGGGGCGTCATCCATGGTCAGTTCCCGTAGCTCGATCACATGGCCACCTTCGCCAGGGATTCGGCGAGTTCGGCGGCCGTCGGCCGGTCACCCGTCCTGCCGAGGAGGACCGGCCGGAGGATGTCCTGGAACGCCGGCCAGGGGGACGCGGTGTCGAGAGGGACGCGACGGCCGGCGATGTGGGTGCGGAGATTGGCCGGGGTGAGCTGGACGGGGTCGATCCCCGCCGCCGCGTAATCCAGGGGCCAGCGACCGGTGATGCAGGTCCAGAGGGTTCCGGCCAGGGCGTATACCTCGGCGGCCGCACTTGGGGTGACCGGCTGGATGCCGATGTTGATGGCCGCGGCCAGCTCCGGCGCTACCAGGTGGGTGAGGCCGCCGCGGAAATCGCTGGTCGGTTCCAGGCCGCGGCGCCAGGACCAGGAAAGGTCGAGCAGCCGTACGCCGTGGTCGGTATGGATGCCATGGGCGGGCTGGAGGTCGGAGTGGATCCAGCCGGAGGCATGGAGGTCTGCCACGGCCCGGCACAGGTCCACGGAGGCTGAGAGGGCGCCCGCTTTCCCGTCCATGTCACGCCGCACAGGTGCGAACACCTGCCCGGTGGAGGGCCCGGTGAACCATCGGGTCACGAGCCACGCAGCGCCTGCCTCTTCGCCTTCACCGGAGGCCAGCAGATAGTCGGGCCAGCCGATCGCCTTGAGGACCGCCGCCTCCCGCTGAGTGACGGCCGCACCCTCGTCGTCGCCGACCTTGACCGCCACTGCCCCTTCCGGACCGGCGGCCTTCCACACTGCCGCGCCACGCCGGTAGGAGATCTCCGTCAGCTCGATCGGGGCGCCGCAGACCGCTTCACCGGCGGCACGGGCCGCTGCGGGGAAAGGAGGGAACTCGCCCATTGCTTCACTGCCTTCCACTCGTAGGGGAGACCCTGAAACACATTGCGTCCGTCGTCCACAGCTGTCGACAGCGACTGAGCAAGGTCCGGGGTATCGGTAAGGAACCGGGGGTCGACGGGTGGGATGGCGCAGCGCGCGGCGAGGAACGAGAAGGGCGGGGCCGGAATGCGACGGCCCCGTCGGTCGGTTCCCTCCTCGTCCGTCCAGAACTTGCCGAACATCAGACCCACCGGCCCGTAGAGGTGCTTCAGAACCCAGTGCGGCCACGCCAACAGCGCCCGATGAGCTGTGGTGTCGCCTCCCAGCAGCACGATGTTCTCGCATACGAGCGGGCCGTGCGGCCGGGTCGTCAACGGCCGTATCCACTCTGCGGCTTGTACTCCCGCGTGGAACACTTCGGCCTCCACGTCGTCGGCCTGGGCGTCCGTGGCGATCTCGTACAGCGTCCAGCCCATCTGCCCCCGTGCCACCGACGGCATGAGGAAGGGGCAGTGGGCGGCCACCGCACGGAGATAGTCGCTGATGTCCACCGTCCGGGGCTCGCTGGTCCGGCCCTCGACAAGGCGGAGCGCCCCGGCGCTGGGCCGGGACGCTCCGCCGATGTCCGGGGTGTTCACGGGGTGGCGACCCTCCGCTGTTCCGGAGCGCTTTCGGGGTCTCCCGGCAGGGGCGAGCAGCTCCACTCGGCCCACACCTCGCCGGTTTCCCGGTAGCGGTCCGCGCTCTGTCGGTCGACCGCGCCGTCTGCGTCCGTGAACCAGATGTCAGGCAGCCGGCCGAACATTTCCTCGTACGTGCGGATCCAGGAGATCTTTCCCGTCCCGTAGTCGGTTTCGTGTCCGAAGACCTGCCCGGCGTGCCGGCTGCTGAAATCGACGTACTCGGCGGAGCCCAGCATCCGGTGCCATTCGGCATCAATGGCCGTAGAGAACATCTCCGGAGCGATGTCTCCCGCCTTGAATTGCCGGGCACTGACCTCAAAGAACTTTCCCAGTTCTACCCGCTCCGGGGTTTGTGTGGGGCTCATGTTGTGCTCCTCTCGATGGGAAATGATGTTGTGTTGTGGTGTGACTTGCTGTGGATCCCTGCGCCTGGCCTTTGGCCTCACCGGAAGTCGTCGTCCACCGCGATCCGCTCGGCCCGAGTCCGCTTCACCGTCAGGGCCGCCGGGTCCTGCACCGGCCATTCCCTGATCCCCCACCTCCGCAGATAGGGCACGCCCTTGCGGATGTCCGTGACGACAGCCAGCCGCCCGGGGGCGTACTCGACCTCATCTCCGACCTGCGGCAGCTTCTGAGTCACCGCGCGACCTCCGCTTCCGTGGAGACGCCGAGCAGGACGGTGCAGGGGCGGCATGTGTGACGGCCGTCCGGACCGGCGACCTTCTCCCGTGCCAGGCTGTAGGTGCTGTGGCAGCACGGGCACGCCTGGCCCGTGATCTCGTGGACCGTCCATGTCGTCGGGGCGGGAACTGCATCCCATCCCGCCAATCGGGAGCGCGGAGCGGCATCGGCGGGCGGATGGCGAGTGGTTGAGGCAGTCGGCATCTTGATGGTCCTCCAGTTCGCTGCGGAGGCGGGCTGTGCACGACCGGAGTGCGAGGGCCCGCAGAGCCGCCGCGTTGTCCCGGAATCCCGAGGGGTACGTGCTGCGGCCACCCAGGAATCGGAGCTTCGCAGTCGGCTCATGACCAGCTAACGCGGCGCCAGGGCAAGGCGATTAGGGAGATCAGGTGACCTCTTCTCCACGGCCCCTAGGGCGATTTGGCTACCCCTTTAGCTGACGACTCGGTGAGCGCGGCGCTACCTTCCGTACATGACCACTTCGCGGAATGCGACGCTTGAAGCGTGGATGAAGGAACACGGCTACAGCTCCAATTCGCTGGCCGATGCGGTGAATTCGGCAGTCGGTGACCTCACCGGAAGAGTCGGAGGACTGGACGGCTCATCGGTCCGTGACTGGAAAGCGGGACGGGTGCGGTGGCCGAAATCGGCGACCCGGGTCGCCCTGGAGAAAGTGACCGGGCTGCCCGCGACCGCCTTAGGCTTCGTACCGCGGGGCCGTGCCCCGTCGTCCGCCCCCGCACCACCGCCGGAGGACCCCGTGGAACGCCGCCGCTTCCTCACCGCCGGGACGGCCTTGGCCGCTGCCGCGGCCGCACCTGCTTCCGGCTCCAGCCGCCGCGTCGGCACGAGCGACGTTGTCCGACTCCAACAACGCTTCGCTGAGATCGTCGCTAGCGATCACCGGCACGGTGGTCGGCTGGGCATCGAGCAGAAAGCGGCAGCGCTCGCCGACGAGGCCCTGGCCTTGCAGGATTCCGGGAGTGCCAGTCAGCGAGTGCGTGCCTACGTGTACGCATGCGCGGCGGCATTCCGGTCCTCGGCGATGTGGGCTTCAATCGACGGGCGGCGTTACGAAGACGCGGTAGTCCATATGCGGGAGGCGCAAGCACTCGCCGAATTGGCAGCCGATCCGGCCATCAAATTCCGCATTTGGTCGCACGCCGGGACGCTGTATCGGCATATGGGCCGCCCGGTTGAAGCAATGGCCGCGAATGACGTTGCCCGAAGTCTTTCCCTCACGCGCCGCGATCCGCTGTTCGCATCCCTCGGTCTTGCCAGACAGGCCGCCATTCACGGCGTCGCCGGAAACGTCACTGCCGCTCGACGTAGCTTCGCCCAGGCCCAGGAAGCGATGGACCGCGCCGATCCGGTCGCCGACCGGCCTATGTGGATGACCTCGTTCTACGACCAGGCGGAGTTGGATTCCCTCGCGCTCACGGGATACCTCGCACTCGGCGACTATGAGACGGCGGAAGCGCACGCGCACCGGTGCTTGGCAGCTCTCCGGCCGCACATGAAACGGTCGAAGGCCATCGCCACGACTCGCCTGGCGTGCGCTCAACTCGGCCAGGGAGATGTGGGACCTGCCGTCGCGACCGCCATGACGGTCCCCGTCGACGCTGCTGCACATCACCCACGGGTCGCCCGGATGCTCCGCTGCTTTCACACCAGGATTCACACCTTGGCGCCGAACAGCCCTACCACTCACATGTGGAATCAGTACGCACACACCACCTGGAAGGAATCGGTATGACGCCCACCGTCGAGCTGCGCACGTTCCACTCGATCGAACCGGCCCGGCAAGACCTCCTGGCTGTGTACGCCGATGTCCGCGCGGACCTCTTGCACCTTCCGAACTACGCGGTCAGCGCCTTCGCTGAGCGGCTTGACCGCCATTCTCAGGAGCCGGGCTGGGAGGCGATTCTCGCCTATGAGGAGGATCAGCCCATCGGCTACGCATACGCCAACACCATTGATTCCGACGACCGTTGGTGGAAACGCGTCACGCCCCCTCCGTCGGCTGAATACACCGACCGGCACGCCGTAGCCCTCAAAGAAATCGGCGTTCGTATCCCCTGGCGCGGCACCGGAATCGCCCGGCGTATTCATGACGCCCTCCTTGCCGACCGCAACGAGCCGTACGTCACGCTCATGGTCAACCCGCTCGCCGGAAACGGAAAGGTGCACCGCCTCTACGAGTCCTGGGGATACGAAGACATCGGCCAGAGTCAGCCTTCAGCTGCTTCACCGGTTCTGGCGGCGATGGTCAGGTCCGTTGGCTGAGTTCGTCGTTCCGACCGGCGTGTGGCCGCCAAGGAGTGCTCGCAGCCCAATCCGCGCCCTCAGTTGCCGAGGGCATCCCTTCGCGAGGGGATGCCGCCGCACCGCTTCGGGACACGGCGGACGTCGCGGCCTGGCTCCGGTGAGCGTTACGGCGTGGGGCGGACGAGGCGGGTCGCTTCAGCCATGGCCAGTTGCCATGGGTATCCCTCTGGGCTCCCCTTGCCCGGCTCGTTCGGTTCGAAGCCTCCGGGTCCGTACAGCACCGAAACGCCGGCGCCGCGGAGGGCTGTGACCGACCGGTCGAACTGCGGATGCTGGGTGTATGCGGTGTTCACGCAGGGCATCGCCACCGTGGGGATGCCTTTGCCGATGCCCTCGGCAACCACCCCGACCACGAAGTGGTGTGTCAGCCCGAGCGCCCAGGCGTTGAGGGAGTTGAAGGTGACCGGCGCGAACACGATGACGTTCGCCGGAGGCCATACATCGGGGTCCGTCGGTCGCTTGTACTCGGAGCGGACTGGGTACCCCGTCAGCTCTTCCAGCAGCGGCGTCTCGTCGTCGAGCCACCGAGCCGCCGTGGGCGTCAGACCGACACACACGTCATACCCAGCTGTCCGGGCGCTGCGCGCCACTTCGGTGAACTGCTGGACGGGCGGGGCAGCCGAACCGAACAGGTAGAGCACGGGACGATTCATCTCGCCATCCCACCACAGCCCAGTGTCGTGGAACGTTGTCGCTGCGCGGGGTCAGGCAGCCCCGGTGTGATGGTCCAGCAAGCGGGTCAGCAGCTGTACGAGCTGGGTGCGTTCGGCCGGGGTCAGGGGGGCGAGGAGGTCGTCGTGGAGGGTGTCCAGGAGGTTGTCGAGGTGGCGTAGGTGGCGGCGGCCTCGGGGGGAGAGGGTGATGATGTTGCGGCGGCGGTCGGTGGGGTCCGGGGTGCGCTCGACGAGGTGGCGTTCGGTGAGTTCGTTGAGTACGCCGACCATGTCGCTGCGGTAGATGCCGCTGCGGCTGCTCAGTTCGGCTTGGCTGCCGGGGCCGTACTCCTGGAGTGAGGCGAGTACGGCGTAGTGCCACTTGCGGGCGTCGGCCTGGGCCAGTCCCTCGTTGATCAGGCGGTCCGAGCGCGCGGTCAGCTGCGACAGCAGGCGGCTCGCCCGGCGACGCAGTCTGTCGGGTGTCTTGGGCGCGCCGTCGTCGGGCAGGTCCGCGGCTTCGGCTCTGATCATGGCGCCCATCCCAGCGATTGCGTTAGTCAGACTAACGATATACGTTCGCTCGTCGAGATCGTTAGTGCAATGAATGTTTATGGAGTGAATTCCGAGAAAGGAAGATTTTGCCCACGAAGGCACTGCAGATTCCCACCACGGACGGCCGGGCCGACGCTTTCGCCGCGTTCCCCGACGGCGGCGAGCGGCACCCGGGAGTGCTGCTGTACACGGACGCCTTCGGTGTGCGGCCCGTGCTGGAGGAGATGGCGCGTGAGCTGGCCGGGCACGGCTACTACGTGCTCGTCCCCAACTTCTACTACCGGCACGGCCCGGCGCCCGTGGTGGAACTTCCCGCGTACATCGGAGAAGAGGTCCGGCCCGCGGTCATCGGCCGGCTGATGCCCTTGCTTGAGGCACACACCCCCGAACGTGTCCTGCGCGACGCCGACGCCTATCTCAGGTTCCTGACCGCTCAGCCCGAGGTCAGCGCCGGACCGGTCGCCGTGACCGGCTACTGCATCGGCACCCTCTGGGCGATGCGCACCGCAGCGGCCCACCCCGGCCAGGTGGCCGCCGTCGCCGGATTCCACCCCGGCTTCGTGGTCACCGACACGCCCGACAGCCCGCACCGCCTCATCCCCGAGCTCACCGCCGAAGTCCATCTCGGCCTCGCCGAAGGCGACATGTCGCCCGAGATCGTCAGTGAGCTCTGGCAGGCCCTGGATGCCGCGGGTGCCGGCCACACCGCCGAGATCTACCCCGGCACCGTCCACGGCTTCACCATGTCCGACACCGACGCCTTCGACCCTGCCGGGCTACAGCGCCACTGGGACCGCCTGCTCTCCCTGCTCGACCGCAGCCTGGTCAAGAGCTGAGGCTCCGGATCGGGGAATCGGTCATATATCGACTCTCGAAGTATGCCGCCCTGAGGGCGGCCGCCCGGCAGGCGGGCGTTTCCTGGACGTCAATGACCCGCCGCGGGAGATCCGTTGGAGAGCGGGGCGTCGCCACCGGCGCAGGAGGAGCGGCGTTGTCAGTGCGGCTCGGCGGCTCCGTCGGGGGCGCTGTGATGCCGGTCGGCCAGGGCGGTGATTCCGGCGGTGGCGACGGTGGCGAGGTCGGTGACCATCGCGTCGTCGACCGGCAGGCTGAGGAGGTACAGGGCGGACGCCAGGGAGCCGAGCAGCAGCAGGTGGGCCATCGCGGGGTCGACGGGGCCGGCCAGTTCGCCGCGGGCCACGGCCTGTTCGATGATGTCGGCGAAGACGGCCTGCTCGGCGGCCAGGAAGGTGTCCTGGAACCGGGCGTCCAGTTCGGGATTGACGGCGAGTTCGCTGATCAGGGCCGGTGCCAGATGCCGGGCCGCCGGGGCGGCCATGCGGACGTGGAACGTGCGGACCAGCGCCAGCAGGTCTCCGTGCAAGGAGCCGGTGCTGACCGGCGGAGGCAGCTGCTGCTCGTGCATGGTGGCGACGAACGCCATCTCGGCCTTGGAGGCGTAGCGGCGGTAGATGGCCGCCTTGCCCACCCCGGCGCGCGCCGCGACCTGGTCGACGGTCAGGGCCGGGTAGCCGACTTCATCGATCAACTCACGCGTGGTCTGCAGGATGTTGTGATCCACACGACTGTCCCGGGGGCGCCCGCCCCGTTGCCTTCTCACTGTCATGACCGCATGATACGGAACGTGAGTATCGAAACCACAGTATCGGAACTGCGGTTTCGGAGTTCACTGGCTCCCGCATGCGCATGCAGGGACCACCGCGATGAAGGCGCACCGCGCGGCTTCGCGACAGGAGGGGAGAGCTCAGATGATCAAGTGGGCTGGCTGGATCATCACGTTATGCGGAACCGGCCACACGGTCGGTGCTCTGACGACGGAGAAGGCCGCGCGCTATGCCGGGACATGGTTCAGCGGCGGACTGTGGAGCGAGGACTTCACCGACATGACCCCGGCGGGCAGCGCGTATTGGCTGAGCCTGACAAGCTTCGGCATACCGCTGATCCTGATCGGCCTGACGGTGCTGTGGCTGGACCGCCGCGGCATCACCCCGCCGGCCTTCATCGCCTGGACGCTGGCGGGCTGGACCGCCGTCGACGCCGTGGTCCTCCCCTTCACGCCCTGGCCGCTCTTCGTGGTCGGGTGCACCCTGTTGCTGATCGGAATCCGCCGCGCCCGCCGCGACAACCCCGCGCCCAAGGCCGGGCTTCCACGAGCGTGAACAGAGTGGCCAACGGAACCGGCCCCGCCCGTGCGATGCCCTCTGTGGCGCGGTGGACGGGGCTTCCCGCGGTTCCCTCAGACCAGCCCCGCCGCGTCCAGCAGATAAGCGGTCAGCGGGTCGTAGTGGCGGGGGCTCAGGACATGGTCGTCCAGGGGGATCGTCACCTGGAGGGTGCCTTCGGACTCGGCGAGGAAGAGGGCCGGGTCGTTGCAGTCGGCGAAGCCCACCGCGTCGATGCCACGCTGGCCGGCGCAGCCCGCCCAGCCGTGGTCGGCCATGACCAGGTCCGGCAGCGGCCGGCCCTCCCGCTCCAGGCCGTCCAGGACGGCGGCCATCGGCTCGGGGGAGTGGGTGTGCCAGAGCGTCGCGCCGCGCTCCAGCATCGCGACGTCGCCGAACTGGAAGACCATGCCGTCGTCCGCCTGCAGCCCGTCCGGAATGACGACGATCTCGCAGCCCGCCGCGCGCAGCGCCTCGGCCGTCGCCCGGTGCACATCGAGCAGCCCGCCCGGGTGGCCGGTCGCGAACAGCACCCGCTGCTGCCCGGCGGCCGCCTTGCGCAGCACCGCGGCCGCCCGGTCCAGCGCGTCGACCGTCAGCTCCGGGTCGATGGTGTCCTGGCCCTGGCGGTGGTGCGGATCATCGACGACGCCGCAGCGCTCCGCCATCACGGCCAGGATGTCCTGCTCGTCCACCCACCGGTCGCCGAATTCCAGGCCGAACCAGTAGTGGCGGTCGCCGTTGGCGAGTCTGCGGTAGTGGGAGAGGTTGTTCTCGCGGGGGGTGGCGACGTCACCGGCGATCCGGGTCCGTACGAGATGCTCGACGAGTGCGGCGCGCGAGGGGGCGGTGGGTGCGGAGGCTATCGGCATAGCGCCCATTGTGCCCGTACGTGTGTTCCGGGGCGGGGGAGTTCCGCAGCGCGGACACCGGGGGGACGGGGCGCGGAGGATGCCGGGGGCGGTGGATGGCGGGTGAGCTGCGGCGCCGTGCCGCGGACGCGCTGTATGCCGTGGTCACCGCCCTGACGCGCCTGGCCAAAATGTCGAACGGTCCCGCCTCCGGGCACGCAAATGTCCATGGGCCCGCTGCCCGGCGCTCCCTAGCCTCACTGGCATGACCACCGCAGCCAGCGCCTCCAACGGGCCCGTGGGCCCCGTCGATTCCTCCCGTGTCCCGCGCTACGCCGGGCCCGCGACGTTCGCCCGTCTGCCCCGCCTCGACGAGGTCGGCGGCCGGGCCGATGTGGCCGTCGTCGGTGTCCCCTTCGACACCGGTGTCTCCTACCGTCCCGGCGCGCGCTTCGGCGGCAACGCCATCCGGGAGGCGTCCCGCCTGCTGCGTCCGTACAACCCGGCCCAGGACGCGTCCCCCTTCGCGCTCGCGCAGGTCGCCGACGCCGGTGACATCGCGGCGAACCCGTTCAACATCAACGAGGCCGTCGAGACGGTCGAGGCCGCGGCCGACGATCTGCTGGCCTCCGGCGCCCGCATGATGACCCTCGGCGGCGACCACACCATCGCCCTGCCGCTGCTGCGCTCCGTCGCCAAGAAGCACGGCCCGGTGGCGCTGCTGCACTTCGACGCCCACCTGGACACCTGGGACACCTACTTCGGCGCCGAGTACACCCACGGCACCCCGTTCCGTCGCGCCGTCGAGGAAGGCATCCTCGACACCTCCGCGCTCTCCCACGTCGGCACCCGCGGCCCGCTCTACGGCAAGAAGGACCTCGACGACGACGAGAAGATGGGCTTCGGCATCGTCACCTCGGCGGATGTCATGCGGCGTGGCGTGGACGAGGTCGCCGACCAGCTGCGGCAGCGCATCGGCGACCGCCCGCTGTACATCTCCATCGACATCGACGTGCTCGACCCGGCGCACGCCCCCGGCACCGGCACCCCCGAGGCCGGCGGCCTGACCTCCCGGGAACTCCTGGAGATCGTGCGCGGGCTGTCCTCCTGCAACCTGGTCTCGGCGGATGTCGTCGAGGTCGCTCCGGCGTACGACCATGCGGAGATCACCTGCGTGGCCGCGTCGCACACCGCCTACGAGCTGACGACGATCATGTCGCGGCAGATCGCGGCGGGGCGGGAGGGGAAGTAGGCGCCCACTCCTCCCGGCCCCGGGCCCCGGGCCGCGGGGGATGGCGCGGCCCGGCGCCTTGTCAGGGCGCCCGGTTCGGTGGGGGCAAAGACAGTTTCGGTGGGGGGCAAAGACGGCCGGACCCCTGTCCGCGTCCCCGGCTCAGGCCCGCATCCCGCCGTCGACCCGGAGGACCGTGCCGGTGACGTAGGAGGCGCGATCGCTGAGGAGCCAGGCGGCGGCCTGGGCGATCTCGTCCGGATCGGCGGCGCGGCCCAGCGGGGTCTGCGCGTTGAGCTGGTCGATGGTGCCGGGGGACCGCTCGTCCCACTCGTACAGCATCTCGGTGAGCGTGGTGCCGGGCGCGATGGCGTTGACGCGGATGCCCTCCGGGCCGTACGTGGCGGCCGCCGAAGCGGTGAGGCTGTTGACCGCCCGCTTCGCCGCGCCGTACGCGGGCAGCCAGGGGTTGGCCATCAGGCTGCCGACGCTGGAGGTGTTGACGAGGGCCCCGCGCTGCGCGGTGGCACGGATGGCGGCGATCTCGGCGGACATGGCCAGCCACGGGCCCTTGAGGTTGACGGCGCAGACGTGGTCGAAGTCGGCCTCCGAGAGCTGGTCCATCGGGCCGGGCGGCTGGGCCGTCGCGCCGTTGTTGAAGGCCACGTCGAGCCGGCCGTACAGCTCCACGGACCGGTCGACGGCGGCCCGGACGCTCGCCGGGTCGGTCAGGTCGCACACCACGTAGTCCGCGGTGCCACCGGCCGCCCGGATCTCCTCGGTCACCGCCTTGAGCTGGGACTCCGTGCGGGCCGCGAGGAGCACCCTGGCGCCCTCCCGGGCGAAGAGCCGCGCCGCGGCCGCGCCGATGCCGCGACCGGCACCGGTGAGGAAGGCGACCTTGCCGGCGAGCAGGCCCGGGGCCGGGGCCGGGGCGAGGGTGGAGGCCGGGGCCGGGGCCGTAGTGGACGTGATCGGTGTCTGGTTCATGACGACGAGCCTGGTTCCGGCGGCCCCGCCCATCCAGGCACCGGCAGTACCTGGATGGCCACCCCGGCGCCGCCCACACTGGGGAGATGGATCGACGAGAACTGGCCGGCTTCCTGCGGAGCAGACGCGAGCGCATCGCCCCCGCCGACGTGGGGCTGCCCGCCGGGCCGCGCCGCCGTACGCCGGGACTGCGCCGCGAGGAGGTGGCGCAGCTGGCGTTCATCTCGACCGAGTACTACACGCGCCTGGAGCAGGCCCGCGCCCCGCACCCCTCCCGTGAGGTGCTGGCCCAACTCGCCCGCGCGCTGCGCCTGTCGGACGCCGAGCGCGACCACCTCCACCACCTCGCCGGCACCCCGCCCGGACCGCCGCCCGGCCCGTCGCGGGAGGTACGGCAGAGCATCGTCGACCTGCTGCGGCGGTTGCCGGAGGCCGCGGCGATCGTGGTGTCGGCGACGTATGAGGTCATCGCCTGGAACGACCTGGCCGCCGCCCTGATGGAGGACTTCTCCGTCCTGTCGCGCCGCGACCGCAACCTCCTCCGGCGCGCCTTCCTGGGCCCGCACCGGAACGGCCGGCGGCTGTACGGCGTCTCGGACGCGGACGAGTTCGCCCGGACCGCGGCCCAGCAGCTGCGCGCCGCCGCGGCCCGCTACCCCGACGACCCGGAGGTGACCGGCCTGGTCAGCGAACTCCTGTCCGGCAGCGACGAGTTCGCCCGGCTCTGGGCCGCCCACGACGTGGCCGCCCGGCCCACTCTCTGCAAGACCTTCGCCCACGCCCTCGTCGGCCCCGTCTCCGTCAACTGCGACGTCCTGGACATCGCGGACCGGGACCAGCGAGTCGTCATTTACACCGCGGCCCCCGGCTCCCCGTCGGAAGAGGCACTGCGGCTGCTGTCCGTCGTCGGGACGCAGCGGATGGAGGTGCCTGGCTGAGGCGGCTACGGCCGGACGGGGGCCGCCCGGTCACCAGCGCCGGCGCCCCGGTCATCGAGCCCTGGCCGGGGGCCGGTTCACTGGTCAGCGCTAACTCCTGCCGGCCCCCACCCGCCCCTGGAGCAGCCGTGACAGCGCCGCGTGGACGTCCTCGACGGAGCGGTCGGGCTGGAAGGACTGCCAGTCGAGGGCGGCCACCAGGACCATGCCGAGGAGGGCGGAGGCGGTGAGGGGGATGTCCAGTTCGGCGGAGAGTTCGCCGGTCCGTACGGCGTCCCGGAGGACGTCTTCCACGACGGCCTGGGCGCGGCCGCGTACGGAGGTGAGGGTGGCGCGCCAGGTGCGGTTGGTGCGCCAGAGTTCGGCGACGTAGAGCTGGATGAGGGCGGGGGAGCAGGCGATGAAGTCCAGGCCGGCCCGGATCATCGCGTCCAGGGCGTCGACCCGGGTGCCGCCGCGGGCCGCGGTGGCGTCGGCGGCCCGGCGCAGGGAGTCGGCGAGCAGATCGATGCCGTCCCGCAGCAGCTCCTCGTAGAGGACGTTCTTGCTCGCGAAGTTGTAGTAGACGGTGCCCTTGGCGACACCGGCGCGGTCGGCGATCTCGTCCACGGTGGTGGCGGAGAAGCCCTGTTCCGCGATGAGGGTGACGGCGGCGTCGAAGAGCCGGCGGCGCGTCGAGGTGCGGCGGGGGGCGGGGGAAGCCCCCGGGGCGGTGCCGTCGACGGCACCGCCCCGGGGCCCCGGGAGCACGGTCACAGGCTCAGTTCCGGGTGCAGGTCCTTCATCCGTACGACCTGCCGGCTGCGCGCCGCGAGGGCGGTGAGGGCCAGCGCGCCGACGGTGAAGACCGCCAGGACCACACAGCCCTGCTGCACGATGGCGAGGTCACCGCCGGTGATCAGCCGGCGCAGGCCGTCGACCACGTAACTCATCGGCAGGAAGGGGTGGATGGCGGCGAAGAAACCGGGGCTGGTCTGCACCGGGTAGGTGCCGCCCGCCGAGGTCAGCTGGAGCATCAGCACGACCAGGGTCAGCACCCGTCCGGCCGGGCCGAAGAACGCGCCCAGCAGCTGGATGATGGCGGTGAAGCAGGCCGTGGACAGCAGCAGGAACCCGACGGTGCCGGCCGTACGGGCCATCTCCAGACCGAGGCCCCAGTGGAGCACGGCCATCAGCGCCAGCACCTGGACGACGCCGATGGCGTAGGCCGGCAACCAGGAGCCGAGGGCGATCCGCCAGCCCGGGGCGCCCGCGGCCAGGGCGCGCTTGCCCAGCGGCTGGAGCAGCATGAAGGCGACCATCGCGCCGACCCAGAGGGAGAGCGGGATGAAGTACGGCGCCAGACCGGTGCCGTAGTTGGGCGCCTTGTGCATCGACTTGGCGGCCAGCTCGACCGGGTCGGCCATCACCTCGGTGCGGGTGTCACGGTCCTGCTTGTTGTAGTCGGGGATCTGGGACACCCCGGTGTGCAGCCCGTCGGCCAGCTGGTTGCTGCCGTCCTTGAGCTTGAAGAGACCGCCGGTGATCTTGTCGGCGCCGTCCTTGGCGACCGTCAGACCGTTGTGCAGCTTGCCCGCGCCGTCGGCGAGCGTGCCGATGCCGTCGGCGAACAGCCCGGCGCCCTGGGAGACCTTGTGGGCACCCGCGTTGAGCTGGTTGATCTGGCCGATCGCCTTGTCCGCCCGGTTAGCGATGCCCGGTGCCTGCTCGGCGACCATCGCGGCACCGTGGTGCAGCTCCCGCACCTTGCTCCGCAGCTGCCCGAAGTCCGTGTGGGCGACGGTGTCGTTGACCTTCTCCGCCGCGTCGGCGGCGAGCTCGCTGCCGTCCGCGATCGCCTTCAGCTTGGGGCAGTCCGGGTCGGCGTCGACGAGTCCGTTACAGCGGTCCCGGTAGAGCTCGGCAGCGTTGTCGGCGTTCTCCCGGGCGCGGGAGGCGGCCTTGGCGGATTCGTCCGGCAGCCTGCCGAGGTCGTCGTCGAGCCGCTGGCTGAGGTCGGCGACGACCTGCGCCCACTGCCCGATCTCCCGGCCGTGCTCCCGGAGGTAGGGGAGGTCCTTCCTGGCGATGCCGTGGACCTTGTCGGCGAGCTGCTGGGTACCGTCCGAGACCTTGCGCGCGCCCAGGCTCAGCTGCCTGGCCTTGGTGGCGGCCTCCGCCGTGCCCTTGCTGATCCGGTCCGCGCCCTTGTTCAACTTGCCGAGGCCGTTGGCCAGTTCGCCGGTCTTGTCCTTGGCGGTGCCCAGACCGTCATCGAGCTTCCCGGCGCCGTCCGCCGCCTCGGCCGTCTTGTCGTGCAGATCGGAGAACGAGACGAAGATCTTGTCGAGCATGGCCCGCGACGAGGTCGCCGAGGTCTTGGCGCGGATCTCGGAGAACACCGTCTTGGAGATCGAGCCGACGACGTAGTTGTTGGCGTCGTTCGTCCGGACCTGGAGCGCGCCGGTCTGCGGGGTCTTCCCGTTGCTGGAGGCGATCCGCTTGCTGAAGTTCTCCGGGACGGTCAGCGAGAGGTAGTACGTGCCGTTCTCGACGCCCTTGGCGGCGTCCGCGGAGCTGACCTCCTCCCAGTCGAAGGTCTTGCTGTCCTTGACCTTCTCCGCCAGGTCGTCGCCCGCGTGGATCGTCTTGCCGCCGGCGGTGGTGGGCCGGTCGTCATTGACGAGGGCCACCGGGATCTTGTCCAGACGGCTGTACGGGTCCCAGAACGAGCACAGGTACAGGGCTCCGTAGAGCAGGGGGATCAGCGTCAGGGCCACCAGGCCCAGCCGGGGCAGCTTGCCCCTGCTGAACCGCCTGAGCTCAAGCGCGGCCAGTCTTGGCGAACGCATGCGCTGTGTCCTCCTTGGGGGTGTCGTCGTCCTGGGCGGGTGCCGGGGTCGGGGCGGGCTCGGTGGATTCGGCGTCCGTCTGCGGGGTGGCGGATTCGGCGTCCGTCTGCGGGGTGGCGGATTCGGCGTCCGTCTGCGGGGCGGCGTCGGTCTTGGCGTCCGCGGCCTCGGTGGCCGTCCGCGCCGTGCTGACGATCAGCGCGTCCTCCGGTGCGCCGTCGCCGGCGGCCACGACGGTGAGGCCCTCGCGCGCGAGGTCCCGCAGCAGCTGCCAGGCCTCGGTGCGCTCGGCGTCGGCGAGCTTGAGGTCCACATCGTCGACGGCCAGCAGCTGCGGGCCGTGCATCAGCCCGAGCGCGACGGAGAGCCGCAGCGCCTCGATCCGCTCCAGGTCGCGCACGGTCGTCCGCAGGCCCTTGGGGAGGGTGTCGGGGTCGAGCCGGGCGGCCGCGAGGGCGGCGTCGACGCGGGCCCGGGTGGCCTCCTTGTGGCGCTTGCCCCAGGGGAGCGAGGCGCTCAGCGAGCCCTGGATGCGGTGGCCCAGCAGGGCCTGCTCCTTGAGGTGTTCGCCGACCGTGAGGGCGGGTTCGAGATCGGCGACGCCCGGGACATGGGCGAGGGCGGTACGGCTGCGGACGCTCCCCATCCGCTTGGGCAGCGGGAGCCCGGCGACCGTCGCCTCCCCCTCCGTGATCCGCATCCGGCCGGTGAGGGCCAGCAGCAGACAGGTGCGGCCGGAGCCGGAGGGGCCCTGGAGCGCGATCAGCGTGCCCGGTTCCGCGGTGATGGCGACACCTCTGAAGGCCCATCCGCGTGGGCCCTCCACTCCGATTCCGCTGGCGTTGACCGCCGCCCCCTGGCGGGTGGTGTTCACCGACACCCCTCCCCTTTTGATCTGACTGGTCAGTCTAAAAGTGTGCCCTACAACGGCTCTCTTGGCCAATCGGGTCTATTGGTCAATCGGGGTGCGCCGGTACGAACCGTTTTGGTGTGCCGGAGGCAACGGGCCGTCATTCGGCGCCGCAGATCCCGTGACCCGGACGGGGGAACCGTCCTAGGGTGCAGGGCAGGCGGGGGCCTGATGATGTTCATGGTGAGTCCGTGCTGCGTGACGTGGCACGGACCGCGCACGAATGACGGAGAATCATGCACCCTTCGCCACAGCACCCCGTGGACCGGCCGCCGCAGCCCCCCGGGGAACGCGCTCCCCGCCCCGTGGCACCGCGCTCCCGCAAGCTGGTCGCCCCCCTTCTCGCCACCGCTCTGATCGCGGTGCTCGCACCCGTCTCGGCCTCCGCCTCGGCGCCCGTCCCGGCGCCGGAACCGGCCGAGGCCGCGCAGGGGCCCTGCCTGAAGGGCGACGGCTGGACCGCCACCTCCACCAAGATCGACCCCAAGGACAGCCACCACGCCTACGTCGGCAACGGATACCTCGGACAGCGGGTGCCCCCCAACGGCACCGGCTATGCGGCACCCGGCGGCACGACCGGCTGGCCGCTGAAGACCCCCGAATACGACGGCTCCTTCGTCTCCGGGCTCTACGCCAAGGGGCCCAAGGACCTCAAGGGCCGGCAGGCGATCGCCGCGATCCCCACCTGGACCACCCTCGATGTCGCCACCGGCGGCGCGCACCCCGACACCTTCACCTCGGCCACCGAGCCCGGCCGGATCTCGAACTACCGCCAGACGCTCTCCCTGCGCTGCGGATTCGTCCGTACGTCGCTGACCTGGACCGCCGCCGACGGCCGCGCCACCGATCTGGTCTACGACGTGCTCGCCGACCGCACCGACGCGCACACCGGAGCCGTACGCCTGCGGATGACGCCCCACTGGAGCGGCGCGGCCACGGTCACCGACAGCCTCGACGGCCGTGGCGCCCGCCGTATGACGCCGTCCGGGGACGGGGCCACCACCGGGGGCCGGCAGACCGGCGGCAAGGAAGCCGGTGGTGGCGGCAAGGAAACCGGCGGCAAGGAGAGCGCAGGTAAGGAGAGCGCAGGTAAGGAGAGCGGCGGCAAGGAAGCGGGTGGCAAGGAGGCCGGAGCCGCCGGAACCGGCCGCACCATGGACGTCGGTTTCCGCACGGACGGGACGAAGACCGAGGGCGCGGTGGCCTCCACCCTGCGCGCCGGGCCCGGCGTACGCGCCAACCCGCCCGGCCCGGCGGCCCGCCAGGACAAGCTGAGCAACCGGCAGCGGGTGTCCTTCCCGGTCCGCAGCGGCCGCTCGTACGAACTCACCAAGTACGTCGGCGTGGACACCGCACTCACCTCCCGCTCCCCGCGCGCCGACGCCGACGCCGCCTCGCGCCGGGCCGCCGACCGCGGCTGGGACGCCCTGTTCGCCCGGCACAGCGCCGCCTGGCAGCGGCTGTGGCGCAGCGACATCGAGGTCAAGGGCCGCCGCGATCTGCAGGCATGGGTCCGCTCGGCGCAGTACGGACTGCTGGCCAACACCCGCGCCGGCAATCGCAACAGCATCGGCCCCACCGGCCTGACCAGCGACAACTACGCCGGTGAGATCTTCTGGGACGCCGAGACCTGGATGTACCCGGGCCTGCTCGCCGCCCACCCCGCACTCGCCAGGTCGATCGTCGACTACCGCTACAAGACCCGCGCCGGGGCCGCCGCCAACGCCCGGAAGCTCGGCTACGACGGGCTGTTCTACTCCTGGACCAGCGGCAGCAAGGGCGATCTGTGGACGGAGTGCCACAGCTGGGACCCGCCGCACTGCAAGACCCAGAACCACCTCATGGGCGATATCTCCCTGGCCACCTGGCAGTACTACCTCGCCACCAAGGACACCGCCTGGCTGAAGTCCCGCGGCTGGCCGGTCCTCAAGGGCATCGCCGAATTCTGGGCCTCACGGGCCACCCGTAACACCGACGGCAGCTACTCCGTCAAGAACGTCGCCGGGCCCGACGAGTACAGCAACGGCGTCAACGACGCGGTGTTCACCAACGCCGGGGCCGCCACCGCGCTGCGGCACGCCGCCCGGGTCGCCACGATCCTCGGCGAAAAGGCACCGGCCTCCTGGAAGACCATCGCCGACAAGCTGCGCATCCCCTACGACAGCAAGAAGAAGATCTTCGAGCAGTACGCCGGGTACAAGGGCACCACCATCAAGCAGGCCGACACCGTGCTGCTGATGTACCCGCTGGAATGGCCGATGTCCCAGACACAGGCCGCCCGCACGCTGGACTTCTACGCCGGGCACACCGACCCGGACGGCCCGGCCATGACGGACTCGGTGCACGCCATCGACGCGGCCGGCATCGGCGAGGCCGGCTGCTCCACGTACACCTATCTGCTGCGGTCCATCAAGCCGTTCGTCCGCGGCCCGTTCAACGAGTTCTCCGAGGCGCGCGGCGACAAGGCCGGGGCCGACGACCCGCACGCCGGTAAGCCCGCCCAGGACTTCCTCACCGGTAAGGGCGGCTTCCTGCAGACCTTCACCCACGGGCTGACGGGGCTGCGGCTGCGCGAGGACCGGGTCCGGCTCGACCCGATGCTGCCGCCGCAGCTCTCCGACGGCGTCACCCTGCGCGGTCTGCACTGGCAGGGACGGACCTACGACGTCGCGATCGGCGCGCACCAGACCACCGTGCGGCTGACCGCCGGTGCGCCGATGCGGATCGAGTCGCCGGAGGGCGAGAAGATCGTCAGCCGGGGCGTGCCCGCGGTCCTCAAGACCCGCCGCCCGGATCTGGCGGCGACCTCGAACGCGGCCCGCTGCACCACGGCCACCGCGACCTCGGAGGAGCCCGGTCTCTACGCGGGCGCCGCGGTGGACGGCAACGCCACCACGGCCTGGGTGCCCGACGCCGCCACCGGCACTCTCACCGTCGACCTCGGCCGGACCACCTCCGTCGGCCAGATCACCCCGCACTGGAACGGGACCCGGCCCAAGTCCTTCAACGTCCAGGTCTCCCGGGACGGGAAGCACTGGACGGGGACCGGATACGCGGGCCGCACCCCGGCCCGGTACGTACGGGTCACGGTGACCGGCGACACGTCGCCGTTGGCCGACGGCAAGCCCAAGCCGCATCCGGGGATCTCGGAGCTCACGGTGGAGCGGGCGAAGGACCTGACGGCGGAGCGGGGGAAGTAGCCCGCCACGGCCCCTGAGGACGGCTGAGCGACGGCCCCGTACCGGAGGACCCGGAACGGGGCCGTCCGCTGTGCCGGGCGGCGGTGCCGGCACATGCCGGGCGGCGGTGCTCGCACGTGCCGGGCGGCGGTGCTCGCGGAGAAGTTTGTGACAGCGGGATGAAATCCGCTCCGCGCGGTGTTGGTGATCTCGAACAGTGTCGACAGGGTCCTGTCGGCAATGTCGACGGGCGGGAGGCACCGGGTGGCGGGGACGGACACGGAACGAGCGGGCTGGGCGCGGCGGCTGACCCGCGACTGCTGGCAGTACCGGAAAGACGTGCTGCTCGCGCTCGGCTCCTCGCTCGTCGGGATGGCCGTATTGGCCCTGGTCCCGCTGGTACCGAAGCTGATCATCGACGATGTGATCGTCCGGCACGAGCGCTCCATCGGCCCCTGGGCCGCCCTGCTGGTCGTGGCCGCGGTCGTGGTCTACGTCCTCACCTACGTCCGCCGCTTCTACGGCGGCCGGCTCGCCCTGGACGTCCAGCACGATCTGCGGACCCGGATGTTCGGCTCGATCGCCCGGCTCGACGGGCGGCGGCAGGACGAGCTGAGCACCGGCCAGGTGGTCGGCCGCGCCACCAGCGACCTCCAGCTGATCCAGAGCCTGCTGTTCATGCTCCCGATGATGATCGGGAACGTGCTGCTGTTCGCGGTCTCGCTGGCCGTGATGGCGGTGCTGTCGCCGCTGCTCACCGTCGTCGCGCTGGCTGTCGCCCCCGCCCTGTGGTTCATCGCCAAGCGCAGCCGCGCCCGCCTCTTTCCCGCGACCTGGTACGCCCAGGGGCAGGCGGCCGCGGTGGCCGGTGTGGTGGACGGCGCGGTCACCGGTGTCCGGGTGGTCAAGGGCTTCGGGCAGGAGGACCAGGAGACCGGGAAGCTGCGCGAGGTCAGCCGCCGGCTGTTCGCCGGGCGGCTGCGCACGGTCCGGCTCAACGCCCGTTACACCCCCGCCCTGCAGGCCGTCCCCGCGCTCGGCCAGGTCGCGATGCTGGCCCTCGGCGGCTGGATGGCCACGCAGGGGCAGGTCACCCTGGGCACCTTCGTCGCCTTCTCCACCTACCTGGCGCAGCTGGTCGGCCCGGTCCGGATGCTGGCGATGATGCTGACCGTCGGCCAGCAGGCACGGGCCGGTGTGGAGCGGGTCTACGAGCTGATCGACACCGAGCCGTCGATCGCCGAGCGGCCGGACGCCCATGAACTGCCCGCCGACGCCCCGGCGACCGTCGAGTTCGACGGGGTGACGTTCGGGTACGCGCCGCTGCACGAGGGCGAGGGCGAGGGCGACGGCGAGGATGCCGGGGCGGGCGCGGGTGACGGTGCGGGCGCGGGGAACGGCGCGGGATCCGGCCCGGCCGCACGGCCCGTCCGTCCCGTCCTGGAGGACTTCTCGCTGCGCATCGAGGCCGGTGAGACCGTCGCCGTGGTCGGCACGTCCGGCAGCGGCAAGTCCACGGTCTCGCTGCTGCTGCCGCGCTTCTACGACGTCTCCGCGGGCCGGGTCCTGGTGGGCGGCCACGATGTGCGCGACCTGACCCTGGAGTCGTTGCGGGCCGCCATCGGCCTGGTCCCGGAGAGCAGCTTCCTGTTCTCCGACTCCGTCCGCGACAACATCGCCTATGGCCACCCGGACGCCACCGACGCGCAGGTGCGCGCCGCGGCCCGCGCCGCCCAGGCCGACGGCTTCATTTCCGAGCTTCCCGAGGGCTATGACACCAAGGTCGGCGAGCAGGGGCTGACCCTGTCCGGCGGCCAGCGCCAGCGCGTCGCCCTGGCTCGCGCCATCCTCACCGACCCCCGGCTGCTGGTCCTGGACGATGCGACCTCGGCGGTCGACGCCCGGGTCGAGCACGAGATCCACGAGGCGCTGCGCGGCGTCATGGCGGGCCGTACGACCCTGCTCATCGCCCACCGCGCCTCCACCCTGGCGCTCGCCGACCGGATCGCCGTCCTCGACGGCGGGCGGCTGGTCGACCTCGGCACCCAGGAGGAGCTGGAGGACCGCTGTCCGCTCTACCGCAGGCTGCTGACCGACCCGGAGGAGCTGGGCGGCGTCGAGCGGGACCCGGCCGGGGAGCTGGCGGGTGCCTTCGACGGTGAGTTCGCCGACGGTGGACTGCGGGAACGGGACCCGGCAGCGGACACCGACGGGCCCGACGGGGTCCGGTCCGGTGCGGCGGGCCGTCCCGGGGCGGACGGCACGATCACCCCCGAACTGTGGGTCCGCCGGGAGCAGGAGGCCGAGGCGGGCGGGGCCGGGATGGCGGCCCGTGCGGCAGCCGCGGCCGGGCCCGGCATCGGCGCCGCGATGGCCGGACTGCCCGCGACACCCGAACTCCTCGCCCAGGTCGCCGCGCTGCCGCCCGCCACGGACACCCCGGACGTCGACGAGGACCGGGCCGTGCGCCCCGAGGGCTCCTACGGCCTGCGCCGCCTTCTGCACGGCTTCGGCGGGCCGCTGGCCTTCGCGCTGGCTCTGGTCACCGTGGACGCCCTCGCCGGGCTGCTGCTGCCGGTGCTGATCCGGCAGGGCATCGACGAGGGCGTCCGCCGTGGCGCGCTGATCGGTGTCTGGACGGCCGCTGTCATCGCCCTGGTCGTGGTCCTGGCCCAGTGGGCCGCGCAGATCGGCGGCAACCGCATGACCGGACGCATCGGCGAACGGATCCTCTACTCCCTCCGGCTCAAGATCTTCGCGCAGCTGCAGCGCCTCGGGCTCGACTACTACGAGCGCGAGCTGACCGGCAAGATCATGACGAGGATGACCACGGACGTGGACGCGCTGTCCACGTTCCTGCAGACCGGCCTGGTCACCGCCCTGGTCTCGATGCTGACCTTCTTCGGCATACTCGTCGCCCTGCTGGCCATCGACCTCCAGCTGGCCCTGGTCGTCTTCGCCACCCTCCCGCCGCTGATCATCGGCACGTACTTCTTCCGCAAGCAGAGCGTGCGGGCGTACGAGCTGGCGCGCGAGCGGATCAGCGTCGTCAACGGCGACCTCCAGGAGAGCGTGGCCGGACTGCGGATCGTGCAGGCGTTCCGGCGCGAGGGGCAGGGCGCGGAGCGGTTCGCCGCCCGCAGCGACGACTACCGCCGGGCCCGGGTCCGCGGCCAGTTCCTGATATCCGTCTACTTCCCGTTCGTCCAGCTGCTGTCGTCCGTGGCGGCGGCCCTGGTGCTGATCGTCGGCGCCGGCCGGGTCGGCTCCGGAACCCTCACCGCCGGTGCGCTGGTCGCCTACCTGCTCTACATCGATCTGTTCTTCGCCCCGGTCCAGCAGCTCTCCCAGGTCTTCGACGGCTACCAGCAGGCGTCCGTCTCGCTCGGCCGGATCCAGGAGCTGCTGCGCGAGCCGACGACCACCCCGGCCGTCGAGCGGCCCCGCGCGGTGCCCGCCCTGCGCGGCGCCATCACCTTCGACGATGTGCACTTCCACTACGGCGGCCAGGGGGAGGAGCCGGCGCTGGCCGGTGTCGCGCTGACCATCCCGGCCGGCCAGACCGTCGCCTTCGTCGGCGAGACCGGCGCGGGCAAGTCCACCCTGGTCAAGCTGGTCGCGCGGTACTACGACCCGTCCTCGGGCGCGGTCCGGGTCGACGGCACCGATCTGCGCGAACTGGACCTGACCGGCTACCGCCGCCGCCTCGGCGTCGTCCCCCAGGAGTCCTACCTCTTCGCCGGGACGGTCCGGGACGCCATCGCCTACGGCCGCCCGGACGCCACCGACGCCGAGGTGGAGGCCGCCGCGCGGGCCGTCGGCGCCCACCCGATGATCGCCACCCTGGACGGCGGCTACCTCCACGAGGTCGCCGAGCGCGGCCGCAACCTCTCGGCCGGCCAGCGGCAGCTGCTGGCGCTGGCCCGCGCCGAACTCGTCGACCCGGATGTGCTGTTGCTCGACGAGGCCACCGCGTCCCTGGACCTGGCCACCGAAGCGGTCGTCAACCAGGCCACCGACCGGCTCGTCGGCCGCCGCACCACCCTCGTCGTCGCCCACCGGCTGACCACCGCGGCCCGCGCGGACCGGGTCGTGGTGCTCGACCAGGGCCGCATAGTCGAGGACGGCAGCCATGCCCAGCTCCTCGCCCACGACGGCCGCTATGCGGAGCTGTGGCGCACCTTCACGGGCGAGGAGGAGGAACTGGCGGCCTGAGACCGGGGAGGGCGGACGGCCTGAGGCCGGGGGGCCGGGCGGTCTGACGCCGGGGGAGGCGGACGGCCTGACGCCGGGGGAGGTCGGGCGGCCTGACGGCCTGTCCCCTGGGCCGTTCGGGTGCCGGTGCGCGGCAGCCCGACGCGGACGGCTGATCCACCGAACGGCGCCAAGGGCTGGTGGCACCCCCGCCGCGCCGATAGGTTCAGCCCGACCTTTGCTATCCCAAGGGGAGGGTGCATGCGCAAGGCCACCAGATGGCTGCTGTCGCTCGCGGTGCTCATAGGCACGGCGGGAGCCGGCAGCACGCCGGCCGGGGCGGCGACCGCCGCCGGGCCGCGGACCGAGGACATCAAGGACCGGATCCTGGCGATTCCGGGGATGAGCCTCATCGAGGAAAAGCCGGTCGACGGCTACCGCTACTTCGTTTTGAATTACACCCAGCCGGTTGACCACAGGCACCCCTCGAAGGGGACCTTCCAGCAGCGGCTGACCCTGCTGCACAAGTCGGTGGACCGGCCGACGGTGTTCTTCACCTCCGGGTACAACGTGAGCACCACACCGTCCCGCAGTGAACCCACCAAGATCATCGACGGCAACCAAGTCTCGATGGAGTACCGGTACTTCACCCCGTCGCGGCCCACGCCCACCGACTGGAAGAAGCTGGACATCCGGCAGGCCGCCAATGACCAGCACCGCATCTTCCAGGCGCTGCACCGCATCTACGGCAAGAACTGGATCGACACCGGCGGCAGCAAGGGCGGCATGACCGCCACGTACTACCGCCGCTTCTTCCCGCACGACATGAACGGCACCGTCGCCTATGTCGCGCCCAACGACGTACGCAACGACGAGGACTCGGCGTACGACAGGTTCTTCCGGACCGTCGGGACCGCGAAGTGCCGCACCGCCCTCACCGCCATCGAGCGGGAGGCCCTGGTGCGCCGCGGGGAGATGGTCAAGCGCTTCCAGGACTGGGCCGACAAGGAGAAGCAGACCTTCACCAAGGTCGGTAACGCCGACCGGGCCTATGAAGTCATGGTCACGGACCTGGTGTTCGGGTTCTGGCAGTACCAGCCGGCCGAGACCGCCTGCGCCGAGGTGCCCGCGCCGACCGTCTCCACCGACGAGCTGTGGAAGTGGATGGACAAGGTCGGCGGCTTCGACAGCTACACCGACCAGGGCATGGAGCCGTACACGCCGTACTACTACCAGGCGGGCACCCAGCTCGGCGAGCCCGGCTACGGCTACCCGCAGCTGGCCGGTCTGCTGAAGTACCCCGGCATCAACAACTCCCGGTCGTTCGTGCCGAAGGACATCCCGATGCGCTTCGACCGGCGCGCGATGCCCGACGTCGACCGCTGGGTGCGCCACCACGCGCAGCGCATGATGTTCGTCAACGGCGAGTACGACCCGTGGAGTTCGGAGCACTTCCGGGTCGGCAAGGGCGCCCGGGACTCCTATGTCTTCACCGTGCCCGGCGGCAACCACGGCTCGAACATCGCGAAGCTGAAGGAGGCCGACCGCACCAAGGCCACCGCCGAGCTTCTCGACTGGGCCGGTGTCCCGGCCCCGGCCGGCAAGCCCACCCCGCTGGCCCCGGACAACAAGAAGCTGGACAAGCAGGAGCTCCGGCGGATGCCGCTGCTGCGGCCCTGAGCCCGTCCGCGACCGCCGGGCCGCAGCGCCCGGCGGCCGCGGTGAGGTGACAGCCCGGACAGACCGGAACGGCGCGCTCCCCGGGGACAGGGGGAGCGCGCCGTGTCCGTGTGCGTGTCCGCGTCCGTCCGCGCGTCCGCGCGTCCGTGTCCGCGTCCGTGCACGCCTCCCTCCCCGCGTCCGTCTGCGCGTCCGTGCCCGGCTCAGTACGTCAGCCCGTGGCCGATCTGGTAGAGCGCGTGGGTCGGGGCGTCGGCGCGCATTATCGGGACGGGCAGCCGGCCCGCCGGATCCCGCTGGCCGGCGATCACCCGGGCCGCCGCCCGCAGCTCCACATCGGTCCAGGAGTAGCTGGCCAGCGCCGCCCGCACGCCGCCCAACTGGGCGATGTCATAAGGGTTGCGCACCGCCAGCTGGACCACCGGCTTGCCCGTGGCGAGGAGCGCGTCGACCAGCTTCCGCTGGGCCGAGCCCGCCGTCACGTTGTAGGTGGCCACCACCACCGCGTCCCGCTCGCCGAGCGCCGCCACCGCCTCGTCGATCCGCTGCTGGGTCGGCGTCATCCCCGTGGAGAGGGCGGTGGCCGTGAAGCCCAGCTCGGTCAGGGCCCGCGCCAGCACCGTGGTGGGCGGACCGCCGGTCCCGGATGGCGCGGCCGCGTCGACGCCCGCCACCAGCACCCGGCGCTCCCGGCGCCGGGACAGCGGAAGGATGCCGGTGTCGTTGCGCAGCAGCGTGGTGGTGCGGTCCGCGATCCGGTCGGCGGTGGCGAGGTGCGCGCGGGTGCCGACGGCCCGGTCCACGGCCCGGTGGGTGGTGTACGGGTCCCTGAAGAGCCCGCGCCGTTCCTTGAGCAGCAGAATGCGCAGCAGCTTCGCGTCGAGATCCCGCTCGGTCAGCTCGCCCTCCTTGAGCGCCTTGAGGACGGCACCGTGCGCGAGGGCCAGGTCCGGAGGGTTCAGCAGCTGGTCGACACCGGCCTTGAGGGCGAGCACCGGCACCCGGGCGTCGCCGTACTTCACCCGTACGCCCTCCATCCCGAGGGAGTCGGTCACCACCACACCGTCGTAGCCGAGCCGTTCGCGCAGGATGCCGGTGAGGATGGGGCGGGAGAGGGTCGCCGGGTCCTCGCTGGGGTCGAAGGCGGGCACGACGATATGCGCCGTCATGATCGAATCGATACCGGCGGCGATCGCGGCCCGGAACGGCGGCGCGTCCAGCCGCTCCCACTCCTCGGCGCTGTGGTGGATGTACGGCAGCCCGACATGGCTGTCCGTGTCGGTGTCGCCGTGCCCGGGGAAGTGCTTGGCGCAGGCGGCGATCCCGGCGCCCTGATAGCCCTTCACCTCGGCGGTGACCATACGGGCCACGGCCTGCGGGTCCGCGCCGAAGGAGCGCACGCCGATGACCGGGTTGGCGGGGTTGACATTGACATCGGCGTCCGGCGCGTAGTCCTGCCGGATGCCCATGGCGAACAGCTCCTCGCCGGCGATCCGCGCCGCCGTACGGGCATCCTCGCGGGAGCCGCCCGCGCCGAGCGCCATCGCCCCGGGGAAGAGCGTCGCGGGGGCACCGACGCGGGCCACTATGCCGTGTTCCTGGTCGGTGGAGATCAGCACCGGGACGGGGAGGCGCTGCGCGGCGGCGGCCTTCTGGATGCCGTTGGAGAGGTCGGCGATCTGGTGCGGTTCACGGGTGTTGTGCGCCCAGCCGAAGTAGATGATGCCGCCGACGTGGTACTTGGCGATCAGCTCGGCGGCGTTGGCGACGCCGATCTCCTTCTGGTTCGCGGCGGCATCGGCCGGGTCGGGGTCGGTGGCGGAGTGTCCGAAGACCCGCATGACGAACAGCTGGCCGACCTTTTCCTCCGGCGTCATACGGGAGATGAGGCGGCGCAGCCGGGCCCGGGCGGCGGCGGACGGGGCGGGGGCGGCGGGCCGGTGTCCGATGGCGGGTGCCGTACCCTGCGCGGGCCCGGCCCCCGCACCCGCGGCAGCGGCGGCCGCAGCGGCCGCGGTGGTCAGGACGGTACGTCTGGAGTGCATCTGCGCTCCTTCCGGAGGGCTTCCTCGGCTCATTGAAGGAAACTTCCAAGGAGACACGGATAGCCGGAAAACTATTGTCGGTCAATGACGTGAACCGTGGTGGCGCCCAGGTATTGCGGGGTGGGCGGGGGTGTGTGATGGGGGCGCGCGCCCCGCCCGGCTCAGCCGCCATCGCCTCCCTTGAGGAGCCGCTGGAGATACGCGCGGCCCGCGGGGAGGAGGGCGGGGAGGTCGGCCGCCTCGGGGTGCCAGCGTTTCTCGTACTCCCAGCAGAGCCAGCCGCCGGTGCCCTGGTCATAGGTGCCTTCGGGGGCCGGCACGGGGCCGTGGGCGTCCGCGGGCTGCTGGTTCAGGGTCTTCAGGGCGGCCGCCAGCGGGACGGCGCCTGCGCCGAGCGGGACAGGGGTGCGGTCCTCGGCCGAGGCGACGTCCTTGACCTGTACGTAGCCCAGGTGCGGGGCGAGCGCGGCATGGGTGTCGGCCGGCTCCTCACCGCCGAGCCAGCTGTGCAGCACATCCCAGAGCGCCCCGATCTGACGATGGCCCACGGGGCCCAGCACGCGGGCGGCGGCCGCGCCCGTACGGTGCGAGTCATGGGTCTCCAGCAGCACCCGGACGCCCCGTTCGGCCGCGAGCGGCGCCACCGCGGCGAGCCGCCGGGCGGCATCCGCGTCCGCCTCGGCCGCCGGACGCTCCCCGCCGCCGGGGAAGACCCGCACATACGGGGCACCCAGATCGGCGGCGAGCCACACCAGCTCGCTCAGCTCCTGCGCCAGCTCCTCCTCGCCCGCCGCCTCCCGGGCCGCCGCGACCTGCGCGTACCCGGCGACGGCCAGGATCTCGACCCCGGCGGCCGCGAACTGCTCGCGCACCGCGGCCCGTTCCCGTGTCCCGATCAGCGGATGCACCGGTTCCTCCGGATGGGCCCGCAGCTCCACGCCCTGATACCCGGTATCGGTGGCCAGCCGCAGTACGTCGGCCACCGGCATGCCGGGCACCCCGAGGGTGGAGAAAGCGAAGCGCATCGCGGGGGCGGTGCCGTGTGCGTTGCCCGTGCTGACCATGCCTGGGTTCCTCCTCGTCAGGTCACGCCGTCGTCGTCCGTCCTTTCATCCCTGCCCGCGATATCCGCCGCATCACAGGGCCAGCCGCCAGTCCTGGCCGACCAGGTCCTGCCCGAAGCTGTGATGCGCAGCCTCGCTGACCAGCTCGAACCCGGCTCGCTGATAGATGCTGCGGGCCGCGCCGAGGACGGAGTTGGTCCACAGCACCATCTCCCCGTACCCGGCCCCGCGGGCGAACTCCACACAGGCATCGACCAGTTGACGGCCTATCCCGTGCCCCCGGGCGTCCGGCTCCACCAGCAGCAGCCGCAGCCGGGCGACCCCGGGCCTGCCGTCCCGGACGCACATCACGGCGCCCGCCCGGCGCCCGTCCAGCTCCGCTATCCAGGTGCGGTCCCACCGCGGGTCGAAGCCCTCGGCGTACTCCGCGATGATCCGGGCCACCAGCGCCTCATAGCTCAGATCGAAGCCGTACTCGGCGGCGTAGAGCGCGGCGTTGCGCTCCACCATCCAGCCCAGGTCCCCGGGGCCGGTCGTGCGCAGCGTCACCTGGGGCGCCCGGTCCCCGGACGGCTGCTCCGCGCCCTCGCCGAGCAGTGCGCGGATGGTCCGCATGGCGTCCGTCAGCCGGGCCCGGTCCCCGGCCGGGAGCTGCTCCAGCAGTGATCCGGCGGCGTCCTGTGAGCGCTCCTCCAGCAGGCCGGCCGCCTCCCGGCCGCCGTCGGTCAGCGTGATGCGCTGCCGCCGGGGATCCTGCTCGGACTTGCCGCGGGTGATCAGCTCGCGGTCCTCGAACTTGCCGAGCAGCCTGCTCAGATAGCCCGCGTCCAGCGACAGCGAAGCCCGCAGATCCGCGGCGTCGACCCGCTCGTGGTGCGCGACCTCGTAGAGCACCCGGGCCTCGGTGAGGGTGAACGGGGTGTAGAGATGCCGCCCGTAGTCGAGGGCGCCGATCAGGTTCGTATAGAAGCGGTTGAATCTGCGCAGCTCACGGACGTCGGGCGCGGCCTCGCGCGCCGCGCCGGACATGGTGTCCGACGCCGCGCCGGACGTCGTGTCGGATGCCGTGCCAGTTGTCATCGTCGACCCCTCACCCTTGACTGAGTCAAGGATAGCGTTCGAGGCCGGTCCGCGCACCGGCCTTTCCGCGCCCTGTTGATGACCTCCCGCGCGGGCTAGCGTCGTCGCCGGAAAACGTGCTCACCGCAAGCGAACCCGCACCTGCCGCAAGAGATTCCTCATCTGCCGCGAGCGAGAGAGGCTGCCGGGCCGTGACAGACACGACCGTACGTATCGCCATGAACGGTGTGACCGGGCGCATGGGACACCGCCAGCATCTGGTCCGCTCCGTCCTCGCCCTGCGCGACCAGGGCGGACTGGAACTCGCCGACGGGACACGGATCCGGCCCGAGCCCGTGCTCGTCGGCCGCTCCGCCCGCAAGCTGCGGACCCTGGCCGAACGCCACGGTGTGGAGCACTGGAGCTGCGACCTCGACGCGGTACTGGGCGACGACACCATCGGCATTTACTTCGACGCCCAGATCACTGCTGCCCGCGAGGAGGCGGTACGGAAGGCGATCGCCGCCGGAAAGCATCTGTACGTCGAGAAGCCCACCGCGGGCACGCTCGCCGGTGCCCTGAAGCTGGCCCGGCTGGCCCAGGAGGCGGGCGTCAAGAACGGTGTCGTCCAGGACAAGCTCTTCCTGCCCGGCCTCCGCAAGCTCCGCCGCCTCGTCGACAGCGGTTTCTTCGGCCGCATCCTCTCCGTACGGGGCGAGTTCGGCTACTGGGTCTTCGAAGGGGACAGCCAGCCGGCGCAGCGGCCCTCCTGGAACTACCGCGCGGAGGACGGCGGCGGTATCGCGGCCGATATGTTCCCGCACTGGGAGTACGTCCTGCACGAACTCTTCGGGCCGGTCCGCAGCGTCCATGCCCACCTCACCACCCATCTCCCGCGCCGCTGGGACGAATCGGGTGCCCCGTACGACGCCACCGCCGACGACGCCGCCTACGGGATCTTCGAACTGGCCGGCGGCATCGTCGCCCAGATCAACTCTTCCTGGGCGGTCCGGGTGCACCGCGACGAACTCGTGGAGTTCCAGGTGGACGGCACCGAAGGATCGGCCGTCGCCGGGCTGCGCCACTGCCGCTTCCAGCACCGCGCCGGCACCCCCAGGCCCGTATGGAACCCCGATGTCCCGGCGTCCGAGCCGTTCCGGGCGCAGTGGCAGGAGGTCCCCGACAACGCCGACTTCGACAACGGGTTCAAGGTGCAGTGGGAGCTGTTCCTCCGGCATGTCGTACGCGACGAGCCCTGGCGCTGGGACCTGGCGGCGGGCGCCCGCGGCGTCCAGCTCGCCGAACTGGGGCGCCGGTCCTCGGCGGAGGGCCGCCGCCTGGACGTACCGGAGCTGAACCGGTGAACGCCCCGGCGCCCCCGCCCTCGTCCGCGCCCCCGCCGTCCTCGGCGCCGGACCCGGTTTCCCGGCCCGCCCCCGCCCCGCCCCCCTTGCGCTCTCGCACGGTCTTCGCCGCCGCCCATGTGGTCGCCGATCCGCGCGCCGACACCGGCCCGGACGGCCCGGCCGCCGTCGACTGGGACGCCACCCTCGCCTTCCGGCACCATCTGTGGTCGCACGGCCTGGGCGTGGCCGAGGCGATGGACACCGCGCAGCGCGGTGCGGGCCTGGACTGGGGCGCCGCCACCGAGCTGATCCGGCGCTCCGCCGCCGAGGCGCGGACGGTCGGCGGGCTGCTCGCCTGCGGCGCCGGAACTGACCAACTCTCCGCCCACAACGCCTCCTTGGCCGACATCCGGGACGCATACGAAGAACAGCTCGACACCGTCGAGGCGGCCGGTGCCCGGCCCGTCCTGATGGCGTCCCGTCAGCTCGCCGCGGCCGCCACCGGCCCGGAGGACTACCGGGAGGTCTACGGCCACCTGCTGCGCCAGACCACCCGCCCCGCGATCCTGCACTGGCTCGGCCCGATGTTCGACCCGGCGCTGGCGGGCTACTGGGGCAGCGCGGACCCCGACGCCGCCACCGAGACGCTGCTCGCGCTCGTCGCCGACCACCCCGGCAAGGTGGACGGCGTCAAGATCTCCCTGCTGGACCCCGCCCGGGAGGTACGGCTGCGCCGTAGGCTGCCGCCCGCCGTGCGCTGCTACACAGGCGACGACTTCCACTACCCGGAGCTGATCGCGGGCGACGGCCACGGCTTCAGCGACGCCCTGCTGGGCGTCTTCGACCCGCTCGCCCCGCTGGCCGCCGCGGCCGTACGCCGCCTCGACACCGGGGACACCGCCGGATTCCGGGCGGCCCTGGACCCCACCGTCGCGCTCGCCCGGCACCTGTTCGCGGCACCCACCCGCCACTACAAGACCGGGGTGGTGCTGCTGGCCTGGCTGGCGGGCCACCAGCCGCACTTCACCATGGTCGGCGGTCTGCAGTCGGCCCGTTCGCTGCCGCATCTGCGCCGCGCCCACGAACTGGCCGACGCGCTCGGCCTGTTCCCGGACCCGGACCTCGCCGCCCACCGGATGCGCAGCCTGCTCACGGTGTACGGAGCGGAGGACACATGAGCCTCGGCACCCCCTCGCTCCTCGACCGTCTCAGCCTCAACCAGCAGACCATCCGCCAGTGGTCGCTGCCCGAACTGGCCGACGGCTGCGCACGGGCCGGCGTACGGGGCGTGGGCCTGTGGCGCGCACCCGTGCGGCAGTACGGGGTGCCCGCGGCCACCCGGCTGATACGGGACGCCGGGCTGCGGGTCACCAGCCTGTGCCGGGGCGGGTTCTTCACCGCCCTGGACCCGGGCGAGCGGGCCGCGGCCCTGGACGACAACCGGGCAGCCCTCGACGAGGCCGCCGCCCTCGGGACGGACACCCTGGTCCTGGTCTCCGGCGGACTGCCGCCCGGCAGCCGGGATCTGGCCGGTGCCCGGGAGCGCATCGCGGACGCGCTGGGCGAGTTGGCGCCGTACGCCGCGGAGCGGGGCGTACGGCTGGCGCTCGAACCGCTGCACCCCATGTACGCGGCGGACCGCTGCGTGGTCTCCACGCTCGCGCAGGCCCTGGACCTCGCCGAGCGGTTCCCCGCCGACCGGGTGGGGGTGGTCGTGGACACCTACCACCTGTGGTGGGACGACACGGCCGGCACCCAGATCGGACGTGCGGGCGGCAGCGGTGGCGCGGGCAGCACCGAAGGAGCGTCCGGCACGGATGGAGCGTCCGGCACCGACGGAGCGGCCGCTTCCCGGATCGCCGCCTTCCAGCTCGCCGACTGGGTCACCCCGTTGCCCGAAGGCGTCCTGCTGGGGCGCGGCCAGCTCGGGGACGGCTCGGTGGATCTGCGGTGGTTCCGGGAGCGGGTCGAGACGGCCGGCTACCGGGGGCCGGTCGAGGTGGAGATCTTCAACCCGGCGCTGTGGGCACGGGACGGCGCCGAGGTCCTGGCCGAGGTCGTACAGCGCTTCCGGACGCACGTCGGATGAGCGGCGGAACGGCACTTCGTCCGCCCGTGAAATAACCCCCCGGAGGTGTGCAACCGTTGACCGCCCACAACGGTCATAGCTGACGCTGGTCCCGAAATGGGGAGGGGTCCGGGGGGATCCGGGACCGGCATGGAGGGGGAATCGAGGGGCCCGACCATCGGACGGGCCCCTCGATAGGAACGACGCCCCGGCCGGGCTCGGCGTCCGGCGTCCCGGCCCGGCGCCCTGGCGCGATCCACAGCCCCGAGCGCGCTGTCAGACCTCGGCGGTACCGTCGACGCATGGTCAACACAGCCGTCGTCGAAGGGGTCCTGGAGCGGATCACCTACGCCAACGAGGAGAACGGCTATACGGTCGCGCGGGTCGACACGGGCCGCGGCTCCGGCGATCTGCTGACCGTCGTCGGCGCGCTGCTCGGCGCGCAGCCGGGGGAGTCGCTGCGCATGGAGGGCCGCTGGGGCTCCCACCCGCAGTACGGCAAGCAGTTCACTGTTGAGAACTACACCACCGTCCTGCCCGCGACGATCCAGGGCATCCGCCGCTATCTGGGCTCGGGCCTCATCAAGGGCATCGGCCCGCGGATCGCGGACCGTATCGTCGAGCACTTCGGCACGGACACCCTCGACATCATCGAGGGCGAGCCCGGCCGCCTCGTCGAGGTACCGGGCCTGGGCCCCAAGCGGACGAAGCTGATCGGCGCCGCCTGGGAGGAGCAGAAGGCCATCAAGGAGGTCATGGTCTTCCTCCAGGGCGTCGGGGTGTCCACGTCCATCGCGGTGCGGATCTACAAGAAGTACGGCGACGCCGCCATCTCCGTCACCCGCAACGAGCCCTACCGCCTGGCCGCCGACGTCTGGGGCATCGGCTTCCTGACCGCCGACCGCATCGCCCAGTCCGTGGGCATTCCGCACGACAGCCCGGACCGGGTCAAGGCGGGCCTCCAGTACGCCCTGTCGCAGTCCACCGACCAGGGCCACTGCTTCCTCCCCGAGGAGCAACTGATCACCGACGCGGTGAAGTTGCTCCAGGTGGACACCGGCCTGGTCATCGACTGCCTGGCCGAGCTGGCCGCCGACCCGGAGGGCGTGGTCCGCGAGAAGGTGCCGGGCGGTGCGGACGGTGCGCCGCCGGTCACCGCCGTCTATCTGGTGCCGTTCCACCGTGCCGAGATCTCTCTGGCCGGCCGGCTGACCCGGTTGCTGCGTACGGACGAGGATCGGATGCCGGCGTTCCGGGACGTCGACTGGGGCAGGGCGCTGGCCTGGCTGGCGCGGCGTACGGGCGCCGAGCTGGCCCCCGAGCAGCAGCAGGCGGTGCGGCTGGCGCTGACGGAGAAGGTCGCGGTGCTCACCGGCGGTCCGGGCTGCGGCAAGTCCTTCACGGTCCGCTCGGTGGTCGAGCTGGCGCGCGCCAAGAAGGCCACGGTGGTGCTGGCGGCGCCCACGGGCCGGGCGGCCAAGCGGCTCTCGGAGCTGACAGGGGCGGAGGCCTCCACGGTCCACCGCCTCCTGGAGCTCAAGCCGGGCGGGGACGCCGCCTATGACGCGGACCGGCCGCTGGACGCCGATCTGGTGGTCGTCGACGAGGCGTCCATGCTGGATCTGCTGCTCGCGAACAAGCTGGTCAAGGCAGTACCGCCGGGCGCCCATCTGCTCCTGGTCGGCGATGTCGACCAGCTGCCGTCGGTGGGCGCGGGCGAGGTGCTGCGCGACCTGCTCGACGGGTCCGGCCCAGTGCCGGCGGTCCGGCTGACCAGGATCTTCCGGCAGGCCCAGCAGTCCGGGGTGGTCACCAACGCCCACCGCATCAACTCCGGCACTCCGCCCCTGACGTCCGGAATGGCGGACTTCTTCCTGTTCGCCGAGGAGGACGCCGAAGCGGCCGCGCGGCTGACGGTGGATGTCGTGGCCCGCCGCATCCCGGCGAAGTTCGGCCTCGACCCGCGCCGGGACGTCCAGGTGCTCAGCCCGATGCACCGCGGCCCGGCCGGTGCGGGCGCCCTGAACGGGCTGCTTCAGCAGGCGGTCACCCCCGCCCGCCCCGATCTGCCCGAGCGCCGCTTCGGCGGCCGGGTCTTCCGTGTCGGCGACAAGGTCACCCAGATCAGGAACAATTATGAAAAGGGCTGTAATGGCGTCTTCAACGGCACGGTCGGCGTGGTCACCGCACTGGACTGCGACGAGCAGCAACTGACCGTGCGCACGGACGAGGACGAGGAGGTTCCCTACGACTTCGACGAACTCGATGAACTCGCCCACGCCTATGCCGTGACGATCCATCGTTCGCAGGGTAGTGAGTATCCAGCGGTGGTGATTCCGGTCACCACCAGTGCCTGGATGATGCTGCAGCGCAATCTGCTGTATACCGCAGTGACCCGGGCAAAGCGCTTGGTGGTGCTGGTCGGCTCCCGGAAAGCCCTGGGACAGGCCGTCCGCACGGTCTCCGCCGGTCGGCGGTGTACGGCGCTCGATCACCGGCTCGCCGGTGCGATGTGATGTCACCCCTCTTTCCTATTCGGGGCGAAGAGGGGCAGGATGGGCGCTCAGACGGCACTGAGTGCCGCAGACAGGCCCTATGGCCGACCCCGAGTGCACATCCAAGGCCCAAATGGGGGAAGGTATAGGCAGTCAGGGCACCTCGAAGAAGAGGCACAACGTCGGTGAGGGATGACGTGAGCGACAACTCTGTAGTACTGCGTTACGGGGACGGCGA
Organism: Streptomyces tubercidicus; assembly: GCF_027497495.1. Lineage (GTDB taxonomy): Bacteria > Actinomycetota > Actinomycetes > Streptomycetales > Streptomycetaceae > Streptomyces > Streptomyces tubercidicus. The sequence goes on from NZ_CP114205.1 coordinate 5,308,665, forward strand.
ATACAGCTACCCGGTCGTCGACAGCACTGTTGGCGACAAGGGCTTCGATATCTCGAAGCTGCGCGCCCAGACCGGTCTGGTGACCCTGGATTCCGGTTACGGCAACACCGCGGCGTATAAATCCGCGATCACCTATCTCGACGGTGAGAACGGCATTCTTCGTTACCGCGGGTACCCGATCGAGCAGCTTGCAGAGCGCAGCACGTTCGTCGAGACCGCGTACCTCCTCATCAACGGCGAGCTGCCCACCGTCGATGAGCTGGCGAACTTCAAGCAGGACATCACCTACCACACCCTGCTGCACGAGGACGTCAAGCGCTTCTACGACGGCTTCCCCCGGGACGCCCACCCGATGGCGATGCTGTCCTCGGTGGTCAGCGCGCTGTCGACGTTCTACCAGGACAGCCACAACCCGTTCGATGAGCAGCAGCGCCACATCTCCACGATCCGCCTGCTGGCCAAGCTGCCCACGATCGCGGCCTACGCCTACAAGAAGTCGGTCGGCCACCCGGTCGTCTACCCGAGCAACGACCTCGGGTACGTCGAGAACTTCCTCCGGATGACCTTCTCGGTGCCCGCCGCGGGCTACGACCTCGACCCGGTCGTGGTCAGCGCCCTCGACAAGCTGCTGATCCTGCACGCGGACCACGAGCAGAACTGCTCCACGTCCACGGTCCGCCTGGTGGGCTCCTCGCAGGCGAACCTCTTCGCCTCGATCTCGGCCGGTATCAACGCCCTGTGGGGCCCCCTGCACGGCGGCGCCAACCAGTCCGTGCTGGAGATGCTGGAAGGCATTCAGCGCGACGGCGGCGACGTCGACTCCTTCATCCGCAAGGTGAAGAACAAGGAAGACGGCGTGAAGCTCATGGGCTTCGGGCACCGCGTCTACAAGAACTTCGACCCCCGGGCGAAGATCATCAAGGCGGCGGCGCACGATGTCCTCTCCGCGCTCGGCAAGTCCGACGAGCTGCTGGACATCGCCCTGAAGCTGGAGGAGCACGCGCTGTCCGACGACTACTTCGTCGAGCGCAAGCTCTACCCCAACGTGGACTTCTACACCGGCCTGATCTACCGGGCCATGGGCTTCCCGACCGAGATGTTCACCGTGCTCTTCGCGCTCGGCCGGCTTCCCGGCTGGATCGCCCAGTGGCACGAGATGATCAAGGAGCCCGGCTCCCGCATCGGCCGCCCGCGGCAGATCTACACCGGTGTCGTCGAGCGCGACTTCGTGCCGGTCGAGGAGCGCTGACCCCCGCTTCGAGGGCAGCCCGCGCGCACAAAAGAACGCACACGCGCACAAAAGAACGCGAACACGCAGCGCGGACATAAAGAAGCGGACATAAAGAAAGCGCCCCGCCTCCGGATCCCCCCACGGGTCCAGAGCGCGGGGCGCTTCCCGTGTCCCGGTTGGATTCCCCCCACGGGATCCGTCCGGGCGTTCCGGGTTGCACCGCGATCTGCCGGGACGCGCACGTTCGGGAGGGCCGCTCAAAGCTCCCCGGGCACGTCGCCCCGGCCACGCGTAGCCGGGCACGATCCCCCAAGACCAGCACGGCTGTTGCAGTGCAAGCCCCGCCGGGGTGCCTGCACTGCCCGGTTAGACTCACGACCCCCCTCAATGGTTACGTTCCCACGAGTGTGATCTGGGTCTCTTGCCATATAGGGGCGAATGCGGTCAAGGGCCTCGATTTGGAGATCGGGGCCGGTTGGTATGGGTGTTGTGCCAGTTGTAAGGGCGGTGTGAAATTTCGCCGCCGCCAGGCATGCGTGGCCGCGGCGCCGGGGTGCCCCATGGGGGTGGCGCCGCGGCGCCGGGATCAGGCGGACTGCCCCACGAGCTCATAGCCGGCCTCGTCGACGGCCGCGCGGACGGACTCCTCGTCCAGTGGGGCCTTCGAGGTGACGGTCACCAGGCCGGTCGCCGCGATCGCCTGCACCGAGCTGACCCCGGCGAGCTCGCCGATCTCGGCCGAGACCGCACCCTCGCAGTGGCCACAGGTCATGCCGGTGACCCGGTAGGTGGTGGTCACCGCCCCGACCTCGACGTCGGTGCCGCCGGACTGGCGGGAGGCTTCCGGGGTGCAGCAGGAGCTGTTCTCGACCATGGGGACTCTCCTTGTGGTGCCGATGTGTTCCGTGTGGTGCATGTGTCGGAGCGCCGAAGTGTGCCCTGTGAGGCTCGGGCAACCGTCGCTTGCCCCGACTCTTGTCCCGACCTTAGGGACCTTATACCCCTAGGGGGTATCAATCCAAGCCATGGACACACCACCCCACGCGTGCGCGGCGCGGCGGCCCCCCATCGCGTTGCCGTGCGTCCCACCACGCGTCAGCCTTGGGATACGGGCTCGGGGCGGATCCGAGGAGGCGGCCGTATGGACGTACTCGCCCTCTACGGCCTGCTGGTGCTCACCACCCTGCCGCCGCTGGTCCCCAACTCCGCCCTGCTCGTCACCGCCGGAGTGCTCGCCTCCCGGGGAGAGCTCTTCCTCCCGATGATCCTGCTGATCGTCGCCGGCAGCGCCCTGTTCGGGGACCTGCTGATGTACCTGGCCGCGCGCCGGTTCGGCGGACCCGTACGCGCCTGGATGCGGCGCAACCCCCGCCGACGGGCCCTGCTGGAGTGGACCTCGGGCCGGATCCAGCGCTACGGCCTGCCGTTCGTGATCGCCATACGGTTCCTGCCCAGTGGGCGGATCGTCGGCGCGCTGGCCTGTGGAGTGCTGCGCTACCCGCTGCGCAAGTACGCCCTCGGCGCCGGTATCGCCGAAGCCACCTGGGCCACCTACTCCGTCGGCCTCGGCTACCTCGGCAGCGCCACCACCGGCCGCCCGCTGCACGCCGCCGTCATCGGCTTCGGCGTCTCCTGCGCGGTCGCCGCGGTGGGCGCGGCCATCCAGTGGGCCGTGCGCCGCCGGGCCCTGCGTGACCCCTCTGAGGGCGGTGGTGAGGGCGGGGGCGGCCCCGGCGACGGTGAGGAGCCCGGCGGGCGGGCTTCCTCGGTGACGGCGACGTGAGGGGCGAGGGGGCGCTTCCCGGAAGGCGGCCGTGGCGGTCCCGAGCACCCTGACGACCCCTAGACCCGGACGTCCGCGACCGCCACCGGCTCCCCGGTACGACGCGAGCGCTCGCACGCCTCGGCGACGTAGAGCGCCTCCAGGGCCTCCGCCGGTGGGCAGGGGCTCGGCGCCCGGCCCGCCGCGACCTCGGTGAAAACGCCCAGCTCGGTGACGTACGCGTCGTGGAAGCGCTCCATGAACGTGGCATACGGATCGGCCGCCCGCTGCCACGACAGCTCCGCCTCGGCGGACGGTAGTGGCGCCCGGTCGTCGAGCCCGACGAAACGGGCGCCCTCGGAGCCGCACACCTCCAGCCGGACGTCATGGCCCGCGCCGTTGTAGCGGGTCGCCGTGACGGTGGCCAGGGTGTCGTCATCGAAGCGCAGCAGCGCCGCACAGGTGTCGACATCGTCGCCGTCCGCGAAGAAGGATGCCCCGCGGTTCGCGCCCTGCGCATAAACGGAGACCACCTCGCGGCCCGTGAGCCAGCGCAGGATGTCGAAGTCATGGATGCTGCAGTCCCGGAACAGCCCGCCGGAAGTAGGGATGTAACTGGCGGGCGGCGGCGTCCGGTCGCTGGTGCAGGCGCGCAGGGTGTGCAGCCAGCCCAGCGCGCCGGAGCGCAGTGCCTCGCGCGCGGCGCGGTAGCCCGCGTCGAAGCGGCGCTGGAAGCCGATCTGTACGGGCACGGTGCCGGTCCGCGCCCGCTCCACCACCCCGACCGTGCCGGGCACGTCCAGGGCGACCGGCTTCTCGCAGAACACCGGAACCCCGGCGTCCAGGGCCTGGTGGATCAGCGAGGCGTGGGCGCTGGTCGCGGCGGTGATCACCACGCCGTCCAGGCCGTCCGCGTACATCTCCGCGATGCCGGCGGCGGCGCGTACGCCCAGGGTGTCCGCCAGCGCGGCGGCCCGTGCCGGGTCCAGATCCGCGACGACGAGGTCGGTGACGCCCGGGACGCTCCGGAGGGTGGTGGCGTGGAAGGCGCCGATGCGCCCGGTACCGATCAGGCCGATCTTCATGCCTGGGTCCTTTCCGGGAGGGGGTTGGAACGGTCCAATGGCTGCGATGCCCCGCACCCTGCATGTCCTGATGTCCGCATGTCAACCACCTTGCAGGCAGCCAAGGTTGCACGTTGACGCCGACCTGGGCCGATGGAAGGATTTCCGTCCATGGAACGGTCCAATGAGCGCGCCGAGGGGCAGGGCGGGGGGCGCGGCGAGGGGCGCGGTGGCGCGCGGACGGGCGCGGGGCGGCCGCCGACGATCCGTGGGGTCGCCGAGCGCGCGGGCGTCTCCAAATCGCTGGTCTCGCTGGTGCTGCAGGGCTCACCCCGGGTCAGCGACACCAAGCGGCAGGCCGTACTGGACGCCATCCAGGAGCTCGGGTACCGGCCCAACGCCGCCGCCCGCAGCCTGGTGGCCCGCCGTACCCACACCGTCGGCGTGCTGCTGAACGATATGCGCAACCCCTGGTTCGTCGACGTGCTCGACGGGCTGAACTCGCTGCTGCAGGCGCACGATCTGCGGATGCTGATGGCCGACGGGCGGCTGGACCGGCGCTCCGGCCAGGACTTCGCCCGCACGTTTCAGGAGCTGCGGGTCGACGGCCTCGTCGTCGTCGGCACCCTCCCGGACACCGACGGCCTCGCCGAGGTCGCCGAGCGGCTGCCGACCGTCATCGCGGGCAACCACGAACCCCGGCTGCCGCACGCCGACATCGTCGCCAACGACGACGAGCGCGGCGCCCGGCTCGCCACCGAACACCTCATCGGCCTCGGCCACCGGCGGATCGCCCATATCGCCGGACAGGGCCTGGTCGGCACGCTGCGCCGGCGCGGTTTCGAGACCGCGATGCGCGCCCACGGGCCGGCGGCGCATGCCGTCGTGACGAGCGGCGACGGAACCGAGGAGGGCGGCTACCGTGCGGCCGTACGGCTCCTCACGCCGACGGACGGCAATCCAGGAGCCGACGCCGCGCACCCGGAGGCCCAACGCCCCACCGCCGTCTTCGCGTTCAACGACATCTCCGCTGTCGGCGCGCTGTCCGCGGCCCAGGAGCTGGGCCTGCGCATACCCGACGACCTCTCCCTCGTCGGCTACGACAACACCTACCTCGCGCGCATCCGCCACCTCTGGCTGAACTCCGTGAACAACGCCAGCCACGAGGTCGGCCGACGTGCGGCGCGCTGCCTCCTGGAGCGTATGGAGCGCCCCGACTGCCCGGCCGGGCGTCAACTCGTGGCCCCGAAGCTGGAGATCAGGGGATCGACGGCACCGCCCCCACCCGGCTGACCCGGGGCGAAGCCCTCCCGTGGGCGGCGGCCGGAAACGCCCGGCAGTGATGGCGCGAGGGCCCCGGTGCCGCGTGGGGCACCGGAGCCGGAGCCGGTCCGGTGGCTGTCAGCGTCGGCCGCGTTGGCCCGGCCGCTGCGCCACCCACCTTCTGACCGTGTCGGCGAACCAGTACGGTTTTCCGCCCTCCACCAGATCCGGTTCGGGCAGCAACCCGTGCTTCCGGTAGGAGCGCACGGTGTCCGGCTGCACCTGGATGTGCGCGGCGATCTCCTTGTACGACCAGAGCTTGCGGTCGGTCATCTCTGCCACCTCCTGAGTGCCGTACGCAGGGTCGGCCCGGGGAGCCGGCAGGGGGCTGGGTACGGCCTGGTGATCACTCACCCTGTGCCTGGACAACGACACCGAGTAACCATCGGGGAGGGGCTGTTGAACGGCTGTGACGTAAGGAGCGCGCAACGGTGACAGCGGTGACGCGGGGCGGACGGCTGTGACGGGCGCGGGACGATCCGGGGCGGAGTGGGGAGCAGGGGGTTGGCGCGGGACCGGCGCTGTGGGCGCACAGCCGTGTGGCGGGCCGGTATCCCCGGATGGGGAACCGGCCCGCCACAGGGGTGCCGTATAGCCGTGGTGTTGTGGTGCCGTGTGCTCTGGCGCCGTACTGTCGTCGGCCGTTGGACCGTGGATCAGGCGTGGATGGGGCCTGGATCAGCCGTGGATGGGCCTGGATCAGGCGTGGTACAGCGCGTACCAGGTCTTCTTGTTGACCTTGCCGTCAGCGGTCAGATGGTGCCGGGACTGGAACTTCTTCACCGCGGCCCGGGTCTTGGGGCCGAAGTACCCCGTCACATCTCCCCAGGGGAGATAGCGGCGGTTCGCCAGCAGGCACTGCGCCTGCGAGACGCGGTCGCCGCGCTGACCGTAGACGGTGAGGGCGTTGCCGTTGTAGTAGGCGCAGGCGGCCATGGTGTCCGCCCGTTCTCCGGCCGGGCCGTCGGCGGACGCCGGGCCGGTGAGCAGTCCCGCGGTCAACAGCCCCGCGGTCGCGGTCAGGACGGCCGTACGACGGACGGCTGTGCCCAGGGCGGCCGGGCGCAGGACGGTTCGGCTGAGTGCGTTGGTTTTCACGAATTCCACCGTTTCCCCCATTGGATGTGACGCTGGATGTGATTCCACCCGCTGTGACGCCGGGAACGCGGTCCGTGGTTCCCGTAGGGGCGTGGTCGTCCGAGGTGCCCCGGCAGAGCCTCGCCGATGCCCCGTCCGCCCCGTAGGCGCCCACTTCCCGTCAGTGGGCAGCCGGGGCGGCCCCCGCCGCCTTCCGCAACTCGTCCTCCAGATCCTCCAGCGCCAGGCCCTTCGTCTCCGGTGCGTACCGCTTGCAGAACACCAGGGACAGCACACACATCACGCCGAAGAGCCAGAAGGTGGTGCCGGCGCCGACCGCGTCGAGCAGCAGCGGAAAGGCCAGCGCGACCGCGAAGTTGACCAGCCACATCATGAACACCGCTGCGCCCATGGCCAGTCCGCGGACCCTGAGCGGGAACATCTCGGCCAGCAGCAGCCAGACCCCGGTGTTGAGCGTGGCCTGCATGAAGGCCATGTAGAGGACCATCAGGGCCAGGACCAGGATGCTGACGGCGGGGGAGTGCGGGAGGTGGAAGGCGGCGCCGAGCAGGGCGAGCGCGACGGCCATCCCGGTCAGGCCGGCGAGCAGCAGGGGGCGTCGGCCGACCCGGTCGATCAGGGACATCCCGAGCGCCGTGGCGAGCACCGAGATCACACCGACCGCGATGGTGGCGGTGATCGAGGCGCCGGTGCCCAGACCGGTCGACGCCAGGATCTTCGGCGCGAAGTACACCACGGCGTTGACACCGGTGATCTGCTGCACGCCTGCCAGCCCGATACCGACCAGCAACAGCCGCCGTACCCAGGGGGTGCGCAGCTGCTGCCAGCCGCCGCGCCGGGCGTCGGCCTCCAGGCTGCGGGCGTGATCGATCCGGGCCAGTTCGGCGGGTACGTCGTCGGCGGGCAGCGTACGGCGCAGCACCCGCGCCGCCTCCTCCTGCCGCCCCTTGCTGATGTACCAGCGCGGGGTGTCGGGCAGGAAGAACAGCCCGACGAACAGCGCCACGGCGGGCAGCGCCGCCAGCCCCAGCATCCAGCGCCAGGCCGCCCACTGCGCCAGGAAGGCGTTGATGAGATAGGCGAGCAACTGGCCGCTGACGATCATCAGCGAATTGAACGAGACCAGCCGGCCGCGGATGTGTGGGGGCGCGATCTCGGAGAGGTAGAGCGGGGTGATGACCGAGGCGCTGCCGACGGCGAGGCCGAGGACGAAGCGCGCCACGGTCATGAACGGGACATCGGGGGCGAGCGCGACGGCCACCGCCCCGCCGATGAACACGGCGCCCGCCCACAGCAGCGAGTTGCGCCGGCCCAGCGCATCGGACATCCGGCCGCCGATCAGGGAGCCGAAGGCCGCGCCGATCAGCAGCGCGCTGGTGATGATGCCCTCGCCCAAGGAGGTGAGGCCGAAGTGGCCCTCCATGAACGGGAGCGCGCCGGAGATCACTCCGGTGTCGTAGCCGAAGAGGGCACCGCCGAGGGCGGCGATGGCAGCGATGCCGACGATAAAGCGCCTGGTGTGGCGGGCCCGCACACTCTCGCGCGCACCGGCGGACACCAACTGGCCGGTCGGGGCCGCCATCCTCAGCCCCGCTCCGCCGGGCGGCGGGTCACCCCGGCGCCGGAACCGGGGAATTGACGCGGGGGGAGGGGGACGGGGAGGGCGAGGGAGAGGCGGAGGAGGCGTGGGGTGGCGGTGGCCGGGGCCGTGGCGTGCATGGGGTGGGACCTTTCAGTGGAACGGGGACGGGCGCGGGCGGGGGAGCGAGGGGGCCGCGCCTTGGGAGCGGGCGGGGGCCGGGGGCGGACGGCGCGGGCTGTACGCCGCCTCACCGGTACAGCCCGGGTCTTCGCCACCTCACCCGTACAGCGCGGGTCTTCGCCATCTCACCCGTACAGCGCGGGCCGCTCGATGAGTTCGACCGTCACCCGCTCGCCGGTCGTCTGGGCGCGCACCCCCGCCTCGCACACCGCGGCCGCGGCATAGCCGTCCCAGCAGCTGGGGCCCTCGACCTCGCCGCGGCGGGTGGCGTTCACCCAGCGCTGCACCTGCCGGTCGTAGGCCTCCTCGAAGCGCTCCACGAAGCCGGGGGTGATCGCCCCGCCCCAGCGGCCCGCGGTGTTGCTGAAGACTCCGTGGTCGTCACCGATCCTGGCCGTGCCGCCCTCGCAGACCGCCTCACAGCTGACCTGGTAGCCGAAGCCGCAGTTGACGAAGAGCTCGGTGTCCACGACCTGCCCGCCCGCCGTCTCGAAGAGGATCAGCTGGGGGTCGCTGAGGCCCTCCGGGGCGTTGCCGGTGGGGGCCGGGCGCAGCACCCGCACCGCGGTGATCTCCTCCTCCAGCAGCCAGCGGGTCACATCGATCTCATGCACCACCGAGTCATTGATCATCATCGCGTTGGTGAAGCCGGGCGGGGTGTCGGCGTTGCGGTGCTTGTTGTGCAGCATCAGCGGACGACCGTAAGTGCCCTGCGCCAGAAGGGACTTGAGGGTGCGGTAGTCGGCGTCGTAGCGGCGCATGAAACCGACCTGGACCCGGCGGTGCCCCAGCGCCTGCTCGGCCTCCAGCACCCGCAGCGCGGAGGCGGCGTCCGGCGTCAGCGGCTTCTCACACAGCACGGGCAGATCCCGCGCGAAGGCATCCAGCAGCGCCGCCTCGTGCGCGGGCCCCGGCGAGGCGATCAGCACGGCGTCCACCGCGGGATCGTCCATGGCGGCGGCCGGCTCGGTATAGGCGGTGCACCCCTCGATGCCGTCGGCAAGCCGCTTGACCCGCGCCGCGTCGATGTCGACCACCGCCGCCACCCGGGCGCCGCTGATCACTTCGTTGATCCGGCGTACATGGTCGGCGCCCATCCGGCCGGTACCGATGACCGCGACGCCCAGCGATTCCTGCGAAGTCATGTCGTCCACAAGTCCTTACGTGCTACGTAGCGTGAGAGATACCCTGTGATCGGAACCGATTACTCTCCGTAATCGTTGCCGTAAGAGGAGGAGGCGGCGGCGCGGGGCGGACGCACACAAGAGGAGGTGTACACACGGGGCGCGTAGGTACGGGTTACGTGCCCACGGGACGCGTAGGCATGGGTTACGTGCCCACGGGGCGCGCACCTACGGGCTGCGCACGTACGGGGCGCGCGTGTACGGGCTGCGCACGCACTGGTTGTCCACGCACTGGTTGTCCACGCGCGAGGCGTGCGCGTGCGAGACGTGCGCGTACGAGATGTCCACGCACGCGATGCGTGCGTGCCGGGCGGGCCGCTCATGCGCCGCAGGAGCGCAGGAAGCGGCGGGTGCGTTCGGCGATGGGGAAGGGCTGGTGGGGAGGGCAGGGGTACATGTCCTGCTCGACGATGGCGAAGAGGTCGACATTCAGCTCCTGGGCGGCCTCCAGGACGGGCGGCAGCGCCGGTACGCCGAGCGGCGGTTCGCACATCACGCCCTGCTTGACCGCCGGGCCGAACGGCGTGCCCTTGGCGACGACCTCGCTGAGGATGTCCGGGTCGACCTGCTTGAGGTGGAGGTAGCCGATCCGCTCGCCGTAGGTGCGGATCAGCTTGACGCTGTCGCCGCCGCAGTAGGCGTAGTGGCCGGTGTCCAGGCAGAGGTTGACCAGGTCGGAGTCGGTCGCGTGCAGGAACCGTTCGACGTGCTCCTCGGTGTCGATGTGGGTGTCGGCGTGCGGGTGCACGACGATGTCCAGGCCGAACTCGTCCCGCACCTGCTTGCCCAGCCGCTCCATGCCGGTGGTGAGCTGCTTCCACTGCTCCGTGGTCAGTTCTCGCGGTTCGAGCTCCTCGGCGGTCTTGTCGTCGCGCCAGAAGGAGGGGATGACGACGAGGTGCCCCGCGCCCATCGCCTGGGTGAGGGTGGCGACCTCGGAGACGTGCGCCCAGGTCTTGTCCCATACGGCCGGGCCGTGGTGCAGCGAGGTGAAGATCGTGCCGGCCGAGACCTGGAGGCTGCGGCGGGCGATCTCCTCGCGCAGGATGGCGGGGTCGGTGGGCAGGTAGCCGTACGGGCCGAGTTCGATCCACTGGTACCCGGCGTCGGCGACCTCGTCCAGGAAGCGCTGCCAGGGGACCTGCTGCTCGTCGTCGGGGAACCAGACGCCCCACGAGTCGGGAGCGGAACCGACGCGGATGCGGTCCAGGACGGGCTGGGCGGCATGGGGTACGGACATGCTGCGGCTCTCCTCTCGCCGGTCGGCGGTGACCGGGAGGCGCTGGGGTGGGGTTGTGGGGCACAGCCTCTCTGCCGCCCCGGGGAGTGTCAAGACTTCGTCCTGACATAAGGACTTAAGGACTTGGGGGCTTGGGGCTTTGTTGTTGACCTCCTGTCGGCCGTTCGTGGGCCTGGTGCGGCGTACCCCAGGTTGGCCGTTCGTGGACCTGGTGCGGCGCGCCTCCCGTTGGTCTTTCGCGGGCCTGGCGTGGCGTACGTCCCGTTGGCCGTTCGTGGGCTTGCCGGGGCGTACCTCACGTCGGCCTTTCGCGGGCCGGGCGTGGCGTGCCTCCCGTCGGGCGTTCGTGTTCGTGGCCCGGTCGTTGCGTCCCCCCCCCCGCCGTCTGTTCGTGGGGCTCCCGCCCTTCGTGGGGCTCTTTGACGTCAATATGTAAGGACAAATTATTGACAGGGTCTGGGTCTCCCCGTTAGACCTTTCCTCGGAGATGCAGTCGCCGAACCCGCTGCGCCGGGTGACCCGAAGGGGCGTATATGACCCAGCCTTTCGATCTGATCACCATGGGCCGTATCGGGGTCGACATCTACCCGCTGCAGACCGGGGTGCCGCTGGCCCGGGTCGAGACGTTCGGGAAGTTTCTCGGTGGTTCCGCTACCAATGTCGCGGTGGCTGCCGCTCGGCTCGGTCGGCGCAGTGCGGTCATCAGCCGTACCGGGCGCGATCCGTTCGGTGAGTACGTTCATCAGGCGCTGCGCGAGTTTGGTGTGGACGACCGCTGGGTGACTCCCGTCGATGCCTATCCGACGCCGGTCACCTTCTGTGAGATCTTTCCGCCGGATGACTTTCCGCTCTACTTCTACCGTCGGCCCAAGGCTCCTGACCTGGTCATTCATCCCGAGGAGCTGGACCGGGACGCGATCGCGGCGGCCCGGATCTTCTGGATCACCGGTACGGGGCTGTGTGAGGAGCCCAGTCGCAGTGCCACTCTCGCCGCGCTGGAGGCTCGTGCCAAGGCGGGCACCACGGTCTTCGACCTCGACTGGCGGCCGATGTTCTGGGGCGGTGAGGGTGGCGCCTCCGGGGACGGCGGGGCGACCGGTGCCGCGGCGATGGCTGCCGCCCGCCCGTATTACGAAGCCGCCTTGCGGCACGCCACTGTGGCGGTCGGCAATGTCGACGAGGCCGAGGTCGCCACCGGACTGCGCGACCCCGGGGACTGCGCCCGCGCGCTGCTGGAGATGGGCGTCGAACTCGCCGTCATCAAGCAGGGACCCAAGGGCGTGCTCGCCGTCCACCGTGACGGTCGCACCGCCGAGGTTCCGCCCACCCCCGTCGAGGTCGTCAACGGCCTGGGCGCCGGTGACTCCTTCGGCGGGGCGCTGTGTCACCGGCTGCTCTCCGGCTGGGAGTTGGAGCCGATGATGCGGTACGCGAACGCCGCGGGCGCCATCGTCGCCTCCCGCCTCGCCTGCTCCTCCGCGATGCCGACGGCCGACGAGGTCGACGCGTTCCTCGGCGATGGGTGATCCCCATGGGCGTACGGCCATGGATCCGCACGGCCGCACGGCCGCACGGCCGTATACCCGCGTGGCCGTACGGCCGTGCACCCGCGTCGACGTACGGCCGTAGCCCCTGGCGGCCCCACCCGGAGCGCCCGTGACCGCCCCCACCCGGAGCCCCCCGTGACCGCCCCCACCCAGCGTCCCCACCCCCACCCCCACCCCGCCCCCCAGAAGGTGAGTCGACCCGTGCCCCCCAGGATCAGTGACCTAGCGACGCTTCGGGCCCGGCACCCCGAAGCCGTCGCGGAGGCCGCCGCGCGGCGCAGCCGTCGCCCGCTCGTCGGTGACAGCGGACGGCTGATGATCGTCGCCGCCGATCACCCGGCCCGGGGGGCGCTGGCCGTCGGTGAGCGGCAGTTCGCCATGGCCAACCGGTTCGATCTGTTGGAGCGGCTGGTGCTGGCGTTGTCGCGGCCCGGTGTGGACGGGGTGCTCGCCACCGCCGACATACTGGAGGACCTGCTGCTGATCGGGGCCCTCGACGGCAAGGTCGTGATGGGGTCGATGAACCGGGGCGGGCTGGCCGGTGCGTCGTTCGAGATGGATGACCGGTTCACGGGGCACCGGCCGGAGGATCTGGCCCGGCTCCGTTTCGACGCGGGGAAGTTGCTGCTGCGCATCGATTACCGCGACCCCGGCTCGCTGACCACCCTGGAGGCCACCGCCCGCGCCATCGACGCGATGGCCGAGCGGCAGCTGCCCGTCTTCGTCGAGCCGTTTCTGTCCTCCCGTACGGACGGCGCGGTCCGCAATGACCTCAGCGCCGCGGCCGTTACCCGCTCGGTGGCCATCGCCTCCGGACTGGGCGGCACCTCCGCCTACACCTGGCTCAAACTGCCGGTCACTGACGACCCCGACGCCATGGCCCGGGTCTGTGAGACCACCACTCTGCCGACGGTGCTGCTCGGCGGGGACATCGGCAGCACCGTGCGGGACCAGGAAGCCGCTTACGAGAAGTGGCGCAAGGCGCTGCGGCTGCCGACGGTGCAGGGCCTGGTCGTCGGCCGCTCCCTGCTCTACCCGGCCGACGGGGATGTCGCGGCTGCCGTGGACACCGCCGTGGGCCTGCTGTGAACGCCACGTATTCCGCAGGAGACTCGACTTATGAGCACTGAATTCCATCTGGGGGCCGGAGCCGCGGCAGCGGGCCCGTACGCCCTGGACATCGACCCGGAGCGGGCCGGCTGGGGCTACTCCTCGCTGCGCGTCCTGGAGCTGCCGCCCGGTGCCCGGCACTCCTTCGCCACCGGTGAGAGCGAATGGATCGTGCTGCCGCTGTCCGGCGGCTGCACGGTGCGGACGGAGGGCGGCGAGAGCTTTGAACTGGCCGGAAGGGAGAGCGTGTTCAGCGGGGTGACGGACTTCGCGTATGTGCCGCGGGATGCCCGGGTCGAGATCGCCAGTGGGGCGGGCGGGCGTTTCGCGCTCACCGGTGCCCGCTGCGAGAACCGGCTGCCGGCCCGCTACGGTCCGGCCTCCGGCGTCCCCGTGGAGCTGCGCGGCAGCGGCAGCTGCTCCCGTCAGGTCAACAATTTCGGCGCGGCGGGCGGCTTCGCGTGTGACCGGCTCATCGCGGTGGAGGTGCTCACGCCCGGCGGCAACTGGTCCTCCTACCCGCCGCACAAGCATGACGAGTGCCGCCCCGGTGAGGAGTCCGAGCTGGAGGAGATCTACTACTTCGAGATCGAGTCCGCGCACGGTACGGACGGGGTCGGTTATCAGCGGGTGAGCCCGTCGGGGCGCGGCCGCGGCACCGATGTGCTGGCCGAGGTCCGTAGTGGGGACGCGGTCCTCATCCCGGACGGCTGGCACGGCCCGTCGATCGCCGCGCCCGGCCACACCATGTACTACCTCAATGTGATGGCCGGTCCCGGTGCCACGCGGGAGTGGTTGATCTGCGATCACCCCGATCACGGCTGGATCCGCGCCACCTGGCCCGAGCAGGCCGTCGACGCCCGTCTCCCCCTCTACGAAGCGCCCGCAGGAGCCGCCCGATGAACGCCCCGACGACACGCCGTCTCACGGTCGCGCAGGCCCTGGTCGAGTTCCTCGCGCACCAGTACACCGAGCGCGACGGACGCCGGCATCGCCTGATCAGCGCCTGCTGGGGCATCTTCGGCCACGGCAATGTCGCCGGGATCGGCCAGGCGCTGCTGGAATCCGGTGCCGCGTCCCGCCAGGAGTCCCATCAGGAGCCCCTCCAGGAGTCCCGCCAGGGGGCAACCGCCGGGCCCCCGGCGCTCCCGTACCTCCAGGGTCGTAACGAGCAGGCCATGGTGCATGCCGCGGTCGGCTACGCCCGGCAGTGCGACCGGCTCTCCGCGCAGGCCGTCACCACCTCCATCGGCCCCGGCGCCACCAACCTCGTCACCGGCGCCGCGCTCGCCACCGTCAACCGCCTCCCGGTCCTGCTGCTGCCCGGCGACACCTTCGCCACCCGGCCCGCAGACCCGGTCCTCCAGCAGCTGGAGGTGCCGCACGCGGGGGACGTGTCGGTCAATGACGCGCTGCGCCCGGTCTCCCGCTACTTCGACCGCGTCACCCGGCCCGAGGCGCTGATCCCCGCCGCCCTCCAGGCCATGCGGGTGCTCGCCGACCCCGTCGACACCGGCGCCGTCACCCTCGCGCTGCCGCAGGACGTACAGGCGGAGGCGTACGACTGGCCTGAGGAGTTCTTCGCCGACCGGGTCTGGCGGGTCACCCGGCCGGTTCCCGACGCCGAGGCCCTCGCCGACGCGGTGGCGGCGGTCCGCGCCGCCCGCCGGCCGCTGGTCGTGGCCGGTGGCGGTGTCCACCACAGCGAGGCCGAGGACGCGCTGTGTGCCTTCGCCGACGCCACCGGCATCCCGGTCGCCTCCACCCAGGCCGGCAAGGGCTCGCTGCGCCACGACCACCCCGCCGACATCGGCGGTATCGGCCACACCGGCACCGCCACCGCCGACGCGCTCGCCCGGGAGGCCGATCTGGTCATCGGGGTCGGCACCCGCTACACCGACTTCACCACCGCCTCGTCGACCCTGTTCGACGCGCCCGGTGTGCGCTTCCTGAACCTCAATATCGCCCCGTTCGACTCCCATAAGCTCGGCGCCGCCTCGCTCGTCGCCGACGCCCGCGCCGGACTCGAAGCGCTCACCAAGGAGCTGTCCGGACACCGCGTCGACGCGGAGTACGAGGCCGCTTACGGGGCGTCGAAGGCGGCCTGGGAGCGGCGGGTGGACGCCGCGTTCGGCGCCGCGGACGATTCCGTACGGCCCTCCCAGACGCAGGTCCTGGGCGCGCTGGACGCCGTCGTCGACGACACCGACATCCTCGTCAACGCGGCCGGGTCCCTCCCCGGTGACCTGCACAAACTCTGGCGTGCCCGGTCCCGCAGGCAGTACCACCTGGAGTACGGCTACTCCTGCATGGGCTATGAGATCCCCGCCGCGATCGGCGTGCGGATGGCCGCGCCCGGCCGGCCGGTGTGGGCGCTGGTCGGCGACGGTACGTATCTGATGAACCCCACTGAAATCGTCACCGCGGTCCAGGAGGGCCTCCACATCAATATCGTCCTCATCCAGAACCACGGCTACGCCTCGATCGGCGGGCTCTCGCAGGAGACCGGCGGCGAACGGTTCGGCACCGACTACCGCTTCCGCGCCGCGGACGGTACGTACACCGGCGCGCCGCTGCCGGTCGATCTCGCGGCCAACGCCGCCTCGCTCGGGATGCATGTCCTGCGGGCGGCGACGGTCGGTGAGCTGCGTGCCGCGCTCGCCGAGGCGCGTGGCGCGAACCGGCCCACATGTGTCTATGTCGAGACCGAAACGGCTGACACTGTGCCGGGCGCGCCGGAGGCACAGGCCTGGTGGGATGTGCCTGTTGCCGAGACCGCGACACGTCCGGCGGCGGTGGCCGCCCGCGAGGCCTACGAACGGCAGGCCGCCGGGCGCCGCCGCCACCTGTGACCCCAGCCCGAAGTCGTCAGCCCAGAAAGGCCCCCGCATGAACACCATCAGCCACTGGATCGGCGGCAAGCCCGTCGAGGGCGTCTCCGGCAACTTCGGGCCGGTCTACAACCCGGCCACCGGCGCCCAGGAGAAGCAGGTCGCCTTCGCCTCGGCCGACGAGGTCGACGCGGCCGTCCGCGCGGCCAAGGAAGCCTTCAGGACCTGGGGCACCAGCTCCTTGGCCAAGCGCACCTCGGTGCTGTTCAAGTACCGCGAGCTGCTCGACGCGCACCGCGAGGAGATCGCCCGGCTGATCACCGCCGAGCACGGCAAGGTGCACTCCGACGCGCTCGGCGAGGTCGCCCGCGGTCTGGAGATCGTGGAGCTGGCCTGCGGCATCCCGGAGAAGCTCAAGGGCGAGCTGTCCACCCAGGTCTCCACCCGGGTCGATGTGGCGGCGATCCGCCAGTCGCTCGGTGTGGTCGCCGGCATCACGCCGTTCAACTTCCCGGCGATGGTGCCGATGTGGATGTTCCCGCTGGCCATCGCCTGCGGTAACACCTTCGTTCTCAAGCCGAGCGAGAAGGTACCCAGCGCGGCCTTCAAGCTCGCCGAGCTGGCCGCCGAGGCGGGGCTGCCCGACGGTGTGCTCAATGTCGTCAACGGCGACAAGGTGGCGGTCGACGCCATCCTGGAGCACCCGGACATCGCCGCGGTCTCGTTCGTCGGCTCCACCCCCATCGCCCGTTACATCCACACCACCGGCACCGCCAACGGCAAGCGGGTGCAGGCGCTGGGCGGCGCCAAGAACCACATGCTGGTGCTGCCGGACGCGGACCTCGACCTGGCCGCGGACTCCGCGATCAACGCCGCGTACGGCTCGGCCGGTGAGCGCTGCATGGCGATCTCCGTCGTCGTGGCCGTCGGGGAGACCGCCGACCCGCTGATCGGCAAGATCAAGGAGCGCGCCGACCAGCTGCGGATCGGCCCCGGCGACGACCCGGCCTCCGAGATGGGCCCGCTGATCACCAAGGTGCACCGCGACAAGGTCGCCTCGTACGTCACGGGCGCCGCGGCCCAGGGCGCCGATGTCGTCATCGACGGCACCGGCTACACCGTCGAGGGCTACGAGGACGGGCACTGGATCGGCATCTCCCTCCTGGACAACGTCACGCCCGAGATGGACGCCTACCGCGACGAGATCTTCGGCCCGGTGCTGTCCGTGGTCCGTGTCGAGACCTACGACGAGGCCATCGCGCTGATGAACAACTCGCCGTGGGGCAACGGCACCGCGATCTTCACCCGGGACGGCGGCGCGGCCCGCCGCTTCCAGATGGAGATCGAGGCCGGCATGGTCGGCGTGAACGTGCCGATCCCGGTGCCGGTCGGCTACCACTCCTTCGGTGGCTGGAAGGACTCGCTCTTCGGCGACCACCACATCTACGGCAACGACGGCGTGCACTTCTACACCCGCGGCAAGGTCGTCACCACCCGCTGGCCGGACCCGTCCGACGGCGGTATCAACCTGGGCTTCCCCAGCAACCACTGAGGATGCCCTGACGGACCCCCGGCCGGATTCCCGTCGGCCGGGGGTCCGTCATGTCCGGGACGCCGTCTGCGCGACCGTGCGGAACCCCAGGTCCGGGGGAGACCGCGGACCGGTGCGTTGCTACCGTGCTCCCTCGCAGCGCACGACACAACCGGGGGACGAAATGCACCGATCCATGGCGCTCGCCAAGGGTGCCCGCATCACTGGCGGGGTTTTCTGCCTGCTGTTCTTCTTTTTCACCCTCACCTGGATCGTGGTCGACCTCAGCACCTTCGGCCCCGACGGGGTCTGGGAATACTGGACGCTGCAGAGCCCCGGCGGCGTCAACCAGGTCACCAACTCCCTGCACTTCGGGCTGGCCCTGGTCCAGCTGGCGGCGGCGCTGACGGCGTTCGCGGGGCAGCGGGTGGCGGGCGGACTGCTGGCCGTCGCCACCACCCTGACCTTCGGCACCGCGATGCAGGCACTCGTCAGCGTCGGCAACCACACCAGCGACGACCGCTGGTTCCGGCACGCCGAAACGGGCACCTCGACCTTCGACGGCGTCTTCCTCAGCAGCCTGGGGCTGTTCCCGCTGACCCTGATCGCGGGCGTCGTGCTGCTCGCCGGGATGCGTTCCTGGCCGAGCCGGAAGCCCAGCGACCCGCCGGTGCGCCCGGCCAAAACGGCCGGTGTGGTGGCCGGTCTGGTGCTCGGCGCGATGGTGCTGATCAACCTGGTCTGGCAGGGCTACATGCTGGTGGAGGGCGGCAGCGAATTCTTCGACCTGTTCTACCTCGGCAAGGGCGCCCTCGGCGCGCTGCTGGGCCTGTCCTCCGGCTGGGTCTCCCTGCTCTTCCTCGCGCTGACCGCGCCGGCCGCGCTGAACAGCCTGCTGCGCGGCTCCGCGGCCCGCGGGCTGGCTATCGGGCTGGCGGTGGTGCTGCTGCCCAGTGCCCTGATGTCGGTGCTCGGGATGGCCCTCAACGGCACCCTGTTCGAGCTGTCCGGCGACGTGCCGGGCATGAGCATCATCAACCACATCCAGATGGCGCTGGACCTGTTCGGGTCGGTGGTCCTGCTGGCCGTCATGGGCCGCGGTGAGCCGGTCGCCCCCGCCTGGTACCCGCCGTCGCAGGCCCCGCAGTTCGCCGCCCCCGGCTTCGTGCCGCCGGGCGGGCCGCAGGCCGCGCCGTTCTGGCAGCCGCCCGCCGGGCCGGTGCCCCCGGTCAGCGGCCCGCCGATGCCGCCGCCCGGCACCCCGCCGCAGCCCCCGCAGGGCGGGTTCGGACCGCCGCAGTACTGACCGGGCGGACGGCCGCCGGGGCCGTACGCGGAAAACAACTGCGGGCGGTGGCCCGCTGGTTGGTACGGTGCGGCGGCGCGTGTCCGCGCGCGCTCACTGCCGGACGAGGGAGGTTGATGAATATGGCCCGCCAGACGCCTCATCAGCATGCCCTTGTCCGGGCCGCCGCCTGAGCGGGACACCCGTGCGGGACGCCTGAGCGTCCGCCGTCCCGAGCGCGGCCCGGTCGTCGACGAACGACCAGGAGTGACGCGTGTCTTCCTCTTCTGCTTTCTTTCCTTCCTCTTCTTCTTCCGCTTCTTCCGGTTCTTCCGGTTCTTCCGGTGCGGATCTGCGCACCGCGCGGCTGCTGCTGCGGCCGTGGTCCGACGGTGAGCTGGCCGCCGTGCTCGACGGGACGCGGCAGCCGCACTGGGCCGCGGACTTTCCCGACGACGGTGACCGGGTGATCGCCGGGTTCACCGCCGGAAACCCCGATGCGCGCGGGGTGTACGGCCAGCGGCAGATTCTTGAACGGGACGGCGGCCACGTGGTCGGCGCCATCGGGCTGTTCTGGCCGCCGCGTGACGGAGCGGTGGAGTTCGGCTACGGCGTCGTGCCGTCCCGGCGGGGCTGTGGCTATGCCGCCGAGGCCGCGCGCGCCATGGCGGCGTTCGCCCTCGCGGCGCCGGGTGTGCACACCGTGTGCGCGGACGTGGAGCTGTCGAACCCGGCGTCCTGCCGGGTCCTGGAGAAGGCCGGGCTGGTGCGCTGGAGCAGCGATGACCAGCTGGCGCGGTACCGGCTGACGACGCGGGAAGCGGCACCGGAACCGGTACAGGAACCGGCACCGGAACCGGCTGACGGCTAGCCGGGGCAGGGGGCATGGGCCGGTAGCTGAGCCGTTGCTTACTGCCGGTTTATGACCCCTTTGTGCAGGATGGATACCGCTGGCAACTGTCCTGTGCCTTAAGGCATCTGAGGAAGGATCAGTCGTGCGTACACCCCTTGCCCCGGTAACCGCCGCGGTGCCCGCTTCGCCGGGCCCTCGGGGCTGATCGCCTTGGCCCCCACTTCCCAGGCGCCCGCCTCCCAGGCCCCCGCCTCCCAGGCCCCCGCCTCCCAGGCCCCCGCGCCGCCGGTCCCGCCGTCGGCGCCCCCTGTGAGCCCCGCACCACCGCGTCGTCCGCCGCCGTGGCTGCGCCCGACCATCCGGATACGGCTGACGCTGCTCTACGGCGGCATGTTCCTGGTGGCCGGGGTCGTCCTGCTCACGCTCATCTACTTCCTGGCGGCCCACACCCTCAAGGAGGGCACCCCGGAGTTCCGGGTCATCGGCACCAACCTCCGGGTCGGCAACGTCAGTTGTCCCGGCCTGCCGTCGGTCGGCACGGTCGATGAGATCAACGCGGCGATCGGCGACTGCCTCCGCGGCCGGCGTGAACTGGCGCTGCGCGCCTTCCTGAACCACTCCCTGGCCGTGCTGCTGGGTTTGACGGTGGTGGCGTTCGCGTTCGGTTATGCGATGGCGGGGCGGGTGTTGTCGCCGTTGGGGCGGATTACGCGGACGGCGCAGCGGGTGGCGGGTTCGGATTTGCATCGTCGGATTGAGCTGGGGGGTCCGGATGATGAGTTGAAGGAGCTGGCGGACACGTTTGATCAGATGCTGGATCGGTTGGATCGGGCGTTTGAGTCGCAGCGGCGGTTCGTGGCGAATGCGTCGCATGAGTTGCGGACGCCGTTGGCGATCAATCGGACGTTGTTGGAGGTGCAGCTGGCGGATCCGGGGGCGTCGCCGGAGTTGGTGCAGTTGGGGAAGACGTTGCTGGCGACGAATGAGCGCAGTGAGCAGTTGGTGGAGGGGTTGTTGCTGTTGGCGCGCAGTGAGAACCGGGTGGTGGACAAGA
This sequence comes from Streptomyces tubercidicus, assembly GCF_027497495.1. Taxonomy (GTDB): domain Bacteria; phylum Actinomycetota; class Actinomycetes; order Streptomycetales; family Streptomycetaceae; genus Streptomyces; species Streptomyces tubercidicus. The sequence continues at coordinate 5,329,540 of NZ_CP114205.1, forward strand.
AGCCGGTGGATCTGGCGGAGGTGGCGTCGCAGGCGGTAGATCAGTCGCGGGAGGAGGCGCAGGCCAAGGGGGTGGCGCTGGGTGGGGCGCGGGCGCAGGTGTTTGTACAGGGGAACGGGGTGTTGTTGGAGCGGATCGCGTTGAATTTGGTGCAGAACGCGGTGCGGTACAACGTGGCGGAGGGGGGTTGGGTGGAGGTGGTCACGGAGCCGCAGCCGGGGTGTGCGGTGTTGGTGGTGGCCAATACGGGGCCGGTGGTGCCGGCGTATGAGGTGGAGAATCTGTTTGAGCCGTTCCGGCGGTTGCGGACGGAGCGGACCGGGAGTGACAAGGGTGTGGGGCTGGGGTTGTCGATCGTGCGGTCGGTGGTGCGGGCGCATGACGGGAGCATCACGGCTCAGCCGCGGGAGGGTGGCGGTCTGGTGATGCGGGTCGTCCTGCCGCTCTGACGCAGGCCGGGGCGCCGGGCGATCCCACCCGCAGGGCAGGCCACCGGCCCGGCCCCGGCCCGGCTCGGATGGCAGGACCCGGCCTCCGGCCCGGTACCCCCGCCCCGTACCGCGTCCGTCGTACAAGGCGGGCGCACCCTACTCCCCAGGGAGGCGGCCGGGTTCCGCCCGGGGTACCGGCCGCCCGTCCCGGCCCCTCCCTAGGATTCACGTATGGATCTGCGAGGTATCCGACTGCGCGGCCGACGCTGGTACGCCGCCGCGGGCGCGCTGGCCGTCCTCATAGGAGGCGGCAGCTGGGCGGCCGCCTCCTCGGACGCCGCGCCCGCCGTCCACCGCACGGACCGGCTGATGACGATGCCGGAGAAGCCCGGCAGCACGAAGAAGGTGCGGATCGACACCTCCTTCTTCACGGCGCGGGGCGGCTCCGGCGGGCGGCGGCCCGCGGTGCTGCTCGCGCACGGCTTCGGCGCCAGCAAGGCGAACCTCCGCCCCCAGGCCGAGCGGCTGGCCCGGGACGGCTACGCCGTACTGACCTGGTCGGCGCGCGGCTTCGGGAAGTCCACCGGCAAGATCGGGCTGAACGATCCGGACGGCGAGGTCGCCGATGCCCGCCGGCTGATCGACTGGCTGGCCAAGCGCCCCGAAGTGCAGCTCGACAAGGCCGGTGACCCCCGGGTGGGGATGGCCGGCGGCTCCTACGGCGGGGCGATCTCGCTGCTGACGGCCGGCCACGACCGGCGCGTCGACGCCCTTGCCCCGCAGATCACCTACTGGAACCTCGCCGACGCCCTCTTCCCGCACGGGGTGTTCAAGAAGCTGTGGGCCGGGATCTTCTTCACCACCGGCTCGGCGGGCGCCCCCACCGGCTCCGCCGGGCCCGCGCCCACCACGTCCGGGGGCTGCGGGCGCTTCGAGCCCGCGCTGTGCCGGATGTACGAGCGGGTCGCCGTCCACGGCAAGCCGGACGACGCGGCCCGTGACCTCCTGGCGGGCCGCAGCCCGTCCGCCGTCGGCGACCGCATCAAGGTGCCGACGCTGCTCATGCAGGGCCAGACCGACTCGCTGTTCCCGCTCGACCAGTCCGACGCCCTGTACCGGCAGCTCCGCAAGAACGGGGCGCCGGTCGGCGTCGACTGGATCTCCGGCGGGCACGACGGCGGGGACCGGGAGGCCGCCCGCCTGGAGGGGCGGACGAAGACCTGGTTCGACCGCTACCTCAAGGGCCACAAGCACGCCGACACCGGGCCCGGGTTCCGGATCAGCCGCAGCGGGGGAGTGGACTCCACCAACGGCGCGGTGCGGCTGCGCGGCGCGAGCGCGGACCGCTACGCCGGACTGGACCACGACCCCCGGCGGATCCCGCTGACCGGCCGTCCGCAGACCTTCAGCAACCCGCCCGGCGCCGGACCCCCGGCGATCTCCGCGGTGCCCGGGGTGGGCGCGCTCGGCAACCTCTCCTCGCTCGGCGCGGGCGGGCTGTCCCTGGACTTCCCCGGCCAGTACGCCCGTTTCGAATCGGCGCCGCTGCGCAGCCCCGTCCATCTCACCGGCAGCCCCACCGCCACCGTCCATGTGCGGTCCGACTCCCCGGACGCGGTGTTCTTCGCCAAGGTCTACGACGTGGCCCCGGACGGCCGCCGCCAGGTGCTGCCGTCCCAGCTCGTCACCCCGTACCGGATCAAGGACGCCCACGACGGGCGGACCGTGCGGCTCCGGATGCCCGCCGTCGACCATGACTTCGCGGCCGGTCACCGGCTGCGGCTGGTGCTCTCCGCCACCGACCTCGGCTATGCGTCACCGGCCGAACCCGCCCGCTACACCGTCTCCTTGAAGGGCGGCACGCTCAGCGTGCCCACCGTGCCCGAGGTGCGCAGCGCCGCCGCCCCGCTGCCCGCCTGGACCTGGGCGCTGCCCGCCGCGGCCGCGGCGGTGGCCGCGCTGCTGCTGCTCACCGCCCGCCGCCGGATCACGGCCCCCGCGCCCGACCCCGCGCTCGACGGGGTGCCGCTCCAGATCAGCGAGCTGAGCAAGCGGTACGCCAAGTCCGCCGCCCGGTATGCCGTACGGGAGCTGTCCTTCCGCGTCGAGAAGGGGCAGGTGCTGGGTCTGCTGGGGCCCAACGGCGCGGGCAAGACCACCACCCTGCGGATGCTGATGGGGCTGATCACGCCCGACGAGGGGGAGATCAGGGTCTTCGGGCACGCCATCCGGCCGGGCGCCCCGGTGCTGTCGCGGGTCGGCGCGTTCGTGGAGGGCCCCGGTTTCCTGCCGCATCTGTCCGGCCGCGCCAACCTCGACCTGTACTGGCAGGCCACCGGCCGTCCCGCCGCCGACGCGCACCTCGACGAGGCGCTGGAGATCGCCGGTCTCGGCGACGCCCTGCAACGCGCCGTGCGCACCTACTCCCAGGGCATGCGGCAGCGCCTCGCCCTGGCCCAGGCCATGCTGGGCCTGCCGGATCTGCTGATCCTCGACGAGCCGACGAACGGGCTCGACCCGCCGCAGATCCGGGAGATGCGGGACGTGATGATCCGCTACGCCGCCGCCGGACGCACCGTCATCGTCTCCAGCCATCTGCTGTCCGAGGTCGAACAGAGCTGTACCCATCTGGTCGTCATGGACCGCGGCCGGCTGGTGCAGGCCGGTCCGGTCGCCGAGATCGTCGGTTCCGGCGACACCCTGCTGGTCGGGGTCGCGGAGGAGGTCGGTGACGCGGTGGTGGAGAAGGTGGCCGCGCTGCCGGGCGTCGTCTCGGCCGTACGCGCCGAGGGCGGTCTGCTGGTACGGCTGGACGGCCTCGGTACACCCCAACTGCTCGCCGAACTCCTCCGGCTGGAGGTCCCGGTGGACCGCGTCGGCCCGCACCGCCGCCTGGAGGACGCCTTCCTCACCCTGATCGGAGGGGACCGATGACCGCGACCCCCACGGCGGCACGGGCGCCGGGCTACCGCCCGCGCCGCACCCTCCCGCTGCGCGTCGAGGCCCGGCGCCAGCTGCGGCGCCGCCGCACACTGGTGATCGCTGCCGTCCTGGCGCTGCTGCCGTTCGTGCTGGTGGCGGCGTTCGCGATCGGCGGTGACCCGGAAGGCCGCGGCAACGGCCGGATCACGCTGATGGACGGGGCGACCGCGTCCGGCGGCAACTTCGCCGCGACCGCGCTGTTCGTCTCCGCGGGCTTTCTGCTGGTGGTGCCGGTGGCGCTGTTCTGCGGGGACACCGTCGCGTCGGAGGCGAGCTGGTCGTCGCTGCGCTATCTGCTCGCCGCGCCGGTGCCACGGGCCCGGCTGCTGCTGAGCAAGCTCACCGTCGGGCTGCTGTTCAGCGCCGCCGCGATGCTGCTGCTGCCGCTGGTCGCGCTGGCCGTGGGCAGCGCCGCGTACGGCTGGGGGCCGCTGCAACTGCCCACCGGCGGTGCGCTGTCCGCGGGCGAGGCGGTGCCGCGGCTGGCCGTCGTGGTCGGCTACCTCTTCGTCAGCCAGCTGGTCACCGCGGCCCTGGCGTTCTGGCTGTCGACGGTGACCGACGCGCCGCTGGGCGCGGTCGGCGGTGCCGTCGGGCTGACCATCGTCGGCAATGTCCTCGATCAGGTCACCGCCCTCGGCGCCTGGCGGAATGTGCTGCCGGCGCACTGGCAGTACTCCTGGGTGGACGCCCTCCAGCCCCGGATGGAGTGGTCCGGGATGATCCAGGGCTTGGCGGTCTCGGTGGCGTACGCCCTGGTGCTGGGCGCGCTGGCGTTCCGGGGGTTCGCGCGCAAGGACGTGGTGTCGTGACGGCGGGGTGACCGGGGCAGGGGTGCCTTGCCGCCCCGGGGCCGCCCCCGTCAGGCCGTCGGCCCCTGCATCCGCGCGCTGACCCAGCGCATCGTGCCCTCGCCCAGGCCCCGTACGTAGGTCGCCGCGCTGTGGGTGCCGTCCGGCACGATCTGCAGCCGGGTGTGCAGCGGACCGTGCCCGTACTGCGCGAGGAACGTCCGGACCTTCGGCAGCACGGTGTGCTCCCGGGACCCGTCCTGGAAGGCGAGGTAGACATCCGGTCCGCCGCGCGTCATCAGGCGGCGGGCCAGGACCTCCGGGTTGTTCTCCTGCTCCTCCTTGGCGTGGCCCTTCCACAGCGGTGAGTCGGGCACGATGTCCGGCCCGTTGGGTATCGCCACCTCGAAGGTGTCCGGGTGCTGGAGCACGTTCTTCAGCGCCGCGAAGCCGCCCGACGAGGAGCCCATGATCGCCCAGGCGTCGCGGGTCTTGAGGGTGCGGAAGTTCTGCCGTACGAGGTCGGGCACGTCCTGGCTGAGCCAGGTGCCGATCTTCGGGTGGCCCGGTATGTCGCTGCCGTCGTAGTAGTGCTTGTCATCGGGGTTGAGCACCGGCATGACGACGATGAAGGGCAGGCTGCTGCCGTTCTCCGACCACTGGGCCAGGTGCTCCTGGAGCGCCAGGTCGGTGCCGCTCCAGTAGTTGACGGGGTAGCCGTACGAACCGGGCAGCGCCTCCATCACCGGGAAGCCCTTGCGGGCGTTGCGCTTGTCGTAGTACTCCGGCGGCGCCCAGACCCAGACCTTGCCGGTGAAGCCGGACTTCGGCCCGTGCAGGGTGGTCACCCCGATCGGGGTGTTCCGGCCGGCCCCGCCGACCCGGCTCGCCTCGTCGAAGCTGATCGGCTTCGTGGGCCACTGCACCAGCGAGCGCTTTCCGGGCGGGCCTTCGTGCAGCGCGCGGTTGGCCTGGGTGCTGCCGGACCGTACGGGGGAGGTGCTGGAGCCGCAGCCGGCCGTGGCGGCGAGGACGGTCAGGCTGATCAGCGCGATCACCGGACGGAACAGGGCTTTGTGCACGGGACTCTCCTTGCCGGACACCCGGGACTCGTCCCGGTTGTGGAACAAGAGGAAGCGGCACGGCTTCCGGTTTCCCCGCCGGGATGTCGGCTTCCTCGCACCGGCCGCCCGGGATGTCGGCATCGCCTTGGTGACCTGGGACGTTGTGTGCGGGGACGAAAGGTCGCCTTTACCAGGATTTTCCCGGTGGACGGGGCGGGACGCGGGGTGCGGAGCCCGCTCCGGCCATACCGGAACCCCTGCCTCCGGCCCCGTATCCTCTCGCCATGACCTGGTCGCGTGCGCTCAAGGAGGCCGCCCGCTCGGGGCTGACCATCGAGCGGACCAAGCTCACCCCACTGATCGCGATCCGTGGCTCGGCCGGCGTCGCCATCGTCATCGGGCTGTGCCTGTGGCTCGGCGACCCGGCGCTGGCGGTCTCCTCCGCCTTCGGCGCGTTCTCCTCCGGCATCGTCACCTTCCAGCGCAGCATGCGGCCGCGGCCGGTGCTCGCACTCGCCGTCGCGGGCGCGCTGGCGGTCTCCACCTTCCTCGGCTATCTGGCCGCCGCCCATGTCGTCGCCTTCGTCCTGCTGCTGGCCGGCTGGACCTTCCTGGCGGGCATGGCCTGGGCGATCGGCCCGGTCTCCGGGCTGGCCGGCACCCAGACCGTGGCGATCATGCTGGTCACCGTCACCCTGCCGACCTCCGTCCTGGGCGCGGCGGAACACGCCGCCCTGATCTTCTTCGGCGGCCTCGTCCAGGCGACCCTCATCGTGGTCTTCCCGGTCCGCCCCTGGGGCGTTCAGCGCGATGCGCTCGCCGACGCCCTGGCCGACGAGGCGGACTACGCCCGGCGGCTGCGGCACGACCCGGTGGCCCCCTTCGACCCGGCGCCCCTGATGGACGCCCGCCTCGCCTCGGCCGTGACGCCGCGTCAGGCCCGGCGCCGCCCCGTCCAGCTGCACGGGCCCCGCGGCCTGGCCGAACGCGTCCGGCCGGTGCTCGCCTCCCTCGCCGACCCGGTCGTCGGCGCCCCGCTGGAAGGCCCCGAACGTGACCGGGCCCGCGAACTGCTGGGCGCCGCGGCCACCGTCCTGGACGCCGTCGCCCATGCCGTACGGCACGCCCGGCCGGTCCGGCTGCCCCCCGAGGCGATGGCCACCCTCGAAGTCCCGGCGACCGGCCCGATGCTGCACGGGGCCGCCCGCCGCTCCGCCTACCGCCTGATCGCCCTGCTCGCCGACGCCGTGGAACTCACCGATGAGCCGGTCGAGGCCACCCGCCCCACCACCGAGGCCGAACGCGGCCATCTGCTGCGCCCCAGCGTCCCCAAGCTGGTCCCCGGCGCCCTGCGCGCCCTGCACCGCGAGGCCCGCTGGACCTCGCACATCTTCCGGCACGCCCTCCGGGTCGCCGCGGTCGCCGCGGCCGGCTATCTGCTGGGCACCGCGCTGCCGTTCGGCCACGGCTACTGGGCGCCGCTCGCCTCCGTCATGGTGATGCGCCCCGACTTCGCGCAGACCTACTCCCGCGGCGTCGCCCGCTTCAGCGGCACGCTCGTCGGCGTCGGCATCGCGGGGGCGCTGATGGCCGTGGCGCACCCGGGCATGTACGTCAGCGCCGGGCTGGCCGTGGTCTGCGTCGGGCTGATGTATCTGCTGATGCGCACCGGCTTCTCGGTGACCTCGGCGTGTGTGGCCGCCTATGTCGTCTTCCTGCTCGGTATCGCCGGCGCCGGCTGGGAACAGACCGTCCAGGAACGTGTGGTGCTCACCCTGCTGGGCGGGCTGCTCGCGATGCTGTCGTACGCGCTGTTCCCCGCCTGGGAGACCCCCAAGCTGCGCGACCGCCTCGCCGCATGGCTCGCGGCCAACGGGCAGTACGCGCTGGCCGTGTTCGACCTCTACGCCACGCCCGCCGAACGCCGCCCCCGGCAGGTCCGCGACGCCCTGCTGGACTCCCGGGCCGCCCGCGCCGCCTGGGAGGAGAGCGAGGCCCGCGCCGAGAAGGAGCCCGTACGCCACCGTGGTCTCTCGCCCGCCTCGGCGAAGGCGGCCGGGGCCGCGCTCGGCACCATGGGCCGGGTCACCATGATCCTGGAGGTCCATCTCCCCGAACGGGACGCCGCGTCCTCCCCGGGCGCCACCGCGTTCGCCTTCGAGCTGCGGGACTCCCTGGAGGAGGCCACCCGGGCCGTACGGGAACGGGGCGAATTGAACTGGAGCGCGCTGCGGGCCGTATGGGAGAGATGGGACGCGGAGGACGAGAACCGCGGTGTCGCGCTGCGCGTCGCGGATCTGCTCCTCGACGCGCTCGACGACCTCGCCGAGGCACTGTCCGCGGAGCCGGAGCCGGAGCCGGAGCCGGAACTGGAGCCGGATGCGGACAGCGGGGCGGCGCACGGCACGGAGGAGAACAGCGGCCGGTGAACGAGAGGGGGCGCGGCGGGCAACGAGAGGGAGGCGCCGTGGGGAACCATTCCGGGTCCCCGGTAGTCTTAACAGTTGCCCGCATTGAACACTATTGGTCGCCCATGGGGTTGTCTGCAGCGCAATGCCCCAGGAACCCGCCCCGTCGCGAGAGAGCACACGAACTCCCCATGGCCTCCAGCACTTCGCCCGGTACATACGACATAGGCATCGACCTCGGCACGGCCAACACCCTGGTGTACGCCCGCGGTAAGGGCGTGGTGCTGAACGAGCCGTCCGTTGTCGCGGTCAACGCCGCCGGAGCGGTGATCGCCGTGGGCGAGGAGGCCAAGCGGACCATCGGCCGCACCCCCTCCGGGATCACCGCGATGCGCCCGCTCCGCGAAGGTGTCATCGCCGACTTCGACGCCGCCGAGCAGATGCTCCGCGCCCTGATGAAGAAGGCGCTGCCCAGCCGCCGTTTCTCCCGGCCGCGGGTCGTCATCTGCGTCCCCTCCGGCATCACCGGTGTCGAACGGCGCGCGGTCATCGACTCCGCCCGGGGCGCCGGTGCCCGCGAAGTGCACCTGATCGAGGAGCCGATGGCCGCCGCGATCGGCGCCGGCCTCCCGGTGAGCGAGCCGGTCGGCTGCATGGTGGTCGACATCGGCGGCGGCACGACCGAGGTCGCCGTGGTCTCCATGGGCGGCCTGGTCACCGCCCAGTCCGTACGGGTCGCCGGGGACGCCCTGGACGCCGCCGTCAGCTCCTACATCAAGAAGAAGCACTCCCTGGACATCGGTGAGCGCACCGCCGAGGACATCAAGATCGCCATCGGCTCGGCGGTCTGGACCCCGGTCGACGTGGACGAGGACGGCGAACCCGAGCGCCCGTCCACCTACACGGTCCGCGGCCGCGACCACGTCAACGGCCTGCCCCGCATCCAGGAGATCACCGAGGAGGAGATCCGCGAGGCACTGGCCGAACCGGTCGACGCGATCGTCCGCGCCGTCCACCGCACCCTCGACGACTGCCCCCCGGAGCTCTCCGGCGACATCGTCGAGCACGGCATCGCCCTGACCGGCGGCGGCGCCCTGCTCCGCGGCCTGGACCGGCGGCTGCGCCAGGAGATGGGCGTCCCGGTCCGGGTCGCCGACGAGCCCCTGGACTGTGTCGTCAACGGCACCGCCAAGTGCGTCGACGAATTCGCCGGCCTGCACGGCCTGCTGACGGGCGCCAAGGAGCAGCCGCGGAAGACGGTGCGGCTGTAGGGAGGCGCGGGGCACGCGCAAGGAGGGCGCGAGAAGGGGCGGACGGGCCAACCCGGAGCCCGCGAGCGCGATTTGCCGATCCGGCAAGAACCCTCGCGCCCGCCGCACCGGCCACGTCATGATCGGGACGGAGCGGTCAGGGGCCACGGCGCGGCACGACGACTCGTCGGCACCGCCGTCCCCCGCACCGCCCCCGCCCTCACCAGCGCGGCCGTACTCGCCCCAGGAGGAAACACATGCCGCAGCCCGCCGAGACGACGACGCCCACGACGCCCACGACGCCCCCACCCCCGCAAGAGCAGGCCCCGGCGGCGACCCACCGCACGGTAGAGGTCCCCGGCGGCCGCATCCACCTGGTGGAGCAGGGCACCGGACCGCTCGTCCTGCTGGTCCACGGATTCCCCGAGTCGTGGTACTCGTGGCGCCACCAGCTCCCGGCCCTCGCCGCGGCGGGCTACCGGGCGGTCGCCATCGACGTACGCGGCTACGGACGCTCCTCGAAGCCCCGCGACGTGGCGGCCTACCGGATGCTGGCCCATGTCGCCGACAACGCCGCCGTGGTGCGCGCCCTCGGCGAGGAGACCGCCGTCATCGCGGGCCACGACTGGGGCTCACCCATCGCCGCCAACTCGGCGCTGCTGCGGCCCGATGTCTTCACCGCTGTGGCGCTGCTCAGCGTGCCGTACACGCCGCGCGGCGGGCCCCGGCCCAGCGAGGCGTTCGCGCGGATCGGCGGCGACGAGGAGTTCTACGTCAGCTACTTCCAGGAGCCGGGCCGGGCGGAAGCGGAGATCGAACCCGATGTCCGCGGCTGGCTCGCCGGTCTCTACGCGGGTCTCTCGGGCGACGCCGAGCCCACCTCCGGCCTCGGCCTCTTCGCCGTGGCCCCGGGCGGAAAGATGTCCGACCGCTTCCCCGCAGGCCCGCCCCGGCCGCTGTCCTGGCTCACCGAAGCCGATCTCGACTTCTACGCCGCAGAGTTCGAGCGGACCGGCCTGACCGGCGGCCTCAACCGCTACCGCAACGTCGACCGCGACTGGGAGGACCTCGCCGCCTGGGACGGCGCCCCGCTCACCCAGCCCGCCCTCTTCATCGCCGGTGAACACGACGCCTCCACCGACTGGATGGCCAACGCCGTCAAGGCGTTCCCCCACACCCTCCCCGCCCTCTCCGCCGCCCACTTCCTCGACGGCTGCGGCCACTGGGTCCAACAGGAAAACCCCGACGAGGTCAACCGACTCCTCGTCGACTGGCTGCGCGGGCTGCCTGCGGCGGCGGTGCGGGCGAAGGGCTAGCCGCCGCTCCGCGTCCGGCTCATATAGGCCGCCAGGCCGTCCAGGATCCGCTCCAGGCCGAACGCTGCGCTGACGGCCGCTCCGCCTGCACGCCGACTGCCCCGGTGTGGCATCACACCGGGGCAGCGGGCTTGCTTGGCGCGGTCAGCGGTTGAAGATCGGCATGATTTCCTTGCTGTCGTCGCACCAGACCTCGTGGTACCCGTTCGCCTGGGCGTTCGGGAGTTCCTTCGCTTCGCACTCCGCCTTCGAGGGGTACTTGTCGGCGCCGACGGGGATCCAGCCGTCGCCGGGCGGCGGGGCGGCGGAGGCGGTGGCGGCGGTCAGCGGAATCGCGATCGCCGCGGCACCGACGGCCAGGCCGACACGGAGGCGAGTGTTCCAGGACGACTTCATGGGTTTCTCCTTAGCTTGTCTTTCGCGTGCTGAGCCGGTCCCGCTCTGAGCTGGTCCGGCTCAGAGAGGTTCCGGGCGCATGTTCCGGACAGTGCCGGGCCGGTCAGCCGATCGGGTTGACGAAGGTGCCCGGGTGGGTGGCGCCGCGCTGGTCGACGAGCGTGCCGAAGGGCCACTCGATGGTGATCGACTTGGTCTCGTTGGGCGGCGTGACCTCGGCCCGTGCGGGCTGGTAGAAGCCGGTGTCTTCCTTGGTCATCGCGACATTGATTTTGAAGTCGGTGCTGTCGCCCGGCGCCAGGGTGATCGAGCCGTGCTTGGCCGACGAGCGGGCCAGCGACCAGCGCTCGCCGCCGTTCTCGGATGTGAAGTCCACGCCTGCGAAGCCTCCGATCACGCAGCTGCTGCTGCCCTTGTTGGTCAGTACGACACTGGCCGTCGACGTGCCGTCCTCGTCCGGGACCGCGTCCTCGCCCGTGGCGAACGCGGCCTTCAGGCCGGAGGTGTGGCAGCGCTGGGCGCCCGAGCCCGCCTTGCCGCCGTTGGCGGCCGACGCGCCGCCCGACTGCTTGCCCGCGCCGCCCGACTGCTTGCCCGCGCTGTCCGAGTCGCCCGCCTTTGCGTCGGACTTGGCGCCGGAGCCGGCCTTGGCATCGGAGCTCTGCGACCCGGAAGAGGAACCCGTGCCGCCGGACTCGGCGGCGGCCATGCCCTTGTCCGACTGGCCCGCGGGCTTCACCTCGTCGGCGCCCGAGCCGTTGCAGGCGGTCAGGGTGAGACCGGCGACCGCGGTCAGGGCCGCGGCGGCGGTGCGCACGGTGCGGCGGCGGCGAGCGGTGCGGGCTGTGGTGCAGGAGCTCATTTCGGGTCCCCCCAGGACGGTTGATGTCGCGCTTTCCTCGGTACGTCACCCACTCTGCTCGGGGCCGCTATCGCGAGCCTGCCGCGGCGCTAACGTCCGGCTAACACGGTGGTGAGCAGGGGAAATGCGCCTGAGGTGCAGTCAAGTCGTCGGTGATTCCAGGGACGTTGAGACGACACGGCCAAGTCCGGGCAGTCCAGGGAGAGTTCGGGGCGCGGGCCGGAGCTACGAGGGCGCCGCCCCCGCTCGCGTAGTGAAATACCTGTCCTGCGCGCTGCGCCGATCGGGTGCTCCGGGGTCAACGCGATTGCCCGGTGGCAACTCTTCTGGGTTACTGGTGAGGCCTGGTCGGTGGGCCGTCCATCCCCCTCGGGTTTCCGTAGTCGGCCCGCCCACCGGTCCTCTTCGCCGGAGGGCTGTGCAGGACGGCCAGGAGCGCGACGGCCCCCGTACCGCCCGGTGTGAGCCGGCCACGGTGCGCCCGTCCGCGTCGTCCTCCTGTGCGGCCGGCTGCTGCCAAGTGCTCGGGTTCCGGCTTGTGTGCCACGACTGCCACGAGCGGGCCGAGCAAGAGCTCACACAGCAGGAGGACCGTCATGACCACACCCACACTCCCACCCGCGCTCCCGCCCCTGCCGTTGCCGGCCGGGCCGGTGCTGCTCGGCGTGGTCCCGGCCTCGGGGCCGGCCGCGGGCGGCAACACGGTGCAGCTGGTCGGCCTCGGCCTGGGAGGCGCCACCAGCGTCCTCTTCGGGGGTACCTCGGCGACCGTCGTCGGCCAGGACCCGCTGGGCCTGACCGTCACGGTGCTCGCCCCGGCGCACGCCGCGGGTACCGTACAGGTCACCGTCACCAACGCGGCCGGTACCAGCAACCCGGCGTCGTACCTCTATCTCGCGCCGGGCGTTCCGGTGGCCGCGGCCATCACCCCCAACGAGGGCCCGACCGCGGGCGGTCAGCCGTTCGCCCTCGTCGGCTCGAACCTCCAGGGCGGCACCGTCACCATCGGCGGCAACGCGGCGACCGTGCTGGGCACGGACCCCACCGGCAGCGCGCTGTTCGGTGTCGCTCCGGCCGGGCCTCCCGCCGGGGGCAATGTGCCGGTCGTGGTGACCACCGCGGGCGGCACCGCCACCGTCCCGGGCGGCTACACCTACCTGCCGCTGCCTCCGACGGTCACCGGAACGGTCACACCGTCGTCCGGGTCCGCGGGCGGCGCGTTCACCATCGTCGGCACCAACCTCTTCGGCGCGAGCGTGCTCTTCGGGGCCGCTCCCGCCACCGGGGTGACGGTGAATCCGACCGGTACCACGGTGACCGGCACCGTCCCGGCCGGTACCAGCGGGACGACGGTGCAGGTGACCGTCCAGACCGCGGCCGGCAGCGTCAACGCCGGGTCGTTCACCTACCTGTGAGCGCCCGCACCCCTGGATGACGGTCCGGGGCGCGGCACTTGAGATCCACCGCCCGCGCCGTCCCCGGCCGGACCCGGCCGGGCAGCCCGGCACCGTCACTCCGCGGAGGGACGCAGGAAAACGGTTCGGCCCCCGCCCGTACGCCGGGCGGGGGCCGAACTCACCGGTCGCTCCCCCGGGCTCTGCGCGGGGAGGCGGAGCCCGTCAGGGGGCAGATAGCGCCGGGTGTCCTGCGGGGGCCGCCCGGCGGCGCCGCACAGCAGCGGCAGCGGGAGCCCGGCGTCCGCCATCCATGTCAGGCCCGTGTGGCGCAGATCCTGGCGCCGGAGGTACTCATGCCCGAGCTCGTCCACCACGTCGTCCCAGTACGTCGCGTCCCGCAGCGCCGCGGCGGTGAACCGGCTCCGGTGCGGGCCGCTGAACAGCCGGGCCTGCGGCCGGTGCCGCGCCGTCTCCAGCCGTCCGGCGGCCAGCTCCCGGGCGGCGGGGCGCAGCGGCACCACCCGGTGATGTCTGCCTCTGCACGGGCGGTCGTGCAGCCCTTCCGGCTCGGACACGGTGAAGTGCTGGACCTGCCAGGTCCAGGTGCTCAGATCGATGTCCTGCGCCTGGAGGGCGGACACCTCGCTGAAGCGGGTACCGGTCCAGGCGGCGAACCGGACGATGTCGCCCCAGCCCGCGTAGCCGTCGGAGGACCGCTGGACGAGGGCGGTCGCCAGCCGCTCCAGGGCGACCGCGTCGGGCAGCGCCAGCGACCGCGGCGTGCTGCGCTCGGTCTGCGCACGCTGGTACTCCTGCTGCCAGCCGGCCACCCGGGCCGGATTGGCGTCCAGCACCCCGTCCCGGACCGCCTGTTCCAGGACGCGGACGAGGACGGCCAGGCTGTTCTTCACCGTTGACAGACCGCATTCGTCGGCGATCCAGCAGTGCAGCGCGCGGTTGACGACCCGGCGGGTGACCTTGCGTACGAGGACATGGCCGATGCTGGGCACGACGCGCAGCCGCCACCCGGCCTGGTAGGGGGACATGGTCAGGGTTTCCAGGCCGTGCATCGCGGCTGCCCACCGCTGTTCCCCGTAGGCGGCCAGTGACATCGTGTGGGTGTCGGTACCGGGCGGAATCCGGCACCCGACGCTATTGTTCATTATCGAATCACCCTTGTCTGCTGGGAAGTTATTCGGCCGGGGGAGGCGCTGGCGCGATTTCGTCCAAAAGGCCGGGCTCCGCCGCACAGACGGTCCGCGCCGGCGGCCCTTTTGTGGATCACTCACCGGTGCCGGAGTATGGCGACGCACCTCCAACTCGCTTATGGACAACGGAAGATACGGGACGGCGTAGGCTATGCCGTGGCCGAAGTGGTTTCCATTGTCACCATCAGCGGCGGCCGGTGGCGGTCGGCTATTGACAGCGCACCGGTTCCCGCTGTGTTCCACACACAAGAATGACAAGCGGAGAGCTTGCTGCTGCACACGGTTCTACAGGGCGATCAAGCCGGAGCAGTGAGCAATCAAACGCTGAGTCGGTCATGAGTGGAATAAAGGCATCTTTCAAGGCCATTGCGCAAGTTGGTACGAGTTTCCGCTATTCGCGCTGCTCCGAACGGGTGGCCTTATCGGTTGACTGTTGTAGCCCGCCGAGCCGCATGGATAACTAGTCGCATCCAACCGGTGGGCCGCCCATCCTCTCCGGGGAGCGGCACCTGGCCTACCCGTTGGCCCGGCCCAGCGCCTGGTTGCGGTCAGACCGAGATGCCGTATGGGCGTCCCCGGTAGAGGGTTTTGGATCCGTCAGCCGGTGCCGGCACCTCGGCACCGGCTGATCGGCCCCCACATTCGGATCAGGGGGCGTCATGCGAACCATTTCCACCCTTCGCTGGGTCAACGGCGTAGGTGCCTTGATCCCGGCCCGCACCGCGACCGCACCGGAACGCGTCCGGTCCGGCGGTGACCTGAGTCTCCCGATCCCGTTGCCGGACGAGGAATCCGCGCCCGTTTCCGCGGCCGTCCCGGCACCCGCGTCCGGCACCGCCCCCTCGGCGCCGGCGCCGCACCGTACCCACCCGCTCCGCACTCCGCACGGCAACGGAAGTGCGCAGGCCACGCGCCGGCGCACCACCACCGCGGCGCTCCCGGCGGGACGGTGCCCCCTCTCCGTCCACGGGGAGCCCGCCGGGTCCGCATTCCCTTGTGCCGACGGCGATATCGCCCGGACCAAGGGTGTGCATTCCGCCGTCCCGGCCCCGGTGAAAGGGAATTGCGGTATCCGCGGCGCAGGCCGCTCCCTCCGCAACGGAAGCGTGACGATGACCGCCGCCCGTGTCACCGGCACCCGTCCCGCCGTATATCTCGCGGCGGAATTCAGTAACCAGGTCTGAGCGGGCCGGCAGCCCGCAGCCCGCCCCTGGCGCCGCCGGGACCATAACGGTCTCCGTTTCCGCCGCGCCGCACCTTCGTCGACGACCCCACGTCGCCGCCGCCGCTCCATCCGCCTTGGCCGGTCCGGCAGTTGTCATCCGCCGCCACCGGTCCCGCAGTGATCTGCCATCAGGTCCCCCCACCTCATCTCTGAAGCCTGCCCCCCACCCCACCCACTGCGACAGAACAACCGGAGAACAGTATGGCGAAAAGAAGAATGGTGATCCTCGTCGACGGGCCCGAGGGAAATGCCCTGCCGGAGCACATGCGCGACGACGCCGGCGATCCGATAAGGCTCCTCCGCGGCAACGGCTACGAACGTTTCGAATTCTACGGCGAATACGCGGACTTGGGCGGTCAACAGGTCCCGGTCTACCGCTGGTGTTACCGCACACGAATCGCCGAGTAGGCGCGGTGCGTCCGGCAGAAGAAAGCGAAGTGCAGAGGAGAACGAACATGTTGAACCTCGTGAGGGACGGAGTTCTGTCATGAACCAACGGTCCGGGAACTCCGGAGAACGAAACAGAGACCGCGATGCGGTGGTGACCGGCGTCGGATTCTGTCTGCCCGGCGGCACGGAGCCCGTGTTCACCGCCGATGACATGTGGGCGGTGATCTCCAACGGCCGGTCCTGCCTCAAGCGGGACGAGGTCTACTACGGCTCGGTCGATCTCACCCAGGAGATGTTCGACGAACGCCTCCCGGATGTGCCGCCGTTCTTCTCCGCCCACTACACCTCGGCACACCGCTTCGGCCTGGTGTCGATGGCGGAGGCCACCACCGATGCCGGGCTGACCTTCCATGGCGGTGCCCTGAGCGAGGCCGCCATCCTGGTCGGCCGCGGCGGTGTCGACGCGAACATCGAAAGCTATCTCTCGGTGCTCAGCGCCGACCCCGGCAAGACCAGCGCACCGGACGCCATGGAGCTGTTCGTCGCGGCCGAACAAGCCGTGACACCCTCCGATGTCGCCCTGGTCCAGGCGGCGCTGACGCAGTCCAACGGCCCCTGCTACACCGTCTCGTGCGGCTGCGCCTCGTCCGCCGTACAGATCGGCAACGCCCGGCGGATGATCGCCCAGGGCGAGGTCGAGGTCGCGGTGGTGACCGGCGTCGACGTCTTCAACGTCCACCTCATCCAGAACATCGAGCGGCTGCTGAGCGGCGCCCAGCAGACCTACGACGGCCTCCGCACCACCGGAATGCCGGAGCTGCTGCCGTCCTTCCGCTCCCTGATGCGGCCCTACGACCGGCGGGCGGACTGCATCAACCACGGTGAGGGCGCCGCCACGGTGATCCTGGAGAGCCGGGAGCACGCCGCCCGCCGCGGTGCGCACATGTACGGCCAGGTGCTGGCCACCGCCCTGACCCGGGACGGGCTGGCCAACCCGCTCGCCTCCGACGAGACCGGCGCCGAGCTGGTCGCGGGCGTCCGCCGCTGCCTCGGTGACCGCTGGCGGATCGAGGATGTGCCGTACGTCCACGGCGGCAGCGACGGCAACATCGTCGTCACCGCCTTCGAGGCGGCCGCCATCCGGGAGCTGTACGGACCCGAGAGCGATGTGCTGGTCACGTCCCAGGAGGGCTGCTTCGGCCACAACGGCGCACCGGCCGGCTGCATGGGCGTCGCCATGACGCTGATGATGATGGAGCGGGGGCAGGTCTGCCCCACCGCCAACTGCGAACAGCCGGCCGACGGGCTGCCCTTCGACCCCGTCCCCGGCGTGCGGCCCCGCCCGCTCGACTTCGACTACGCGCTGAGCTTCAACTACCAGGTCGGCGGTGTGAAGAACGCCATCCTCCTCGGCAGTCCGGAAGCCGTGTGACCACGGGCAGATCACCTCCCACATACGGAGACCCGATGAGCAACGACATGCACGGCTCGGCAGCCGAGTCACCACTCACCCCTGAGACAGCGTCCGTTCACGAGCCCCACCACGAGGCCGCCCACGAGCCCGCCGAACCCCTCCACACGACAGAGCCCATCGCCGTGATCGGCATGGGCTGCCGGCTCCCCGGCGACACCGATTCGCCCGCGGCCCTGTGGCGGCTGCTGGTCGACGGGCGCGACGCCGTCGGCGAGCTGCCCGCGGAGCGCCGGCGCCTGGTTCCCGAGGACTCACCGGGTCCCGGGAGCCGGGCACCGACGCCCCGTCAGGGCGGCTACCTCCGCGAGGTGACCGGCTTCGACGCCGCGTTCTTCGGCGTCGCGGGCGGCGAGGCCGACGTCCTGGACCCCCAGCACCGCCTGCTGCTGGAAGTCACCTGGGAGGCCCTGGAACACGCCGGTCTCCCGCCGGACCGGATGAACGGCACCCAGACGGGCGTCTTCGCCGGGATCAGCTACAGCGACTACATGGACCAACTGGCCGGGCGGCCCCAGGAGTTGGAGGGCTCGATCCTCACCAACGGGCACTGTGTCGCGGCCGGCCGGATCTCCTACCTGCTCGGTCTGCAAGGGCCGTGCGTCGCGCTGGACACCGCCTGCTCCTCCTCCCTGGTGGCCGTGCACCTGGCCCGCCGGGCACTGGGCGCCGGGGAGTGCGATGTCGCGCTGGCCGGCGGCGTCACCCTGAGCTTCCAGCCGCGTATCACCCGCTCCTTCGCCCGTATGGGCATGCTGTCGGAGGGCGGCCGCTGCCGGACCTTCGACGCCGACGCCGACGGGTTCGTGCGCGGCGAGGGCTGCGGCGTGGTGGTGCTCAAGCGCCTGACCGACGCGGTGCGGGACGGCGACCGGGTGCTGGCGGTGCTGCGCGGCTCCGCCACGAACCAGGACGGCTCGTCCGAGGGCCTGGCGGCACCGTCGGTGACCGCCCAGCGGGCCCTGTATCTGGACGCGCTCGGCCAGGCCGGTGTCGACCCACGGGACGTGGGGATGGTGGAGACCCATGGCACCGGCACCCCCGTGGGGGACCCGATCGAGTTCGCCAGCCTCGCCGAGGTCTACGGCTACGGGCCGGGGCGATGCGCCCTGACCTCGGTGAAGACCAATGTCGGGCATCTGGAACCGGCCGCCGGAGTCACCGGGCTGATCAAGAGCGTGCTGTGCCTCCAGCGCGGCACCATCCCGGCGAATCTGCACTTCCGGCGCTGGAACCCGGCCATCACCCCCGGGGGCACCCGGTTCTTCGTCCCCACCGAACTGACCGCCTGGCCGCTGCGCACGGCCACCCGGCTGGCCGCCGTCTCCTCCTTCGGCTTCTCGGGGACCAACGCCCATGTCGTGCTCGAACAGGCCCCGGAACGGCGGCCCGCCCGCAGCCAGGACACCGGGCGGCCGACCCGGACCACCTCCGATGTCTTCCTGGTGTCGGCCGGTTCCCCGGACGTCCTGCCGGCCGCCGCCACCCGGCTCGCGGACTGGATGGAGGGCGACGGCGCCAATGTGCCGCTCCGCGACATCGCGCACACCCTGGCCCTGCGGCGCTGCGCGGGCCGCGGACGGATGGGCGTGGTGACCTCCGCGCGCCGGGAACTCATCGGTTCGCTGCGGGCCTTCGCGTCCGGGGAGCGGCATCCGGCGGTGGTGACCGGCGCCGTGGGCGCCGCGGTCGAGCGGCAGCCGGTGTGGGTGTTCTCCGGCCAGGGCTCCCAGTGGCCCGGCATGGGGCGCGGACTGCTGAAGACCGAGCCGGCCTTCCTCGACGCGCTGACCGAGCTCGATGAGCTCATCAAGGCGCAGAGCGAGGTGTCGGTGCTCGATGTGGTGCGCCAGGGCAGACCCGTCCAGGGGTGCGGCACGGTACAGCCGGTGCTGTTCGCCCTCCAGGTCGCGCTGGCCGCCACCTGGCGCTCGTACGGCGTCGAACCCGCCGCGGTGATCGGCCACTCCATGGGCGAGGTCGCCGCGGCGGTGGTGGCCGGGGCGCTGACCCTGGCCGACGGCGTGCGGGTGATCTGCCGCCGCTCCGGGCTGCTGAGCGATATCGCCGGCAGCGGCAGCATGCTCAGCGTCGGACTGGACGCCGACGCGGTGCGCGCGGAACTCGCCGACAGCGCCGCCGACACGGTGTCCGTCGCGGTCCTCTCGGCGCCCGACTCCACCGTCGTCGCCGGGCGGACCACCGAGGTGAGCCGGCTGGCCGCCGCCTGGGAGGCCCGGAAGATCCCGGTGTTCCCGATCGCGGTGGATGTCGCCTCGCACTGTCCGCTGGTGGACCCGGTGCTGCCGGCGCTGCGCTCCGCGCTCGCCGGTCTCGCGCCGCGCCAGCCCAAGGTGCCGTTCTACTCGACGGTCGTCGCCCCGGGGGAGACCCCGGCCTTCGACGCCGACTACTGGTGCGACAACCTGCGCCGCCCGGTGCGGTTCGCCGAGGCGGTGGCCGCCGCGGCCGCCGACCGGCATGTGGTCTACGTCGAGATCGCGCCGCACCCCGTGGTCACCCACTCCGTCACCAGCAGTCTGGCCGGACTCGTCACGGACCCCGTCGTCCTGCCCACGCTGCGCCGCGACGAGGACGACCAGTCCACGCTGCGCACCCAGCTCGCCGCGCTGCACTGCGCCGGGGTGCCGGTGAACTGGCGGCACCTCTACGCCGACGGCGAGCTGGTGGACGCGCCCACCGTCACCTTCGACCGCCGCCACCACTGGGCCGACGCCCCGCAGACCCCGGCCGTCGCCGAGGCCCCCCGGGCCCAACTGCCCGGCCACCACACCGAGTTCCCGGGCGAGCCGGTGCGGCACTGCTGGCGCGCGGACGCCGGTACCGGCGCCCTGCCCTGGCTCGCCGACCACCGGGTGCACGGCAACGCGGTCTTCCCGGGGGCGGCCCACTGCGGGCTGGCCCTCTCGGTGGCCTGCGAGGTCTTCGGTGCGGCACCGCACGAGGTGGAGGTCACCGACGTCCACTTCAAGCAGCTGCTGCGGCTGGACACGGACACCGAGGTGTCCACCGTCGTCACGATGACCGCACCGGACCGGGCCGACTGCCAGATCCTGGCCCGCAACGAGGACGGCGACTGGGAGGCGCAGGCCGACGCGGTGCTGCACCGGCTCAGCGTGCGGCCCGAGCTGCGGCCCCGGTCCGTCGAGGACATGGGCGCGCGCCATCCGCTGACCGTCGACCCGGCGGATCTCTACGCCGGGCTGCGGCGGCGCGGCCTGGAGCACGGGCCGGCCTTCACCGGCGTGCGCCGGCTGAGCGCCGGCCGCCACAACGACAGTTTCTGGGCCGAGGTCGCGGTACCGCGCGAGGCGAACAGCCCGCCGCCGGGGCTGCCGGTCCACCCCGTCCTGCTCGATGTCTGCGCCCAGCTCGCCGTGGCGCCGCTGATCCACGAGGAGGACCAGGCGCTGGTGCTGCCGGTGGGCATGCAGGCGCTGCGGCTGATCGGTGACCCCGCGAGCGCCGTGTACTGCCACGCGCACGTCAGCGAGATCACCCCGGAGGCCATCGTCGCCAATGTGCGCCTCCTGGACGACAGCGGCGCCGTGGTGCTCGTCGTCAACGGTCTGCGCTTCGCACGGCGTGCGGCCGCCCGCGGCACCCCGGCGGTCGATGACTGGCTGCTGGAGATCGGCTGGCGCGCCACGCCCCGGCTGGCCCCCGACGGCGGCCATGCGCCGGGCAGTTGGGTCATTGTGGGCGAGGCGGACGGCTCGGCCCAGGCGCTGGCCGCCGCGCTGCGCACCCGCTGTGCCCGTACGACCGTCTGGGACCGGCCGCTCGACGACGCCTCCCTCGACACCTTCCGTGACGCCCTCACCGGGCGGCTGGCCGCCACCCTCGAAACCCCGCGCGGTGTCGTGCTGGTGTGCGGCCCCGCGGACGGCGAGGAGCCCACCGAGCAGTCCTTGCGGCGCACCCGCAGACTGCTCGGCGCCCTCCAGGCGATCACCGCCACCTCGGACACGCCACGGCTGTACGTCGTCACCCGCGGGTCCCGCGCCGTGGTGCCGGGCGACGGCGTCGACCTCGGGCAGAGCGCGCTGCGCGGACTGCTGCGGGTCGCCGCCCTGGAACACCCCGAGATCCGGCCGGTCCTGGTGGACGCCGATCCGGACGACGCCGATCCGGAGGAGGTGTCCCTGGAGCTGCTGGCGGACGCGGACGACGACGAGGTCGCGCTGCGCGCCGACGGCCGCTACGTGGCCCGCCTGGAGCATGCCGCGCCGAGCGGCGGGCAGGACGAGGCGGCCACCTCGCGCACCGTACGGTTCGGGGTGGACGGATTCCGGCTGCGGGCCGGCCGCCTGGGCGATCTGTCGAGCCTGGAGTACGCCGTCACCGAACGGCGCGCGCCCCGGCCCGGTGAGGTCGAGGTGCGGGTCACCGCCGCCGGCCTGAACTTCCGCGATGTGCTCACGGCGATGGGCCTGCTCCCCGGCGAGACGGACGTCCGCTACCGCATCGGCTTCGAATGCGCGGGCGTGGTGACCGCGGTCGGCGACGGGGTGGACCGCACGCAGGTCGGCGACGAGGTGATCGCGGTCGATCTGCGGGGCGGCGCGTTCGGGTCGTTCCTGACCGTGCCCGCCGACGCGGTGGCCCCCGTCCCGTTCGGTATCGAACCGGCCGTCGCGGCCGGGCTGCCGATCGCCTTCCTCACCGCCTGGTACGCGCTGCGCTCGGTGGCCCGGCTCTCCGCCGGGGAGCGGGTGCTGATCCACTCCGCGACCGGCGGCACCGGGATGGCGGCGATCGCGGTGGCCCGGATGCTGGGCGCGGAGGTGCTGGCCACGGCCGGCAGCGAGGACAAACGCCGCTATCTGCGCGGCATGGGCATCCGCCATGTCATGGACTCCCGCACGCTGGAATTCGGCGAACGCACCCGCGAGGCCACCCATGGCGAGGGCGTGGACGTGGTCCTCAACTCGCTGTCCGGGGCGGCCATCCGGACGGGCCTGGAGACGCTGCGCCCGTTCGGCCGCTTCGTGGAGCTGGGGGTCCGCGACATCCTGGCGGACGCCCCGCTGGGCATGCTGCCGCTGCGGCACAACGTCACCCTGAGCACCGTCGACCTGATCGAGCTGCGGCGCAACCGCCCGGACACCTTCGCCACCGTGTGGCGGGAGGTCCTGGACGCGTTCGAGGAGGGCCGGCTCAAGCCCCTGCACTGCACGGAGTATCCGCTGTCGGAGGCCACCACGGCCTTCCGCACGATGGCGGCCGCCGGCCATGTCGGCAAGCTGGTGCTGACCGTGCCCGACAGCGGGGAGGCCCCCGCCGTGGTCCCGGACATGGACCTGCCCGTACAGGAGGGCGGCGCCTATATCGTCACCGGCGGCCTGCGCGGTCTGGGGCTGGCCACGGCGAAATGGCTCGCGGGTCACGGCGCCGGCCATCTGGTGCTCAACGGCCGCTCCGCCCCGGCCCCCGAGGTCGCGCAGACGCTCGCCACGGTGATCGGCAAGACCACCAAGGTGTCGGTGGTCCTCGGTGACATCGCCGATCCGGCCGTCGCCGAGCGGCTGGTGTCCACGGCGGTGGCCGACGGATTCCCGCTGCACGGCGTGGTGCACTGCGCCATGGTGCTGGACGACGCCGTGATCACCAACGTCGCCGAGGACCAGCTGGAACGGGTCTGGATGCCGAAGGTCGCGGGCGCCTGGCAGCTCCACCGGGCCACCGGCGGCCATCCGCTGGACTGGTTCGCGGTGTTCTCCTCGATGGCCTCGCTGCTGGGCAACCCCGGCCAGGGCTCCTACGCGGCGGCGAACTCCTGGCTCGACGGGTTCGCGGCCTGGCGCTCCGCCCAGGGCAAGCCGACGCTGGCCGTCAACTGGGGCCCGTGGGGCGAGATCGGGGTCGCCACGGACTTCAGCCGCCGCGGCTACCGCACCATCCCCACGGACCAGGGGCTGGCGGCACTGCAGACGCTGCTGGCGCACCGACGGGTGCAGACCGGGGTGCTCCCCGGCCCGCCGGACACCTGGCTGCCGCCCGCGGGCCGCCATCTGCCGTTCTTCAGCGGGCTGTTGGGCGACGCACCGGCGGAGCAGGCCCCGGCACCGGACGACGCCGACGACATCCGGGCCCGGCTCACCGCGCTGCCGCCCGGCCTGGCCCGCAGGGCGGCGCTGGAGGAGCATCTGGCCGGCCATGTCCGCGACGTCCTGCGGCTGGGCAAGAGCTCGCTGGACCCGCAGACCCCGCTGAAATCCCTGGGATTCGACTCCCTGCTGGCCATGGAGCTGCGGGCCCGGATCGACCGCTCCTTCGGTCTGAACCTCCCGAAGAACTTCGTGTGGGAGCATCCGACGCTGGCCGCCCTCGCCGCCGGTATCGCCGAGCGGCTGGGCCTGGAATTGACGGCACCGTAGCCCCGTCGGTCATCGGGGACACCGCCGCCCGGCGGGCCGCCAAGGCCCGCCGGGCGGCGGGCTGTTCACGGCCCCGCCGAACCGGTAGCATTTCTTCCGCATTTCCGCGGCATTCATTTCCCGGCACTCCCGCCGTGCCTATTCATCAACGGTATTGCCGATAATGCGCAACCGTTTTCTTATGGTGATAATATTTCGCGTCGGCTGAATACCCGGCTGCCCCCACTGCCGCACCGTACGCCTTCCCGGGCGGGCTCCGGTGCTGCTTGAATAAAGAGGGGACAGAGCTCGGAAGCGGTCCGGTGCACACCGGAGGCGCGGCGAACTCCGAAGACCGCCAGGACAGTTGAACGATGGCGCTGGCAGTGCTTCATGAGGCGAAAGCGGCATCGGAGTCCATGAGGCAGGCACGAAAGGGGTAGTCATGTTACCCACCACAATGCATTCGGCCGAAGTCATGGTGACCGCCCGGCATATCGCGGGCTGGCCCGAGGAAAGAAACTCACTGGTCCCCGCCGACTGCTGGGGTTCCGCGCAGCGCGTGGTGCTGCGACTGCCGGCCCTGAAACGGGCCGTACCCATCTGCCGGAGCCTGGCGCGTGCCTGGCTCGACGGACAGCGCATAGACGACGAGGACACCCGCTATCTGGTGCTGCTGGTCCTGTCGGAACTGTTCACCAACGCCATCCGGTATTCCGCCGGAACCCGTGTCACCTGCCGGATAGGGAGGTCGGAGAACCAGCTGTTCATCGAGGTGCACGACCGCGGGGGAACACCGTCGGTGCCCCGTATGCGCCACCCGGACCAGGAACAGGAGCACGGCCGCGGCCTGGAACTGGTCGCCAGGTCCTCCGCACGATGGGGCCGCAGAGTCGAGGCGGACCACAGCTGCGTCGTGTGGGCGGCGGTGCCGCTGGCGGCCGGCGTACGGCACCCGGTGGCGCCGTAACACACCCCTGGCGGGTGGCTCCCCATCGCCGACGGTCGGACAGGTCCCGGCTCCGCACCCCCCTCCCCGCGGGACGGTACGGGCCCGCCGGCCGTCGGTGTCCCCACGACGGGCCGCCCCGCCCCTCAGCCACCCGGCCCCGGGCGGGCGTCACCGGGGCACCCGCACACCGCTCTCCTGCACCAGGGAGTCGAACTCACGCACCGGCGCCGTATCGGCGAAGGGCCGCAATTCCTCCATGAGGTGCTGCAAATACCGTTCCCCCAGCGCCGACTTCAGCCGGCCGAGCAGCGCCACCGCCTGCACCGCGGCCTGGCAGGCCGCCTCGACATCACCGGCCTGCGCCAGAACGGTGGCCAGCAGCAGCAGATCGATGGCCCGGCGCCGCACCCGGGTCCGCGGATGCCGGGCCAGCGCCTCCTCGGCCCGCCGGGCGGCCGGCCGCGGCTGCTTGAGATCCCGGTAGCAGTGCGCCAACTCGTCGGCCAGATAGGCGCGGTCGAAGTGCGCGATCCACTCGGGACCGTCCCCCGGAACGACCTGCGCCATCGCCTCGGTGGCCTTGTCCGCCAGTATTTTGCACATCCGGGCGTCCCCGAGCATGGCGTAACCGCGGGCCTCCGTCGTATAGAACATGGCCTGCGCGGCCGGCGGGGCCTGCCCCCGGGTGCCCTCCTGCGCGGCGCGGGCGAGCTGCACCGCCTCCCGGGAGCAGCCGGCGCCGACGGCGAGATGGCTCAGCCCGGCCGCCAGCACATAGCCGCCGTAACACCGGTCGTCCGCGGCCTGCGCGAGCCGCAGCGCCTGGATGTAGTAGCGCTGCGCCAGCCCCGGCTGCCCCACGTCCAGCGCCGTGTACCCGGCTAGTTCCGTCAACCGGGCGGCCGCGGAGAACAGTTGCCGCCCGGTGCTCTCGCCGTAACTTCCGTCCATCAGACCGGACAGCACACTGCTGAGACAGGTGACGATGACCGGCCGCACATAGCCGCTGCCGACCCGGTGATCGAGTTCGGCCAGCGCCTGGGTGGTCGTCCGGACCAGCTCCACATCGGCCGCCCCCACCCGCGGCCCCGCCCGCCCGTTGCGTGCCACCTGCGGGTCCGGGGAACTGATCAGCCAGTCCCTGCTGGGCTCCACCAGCGCCGAGGCGGTCATGGCCGAACGCGACAAAAGCCCCCTGGACTCGGCGTCCATATGCCATAGTTCACGGACCTGTTCCAGCGCGTCCTCCACCGTGGCCGCGAAGTGGAGGCCGACCCCGCAGGTCACGCTGTTGCCGTTGGCCATGCCGATCTCTTCCGTCGAGACCGTGCGGCCGAGTTTGCCGCTCAGCGCCTCGGCGATGATGGCCGGCACCCGGCCGCGCGGCCGCTGCCCGCTCAGCCACCGGCTCACGGAGGTCTTGTCATACCGCAGATCCAGGCCCTGCGCCTCTCCCAGGACGTTCACCTGCCGGGCCAGGGCGGAGTTGGACAGTGAGGCTTCCTGGATGAGCGACCGCAGCCGCTGGTTGGTCTGACGCGCGACGAGTGGTCGGGCGGCCATGGTGCGCCTCCAAGCACATGCCGCCAACGATTCACGTTGGCATATACAGAGAGAACGGGACAGGACAGTCAATACCCAACAAGCGGGACTGAATCGCCATGACCAAAGTCAAGTCGTCGCCTGGGCGTTGCGCCCAGTAGCAAAGGTGCATGAGGGGGCTCCAGAAGCTTGACCCCCGCACCCGCCTGCCCTGCGCGCCCCGCCGTCCCCACCGGCGCTCATCACTCCCCACCGCGCACAACCGCCGCCACCCGAGCGCTTGCCCACGCGCCCGGGTGAGCCGTACGCGTCGGGGCCCGCCGGTGTCAGGCCACCAGCGGCCGGTCCGTCGGGGCGATCGGGGCCGGCAGCGCGGTGGAGCCGGTGAGATAGCGGTCCGTGGCGGCCGCGGCGGCCCGGCCCTCCGCGATGGCCCACACCACCAGCGACTGCCCCCGCCCCGCGTCGCCCGCGACGAAGATCCCGTCCGGCCCGGCTGCTTCGCCCCGCGCGGCCGCGTAGCCGGCGTCGTGTACGGCAGCGAAGCCGGCGTCCCGGGCGAAGTTCCCCCGGGCGTCCAGTGTGAGCCCCAGCTGCGTCATCAGACCGGTGCCCCGTTCCGGCCCGGAGAAGCCGAGGGCGATCAGCACCAGCTCCGCAGGGAGTACCCGCTCGGTGTCCGGCCGCGGTGTCCTGGCCGCCGGTTCCACCTCCGTCAGACACAGCGCGCGGACCCGCCCGGCCGTGTCCCCCTCGAACCGCAGGGTGGCGGAGGAGAAGAACCGCGGATCCGTGCCCGCCCGGCCGCGGGCCTCCTCATGGGCATGGGAGATCCGGTAGACCTTCGGGTAGACGGGCCAGGGCTGGGTCTCCGGCCGGGCGTCGCCCGGCTCCGGATTGATGTCCAGCTGCACCACGGACGCCGCGCCCTGGCGCAGCACGGTGCCCAGACAGTCCGAACCGGTGTCCCCGCCCCCGACGATCACCACCCGCTTGCCCTCGGCGGTGACCGGGGACGCAGCGCAGTCGCCCTCCGTGACCCGGTTGGCCAGGGTCAGATACTCCATGGCCTGGTGGATACCGCACAGCTCCCGCCCCGGAACGGGCAGCTCCCGCCGCTCCATCGCCCCGACCGCCACCACCAGCGCATCGTGCCGCCGCCTGAGTTCGGTGGCGTCGACCGCGCCGCCGATGTCCATCTCCGTACGGAACTTGGTGCCCTCGGCCCGCATCTGCGCGATACGGCGGTCCAGGTACCGCTTCTCCAGCTTGAACGCGGGGATGCCGTAGCGCAGCAGCCCGCCGAGGCGGTCGGCGCGCTCGTAGACGGCGACGGTGTGCCCGATACGGGTCAGCTGCTGCGCCGCCGCCAGCCCCGCGGGCCCGGAGCCGATGACCCCCACGCTCTTCCCGCTGAGCCGCTCCGGCGGATGCGGCACGGCGTACCCCTGCTCCCAGCTCCGGTCGGCGATGGCCTGCTCGACGTTCTTGATCGTCACCGGATCGGCGTTGATGGCCAGCACACAGGCGTCCTCGCACGGCGCCGGGCACAGCCGCCCGGTGAACTCGGGAAAGTTGTTCGTCGCATGCAGCCGCTCGGACGCGGCCCGCCAGTTGCCACGCGTCGCGTACGCGTTCCACTCGGGGATCAGATTCCCCAGCGGGCACCCGCTGTGGCAGAACGGGATGCCGCAGTCCATACAGCGCCCCGCCTGCTCGGCGACCAGCGGCAGCAGCGCCTGCCCCGCGTAGACCTCGTTCCAGTCGCTCAGCCGCTCCTCGACGGGGCGCGCCGGAACGGGCCGGCGGGGGGTCTTGAGGAAGCCGTGTGGGTCGGTCATGCACCGCCTCCATCGCTCACGCACGGTGCAATAAGGCGTTCTGCCAGCCTACGCCTGGTTTGTTCGGCTTTCCTGGGCCGGTGAGGATGATCATGGGGGCACTATTTCGCCACCGGGGAGACGCCTCGCGTCCCCGTCGACGGTTTCCGGTCCTGCCCGAACGTCGCGATCGCCGCCCCGCTTCACGGCGATAACGGGCAAAGCTCGTGTACCGACGGCTACGGCAGGTCAGCGCTGCGTGGACTCCCTCTCGCCGGGTGCCCGGCCCGCATATCGATTAGGTCACAGCGGCCGGTAATTTGCCCTGCTCAGGGGATATTGGCGCATTCGCTCCGTGACCTGCATCACGCTGGCTGAAATTCGCCCGTGGTACATCTTCACGACCGCCTTACGGACGTCACCCATGTCCGCGTAGGGGGCGCTTGAGCCGGCCGACCGCCGGCATGCAACTCCATCAGCATCCGGGGGGATCGAGACCCGATCCGACGCCATGTGAGGCGCGGGTCGGCATGGAGCGGAAAGGCGCACCACACATGACCTCAAAGCAGGTCGGCACGCACCTCGGCGACGACGGCGGAGCCTCGGGCACCACACCGGAAGAGGGTTACGAGCGAGGTCTCGGCAGCCGTCAGGTGCAGATGATCGCCATCGGCGGCGCCATCGGCGTCGGTCTCTTCCTGGGCGCGGGCGCGAATATCGCGAAGGCCGGGCCCAGCCTCATTCTCATGTACGCCCTCGCCGGCGTGATCGTCTTCTTCATCATGCGGGCGCTCGGTGAGCTGCTCTTGTACCGCCCCGTGTCGGGTTCCTTCTCGGAGTACGCCCGCGAGTTCCTCGGCCCGTTCTTCGGGTTCGTGACGGGCTGGACGTACTGGCTCATGTGGGTGGTCACCGGCATGGCCGAGCTGACGGCCGCCGCGATCTATGTCCATTACTGGTTCCCGCAGATCCCGCAATGGATAACCGCGCTGGTCTTCCTGGTCGTGCTGTTCGTGGCCAACCTGATCTCGGTGAAGATCTTCGGTGAGATCGAGTTCTGGTTCTCGATGGTCAAGGTCACCGCGCTCGTCGGCATGATCGTGATCGGTCTCGGCGTCGTCACCCTCGGCTTCAGCCAGGCCGGAGACACCGCCGCGGTCTCCAACATCTGGTCGCACGGCGGGATCTTCCCCAACGGCATCGGCTCCAGCCTGATGACCCTCCAGGGCGTGATGTTCGCCTACCTCGCCGTCGAGCTGGTCGGTGTCACCGCGGGCGAGTCCGAGAACCCGGAGAAGACCCTGCCCAAGGCCATCAACACGCTGCCCTGGCGCATCATCGTCTTCTACGTCGGTGCGCTGAGCGTGATCCTCATGGTCGTCAAGTGGACGGAGTTCCAGCCGGGCGTCAGCCCGTTCGTGGCCGCCTTCGCGAAGATCGGCATCCCGGCCGGTGCGGCGATCATCAACTTCGTCGTGCTGACCGCCGCGCTGTCGTCCTGCAACTCCGGGATGTACTCCACCGGGCGCATGCTCCGCGACCTCGCGGCCAACTCCGAGGCCCCGAAGGCGCTCGGCAAGCTGAGCTCCAGCAAGACCCCGGCCCTGGCCATCACCCTCTCCGCCGCTCTCATGGGCATCGGCGTGATCCTCAACTACGTCGTCCCGGAGAAGGCGTTCGGCTATGTCACCTCGGTGGCGACCGCGGCCGGCATCTGGACCTGGCTGATGATCCTGATCAGCCATATCCTCTACCGCCGCGGGGTGGTGGCCGGCCGGCTGCCCGCCTCGTCCTTCCCGGCGCCCGGCGGCACGGTGTGCAGCTGGATCGCGGTGGCCTTCCTGCTGCTGGTGACCGGGCTGATCGCGATCGACCCGGACAGCCGGGTGTCGCTGTACGTGGGTGCCGGCTGGGCCGTCTGCCTGGCGATTGGCTGGGCCGTCCTCAAGTCGCGCAACCCGCACATCGCGGCGCGGACGAATCCGCAGGACCGGCAGCTGGAGAGCGCGGGGGAGCGGCGCGGCTGATGGGGGCCGCGACGGGTGGCCCGTGATGGGCGGTCCGTGATGGCGGCAAGCCTCTGACAGGGCGCTCAGGCACATTCATCTGTGCCTGGGCGCCCTGTAGCTGTCTCTCGCCCGCGGCGTCACGCCCGGGGCCGCCGGGTCCGGTCAGGGCCGTCACGCCCGGGGCCGGGTCCGGTCAGGGCCTGTCACGCCCGCCGCCCCGGCCGCGCGGTCAGCTCCGGTAACGGGCGCGGCCCACGGCGGCGGCCACCGTCAGCGGAACGGTGAGGGCCGCGGCCGTCAGGAACATGCCCCCGTAGGCGTGGCGTTCCGCGGGACCGGCGGCCAGGGCGCTGGCGACGGCGCTGCCGACGTAGAGGGCCAGGCCGAACATCGCGACACCAGTGGCACGGGCCGCCGGGGACAGAGCGGTGGCCCAGGACTGGATGGTGGAGTGCAGGAACGACCAGCCGCCACCGAGCAGCAGCGCACACCCCACCAGCGCGGGCACCGACCCGCCGGCCGCGGCGAGGCCGTACGCCACCGCCATCTGCACCCCGCCGGCCACGATCAGCCGCACCGGCGTCCACCGCCCGACCAGCCGCTTGACGCACTGCGCCGCGGCCATCGCGCCCACGCCGTAGAGCGCGGACACCGCCCCGGCCAGCGTCGCCGAGGCGCCCCGGTGCTCCAGCGCGGGCGCGAGATACGTCAAGAAGCCCAGCAGCACGGCGCCTTCGAGCATCGCGACGGCCATCACGTACCACTGCCAGCGGGAACGCAGCACGACCCGTAACGGGGCGAGCAGCGCGCCGGGCGCCGCCCGCGGCGGTTCCGGCAACCGGCGCAGGGCGACGACCAGATAGGCGGCGATCAGACCGGGCAGGGCGAAGACCAGCCGCCAGCTGACGTAGTGCGCCAGTGCCCCGGCAACGACGGTGGCCACGGCGGTGCCCAGCGCGAACGCCGTCATCAGCGCACTGAGCGGGCGCTGGCGGACCGCGGCGGGCACGGTGTCCCCGACGTAGGTGAGGGACGCGGCAACGGAAGCGGCGAAGCACCCACCGGCCGCGGCGCGCGCCACGATCAGGACCGTCGCGCCGGGGGCGAGCGCCGAGCAGAGCGCGGCGACGGCGGCCCCGCCCAGCGAGATCCGCATGACGCGCACCCGCCCCAGCCGGTCGCTCGCCAGGCCCCAGACCGGCTGCATCAGACCGTAGGCGAGGAAGTAGCCGCTGGCGGCGAGCATCACCGTGCCCAGCGGGACGCCGAGTTGGCTGCCGATGAGCAGCAGCATCGGCGTGATGCAGAAGCGGTCGAAGTTGCTGACGAAACCGGCGGCGCGCAGCAGGCGAAGCGCGGCGGGGGACAGCGCCTGAGCGGCCGGGCCGGTGGCGGTGCCCGGCGGCGGGGCGGCCGAGGCGGGTGGGGGAGTGATGCGGGGTGATTCGGCGGTGTCCATGGGTCTCCTCGTGGCACGACACGACACGGCAGGGCGTGGCACGGCACGGCAGGGCATGCACGGCACGGCATACGTGCAGGCGCTCTCGGACCGGCGGTTCCAGCCCATCACCACCGCCAACTGGCGGGACCCCGCAGCCGATTACCCTTGCTCACACGCTGGGGCCCGGTCGGCGCCCCGGAAGCGGGGCCGTAGTACAGGGGAGGAGCGGGGGGAGTGCACGACGGTGGATCCGGGGGCCCGCGCCGCGAATTGGGCGCGTTTCTGCGCTCCCGCCGCGAACGGCTGGCGCCCGCCGAGGTGGGGCTGCCCGGCTCACCGCGGCGCCGGACCCCGGGGCTGCGCCGCGAGGAGGTCGCCGAGCTGGCCGGGATCAGCAGCTCCTGGTACGCGTGGCTGGAGCAGGGCCGGGTCCGTACGTCGGAGCAGGTGCTGCGCTCCGTGGCGCGGGCGCTGCGCCTGCCCGCGGACGAAACCGCACATGTGCTCTCGTTCGTGGAACATGCCGCCCCGGACGGGCCGTCGCCGGGCTGGGTGTCACGCAACCTGCTCTCACTGGTGGAGTCGCTGGCACCGAACCCGGCCGCGGTGCTCGACCCGCACTGGGACCTGCTGGCCTGGAACACGGGCTACGCCGCACTGCTCACGGACCCGGCACGGCTGGCGCCCAAGCAGCGCAATCTGCTGTGGCTGGTCTTCCGCTGGCCCCCGGCCCGTGCGCTGCTGGCCAGTTGGGAGACGGACGCACGGAGCCTGCTGGGCCAGTTCCGGGCAAAGGCGGCCCGCCATCCCGAGGACACCCGCTACGCGGAGATCACCGAGCAGCTGCTGGCCGACCCGCACGCGGCCCACTGGTACGGCCGCCGGGAAACCTCGGCATACCACCCCGCCGTACGCCACTTCCGCCACCCGGTGGCCGGCGACCTGCACCTGCGCTACGTCAAACTCGCCGCCGTCGACCAGCCCAGCCACCACCTGCTGGCCTACGTTCCCGACGACAGGGCGACGGAACAGGCGCTGAGGGCGCTCACGGGGTGAGCGGCGTACCGCCCCGTACCGCCTCCTGCCGCCTCATGCGTGCCCAGAGGGCCATGACCGCCGGAGCCGACGCCGCGTACGACGTCCTCGCCTGGAACCCCCTGCCCCGTAAGGCCGCGCACAGGTCTCCCCAGCTCTCCTCAGCGCTCTCCAGCTCTCACCAGCGGTCACAGAGCGTCGCACCTCATGCTCACTGCGACCCTGGCGCCGTGGTGCCCCACGATCCGCCGCCTACGGTCCGCCGATGGCCCGCCGCCCACGGCCCGCCGAAGGCCCGCCTCCGGCCCGCCCACATGCGCCCCGCACCACCCCATCGCAATCTGGACGCATGACCTATTGACGCGCGACGCAAGGTGACGCGCGACGAAAGGCGGTGACCCATGAAGTTCGCAGTCATCGGTGGTACCGGCCTGATCGGATCGCAGGTCGTGAAAAAGCTGAACGCGGCCGGGCACGAGGCCGTACCGCACTCGCAGTCCACAGGCGTCGACGTGATCACCGGGCAGGGCCTGGCGGAGGCGGCGGCCGGCGCCGACGTCCTCGTCAATCTGACGAATTCCCCCACCTTCGACGACGCCTCACCGGCGTTCTTCCAGACCTCGATGGACAACCTGCTGGCCGCCGCCCAGAAGGGCGGGGTGGGCCACGGCGTCATCCTCTCGGTCGTCGGCGCGGACCAGATGACCAGCCTCGACTACTACCGGGCCAAGGTCCTGCAGGAAGACATCCTCAAGGCCGGGCCGATCCCCTACTCGATCGTCCGCGCCACCCAGTTCATGGAGTTCATGAACGCGGTCCTGTCCTGGACCACCGAGGGCGACACCGTCCGCCTGCCCACCACCCCGATCCAGCCGATCGCCGCCCAAGACGTCTCCGACACCGTCGTCGAAGTCGCCGTCGGCAGCCCCGTGAACGGCATCTTCAACGTCGGCGGCCCCGACGTCTTCCCCCTCGACGAACTCGGCCGGATCACCCTGACCGCCCGCCCCGACGGCCGCACGGTCGTCACCGACGACACCGCAGGCATGTTCGCCACCGTCGAAGGCGACACCCTCACCACCAAGGGCGACGCCCGCATCGCCCCCACCCACTACACCGACTGGCTCTCCTGACCCAGCCGCCCACCACTGGAGGTCGCGCCATGTCGAACGATGAGCCGACGGCAAGCAGCACTGCGGGCCCACCGCGCTCGGAAGCCTGGAAGACAGCGCTCACCGTGCTCCAGTCGGCAAAGCCCCCCTTCGTGCCGGAGGGAGTGGAGGCGATGACGGTCATCGTCGAGTTCCCGCCCGGCGACCCCGGCACCCCTCCCCACCGCCACTCGGGCCCCGCCTTCGGCTACGTCCTGGAGGGCGAAATGCTCTTCGAGTTGGAAGGCGAGCCCGAACGCGTCATCAAGGCCGGCGAGTCCTTCTGGGAACCCGGCGGCGACGTCGTCCACTACCAGGACGGCAACAACCGCACAGACACCAGATCCCGCTTCCTGGTCACCATGCTCTGCGCCCCGAACCAACCCATGCTCACCCTCGTCGACCCCGAAGAACTCACCCAACGCCAACACCTCCGAGCCCCCCGCCCAGCCACGTGACCCACCCCTGATACCGCATCGCCCCCCACCACACCGACCACTGCCACACGGCCACCGCCCTCACGAATCCCATCCACCAGGAGGAGATGAAGAAGATGCTCTTCGGATTGACCGTGACAGCGGTGGAAGGCGGCGGCGAGGCTTCCAGCGACCGCAGGAGCAGAGGGCTCTGAGTCTCGTCCGTTGAGTCGCCGCCCGGGGGCGGCCGGATCAGGCAGCGTGGTGGGCAGTTGGCCAAACCGTGTCTGCCTTCGTGCGATCGCGAAGTGGGTGTGGCGCATGGGGTGTATGGGATTACTCGGCTGCTCCCGTTACCAATCTGGGACATATCAACTCGCGACTGAAGTCAGCAAGAATCAACAGGGCCGCCGAGAGTGCCTGTTGGCGATCAGGCGCGCCCTCTCGCGCCTGTTTGAGGCGCTGGCCTGCATGCAGACCGGAGGGAAGCCTTCCGTACGTGTGGATGTCGAGAAGTGTTGATGTGCCTCTCGCAACCAACTCCCCCTGGAATGGACATCGTTGTCGCGCCCATCGAACGAAAGTTCGTGGATATGTGAAGGCTCAAGTATCCCTAGGATGGCCGCCGCAAGTGTGAAAATCACCTTTCGTGGGGGGAATTCGGCATGCCTTCTGATTACGGGCAGCTCGCCAAGACGGGCTTATTCGGAACGGTCACCATCGGGACCATGACGTTCAGCACTGGTTGGTGGCTGCTGGGCGTGAGCGCCTTCGCCGTCCTGGCCGGCTTCGCGTTGATCCGGTTCGGGTTCCGGGCTCGCCGTGGAGTGGGCGAGCAGTGACCATCAAGCGAACACCGGTGCTGGCTGCCCGTCAGCACCGGTCCGCGACCGTCTTCATGGGCATCATCGTGCTGATTCTGGCCAGCGGCTGGACCGCTCAGCATGCGCTGTCCGCGGCCCGATGGGACGCGGAGGTCACCGGGCGCCTCTCGTACGTGTGGCTCACCCTCTTCGTGATCTTTCTGATCCAGACTCTGCTCTACCACCTCGAACGCCCCCGGCGCGTCACGGACCGTGTCGCACGCCAGCTCGACGCTCTGCATGTCGCCATCCTCATGCCGGTCTACAACGAGGACCCCGGCTATCTGCGGCTGGGACTGGAGTCGTTCCTGCGGCAGACCCGTCTGCCGGACAGCGTGCACATCGTCGACGACGGATCCACCACCTCGGAGTACGCAGAGGTACGGGAATGGTGGCAACGAGCCGCTGCACAAAGGGGAGTCAGTACGACCTGGCAGCGGGTAACCAACCAGGGGAAGCGCCATGCGCAGGCGCATGGCGTCCGGGCGAGCCCGGAGGCACAGATCTACGTCACCGTGGACAGTGACTCCTGTCTGGCGCCGAACGCCATCCAGGAGATCCTCGCGCCCTTCGCGCGGCCCCGGGTCCAGTCCGCCGCCGGCATCGTCATCGCTACCAACAACCGGGCCAACCTGCTGGCACGCATCACCGACCTCTGGTTCGTCACCAGCCAGCTGGTCGACCGGTCGGGTCAGTCCGCTGTCGGTGCCGTCATGGTCAACTCCGGTCCGCTGGCCGCCTATCGCGCAGAGGTAGTCCGCGACAATCTCGGCTCCTACCTGGGCGAGACCTTCATGGGGAACACGGTGATGTTCTCCGACGACTCGCTGCTGACGCTCTACGCCCAGGAACGCGGGCTGACCGTTCAGCAGCCCTCGGCGATCGTCTTCACCGCCATGCCGGAGAAGTGGAGCCATTTCACACGGATGTATCTGCGGTGGATGCGGGGCTCGACGATCCGCTCGGTGTGGCGGATGCGCTATCTCTCGCCTGCCCGCCCTGCCTTCTGGCTGCACCTGATGAGGTGGTTCCAGATGGTCATGACACAGGTGGTGACGGTGTGGCTGTTGGTCGTCGAGCCCGTCGCCTACGACAACCTGCCGCCCCTGTCGATGGTCTGGGTCCCCTTCCTCCTGGGCTGGGCGCTCGGCCTGCGATACCTCAGCATCATCCGGAGCGACGAACGCATCCGCTCTCGCGCCCTCACCTGGGTGATGATGCCGCTGGCCATCGTCATGGCCTGGACCGTGCTGCGCTGGCTCCGCTGGTACGGCATCTTCACCTGTGCCCGTACTGGTTGGAACACTCGCCAAAACGGTGCCGAAGTCGCCCTCGACACCCCACCGGCTCCAGTCGCCGCCTGACCCGTCCTGAAAGACCGCAGAGCCGGCCGCTCCACGCGCTGAGGCGGCCGGCCTTCACCCTTCAGAGAGAGATCCGTGCCATGGCAAGCACCTCACGAACCGTCGCCGTCTTCGGTGCGGGATACATCGGCCTCGTCACCGGGGCCTGTTTCGCGGCACTGGGCCACCGCGTCGCGGTACGCGATGTGCAGCCCGAGCGCGTCAGACTGCTCAACTCAGGCGATGTGCCGATCTACGAGCCCGGCCTCGGAGAGCTGATCGCGGCGAACAAGGAGCGCCTCACCTTCACCCTCGACGCCCGTGAAGCGCTCCAGGACGCCGAGGTCGCCTACATCTGTGTGGACACACCGCCCACCGCATCCGGCGACGCCGACCTGTCACGCGTCTGGGCGGTCATCGAGACGCTCAAGGGCGCCCCGCACCTGACCGCCGTGGTGATCAAAAGCACCGTGCCCGTGGGCACCGGCGACCGGGTCCGCTGCGCCCTGGACGACGCCGGCCTCGCCCACGTCGGCTATGCGGCGAACCCCGAATTCACCGCCGAAGGCAAGGCGGTGGAGGACTTCCTGCGCCCCGACCGCATTGTCATCGGTGCCTCCGACGCGTCAACCGCCCAGCTGATCACGGACCTTCACGACGGTGTCGACGGGCCGGTGCAGACCCTCTCGATCGCCTCGGCGGAGATGGTCAAGCTCGCCGCCAATGCCCTGCTCGCCACCAAGATCACTTTCATCAACGAGATCGCCACCGTCTGCGAGGCCACGGGCGCGGACGTCGAAGAGGTCGCCACGGCCATCGGCATGGACCACAGACTGGGCCCACACTTCCTGAAGGCCGGCCTCGGTTACGGAGGCAGCTGCTTCCCCAAGGACTCCCGCGCCCTGCGGGCCATGGCAAGCAACTCCGGATACCCCTTCCAATTGCTCAACTCCGTCATCGAGG
The DNA here is from genome assembly GCF_027497495.1 of Streptomyces tubercidicus. Lineage (GTDB taxonomy): Bacteria > Actinomycetota > Actinomycetes > Streptomycetales > Streptomycetaceae > Streptomyces > Streptomyces tubercidicus. The sequence goes on from NZ_CP114205.1 coordinate 5,366,646, forward strand.
TCAACGACCTCCAGCCCCGGCGCGCCATCCAGCGCCTCAAGACCGAACTCGGCGGCCTCAAGGGACGCCGTATCGCCCTCCTGGGCATGACCTTCAAGGCAGGAACCGACGATCTCCGCGAGGCCCCCAGCGCGGTCATCGCCGCCCGACTGCTCGCGGAGAGTGCCGAGGTGCACTGCTGGGATCCCATGGCCCGGCCCGCCGACATCGCCCCGTGGAACGCGACGGTGCGCCACTCTTCTCCGGGGGAGGCTATGAGCGATGCGGATGCCGCCATCGTGGTGACCGAGTGGCCGGAACTCAAGACCGTCGACTGGTCGGCAGCGGGCCGCTCCATGCGTCGCCGTGTTCTCTTCGACGGCCGGAATGTCCTCGACCCCAACACGATGGCCTCTGCTGGTTTCCTCTACATGAGCGTGGGCCGCGCCACGGTCCTCCCAGATGCTGAGTGATGTTCCTCGTTGCTGTGGAGCCGGCAACGGAGGTCCCGCGCTCTGAGCTTGGGAATCAGGGGGCTTACGCCTATCCAGTGCCTCTCTGGCCGGCAAAGACACCGTATTAGGGGCGGGTGGGGGGCCAGCTGATCTCTGCCCCTTGTTGACCGTGGCCCTCCAGCCTCTCTGGCACGGCACTGGCACGGCACTGGCACGGTGGGTGCAGCGGCCGCGGACGCGAGCGTTCCTGATTGCGGATGTGCTGTCGTGCCTCAGCGGTAGTCGGCCAGGCCGTCCGCCAGTTCCCCCTCGTCGCCGTCGCGGACGGCATAGAGGGCCTGCTGCAGAGCGAATGTGCCGCGGATCGCGACAATGCGGGTGGTGAGTCCGTTGTCCGACCAGCCGCCCAGGGCGAGTACTTGCTCCAGGAGGCCGTGGCCGTAGCTGGCACCGATGGCTGCGAGATCCTCGGCCGGGTCGCTGAGGGTGACATCGTCCCAGTCGAGCACTCCGGCGAGGCGCGGCAGGCCGTGATCCCACTCCCACAGGACGTTCTCGGCACCGAGGTCACCATGCACCACTGCTCGTGTGAGGTGGGGAAGGCCGTCGAGAGCGGTGAGTTCCCGTTCGGCCCGTAGGCGCCCGTTGTCGGACATCAGCACGAACAACTCCGAGCGCACGTTATCCGCGAACCGCCGCCACCGGCCTTCCTGTGCGTGAGGCAGAGCCACCCGCACCGACTCGTCCGCGCCAGCTCGGTCCAGGCCGGCCAGCAGCGTCGCGTACTGCGCCGCCACGGCGCCGGCCACATGGGCATCGTTGAGCGCGTCGGCCTCCAACGGTTCCCCAGGAATGCGGCTGAGCATCAGGAACGGCGCCTCGTCGGTGCCGTCGGCTCCACCCTGCACCAGTGGCTCAGGCGTGCGGAAGCCGAGGTCGAGCCTGGCAAGTGCGCGTAAAGCGGCCACCCGCTCGGGCAGCCGGGCAGCCGCACCGCGGGTACGGGGCAGGCACACGACGCGCTCTGAGCCAATCACCACGGTGTGGAATTGACCCTGGCGTACGGCAAGATCGCCAGGTTTGTCGTCAGGCAGCAGGCGGCGCAGCAGCGCGTGATGCGTTGTACGGATGTTCACGAGAGTGACCTCTGGATCTTTCGACGACACGAAGGTGACAGCCCCGAGAGTGCTGCCACGCCACTTTGGCGAGAGGGCGTCCGCCCCAGCGGATTCCTTTCTCGCTGCGGATGCGGGCACGTTCCTTGCGCTGGGCGGTGAGCACGTCGGTGGTACGAGACAACCACGGACGACGCCGACCAAAGAGCTGACGCAACGACGCCAGAGGTCGGGGCGTTGCATGTTGAGCGCTGGTTCACGCCATTCGATGAGAGGTGCTTCATCCACCCGTATGCGGCTAAGGGCTGTCCCTTAGCGAAGCCGTAGAGCGCCAGAGCGTGACGTAATGGAGGCGTCGAAGCTATCGGCGAACGACCTTTACCGCTCCTCCGCGGAAAGGACTTGGGCTCATCGTTCGCTTCGCGCCCCCGAACCGTCTGTCGCGGCCTCGGCAGGAGTCATGCTGCAGCAAGGGCTGTTCGGCTGCCGCTCATTAAGGTCAGACGGGCGGCATCAGATCGCTCTCGCTGATGGTGTATGCCAGCAGAGGGTAGGTGAAGTCCGTTTCATTGTTCTCACGGCGGCGTAGTCGGTAAAACTCGCTCTTCTGCTCATCGTCGGCCGACATGAGGCGCGCACCCTGCGGGAGGTATACATGTCCGTCGCGAAACCGAACGAAGGTCTTTGACGTTCGAAAGGTTACGCCCAACCATTGGTTGTCCGCCGCCGGGGCGGGTTTGTCCAGTACGATCTTGTGCCTGAGTCGCCGATTCGCGTGGACAGAAAACGCGACGACACTGTTGTGGGCGAGGGGGATTTCGAACTTCTCGCCACCGGACCCCTTTGATTCGAAGATCAGCTTCCTTGGTGGGCTCGCTTCGGGATGTTGGTAGCAGGAGAAGACGGCGATAAACGACTCGTCGGCCAGGTCGAGGGCTTGGTCGGAATGGATGCCCATGGTTTTGTAAGCGTTCGTGTAGTTCTCGACGAGTGCGTTGTTGAAGCCGACCGAAAGCGCTGCACGTTCTTGAATCTGTTGCGCCAGCCGTTCGTGCACTGCCCGGAAACGCTGCGTCGGGCTGCTGTATCGAGTGGTAGTGCGTACGAGAGGCACACCACCCGCCTCGTCGATCTTGGTAATTACGGCGCCTCGCCGGCCTTTTCCTACGTCTTCCAAATGAGCCGATGTGGACAGCTCCGTAAAGAGATTCTCTTCGGTCGACAAAGCGCACGAGATGATCTCATCCGAGATCCTAGACTCGGGGGGCAACGTAGTCTCCCGTGTTCATGCTGAAGAGGAAGTTGTCGCCGTAATCAATGAAGGACGAGGTTCTGTTCTCCTCGGCGTACAGTCTGCGCAGTTCGTTCATGCCGGCCGGTGTGGGTGGCCCCAGTTTCACCAGCTCTTCGGCCAGTTTGAGGAACGTGTGGCCGTTCTTGTGAACGGCTTCGGCGCTCGAACAGCGCACCACGTATCCCAGGCGGGTCGGGAGCAACTCGGCGTCCAACGTCGAGGGCCGGATTTCGTGCGTATACAGGCGGTTGGTGGACAGCGGCATGAAGAACACGGAGCCGGGGTGGAGGGTCAGGGTGAACTGCGGGGGGAGCGCGACTCCTTCGCGCTTTTCGGTCGGGTCCTTGAGGCGAAAGTGGAGTTTGGTCAGCCCGCTGGCACCCTTCGCACCGTAGTCAAAGGCGTCTTCGGTCAGCGGCTGCAGCTTGTCGAGCCGGTCATAGAAGGTGCAGAAGGCCATGATGCCGTTGACGGGCATGTCCTTGGTCTTGTCGGCATGGGCCGAGATCTTGGCCTTGGACTGCTTGCGCTTGGTCGTGGCGCGGGTGTTGTGGTAGATCTGAGCGAGGACGTGATTGAGGGGTGCCTGGTTCCGGAAGACGGCGGCGGCCTCGCGGTTCAGAGCCTCGACGATGCGCGTGTCGGTCGGGCGAAAGCTCTCGGTCGGCCCCGAGAGATTCGTGGAGCACCGGAGCAGGCGGAAATGCAGTTCATCACCGTTTCGTGTGACGGGCGTCAGATAGATTCCGCTGCGATGGGCTGTTCCAGGCTTGGTGGACTCCGTCAGGGACTGGAATGCGTGCTCCGCACGGATCCGTCCGAAGTGATCGTCGCCGAGTTCGAAAAAGCGTCGGTAGTACACGCCAACGCCGTGTACGCGGATGGGGACTCGGCCGAGGCCGACGAGGGTCCAAGGTTTGTCGACGTCCTCGTGGGAACCGTGTGACAGCTCCCGGATAATGAATACCCGGGCCGCCGCCTGCAGTTGGCGGCCACTGATCCCGGATATATCGCCACACAGGTAGACGGTCTTCTGCGCGAGGTCGGGCGAACCAGAAGCAAGATCCTCTGGCGTGATGGTGGACCCGAAGAAGTCCCTGATCAAGTCGTTATCTTGCAACATCGAAGGCGCAACCAAGATGTTGCCCGCATCCTCGATGCGGGCTTCTGCCGACTCGGTTGTGTACATCAAACGGTACCTGTCATTCGCAGATCTCGGCGGATTACTCAAAACCGTGGACATAACAATGGCCCGCACTCCTTCATTTGCGTCGCGAAGCGTAAACGAAAGGAGGCGGACCGTTGAACCTTGATGCTCTCACGGGGCTCGGCAGCGGGCAACGGATTCTGCTGTACGGGCGGTGTGCGGAGCTGCTCGGCGAGGTCGTGAGGCCGGGCGGACGGCCTGCGGCGATCGGGCTGTACCAGTTGCTGATACTGGTTGGTCCGCCTGATGCGCAAGATCCTCACGGTCCGGTACGAACACCAACCAGCACTCGTCCATCTTCCACCCCTGTGAGTCCCTAAGCGCGGTACACACCCGCCACCGGCTCATCGCCAACCGCCAGGCCACCGTGCGCACCCATGCCTCAGGCGCGCCACTCCCATCCAGCTCGGTCCGCCGCTCCCAGGCACGGGCGAACGCCTTCCTGCACCACGTCCTGGGACTCCGCGAAACCACCGGTCATCGCGTACAACTGCCCCGTAAGCCGGCCAACGCTCCCGCTGTAGAACGCATCGAACTCCCGCTCATTCATGCCGCGCCCCGGCGGATCCACTCAGACACCGCCGCACGGACCCCACCTCTGAACACGGCCACGGACACCTGACGCACGCCGCCCCGGGCATGCCACGGGCAGACGAACTGGTGATGGGCGCCATCCCGCTCCCTTCGGTACTCCTGCTGCGGCCGACGTACATCGGTGCTTACGCACACGCCCACCCCTCTGGTGACAGGCGCTCGATCACGAGCGCGCGACGCGGGCCGGGCCGCTGCCCTGCTCGTCTGGATTGCCTCCCGCCCGCGCACCGGTCACCGGCTCACGGCGTTCTTCGCGACGCTCTATTACGCCGGGCTCCGCCCTGAGGAGGCGGTCGCACTCCGCGTCGAGGACGCCGTTCTCCCCTCCACCGGTTGGGGTGAACTCCGGGTGCACACCGCAGCGCCCGAGGTCGGCAAGCAGTGGACGGACGACGGCGAGGTCCACGAGACCCGGGATCTGAAGGGGCGGGCGTCAGGGGACACCCGCACCGTGCCCGCGCATCCCGCCCTCGCATCGATCCTCCACACCCTCGTTGCCCAGGACCAGTTGACAGCGGGAGATCTCTTCTTCCCCGGCGAGAAAGGCGGCCTGCTCGCCGGCTCCGTCTACCGGCGAGCCTGGGACAAGGCCCGCACGGCAGTCCTGACCGAGCGCGAGTACAGCTCGCCCGTTGGCAAGCGGGTATACGACCTCCGCCACACCTGCCTGACGACCTGGCTCAACCACGGCATCCCGCCGGCACAGGTCGCCGAGTGGGCAGGCAACAGCGTCCCGGTGCTGCTTTCCACCTACGCGCGCTGCATCACCGGACAGACCGTTGAACTCCAGCAGCGCATCGAGGGGCCTCAGAAGCTCCCGGATGCGCCATTGGTTCCAGGCCCCAGGGGCTCGCTCTCACCGCCGCTTCCCAGGGCGCCGGGCCGCGCCCGCTGATTGCGACGGCGACAGGGCTCACACGGCAGGGCCCGGCTTCGGCCGGGCTCTCTGCCTATGCCCGTATGCCGAGTGGGCGAGGAGGGCCGCCTCGGTCCTCGGAAGCCGGGCGCTCCATGCCACCGGGCACGCCGAAACTTCGGGAAGTTTTCGGGAAGAACAGCCGCCGAAACCCGCCCTGGACCGGTTCCAGCCGGACGGGTCGGCCTCCTCCGCCCCCGGTGCCCGACGGCCTGGCGAGGCCACCGAACACCCCCTGACCAGCAAAAAGACCCTCCCAGGAGGAGGGTCTTGCGGAGCGCCCCCGGCAGGACTCGAACCTGCGGCCAAGTGCTTAGAAGGCACCTGCTCTATCCACTGAGCTACGGGGGCCGGGTGTGGACGTGGATCACGGACCGCGGACAAGGATAGAGGTCCGGGTGCCTCGTCCCGGTTGCTTCACCTCCGTGGCACGTTGTGGAGGTTCCGTGAAGCGGTCCCGATAATCGCAGGCGGGTACGAATCCTGCATCGCTTTTGGCCTCTCGTGCGGTGGGTGTTGTGCACTCGTTATGCCTCCGCCTCACGTGGCGCGGACGTCTCGCGCGCCACTTATGCCGTTCTATGTGGGTTCTTACGGCGCGCACAAGGGGTTATACGCTTCAAAAACCCATCGAAATTGGGCATTCTGCACCTGTGGCGACCTTGGACGTACGACCCCGGCTGATCGACGCACTGTCCGTTCTGCGCGACCGCGTCGACGCCGCACGCTTTCCACTGCCACTCCGGGGCGCTGCCCGCGCCCGGCGTAACAGGGCCGAGCTGCTCGCTCAGCTCGATGACTATGTGATTCCCCGTCTGCGCTCTCCTCAGGCCCCGCTGCTCGCGGTGATCGGTGGATCGACCGGTGCGGGCAAGTCCACGCTGGTCAATTCGCTGGTGGGGCGGCGGGTCTCGGAGGCCGGGGTGCTGCGGCCGACGACGCGTACGCCGGTGCTGGTCTGTCATCCCGACGATCTTCATTGGTTCGCCGGGCCCCGGGTCCTGCCGCAGCTCGCCCGGGTGTGGGTCCCTGAGCAGGATGACGGGGGCGAGGGTGAGTATGCGGCGGGTGGTGGGCGTGGCGCGGGCGGTGGGCCGGGCGCCCGTATGGGGCAGGGAGTCTCTGCGGGCGCTGCGCCTCACGGGGGACTTCGGGAGCCCCATGGGGGGCCCGGATCGGGGGCGTGTCAGGAGGGGGCCGGCGGCGCCGCGCACCTGGCGGCTGGTGTTCGTGGGGTGGGAGGGGAGCGCAGGGCATCTGAGGTGTACAGGGAGGAAGTGGCGGCAGGGGATGGGGAGGGGTATGGGTTTGAGTTTGGGGACGGGGCCGCGGAAGGCGTTGTGGGTGCGGCTGGTGGGGGCTATGAGGCGTATGGCGGGGTGGGTGGCGGAAGTGGTGGCGTAGGGCTTGGGAGAGAAGGGAGCGGGGCCGAGGCGGGGATGCTGACGGTGCGGATCGAGACGGATCCGGCGTTGCCCAGTGGGCTGGCGTTGCTGGACGCACCGGATATCGATTCGCTGGTCGCGCGGAACCGGGAGCTGGCCGCCGAGCTGATCTGCGCGGCGGATGTCTGGGTGCTGGTCACCACGGCCGCCCGGTACGCGGATGCGGTGCCCTGGCATCTGCTGCGTACGGCCAAGGAATACGACGTCACGCTGGTGACCGTGCTGGACCGGGTGCCGCATCAGATCGCCACCGACATCTCCGGGCGCTACGCCGAACTGCTCCAGCGGGCCGGTCTCGGCCATGTCCCGCGGTTCACGATTCCCGAGCTGCCCGAGTCGGCCGGTGGGGGGAGCGGGCTGCTGCCCGCCACGGCCGTCGCGGCGCTGCGGGGCTGGCTGGAGCGGCACGCCCAGGACCCCGTCGCCCGCGCCGCCGCGGCGGAGCGTACGGCTGCCGGGGTGATCGCCTCGCTGCGCAGCCGGCTGCCCGCGCTGGCCGGGGCCGCCGCCGCCCAGCACGCCGCGGCGCTGCGGCTGGCCGGCCGGGTCGAGGAGGCGTACGAGCAGGCCGCGGAGCGGGTACGGCAGGAGGTAGCGGCCGGTGAGGTGTTGTCCGGGGACGCCCGCGCCCACTGGCGTGACCACGGGCTCGACGGCCGGTCGGACGAGCTGCTCGACGCGCTGACCGACGGGCTCACCTCGCTGCTGACCTGCGCCGTGGACGAGGCCGACGAGCGGGCCGCGGACGCCTGGCGGCGGGATCCCGCGGCGGCCGAGGTCTCGCTGACGGCCGCCGCGGGTGCCTCGGGGGCGGGCGGGCGGCTCGGTGTGATCATCCGGCGCTGGCGGCGCTGCCTGGAGGAGCTGGCCGAGGAGGAGACCCGTGAGGCGCGCGCCGGACAGGCCGGGGAGCGCGCGGGGTCGGTGGAGCCGGAGGAGTCGGCGGCGCTGCTGGCCGCCGCTCTGCTCGGCGGCCGTCGCGCCCGTACGGCGGGCGAGAACCTCGCCGACCTCCTGGGGGCACAGACCGCGCTGCGGCTCTGCGAGCGCGGCGGACGGCTCCTGGCCACCTATCTGGAGCGTGCGCTGGACGGTGAGCGCGAGCGGCGGCTGGCACCGCTGGACCAGCTGACCGTGCCACTGGACCAACAGGCGGAGCTGATCGCCGCGCTGTCCGTAATGCAGCGGGAAAAGCAGTGGGAAATGCAGTGGGAGACGAAGCGGGAGGTGGAGAAGGAAGCGCGGCGGGAGCAGCGGCAAGTGGAGGAGCGGGCCAGGGCGATGGAGAAGGAGGAGGTGTCGGGGTGAGCGATTCCGAGGTGGCTGGTTCCGGGGAGGGCGCGGGGGACAACGGGCGGGGAATGGGGGAGACGGAGGGGAATACCGGCGAAGTGGTGGGGGAGAGGGTGCGTGGGGTGCCGGTGGTGCGCGGGGTGCCGGTGGTGTCCGCCGTGCTCACGGTGCCCGTGGTGCCGGGTGAGGGGGTGGCGTCGGGGGGCGGTGAGGCGGTGGCGGCCCCGGTGGCGCCCCGGGTGGAAGGGGAGCCTGGGGTGGGTGGAGAGGCTGTGGTGTCCGTGGTGCCTGGGGCTTGCGGGGAGTCGGTGGGGGCTGCGGAGTCTCGGGAGGCTGCGGCTGTTGAGGGGGCTGAACGGGCTGAGGAGACGGTGGTGTCGGAGGGGGAGCAGGGTGCTGGACCGGCCTCGGGGGCAGGTGCGCCGGGAGCGCAGGTGGGTGGGGCGTGGGATGACGGACTGATTGCGCGACGGGCGCGGGGTGCGGGGGTGCCCAGGCCGGGGGCGCGGGTGGAGCCGCCTGTGGGGGCGGGGGTTGCGGCTGGGGTTGCCGCGTCGGTCGGGGCCGAGGGGGCCCGTGCCGCGGACGCCCGTAACGCGGAAGCTCATGGCGGGGGATCCCGTAGGGAGCGGCGGCGTATCGAGGGACCACGTGGTGCGTACCGTGCCGACGCGCGCATGGAGGCGATGGTGCAGCCGCGGTCGCCGGCCGAAGTGGAGAGCGGCGGTGGAGGCGCGTACCGGTGGGTCGCGGACGGGGGGCGTCGGGCCGCCGGCGGCGGGCTGCGGGGGCGGCTGGATGCCTTGCGGGAGTTGATCGCGCTGTCCCGGACCCGGCTGGACGGGCGGACGCTGGAGGGGGCGGGCCGGGTGCTGGAGACGGCGGACGAGCGGTACCGGCTGTCCGGCGAGCACACCGTCGTCGCCATCGCGGGGGCGACCGGCAGTGGTAAGTCGTCGCTGTTCAACGCGCTGGCCGGGGCGAATCGTTCGCAGGTCGGGCCGCGTCGGCCGACGACCGCGGAGCCGGTGGCCTGTGTCTGGCCGGGCAGTCGGCCGGGCGCGGACGGGCTGTTGTACCGGCTGGGTGTGCCCCCCCACCGTCGGCACGCCCCGGCCGACGGCAGCTCCGAGCTGCGCGGCCTCATCCTGATCGATCTGCCCGACCACGACTCCTCGGCCACCGAGCACCGCGCTCAGGTGGACCGGATGCTGGAGCTGGTGGACGCGGTGATCTGGGTGGTGGACCCGGAGAAGTACGCGGACGCGGTGCTGCACGAGCGGTATCTGCGGCCGTTGGCGGGCTACGCCGAGGTGATGTTCGTCGTCCTCAATCAGGTCGACCGGCTGCCCGGGGACGCCGCCGACCAGGTGGTGGACGATCTGCGCCGGCTGCTCGACGAGGACGGGCTGGCGCTCGGCGAGCACGGGGAGCCCGGGGCGGCGGTGCTCGCGCTGTCCGCCGCGACCGGCCGGGGCGTGGGGGAACTGCGGGAGGCGCTAGGCCAGTTCGTCGCGGAACGGGGTGCGGCGGACCGGCGGCTGGCGGCGGATGTGGATGCGGCGACCGAGCGGTTGCGGTCGGTGTACGTGGCGCAGAGCCGGGTCGGGCTGACCGAACGGGCCCGCGCGGAGTTCGACGACCGGTTGGCCGAGGCGGTCGGGGCGGTGGCCACCGGGCGCGCGGCGGAGCGCGACTGGCTGCGGTACGCGGAGCGCGCCTGCGGGTCTCCGTGGTCGCGGATGCGGATGCGGATGCGGATGCGGCGGTGGCCGGGGAGACGGTGGGGGGCCGGCGGCTTCGGGGCGGGGACGGCCGATGGGTGGGCGACAGGGGCGGGGGCGACGGGAGCCGGGGTGACGGGCGCGGGGGCTGCGCGGGGAGGCGGGCGTACGGGCGCTGGGCAGGCGGGCGCCGGGCCTGCGGGCGTCGGGCGGACCGGTGGTGTGGGGCGGATGGGTGCGGCGCGGGGCCGTACCGGGCGCGCTGGAGGACGCCAGGACGTGCGGGCCGCCATGGGACAGGCATGCGCGGGGCACGGCGAGATGGGGCGGAGCGGGGCGGGGATGACCGGGGCGGGGCGGACGCGTTCCGGGCGGAACGGTGAGGGGCCGGAGGGACTGACCGCCTCCGGGCGAAGCGGCAGGGGACAGGGCCCGGTGGAGCGGCAGGGGGCGGCCGGGCATCCGGGAGCCGGCGGGGCGGCCGGGACCGCTGAGGTGGGCGCGTCGGCAGTCGACGGCCGGGCGGCGGCCCGGCCCGTGGTGGAGCAGGCCGTCCGCACGGTGGTAGCCGAGGCGGCGCACGGGTTGCCCGCGCCCTGGGCCCACGCGGTGCGGGAGGCGGCGGACCGCGGTGCCTACGGGCTGCCGGAGGCACTGGACAAGGTGGCGGCGGATGCCGAGGAGTCGCTACGGGGCGGACCGGCCGTGCGGCCACGGTGGTGGACGGTGGCGGCCTCGCTGCAGGGGATGTTGACCGTGCTCCAAGTCGTCGGTGTGCTGTGGCTGCTGGGCGCGATCACGGGCGTGGGCGATGCGACGGCCTGGATCTCCGGGCTGCTGCCCGCGGTCCTCGGGTCGGTGGGTGGACCGGCGCTGGCGTGGATGTGCCGGGTGGTGGCGCGCGGCCCGGCCCGGCGTTACGGGCAGGACGCCGAGCGGCGGTTGCGGAGTGCGGCGGCGGCGTGCGGGCGGGCGCGGGTGCTGGAGCCGGTCGCCGCGGAGCTGCTGCGCTATCGCGAGGTGCGGGAGCAGTACGCGGTGGCGTCGGGCGCCTGACGGCCGTGACGGCCTGAAAATCCTGCCGCTTCCCCCTTCCGGGTGGCCGACTTGTCCACAGTCGGCCACCCGTCCACATGCCGCCGCGGGACTTTCCGGATCCGTGCAGCATGAGGTCAACGCAGCGCGAGCGGGACGTGACGAGAGCAAGCGGCACGTGGCGAGGGCGAGCGCGCAGGACATGGGGGAGGCGTGACAGATGAACGACACGATGGTGACGCTGGTGGGCAATGCCGCGACGGCGGTGGAGCACCGGCAGACAGCAGCGGGTGTGACGGTGGCGAGGTTCCGGCTGGCGGCGAGATCCCGCCGGTGGGACAAGGCGCTGGAGCGCTGGACCGACGGGGAGACCAGCTTCTATACGGTCCGTTCGTGGCGCGGACTCGCCGACAATGTGGCGGCGTCGGTGGCGGTGGGCGAACCCCTCATCGTCCAGGGACGGTTGCGGCTGCGGGAGGGGGAGCAGCCGCCCGAGAAGGGCGGGCAGCGCTGGTTCTCGGCGGAGGTCGACGCCGTGGCGATCGGCCACGATCTCACGCGGGGCACCGCCGCATTCCGAAGGGTCCTCCGCCCGCCGCGCACGGCAGCGGACAGCCCACCGGCCACGGCCCAGCAACCCTCCACGACACCGCAATCGGCCCCGGCGCAGGACGCGGCTTCACCACCGCAGCCGAATCGATCGCAATCGCCACCATCCCCGTCCCCATCCCCTTCCCCACCCCCGCAACGATCGCAATCACCGAGCCCCACTCCACCGGCCCAACAGGATTTATGGGAAAGCCAGTTGCCGGAAGGGAGCGGCAGTCGGACGCCCGACAGGGCGCCCGCGGCAGCCAACTCGCCAAAGGGCGGGAAGTCGCGGACGGCCGTCGACGAGCGGTCGGCGTCCAGACCCCGGACAGGCGCCGGAGCGCGGGCAGTTGCCCAGGATCGGAAGGCCGCCGAGGTCGCCTCCACGACTGCCAAAACGCCTACGACCAGCGGGATTACGGCTGGTGCCGGGGCTTCGGAGGGCTCCGCCGCGCCGGCCTCCTCCGTGACCCATTCGCCCGAGAAGGCCGCTGTGCCCTGAAAAGGTATGGCGATTTGTCGATAATGCCAAGTCGAGGTGCTCGTGGTCGGTAACGATTGCGATTCGGATCGCTTATGGAATGCCATTACCGGGGGCCCTGGTGCACCTGCTCCTTAAGATCCGACAAGTACTCACGGGGGCTGACGTGTTCGGCTGTTGAGTTCTTTGGGATCTTTCCGGCGAGGCAACCTCTCCCACTCGACCGCCTCGCCCAGAGGGGAATTTCATGCTTTCGATAAAGAGGCGGGGCGCAGCCCGCCTTGCCGCTGCGGTCATGGCCTCCGGCCTGGTCGCGGCGGGTGCGATAGCCACCGCGGGCCCTGCCGCGGCGGACGAGGCGACTCCCGCTCACGGGGGTGCCACCGCCACGCTCGGCGGTCTGAAGACCTTCGACCAGGCGGTCGTGCACAACGACGGAGGCGACCAGCGCGTAGGCGCCGGCCTCTTCGAGATGGCGGTCGACAACGGCGGCACGCTCCAGACGTACTGCATCGACATCCACAACCCGACGCAGCAGCAGGCGAAGTACCAGGAAGTGCCCTGGAGCGCCTCGTCGCTGCACAACAACGGGGACGCGGGCAAGATCCGCTGGATTCTGCAGAACTCCTACCCGCAGGTGAACGACCTGGCCGCGCTCGCCGCCAAGGCCGGTGCCGGGAACCTCACCGAGAAGACCGCCGCGGCCGGCACCCAGGTCGCGATCTGGCGCTTCTCCGACCACGCCAAGGTGGACGCGCTCGACCCGGCGGCCGAGAAGCTCGCCGACTACCTGGAGAAGAGCGCGCAGAACGTTGCCGAGCCCAAGGCCTCGCTGACGCTCGACCCGCCGGCCGTCTCCGGCAAGTCCGGCAGCAAGCTCGGCCCGGTCACCGTGCACACCAACGCCGACAGCGTCACGATCTCCCCGGCCGCCGGTGTGCCCGCCGGTGCCAAGGTCGTCGGCAAGGACGGCAAGCCGGTCACCAGCGCGACCGACGGCACCCAGCTGTTCTTCGACGTGCCCGCGGGTGCCGCTGACGGCAGCAGCTCGCTGACCGCGCAGGCCGCCACCAAGGTCCCGGTCGGCCGTGCCTTCACCGGCATCGGTGAGCACGCCAAGAGCCAGACCCAGATCCTGGCCGGCTCCAGCGAGTCGACGGTCTCCGCGGCCGCCTCGTTCTCCTGGAAGAAGCAGGGCGCCATCCCGGCGATCACCGCCGAGAAGAACTGCGCCAAGGGTGGTGTGGACGTCACCGCGAACAACAAGGGCGATGAGGCGTTCCGCTTCCAGCTCGCCGGCAAGGACTACGAGATCGCCCCGGGCAAGTCGCAGACCGTGACCGTGCCGGTGGCCGAGGACCAGCCGTACGACATCACGATCAAGGGTGAGGGCGGCTTCAAGAAGTCGTTCTCCGGGGTCCTGGACTGCAAGACCGCCGGCAGTGGCGGCGGCAAGCCCTCCAGCAAGCCCAGCCCGGCCTCGGTGGGCGGCAGCAGCACCGGTGGGGACAAGGGCGGCGACCTCGCCGAGACCGGCTCCAGCAACGCCACCCCGATGATCGCGGGCATCGCGGTCGTCCTCGTCGTGGTCGGCGGCGGCGCGGTGTTCTTCCTCCGTAAGAAGAAGACCGGCACCCCCGCCCAGTAACACCCGGCGGCCGGTGCCCCGCACCGGCCGTACCCGGTGATCACTTGCCCTCGGTGACCCGAGGGTGAGTGGCCGGTCACCGGCGAAGCACCCCACGGCCCCGGAGCGCAGCCGCGCTCCGGGGCCGTCGGCGTCCGCCCGGCCGTCGGCGTCCGTCCCGCCGTCGGCGCCTCCCGCTGCCGACGCCCCCTGCGGCACGCCCAAGGCCGAGGCCCCCGGAGGTGACCAACGCTGACAGACGGCGACCAAGCGGACACCAGGGCGGGGCAGGGCGGGGCTGAGCAGGGGCGCTCTGACCTACTCGTTTCCGCCTGAGTGCTGGCGTACGGCAAGATGGGGTGTATCTGCCCTCCCACGGTTGCCGCGCATGATGGCCCCGGGGCGGTGCCGCACAGACCCTGATCGATCCAATCTGCCGGACGGTTTCTCTTGGCTGAGTACATCTACACGATGCGCAAGGCGCGCAAGGCGCACGGCGACAAGGTCATCCTCGATGACGTCTCGCTGAGCTTCCTGCCGGGCGCAAAGATCGGTGTCGTGGGTCCCAACGGCGCCGGTAAGTCCACGGTGCTGAAGATCATGGCCGGTCTTGAGCAGCCGTCGAACGGTGACGCGTTCCTTTCCCCGGGCTACACCGTCGGCATGCTTCTGCAGGAGCCGCCGCTGGACGAGGCCAAGACGGTGCTGCAGAACGTCCAGGACGGCGCCGCCGAGATCATGGGCAAGCTGCACCGCTTCAACGAGGTCGCCGAGCTGATGGCGACCGACTACTCCGATGAGCTCATGGAGGAGATGGGCAAGCTCCAGGAGGACCTTGACCACGCCAACGCGTGGGACCTGGACACCCAGCTCGAACAGGCCATGGACGCCCTCGGCTGCCCGCCCGGTGACTGGCCGGTCACCAACCTCTCCGGTGGTGAGCGCCGCCGCGTCGCGCTGTGCAAGCTGCTGCTGGAGGCTCCCGACCTGCTGCTCCTCGACGAGCCCACCAACCACCTGGACGCCGAGTCCGTGCAGTGGCTGGAGCAGCACCTGGCGAAGTACCCCGGCACCGTCGTCGCCGTCACCCACGACCGGTACTTCCTCGACCACGTCGCCCAGTGGATCTGCGAGGTCGACCGCGGTCGCCTGCACGGCTACGAGGGCAACTACTCCAAGTACCTGGAGACCAAGGAGACCCGTCTCAAGGTCGAGGGCCAGAAGGACGCCAAGCGGGCCAAGCGCCTCAAGGAAGAGCTGGAGTGGGTGCGCTCCAACGCCAAGGGGCGGCAGGCCAAGTCCAAGTCGCGACTGGCGCGTTACGAGGAGATGGCCGCCGAGGCCGACAAGATGCGGAAGCTGGACTTCGAGGAGATCCAGATCCCGCCGGGCCCGCGTCTGGGCAATGTCGTCGTCGAGGTCGACAAGCTCAACAAGGCCTTCGGTGAGAAGGTCCTGATCGAGGACCTGAGCTTCACGCTGCCGCGCAACGGCATCGTCGGCGTCATCGGCCCGAACGGCGCCGGTAAGACCACGCTGTTCAAGATGCTCCAGGGCCTGGAGACCCCGGACTCCGGCGACATCAAGGTCGGCGAGACCGTCAAGATCTCCTACGTCGACCAGAGCCGCGAGAACATCGACCCCAAGAAGACCCTGTGGGCCGTGGTCTCCGACGAGCTGGACTACATCAACGTCGGCCAGGTCGAGATGCCCTCGCGGGCCTACGTCTCCGCGTTCGGCTTCAAGGGCCCGGACCAGCAGAAGCCGGCCGGGGTGCTCTCCGGCGGTGAGCGCAACCGCCTCAACCTGGCGCTGACCCTCAAGCAGGGCGGCAACCTGCTGCTCCTCGACGAGCCGACCAACGACCTCGACGTCGAGACCCTGTCCTCGCTGGAGAACGCGCTGCTGGAGTTCCCGGGCTGCGCCGTGGTCGTCTCCCACGACCGCTGGTTCCTCGACCGCGTCGCCACGCACATCCTGGCGTACGAGGGCGAATCCCGGTGGTTCTGGTTCGAGGGCAACTTCGAGTCGTACGAGAAGAACAAGGTCGAGCGCCTCGGTGCGGACGCGGCCCGTCCGCACCGCGCCACGTACAAGAAGCTGACCCGGGGCTGACGGCGTGCGGCACCTCTACTCCTGCCCCCTGCGCTGGTCGGACATGGACGCGTTCGGTCATGTCAACAACGCGGTGTTCGTCCGCTACCTCGAAGAGGCGCGGATCGACTTCATGCGCCGGCTGGCGCCGGGGGGCGGCAGCGAGTCGTTCACGGGCGGCTCGGTCGTCGCCCGGCACGAGATCGACTATGTGCGGCCGCTGGTCCACCGGCACGCCCCGGTGACCGTCGAGTTGTGGGTGAAGAAGATCAGCGCCGCGTCGATGACGGTGGCCTACGAGGTCAAGGACGAGGACACCCTCTACCTGCGGGCCTCGACCGTCGTCGTCCCGTACAACTTCACCGAGGAGCGCCCCCGCCGTCTCACCGCGGAGGAGAAGGCGATCCTGAAGGAGTATCTGGACGACGCCGCGCATCAGGGGGGTTCCGCCGCGGTATGACGGCGCTGCACCTGGCCGATGCGGGGGAGGCGGCGGATCTCGCCGCCTTCCTCGCCCGCCTGATCCACTACGACCGCGCCGCCGCGGTACGGCTCCAGGCCGGCGGCGGGGTGCTCGCCGTCTTCGGCCGTCCGCCGTCCTTCGAGGTGCTGGCGATCCGCACCGCCCGGCTCGCCGACGACACCACCCTGGACCGGACGGTCTCCGCCGGTGAACTCCTGGAGGGCGTGGGGGAGTCGGCGGATGCGCTGACCGTGCCCGCCGCCGTCACCGGTCCGCCGTGGACCGGGGTGCTGCCGCCGCGCGGCGGCTGGCAGCGGGTGCCGGGGCTGCCGGCGCCCGAGGCACTGGTGCGTACGGTGGCCGCCGCGGTCTCCGAATTCCGCGCCCGGGACGAGGCGTTGCCGCCGCAGCACCGCACCCGTACGGAACGGGATCGCATCGGCCGGGAAATCTGGTCACGCACCCTCGGCGACACCCATCTCCCGCTGCGCGCCGCGCATGCCGCGCAGTCGCTGGGCTTTCTGCGGCCGGTGCGGGCCGGTGCGCTCGCGGGCGGCGGTGCCGCTCCTGGCGCCGGGTCCCCGCAGTCCGCGCACGGGCCGTTGAGTCTGCTGTCCGCGGGTGGGTGGCTGAGGTTGAGCACGCCGTACGGGTCGATCGCCGTGCGGAGTGGCGGTCCGGCGGGGGCGAGTGGGTTGTCGGGGTTTTCGGTTACGCCGCTTTGACGGTCGTGGCAGCGTTCTGACGGTCGCGGCAGCGTTCTGACGGTCACGGCATCGTTCTGATGGTTACGACACCGTTCTGACGGGGGCGGACCCAGGGTGTGCGGGTCACCACCAAGGCGGCCGCCCGGTACGGCAGTTCAGTCCCGCTTGCCCGTGCCCCCTGCCTCGTCCCCGTTCGCGCTCCCGTCCCCGTCCCCGTCCCCGTCTCCGTCTCCGTCTCCGTCCTCACCCCCGCCCCGGCCCTGGGCCGCGCCGTCCGCTGTGTCGTCCGGCCAGACGCCGATGTGGTCGGTCTCCAGCTCCAGGAGCACGCGGTGGGCCATGCCCAGGCTGCTGGTGTACTCGGTCGGGAGCTGGAGGCGGCCCGCGCGGTCGAGCATCGCGTACTCGCGGGCCACCAGGGACTCCTGGCCGGTCGTGGCGTCCCGTTCGGTGCGTCGGAGGACCTCGGAGGACGTACGGCCGTCGCGGATCGCGACCGTGCGCCGTACCTCGTTCGCCACCGTCTGGTCATGGGTGACGATCACGATCGTGGTCCCCAGCTCCTCGTTGGCGGTGCGGAAGGCCGTGAAGACCTGCTCGGCGGTGTGGGAGTCCAGTTCGCCGGTCGGCTCGTCGGCCAGCAGGACGGACGGGGTGTTGGCCAGGGCCACCGCGATGGCGGTGCGCTGCTGTTCGCCGCCGGAGAGCTGGTGCGGACGGCGGTCCCGGCAGTGGTCGAGCGAGAGCATCGACAGCAGTTCCCCCGCCGCTTTCGTACGGGCCGCCCGGCGTCGGCCGCCCCGCAACTGCATGGGCAGCATGACGTTCTGCAGGGCCGTCAGGTAGGGCAGCAGATTGCGGGCGGTCTGCTGCCAGACGAAGCCGACGACGTCGCGGCGGTAGCCGAGCCGGGCCCCGGCGTCCATGGTCAGCAGATCGCGGCCGGCGACCGTGGCGGCACCGGCGGTCGGTATGTCCAGCCCGGCCAGGATGTTCATCAGGGTCGATTTGCCGCTGCCGGACGCCCCCACCAGCGCCATCAACTCACCCTCCGCGACCAGCAGATCGAGTCCCTGGAGCGCCTGTACCTCCACCCCGTCGGTGCTGAAGACCCGCACCAGCCGGTCGCAGGCGATCAGCGCGTCGTGCCCGTAGGCGGGCTGCCCGCGCCGGGCGGCCGCGCGGCGCTCCAGCTCGGCGAGGCTGGTGGGCGTGGCGGGCCGGGGGCGGGCAACCGCCTCCGCCTCCGCGCCCAGCCCCTCCCCAGCTCCGTCATCAGGCCATGTGCTCATCGGGTCTCCCCCGCTCTCAACTCGGTGCTTTCGCGCCGCCGTGTGCTCAGCCATGCCTGGGTCAGGGTCACCGCTAGGGCCAGGGCGATCAGGCCCGCCGACGGGAGGAGCAGGGACGCGGGATCGGTGTGCAGGCGTATGAGGCCCGCTGTGCCGCCGCCCGAGGTGCCGGGGAGGGCGAGCGCGGTGAGGTCCGTACCGGGGCCCAGCAGCCGGATCGTGGCGGCGCCGGTCAGTGCGCCCCCGGCGGCCGCGAGCAGTGCCGGGGGCAGCGCCTCCAGGACCAGCAGGCGCCGTCCCTGGGCAGGCGGCAGCCCCATCGTGCGCAGTCCGGCCAGGAGTTGGGCGCGCTGCGGGGCGGCCTGGAGGAGGGACAGCAGCAGCGCGAGCGCGGCGAAGCCGGCGCCGGCCGCGACCGCGGCGGTGTAGAGGCGTATCGCGCCCTGCTGGACGGGCGAGTCGGCGAACTCGGCGCGTACGGCAGAGCGCAGCGTCAGACGGGCGGAGAGCGATGGCGGGGCGTGGGCGCGTACGGCGGCCCGCAGCGCCCCGGTGTCCAGGGAGCGGCCGGATACCAGGAGGACGGAGGGGCCGGTGGCGGGGTCGCGGTAGGTGTCCGGGTGGCGGCGGGCGACGCTCTCGGCGTCGAGGACGATGAAGTCGCCGCCGGGCTGTGCGGGGGTGTCGGCGCGTACGGTCTTCGGGCGGATGACGAGCTGGCCCAACTCCGGCTGCAGGGCCATGGGCGCGCGGCCGAAGCGGGTGAGGAAACGGGGGGAGACGAGCGCGGGCAGCGGCCGGTCGCCGCCGGGGTCGGCCAGGTCCTTGGCGGCGAACGCGCCCAGGCCAGTGGCCCGCGAGAGCCGCGCGTACGCCTCGGCGTCGGCGATGACCAGGTAGAGGGGCGGCCCGTTGTCGTCGGCAGCCTGGACATCGATACGCAGCGGTACCGCGTCCACGACGCCCGGCACCGTGCGGACCGCCCGCCGCAGCTCCTCGGGAAGCGGTTTGCCGGCCGAGATCCGGGCCTCCGCGCCGACCGCGGCGAGCGCTGCGTGGTCCCGCGCCGCGGCGACCCCGGCCAGCACCGAGCCGCCGAACGACGCCGTGGTCAGCGCCACCACCAGGGCCAGCAGCGGCAGTCCGGCGGTGACCGGGGCGCGGCCCGCGCGGGCCAGCGCCAGAAAGCCGGTCAGCCCGGCGGTGCGGGCGGCGGGGCGGGCCGCCAGTCGCAGCGGGAGCGGGCTGAGCCGCATCAGGACCAGCGCGGCGATCACCCCGATCAGTACCGGGGCGGTGCTGACCAGCGCGTCGACCCCGCCGGTCGCCGTACTGCGGCCGCGCAGCGCGAGCACCGCGCCCACCGCCAGTACCAGCACGGTCAGTTCGGCGACCGTACGGCGCCGGGAGGGGCGGGCGCCCGCCCCGTCGGCACGCTCCACCGGGCGCGGACGGCGGTGCGCGACGGCCGCCCGCAACGGCAGCGCGAGCGTCCCCAGCAGCCCGGTGCTCGCCGCCGCGAGCAGGGAGGGCAGCACCCCCTCCCCCGGGATCAGCAACAGCGCCAGGCCACCTCCGGCCGCGGCCGCGGGCAGCGCCACCGCCCCGGTCTCCGCCGCCAGCCGCCCGGCCAGCCCGGTCAGTGACGCACCACGGGCCCGCAGCAGGGCCAGTTCGGCGCTGCGGCGTGCCGCGGTCAGCCCGGCGGTCATCAGCAGCACGATCGCCGCGACGGTGCCGATGCCGTAGGCGGCCACCGCGATGACCGGTGCGACCGCCGCCCGCATCCGTGCGAAGGCGTCCAGCAGACCGTCCACCGCGCTGTCGGCCAGCGCACCGCTGCCGGCCACGCCGCGCAACTCCGTGAGCGCCGCGCCGTGTTCGAGGGAGAGCAGACGGTCCCGCAATATCGGGGCGTCCCGGGCGGTCAGTGCGTGGGTGTCGACAGGGTAGCGCCAGAACTTCTCCGGCTCGCCCTCGGTGCGCAGCAGTGCCGGGCCGTCCTGCGGTGCCAGCAGCAGACCGGCGCGCCAGAACCGCTGCGGCGGCACACCCGATGTCACGTCTTGGTGGGCGGCCGTCATCAGCGGGTCCGCAGCCCAGTACGCGCCGTCGGGGGAGCGCGGGGTGACCAGGCCGGAGATCCGTACCGTCAGGCCCGGCAGATGCAGGGTGCTGCCGACGCGCAGGCCGAGGGTCCGTGCGGTGGCGACGGTGACCGCCGCCTCCAGGGTGCGCTTCCCGGGGGCCGCGGCGTGCGGCAGTCGGCCCTCGGCGAGTCCGGCATGGGCGCCGAGCCCGGCGGGCGCGTAGAGCGAGAGGTCGGGAGCGACCCCCTCGGGCCGGGGCAGCCAGGCGTCCTGGGCCTGCAGCGGCTTGGTGGTGCGTACGCCGTGCTGGGACTCGTCCGCGACGATCCTCAGCGGGGCGCGGAGTCGGCCCCGGATCGCCCGGTCCTGGCGGGTGAGCTCGTCCGCGGCACAGGCGGCCGCGGGGTCGCCGCTCAGGTCGCTGCGCGCGACGGTGATCTCCACCGCCCGCTGGCCGGCCGGTACCGAGCCGAGCGCATGGCGCACCCCGCGGGTCTCGTACGCCGCCACGGCCCGTGGGAACGCCGCCGCGAGGAACGCTGTGACCAGCACCAGGGCGCCCAGGGCCAGGGCCGTCGCGCGTGCCGGGTGCGGGCGGGCCCGCCAGGTCCATGGCCTCACCGGCGCTCACCCCCTGGGACCGGTCCGCCGGCGTCATGTCTCGTCATCTCACTGCACTCCTTGGCCGCGCAGGGCCCGTACCGGGTCGGCGCGGCGCAGTCCGATGGCGGCGACGACCAGGAGCGGTACCGCCGCGACCGCCGCGAGCAGCGTGGCCACTTGGCCCGGTGGCAGCTCCACCAGCACCGGCGGCACCGGGCGGCCCGCCTCCCCGGTCAGCACGATCAGCGGGACGACCGCGCGGGTCAGCACCGTCCCCAGCGCCGCACCGACGCCCAGCGCCAGCGCGATCAGCACCCCCTGCTCGGCGGCGATCATCCGGGCCAGTTGCGGGCGCGGCGCCCCCAGGGCCCGCAACACGGCGAACTCCCGGGCCCGTTCGCGGACCGACCCGGCGGCACCGACCGCGAAGCCGACCGCCGCCAGGGCCACCGCGACCGCGGCCGCCGCGGTCAGCGCGGTCTGCGGGCCGAGCCCCAGCGGATCGTCGTGCAGCTGCCCGGCGATCTCGTCGCGGACCAGCACCTGGCCCGGGTCGGTGTCGGGGCGGTCCCGCAGCGCCGCGACGACCCCGGCCGCAGCGCCCGGCCGGGGGCGCAGCCACCACTCGGTGGCGTTCAGCGGGGGCGCCCCGCGGTCGGACAGCGCCTCGTTGACGGCCCCGAGGTCGACCAGAAGGCCGCCGGTGGCCGGGGTGTCCGCCGGACCCGGCAGCGCCCGCACGGCCCGTACGATCCGTGCCTTCAGCGGCCGGCCGTTGACCGTCACCTCGATGAGGGAGCCGGTCCGGGAGCCGCTGGCGCGCAGGAACGTCTCGGTGGCGACGGCGGCGAGCGGCGGGCGGGTGGCGTGCGCGGCGGTGATCCGCACCGTCGTCACCGCGGCGCCCCAGTCGTCCGTCCTGGCGCCGGTGTCGTACGTCTGGGACAGCAGCCCGCCGCCGGGGGTCCCGGCCCGGCCGACGCGGGGCCCGGACGGCTCGCCCACCGAGCTGCTCTCATCGGTGATCCGCGCCTGCCAGGTGAGGGCGGCGGGCGGGGTGAGGGGGCGCGACGGGCCGTGGCCGGTGGCGGCGGCCACGGCGGTGACGGTGAGGCGCTGACGGTGTGCGACCGGGGTCTGGTCCACGTCGAGGAGCAGGCCGGTCAGGTGCAGCGGGCCGGCCGGGCGGCCCGCTGGGGCGCCGGCCGCGGTGCTGAGGTCCGCGGTCAGGGTGTGCGGTGCGCCATCGGCGGCGAGCGGGCCGAGCGGGACGGTGTACGGGATGCCGTGGCGGTCGGTGAGGAGGGCGGAGAGCGTCGCCGGGACCGGCCCGGTGTCGTGCCCGGCGGGCTGCCGGCCGGGGGGCTGTTGGCCCGTGGGCCGCGGCAGTGTACGCAGCGAGCGCAGTGCCGCGGTCAGCCGTAACCGGTCGCTGTCCGGTGGCAGTTGCACGCCCGCCGGGGCGCCGTCGTCCGGTGCCACCGCGCGCAGCACACCGTCCGCCGCCCGGCCCCGCGGGCCGTCCGCGCCACCGCCCACCAGATCGCCGCGCAGCAGCAGGGCCCCCGCCGACCTCCGGGCGTCCAGCGCGAGCAGCGAGGCGTCCCGGCCGTCCGACAGATCCAGGGCGGCCAGCCCCACAGGCAGCGCCGCGGCCACCCCGGGCACCCGTTCGTACGCGCCGCCCTGGCCCAACGGCGGTGTCCTGCTGGCCAGTACGCGCACCGCCGCGCCCGCGCGGAAGTCGGCCTGGTCGTCCTGCGAACGGTCCCAGGACGCGCCCTGGCCGATCGCCAGCATGCCCAGCGCGGTCGCCAGCACCAGCAGCAGCACCGGTCCGGCGCCGCGCAGCGGGCGGCGGCTGATCTGCCAGCCGGCCAGCGCGGCCGCCAGCCCCCGGCCGCGGGCCGCGCCCCGCTCGGCGATCCGGGCGGCGAGCGGCAGCAGCCGCAGCGTCAGCACCGTCCCGGCGAGCAGCGCCAGCGCCGGGGCGGCCACCAGCACCGGGTCGATGCCCAGCTGCCCGGCCGCGTTCGCGCTCAGCGCCCCGCTTCCGGCGCCGCCCGCCGTCTGCCGCCGCAGCTGCCAGTAGGCGACCCCGGCGATCACCAGCAGCCCGAGGTCGGCCCCGGTCCTGCCCCACGTACGCAGCCCCGACCGGGCGGGGGAGCCCAGCGGGGCACCGGGCAGCGCCCGCCCCCGGCGTCGCCTCGGGCCGTCCGCCCCGGTGCGCAGCAGCGCGGGCGCGGCGACCGCGAGGGCGCAGCCCAGCGCGACACCGAGGCCGGTCAGCCAGGACGACGCGGTGAGCCGGGTGTCCAGCGTCACTCCGATACGGGCCAACGCACCCTGACCGGACAGCAGTTGGATCAGCGGTCCGGCCAGCGGCGGCGCACCGGCCGCGGCCGGTGCGGCCAGCAGCAGCGCCTCGGCCAGGGCCAACCCCGCGATCCGCCGCCGGGAGCCGCCGCGGGCCCGCAGCAGCGCCGTCTCTCCGGCCCGTTCGGTGCTCAGCATCCGGGCGACCAGCAGCAGTGCGTAGCCCGCCAGCAGGATCAGCTGGAGCGCGACGATCAGGATTGTCGAACGGTTCACCAGCAGTGCCTGCCGCAACTGCCCCAGCGCGGCGGGTAGATCGGTGGTGGCGGTGGCCCGGCCCGCGAACGCCGGATCGGCCATCAGCGCCTTGGGCGCCGGACCGGCCGCGGCGGCCAGCGTGGCCAGCCGGTCCGCGGTCAGCGAGCGGAAGTCGGCGGTGGCGAGCCAGCCCACCGAGTCCTGGGCCGGTGAGCCGCCCCGGTCCGGTGACCCGCCGCGGAACGC
Source organism: Streptomyces tubercidicus (assembly GCF_027497495.1). Taxonomy (GTDB): domain Bacteria; phylum Actinomycetota; class Actinomycetes; order Streptomycetales; family Streptomycetaceae; genus Streptomyces; species Streptomyces tubercidicus. Next base: position 5,390,474 of record NZ_CP114205.1, read on the forward strand.
CGCCGGATCGGTGAGCAGCGGCCCGTAGGTGGTGAAACCGGCGGTGCGCACCCCGCGCCCGCCGAGGTCATCGAGCTGCCAGTACGGGTCGGTGCGGTCCCTGGGCCGGTAGACGCCGGTGACCTCGACCGCCAGACGGGCGGGCCCGGACAGCCGGTTGGTGAGGGTGAAGCGACGGCCGGGCGCGACCCCCAGCCGGGCCGCCGCGGCCTCCGGCAGCGCGACGGGTAACCGGCCGTGGGCGGCCGGGCCGGGCCAGTGGCCGGCGGTGAGGGTCAGCCGGGAGCGGTCCAGGGCCGCGAGGTGGGTGAGATCCGGCTCACCCCGGGGCGCGCCCGGCGACCGCAGCGCGCGGGGGAGTGCGTACGGCCCGGAGCGGACCAGGGTGTGCACGGTGAACGGCAGCCCGTCGAAGGCCCGCCGGGCACCGCGGGCGACCGCCCGGTCCGCCGGTGCCCTTGCCCCGGCGGGCAGTTGGGCCTTCACCTGGAGCGCGGCGGCCGGTGCGGCACGGGTCCGCAGCGCCTGCCGCAGCCCCGCGTCCCCGATCGCGCCGGAGAAGGCCGTGAGCGTCGTCAGCACGGTCGTGGTGAGCAGCACCGAGAGCAGGGCAGCGGCCAGCAGCAGACGGTGCGCACGCACTCGTAGGAAGACAAAGCCGGACACGGACCCCCCTCACCGCGCTCAGCGCCACACAGATGAACGAATGGTGGCAGACGCGCGGCGCGGGCGGAGGGGGCTGTGGATAACCCTGGCCGGATCGTGACGGCGAAGGCGCCGCGCGGGCCGGGGTGCGGCGCTTTCAGTCCGCGGCGTTGACCATCGAGGCGGCGGCGTAGGTGAGGTAGTTCCAGAGCTGGGTCTCGTGCTTCTCGGACAGGCCGAGCGAGTCCACCGCGTCCCGCATGTGCCGCAGCCAGGCGTCATGGGCGGCCCGGTCGACGGTGAACGGGGCGTGCCGCATCCGCAGCCGGGGGTGCCCGCGGCCGTCGCTGTACGTACGGGGACCGCCCCAGTACTGCATGAGGAAGAGCGCAAGCCGCTCCTCGGCCGGACCCAGGTCCTCCTCCGGGTACATCGGCCGCAGCAGCGGGTCCTCGGCGACTCCCTGGTAGAAGCGGTGGACCAGGCGCCGGAAGGTGTCCTCGCCTCCGACCTGTTCGTAGAAGGTCTGCTCCTCAAACGTGCCGCGTGGAATCTTGTTCACCCGTCCATGGTGGCAGACGTCCCGGCGGAGGACTCCGGGCGTAGGGCGCGGCCGGAAATGCGGCCGGGGCGTGACCGGTTGATCACGCCCCGGGGTCGCATACGACCGGTAGGGCTCAGCCGCGGCGGACGGTCAGTGTCGTCCAGGCACCGACATGCACCCGGTCGCCCTCATGGAGCGGCACCGGCACATAGGGCTGGATCGGGTCCTCGGCGAGGTTGATCGTCGTGCCGTTGGTGGAGTTCTGGTCCACCACTGCCCAGCTGCCGTCCTGCTGCTGCACCAGCAGCGCGTGCTGGTGCGAGACGCCCGGGTCCTCCGGCGTGCTGCCCAGGTCGATGTCCGGGGACTCGCCGGTGCTGTTGCGGCGGCGGCCGACCGCGATCTGGCCGTTGGCGAGCGGGAGCACCTGCTCGGGGGAGTACGCGGGCAGGTTGAGCCCCGCCGCCTCCGGGCCGCTGCGGCCCATCATCGCCATGAAGTACTCGCGGTCCGGTGCGACCGCCACCACCCAGCCCGTGCCGACGACCGGCGGCGGACCCTGCGGCGGTGCCGCGGGGCCCTGGCCGGTGCCGCCGTTCCACTGCTGGTCCGGGCCCGGCTGCTGCTGCGGCATCTGCTGCTGCTCGTACGGGCCGGGCTGCTGGTCGTACGGCTGCTGCTGTTGCTGCTGCTCGAACGGCGGCTGCTGCTCGTACGGTCCCGGCTGCTGCGGCGGGAACGGGGCGGGCGGCTGCTGCTGCTCGAACGGGGCCTGCGGGCCGGGGCCGGGCGGCGCGGGCGCCATCGGCGGGGGAGCGGCCTGGGCGCTCGGCGGGTTCAGCGTCCAGTCGTCGCCGCCCTGCTGCGGCGGCGGGCCGCCCTGCGGGCCGGGGCCGGGCATGCCGGGGGGCGGGCCGGGCGGGAAGCCGCCGGTGCCCTGCTGGTCGGGGAAACCGCCGGGGCCGGGGCCGCCGGGGGGCATGCCCTGCTGCTGCGGGGGCTGGGGCTGCTGGGGCTGCGGTGGCGGGAAGCCGTAACCGCCCTGGCCGCCCTGGCCGCCCTGGGGACCGGGACCGCCCTGCGGGCCGGGCTGCGGCGGCGGGAAGCCATAGCCGCCCTGGCCGCCCTGGCTGCCCTGACCGCCCTGGCCGGGGCCGCCGAAGTCGGGGCCGGGGCCACCGGGCGGGGGGCCCGGCTGCTGGGCGGGCGGGGCGTAGGACGTCGGGGAGTTGGTGAGGAAGTTGTAGCGGCAGCCCTCACAGAACGGTGCCATCGCCTCACGGGGCGTACCGCACTGCGGGCAGGTCTCCGGCTGTCCGGACGGGCCGGGGCCGGGCATGCCGGGGCCGCCCTGCGGGCCGGGCTGCGGGGGCGGGAAGCCGTAACCACCCTGGCCGCCCTGGGGGCCGGGGCCGGGGCCGGGGTCGGGCGCACCGGGACCACCCTGCGGACCGGGCTGTGGCGGCGGGAAGCCGTAGCCACCCTGGCCGCCCTGAGTGCCGGGTCCGGGCGCGCCGGGGCCGGGCTGCTGGGGCTGCGGCGGCGGGAAGCCGTAGCCGCCCTGGCCGCCCTGGGAGTCAGGGCCACCGGGGCCACCGAAGTCCGGGCCGGGGCCGGGGCCACCGTGCGGCGGACCGGGCTGTCCCGGCGGCGGTCCCGGCTGGCCGGTGGGCTGGCTGGGCGGCGGCGTGTTCAGGAATCCTGCAGGCAGGGAGGGCGGCGGGGGGACAGCGCCCGCCATCCGCTGGCCGCACACCTCGCACCAGTCTTCGGCCACCGACTGGTGGCCGCTCGGGCAGGTCGGCATGTCGGTTCTTCCCCCTCCGTACCGAATTCGTTGGGTGGTGCCGCTCGGTACTGTTCGTGGCTATTTCTTCACGCGAACGGTTTTCGTCGAGCGCGTTTCGAGAGTCATCTCGTCCGCCTCGGCGACCTTCGCCTTCAGTCGCACAGTACCGGTCGCCGTATCGACGACGTCCACCACCTTCGCAAGGAGTTTCGCAGTCTCCGCGTTCCCCGACGAAGCGGCCAGTTGCACCGCGCGGCCCAGTTTCGCCATGGCGCCGTCGGTATCGCCCGACTTGCGGGCATCGAGCCCCTGTTGGATGGCTTGCGCCAGTTCCGCCTGACCTGTGTAGTGCGCCACCTGGGGATGGATCGACGTGGCGATCGCCACATCATCCGTCCACACGGCCCGTACGAGGCCCTGCGACAGGGGCTGCGACTGGCCCTGCGACAGCGGCTCCGACCGGGGCTGCGACGGGCGCCGCGCGGGATCGCCCTCGTCCGGTGCGGAAAGGATCAACGAGACCCGTCCCGCCAGCATTTCCCGGCCGATGTCCGCGGCCGGTACCCGGAGGCAGAGGTGGTAGTCGCGCGACTCGTCGCCCCAGGAGCCGGTCGGATAGTCCGCCGACCGCGGGCCGGACCGGCGGCACCGGCCGGTCAAGTCCGCCACGGTGGGAGCCACTTGCCGGACGAAGACGGTCTCCGCGCCCAGCGGTGTCCACAGCCGCAGGCCGACACCGGCGATCTCCTTGCCCATCGCCGTCTCCATCAGCCGCGTGAAGTCGGCGGCCAGCCCGGCCGGGTCGGTGACGATATCGGCGGTGCCCAGTAGCGCCGAGGCGATACCGGTGACCTCCTTGACCTCCCAGTCCGTGCCGACACCGCGGGCATCGCAGGTGAATGTCCCGGCACAGGCGTCCAGCGCCGCCCGCAGCTCCCGCGGCGACTCGTGCTCGTTGCGGCCGTCGGTGAGCAGGAGGGCGTGCCGGACACCGGCCCCGGCGGACGACAGCAGTTGGCCCGCCAGCCGCAGCCAGCTTCCGATGGCGGTGCCGCCGCCCGCGGTCAGGGTGCGCAGTGCCTCCTTCGCCTGCGTACGGGTGTCCGCCGCGGCCAGCGCCAGCCGCCCGCCGCCGGGGTAGACCTCGACGGCCCGGTGGGTACCGGCCACCACCGCGAAGCCGACGCCGTCGCGCACGGTGTCGATCGCGGCGACGGTCGCCTCCCGGGCGCCGCGCAGCTTCGCCGGCGGATGGTCCATCGACCCGGAGCAGTCGACGATGATCACCACACCGGCGTCCGGCCCGCTACCCGCCGCCGGTATGGGCCGGCCCCCGGTCGTGCCTCCCCCGGTCGCGGTGACCGTGACGATGGCGTGGACCTCCCGCCCGCCCTCGGGAAGATAGGGGTTCTGGTACACCTCGGCGGAGAAACGCGGCACCCGGGACTTGGCGAAGTTGGCCATCCGTTCCGCTCCTTGAGACGCCGTAACCGGTCGGTCGGTACACGTGGTGCGTCGTACATGGCGCAGGGCGCTGGCGGGCGTACGGGCGGGGGCGCGCCGTACCGCGTACCCCCGCCCGCGCGCCGGTGGCGAGCCGTCAGGCCGGTGCGGGCTGCCCCGCCGGGGCCGGGAACGGCACCAGCGCCACGGTGACGTTGTCGTGCCCGCCGCCGTCGAGGGCGTGGGTGACCAGCGTGCGGGCGCCGGCCAGCGGCGTGACGGGGGCGTCGTACGGCAGCACAGCGGCCATCTGCTCCGCGGACTCGGCGTAGTTCCACAGCCCGTCGGTGCACACCACCACGACACCGGGCCCGTCCGGCTTGAACGTCGCGGTGTGCGGCTCGACCTCGTAGGCGTCCGCGCCGAGCCAGCCGGTGATCGCGTGTGCCCGCTCATCGGCGTTCGCCTCGGCCTCGGACATCAGGTTGTTGGCGACCATCTGGGCGGCCCAGGAGTCGTCCTCGGTGAGCCGTGCGGGCGGCGCCGTACGGTCGTTGGGGATCCAGTAGGCGCGGCTGTCGCCGACCCAGCCGACGGTGAGCAGGCCGCCGCCGACCACCGCACCGACGAAGGTGCAGGCCGGGGCGTTCTGCTGGCGCTGCTCGTCATGGGCCAGGGACGGGTCGGGGGCGAGCGCGTCGACCGCCGAGGAGGCCGCCATGATGGCGTCGTGCATGGCCTGCGCGGGGTGTGTACCGAGCGGCAGGGACGTCCGCAGCGCCTCCCCGGCGGCCTCGGACGCCGCCGTGGACGCCTCGTCGGGGCGGGTCGCCGAGGAGACACCGTCGCAGACCACGGCGACCACGGCGGGGGTGCCGTCCGGCAGCGCGGCGGCGCGGAGCGCGAAGAAGTCCTCGTTGCGGTGGTGCCGGTGGCCCCGGTCGCTGACCGCCGCGATGCCGCCCAGCTCGCACTCCATGTGGTCGCGGGGGCGCGGCCGGGCGTGCCCGCAGTGCGTGCAGTAGCCGTCGGCGTCCACGGCGCCGGAGCCGCAGGCGGTGCAGCCGGGGGTGCCCCGGGCGGGCGTGGCGGCGTCATCTGCGGCGCCGGAAGGGCCTGTTGCCGGGGCGGGGGCCGTCGGCTCCGTGGCGGGCGTACCGGATTCCGGGGCGGGCATGGCGGGTTCCGTTTCCGAGGTGATGTGGTCCGCGGTCATCTGGACCGCGGCGGGCGCGCCGGTCCGGGCCGCGGCCCCGGCGGCCGCGTCGGCGACCGCCTCGTATCCGGCGACCCGCGGGTCGGCGGGCGGCGGGGTGTCGGTCACCGGCGCATGGCCCGGTACCGGCGGCATCCCGGTGTCTCCATACGGGAGCCGGGCCTGCGGGTCCGGAGGCGGCGGTCCGGCCGGGGCGGTGCGGGCGGCCGGTGCGGGCATCGGCGGCGGCCCGGGAGGCATCGGCGGCGGGGGCGGTACGGCGGCGGGCGCGGGCGGCGTCCCGTACGCCGGAGCTACGGCGGCAGCGCCGGGCGCGGGCGGAGTGCCGTACGCCGGAGGCGCGGCGGGCGCCCGGAGAGCGGCGCCGCACCGCCCGCAGAATTTGTCCCCCGCACCGAGCGGTTCGTCACAGCCCGGACACCGGGACGGCCCAGTCACACCCATGTCACACCCACGTCCTGGGGCGGAAGCGGTTGGCCCGTTCCACCAGTTCGATCCTTTTCTCACCACGCTGTGCCAGCCGCGCCAGCAGACGGTACGACCGCTCCAGGCCGAAGCGCAGACCGCGCTCCTCCAGCGGGCTGCCGAGCAGCGACGGCCGCTCGGAGGCGGTCGCCGCGACGTCCGGCCCGGCACCGTGGCTACCGGAGAGTACCCAGTCCAGGGCGCTGCCCAGAACCTCGGTGGTGAGTTGTTCCCGGCGCTCGGTGTCCAGACCGAAGTCCGCGAGCGCCTCGACCTGTTCGGCGGCGGCCCGCAGATCCGCCAGCAGCGGGTCGCGGGGCGGCCGCTCCCGCAGCCGGGCGCGGACCGCCGCGATCCGCGCCGCGATGTAGTGGATGGACGACTGCGGTACGGACTCCAGTGCCGCCACCGCGCCGCTCCGGTCGCCCGTAGCCAGCCGCACCCGGGCCAGCCCGAACGCGGCGCTGACATAGCCGCGGTCGGTCGCCCACACCAGGCGGTAGTACTCCAGCGCGTTGTCCCACTGGCCCAGCAGCTCCGCGCAGAGGCCCAGCGCCAGCTTGGGGGCCGGTTCGCCGGGGAAGGCGTCGTAGACCGCGTCGAAGGCCAGCGCGGCGCTCTCGCGGTCGTCGGCCGTCAACGCCACCAGGCCGCGGTGCCACACCACCCGCCAGTCCGCGCCCCACGCGGCGGGTTCCGCCCCGCCCCGGCCCGCTGCGGGCCACGGTCCGGCGGACTCGGCCGCGATCGTCTCCAGCACCTCCTGTGCCGCCCCCGTGTCCCCCGTCTCCAGACGGGCGCGCAGCTCCCGCAGCCGCAGCTCCAGGGAGTCGGCGGGTGCGGCGCGCAGCGCACCCAGGAGCTCGGCGGGCGCGGCGGCCGGCAGCCCGGCCAGCAGCCCGGCGTTGGCGTCGCCCGGATCGACCCGCGGCAGCGGCAGCGCCAGGGCGGCACCGGCGACGTCCAGGGGGCGCAGCGGCGGACCGCCCGAGGACGGTTCCGGCGCACGGGCCGGGGTCGCGCCGCGCGCCCCCAGTCGCGAACTGTCACCCTCCGACGCGGGCATCAACTCCGTATCGGTCACCCGGAGTTCCGGCCCGAACAGGGTGGACGGCGCGGGGCACGGCTCGCCGGACTGGAGCGCCACCACTTCCCGCAGGACCCCCGTCAGCTGCTCGGCCATCTCCGCCGCGGAGGCGAACCGGCGCGCCCGGTCGGGGTCCGTGGCGCGCACCAGCAGCCGGTAGAAGGACTCGTAGCTGCGGAACACCTCGATGTTGTCCGGATCGGGCAGCGAGTCCGCGAAGATGTTCGTATAGCCCTGGAAATCGAAGGTGAGGACGGCGAGGGTGCGCGCGACGGTGTAGAGGTCGGAGGAGACCGACGGGCCCAGCGCGGCGATCTCGGGCGCCTGATAGCCGATCGTGCCGTAGATCGGGCTCACCTGGTCGTCCATCCTGCGCACCGCGCCCAGGTCGATCAGCTTGAGCTGATCGTGCTGCTGGATGGCGTTGTCGACCTTGAAGTCGCAGTACAGGAAGCCCCGGCTGTGCAGATGGCCGAGCGCCTCCAGCGCCTCGATACCGTACGCGCAGGCCTGCTCCACGGGCAGTGGATCGCGCCTGCCCTGTGGGGTGCGCCGGTCGTTGGCGAGGTCCTTGAGCGACTTGCCGCCGACGTACTCCATGACGATGTAGCCGTCGCGGCTGCCCGTCGCCCGGTCGAGATGCTCCACGAAGTTGTAGATCCGCACGATGTTGGCGTGCTCGATCTCGGCGAGGAAGCGCCGCTCGGACACCGCCACCGCCAGCGCCTCCGCGTCACCGGTGTCCAGCAGCCCCTTGAGCACCACCCAGCGGTCGGCGACCGCGTGATCCGTCGCCAGATAGATCCAGCCGAGCCCGCCGTGCGCCAGACAGCCCACGACCTCGTACTGGTCGTGCACCACATCACCGGGCCGCAGTTTGGGAACGAAGCTGTACGGGTGGCCGCACTTGGCGCAGAACCCTTCCGTACGGCCCGGCTCCTCCCCGCGGCTCCGGCCCACCGGCGCCCCGCAGTCCGCCCGGCTGCAGAACCGCTTGCGCTCCGGGACCTCCGGATCCGCCAGCACCGCCGTCCGCGGATCGGGCCTCGGCACCTCCGGCACGGCCACCAGCCCCGCGCCCAGCCGCCCGCGCGACGGCCCGGAGGACGCCCCGCTGCCGGAGCCGGGCCCCGACACCGCCGAGACCCCGAGCGTCCGGCCGCCGCCGGAGCCCGTGTGCGACAGCCGCCCGGAGACCGACCGCCGACCGGACACCGACCGCCGCGCCGTCGACGAGTCGGCCGACGGCGCGCTGCCTCCGGAACCGGGGCCGGACGGCGCGCCGCCGTCCGGGGCGGGCGCGGGGGAGGGGACCGTCAGCAGCGCCCCGGCCGCCTCCCGCGCGGCCGTGCCGCCCGCCGACGCCCGGCTGGTCAGGCCCGTCGGCGTCGCGGACAGCAGGCCGCCCGGCGAGACCACCGGCGCCAGACCGCACAGATCGCAGTACCGCTCACCGCCGCCGACATCCTCGTAACCGCCCGCGCAGTCCCGCCGCTGGCAGCGCTCGCCGGCCCGCTCCGTCACGACTCCTCCCGCCCCTCCCGCTGTAGTGGTACCAACGCCTCCGCCGCCGCCTGCTGATACCGCCACACCGCCTGTTCGGCCGCCCGCAGATCACACGGTGCGCTCCACAGCATCCGGCGCGCGATGTCATACCGCTCCGTCAGCAGCGGATCCTCCGCCACACCATGGCGCGCGGCCTTCGCCCGGTACGCGTCCAGCCGGCCCCGCAGCTCGGCGCGCACCGCGAGCGGGGCGGTCACCGCGGTCAACGATTCGCGGGCCCGGTGGAGTTCGTCCTCCGCCCGCTCCTCCAGGCTGTCCAGCAGCGGTGAGAGCCGGTGCCACTGCGCCCGTCTGCGGTAGTCGGCCGCCGCCGCCAACTGCTCGTGCAGCGCCGTCGACGGGCCGCTGACCGCGGGCACCTCCGACGCGGCGATCTTCGCCAGCACCTCGCCCCGGGCCTGCCGCGCCTCGGTCAGCGTCCGGTCCGCCCGCGACAGCACGTCCCGCAGCTGCATCAGCCGCCGCTCCGCGTCCTGCCGTACGTCCAGGACTGCCGCCACCTCCCGCCGGATGTCCTCCAGGGCACGGGCCGCACGGTCGTAGCGCCCGGTGTCCGGCCGCCCGCCGCCGGGCGCCGAACTGCCCGTCGACGACGACACCCAGAACGCCAGCGGATCGGCGATCACCCGCGCGCGCAGCCGCGACAGCTCCTCCGTGATCCGCTCCAGATCGTCCCCCGCCGGATGCTCCCCGGGGCGCACCCCCACCGAATGGGCCAGCGAACGCGTCCGCTGCAACTCGGCCGACAGCAGATCTATCCGGGCCGGCAGCGCCGACCAGACCGAGTCCGCGGCCACGATGACGTCCAGGGAGCGGGCGTACAGCCCGTTGATCCGCGCGACGAGGCCCTCCAGGCTGAACCGCTCGCCCGGCCGGGCCGGGCCGCCCTCCGGATCACCGCCCTTGGGACCGCCACCCGCCGTCTCCGCGTCCGCGTCGGTGGCCGGGACCGTCACCCCCTCGCCGTTCAGCAGCTCCGTCAGCTCCGCCAGATCGTCCGCGGACGGCCAGCGGCGCCGCTCCCGCAGCTCACGCGCCGACTCCAGGGCGGCCGTGTACGCGTCGAACAGCGACCACAGCACCGTGATCGACCGCTCCGCTTCGGCCCAGCGTTCCTTGGTGGTGCCGGACAGTTCGGCGCCCTCCAGCAGGCGGCGGCCCGCGTGATCCTGCAACGCGAGCAGCGAGGTCTCGATCGCTTCGTACTCGGCACCGAGCCGCTCCAGAGCGCGGTCCACCTCCTCCCGGTCCGGCGCCGGGGCATCGGGCCTCCCCGGAGAACCGGGGAAGGGTCCAGGGACCCCCATCGATCACCTCTCCAATACGCGTACGATGCACGGCGGTTGCGGCGGCCCCGTGGCCGCTGCGGTCTGCTCCTCCCGTCGCCTCCTCCATAGTGACCTCATCCGGCCGCTCCATGGGGCGATCGGCCGCACACCGCTCCTTGGGGCGATCAGTCGCTGTACTCCGGCGACGGCGGCCCCGATATGCCTGGCAGATCGGCCTGCAGCCAGGTGCGGTACGCCCGCATCCAGGGGCTGTCCGCGCCCCCGTCGCCCCGGTAGTCGTCCAGGACCTTGTTGACCCGCCGGACCAGATCCGTGTCGCCCTTGTTCATCGCCACGCCGTACGGCTCGTCCGTGAACGGGCGGCCCTTCAGCTCCACCGCCGGATCCTGCGCCGCCTGGGCCGCGGCCAGCGCGCTGTCCGTGACCACCGCATCCGCCTCCCCCAGCTGGAGCCGCACCAGACAGTCCAGCTGATTGGGCACCGTCAGCACCTTCGCCCCGTGCCGCCGCGCCGACAGCTCGCTCTCGCCCGTCGAACCCGCCGCCGTGCACACCCGCTTGCCCCGCAGCGAATCGTCGAACGCCGTGATCTTCGACGCCTTCGGGGCCAGCACCTGCTGCCCCGCCTGGAAGTACGCCGTGGAGAACGCGACCTGTTCCTTGCGCGCACAGTTGATCGTCATCGTCCGCACCACGATGTCGACCGTGCGCTTCTGCAGCGCCGGTATCCGCTGGCTGGTCGGCACCGCCTTGAAGACCACCTTGGGGTGCGGCCCCAGGATGTCCTCGGCGACCGCCTGCGCCAGATCGATGTCGAAGCCCGCCAGTTCGCCGGTCACCGGGTCGCGGTACCCCCACCGGTAGGTGTTCTGGTCGACCCCCACGACCAACTGGCCCTTCTCCTTGATCCGCGACACCGCCGGCCCGTCCTTGGACGACGGCCGCAGACTCTCCGCGGCGTTCCGGGCCGTGCACTTCGCGGTGGCCGGAGCGGCCCCCGGCCCGTACGCCCGGTGCGTCACGGCCGGCCCGGCCGCACCACCGGGACGTCCGGGCCCGTGCTCCCCGGCGGCCCCGCCCAGCGCCGGCACCAGCACCGCCGCGGCCGTCGCCATCACACCCATCCCCGCCGCGAGCGGCGCCAGGACGGCACGCAGATTCCTCAGTCCTCGCGCGCGCATCCTCATGTCCCCCTCACCCGGCTCCCTCACCGGTACTCCGCCAGCCTGCGCCCGATCCCCAGCACCGCGCCCAGCGCACCCAGTCCCGCCAGCACCCCGGCGCCCACCGGCAGCCCGTCCAGCGCCGCACGCCCCCCGTCCGCCGCCGACCGGAACTCCCCCTGCTCATGGACCAGCGCCCGCTGGAGCCCGGCGGCCACCCGGTCGAAGGACTCGCCGGTGGACCCCTTGGCGCCGATCACCGTGGCCAGCGCCCGGTCGAAGTCACCCCCGTCGTCCGCCGCCCGCGCCTCGGCATGCCGCGCCTGCCACTCCCGGACCTGCGTCAGCGCCGCCCGCACCGGAGCCCGCCCCGCCTCGTCGTCCGCCAGTGCCAGCGCCGCCCCCAGCCTGCTCCGCGCCGCCGCCGCACCCTGGTCCCCCGCCCCTGCCAGCTCCGTCATCCCCGAGCGGAAACCGGCCTCGTAGAAATCCTGCTGCCCGCCGGTCAGCACCGCACCCCGCGCCACCAGTGTCAGATTCTCGTCCCCGCGCGCCCGCAGCGCGGCGATCCGGGCCTCGTTGAGCACCCGCAACGACCGCGCACCGTGCTCATACGACCCGGTCAGGCCGCCCCGCGCCACCGTATGCCCTGCCACCAGCCACCCCAGCAACACCAGACACGCGGCCGTCGCAGCCAACAGGCCCCGGTTGAAGACCCGGTGGGTCCGCCGGTAGTTCCGCCGCTGCGCCCACCCCAGCGCGCCGAGCGCCACCACCCCGGCCGCCAGGGCCCACCACGGCCACGCCTTGGCCGTGGCATAGTCCGCGGCCAGCCGCTCCGTCTCCGCGTCATACAACGCCCGTGCGGCCGGGAGGAGTTCCGTCCGCATCCGCTCATGCGCATAGCGCAGATACGCGCCCCCGAGCGGCAGCCCCTGCCGGTTGTTGGCCCGCGCCGTCTCCACCAGCCCCGTATAGCGCGGCAGCCCGCCGTTGAGCTTCGTGATCTGCGCGCCCGCCCCGTCCGAACCGGCGCTGTTCGCCGACGCCTTGACCAGCAGCGCGGACGCCGTCGCGATATCGGCCGTATACCGCTCACGCGTCGCCCGGCTCTCCTCGCCACCGGCCAGAAAACCCGCCGCGGCGGTCGTGTCGGCATCCGCCAGCGAACGGTAGAGGTTCGCCGCGTCCGCGGTCAGTGGCTGGCTGTGCTCCACCACATCGTCCGCGGCCGCCGCCCGGTTCGACACCTGCCAGGCCGTCACCGCGCCGAACAGCACCACCAGCAGCGCCAGTACGGCACCGATCACCCGCAGCCGGCCCGGCTCGGTCGTCGCCGCGGCACGCAGCTCGTCCAGCCCCTCGGCCCAGGCCGTCCGGCGCACCGCGGGCGGTGACACGCTGCTGGTCGACACGGAACCTCCCCCTGGGGCGCTGACGGTGTGCCCGGCCCCGCGCACAGCGCCCGGGAGCGCTCACGAAAAGGACCGGTGCATGGGCAGCAGTATGTCCGCAGCCACTGACAGACACACCGCGAATGCCCTGATCTTGTTCGGATCGCGATCCACGACCGGGCCCGCCGCGCCCCCGCGCCCCGCCAGGCCGCCACCCACCGTACGGACGCCCAACTCGCGGGCATCGAAGCCGCCCTGGCCCGCCGCGGAGCCGCCCTCGCCGCCCGGTGGATGACTGACGCCGGGGGGACGACTGACGCCGGGGGACCGCGCGCGCACGCCCTCCCCGCGCCCCCCACTTCACTCCCACGCGCCGATGCCCTGCTCGCCCACCTCCGACTACGCTGAGTGACGAAGGTTGATCCTCGTCCCAGCAACCGGCACGCGCTCACCCGCGCCCGCCGAACCGGAGGCCCCACCATGCGCCGACTGAAACACCTCCTCCGCCCCCTCCCCACCACCCCGACCAACAACGCCCCCACCTCGCCCAACCCCCCACCGGCCAAAGGCTTCCTCACCATCGGCGGCACGACGTACATCGACCCCCACGGCACCTACCCCCTCACCCACCACCTGGACGGCTCCGCCACCCTGATCATCAACGAGACCGACCACTACATCACCGTCGTCACAGAGCGCGACCACGACTACGGCCGCGACCATCACGATCCACCGCCAGTCCCGCCCGCGCGCGGGACCCAACGGGACCTCGTCCTCGCCCCCGGCGAGCGCGCAGAGACATGGAGGGGGGACAGCGTGCGGGTGGGGTGAGGGGAAGCCGTCACCGTTCCCGGCTGGAGATCAGAAGCGCCCGAGTCCAGGCGGCCAGCTGCCGGGTCATCGTCAGCGCGTGGGCACTGCGTGACCGCAGGAACGGAAGGATGATCAGGGCCGGTACGGAGGCCAGGGTCACGATGAGCACGGGCAGCAGGGCGAACGCGATGACGAAGACGCGCTGTGCCCAGCGCGCCTGGGCGAGCAGGCTGTTCAGCCGTGGACGCATGGGGAGACGGGTTCCTTCCGGATTCCTCGATCGGTCGGTGACGCCGTAACTCTCCGGCCGTTCAGATACGTTGCGAAAGGCGCAACGCGTTGCCAATGCCGAGTCAACACATCAGGGGAGCGTCGTGACCACCGTGGCCCGTCATTCCGGGAAGTCGTCGCAGATCGAGCGCGGCGAGATAGCCGAAGTTGCGTCGCTCGGCAACGTGTTGAAGGAGCTGTTCAACACCCTGGGCATCAGCCAGAACCAGTACGCCCGCAGGATCGGCCTCGACAAGTCCGCGGTCTCCCGCTACCTGAGCGGCGCGCGGCTGCCCACCCAGGAGTTCATCAAGCGACTGGTCTCCGAGGTCGAGGAGGACCGCGGCGTGCCGCTCCAGCTGGAGGCGAAAGAGGCCGTCCATCAGCAGTGGCTGGCGGCGCTGCGGGTCTGCGATCCGGCGGAGTACGCGCTTGAGTCCCTGCGGGCGGAGCTGGCCAGGTCGCGGCGGGACACCGAGCGCGCCCGCCGCAATGTCGAGGCACTGCACCAGCTGTTGGAGCAGAAGGAGGCGGAGGCCCGTGACGCCGCCGACGACCTGACCCGGCTGCGACTGGACTGGAGCGCCGAGCGTGCCACCGTCTCACGCGAGCAGATCGAGCTGCGCAGGGAACGTGAGTCCCTCTCCTCCTCGCGGGAAGCGCTGCTGCGGGAGATCGAGCGTCTGAAGGAGGACGTTCGGGAGGCCGAGCGAATGCGTGCCGAAGCCGTGCAGCACAGTTCCGATCTGCGGGAGCGGGTGCTGTGCCTGGAGAAGGAGCTGTCGGAGAGCCGGCCCGCCGGGGCGGCCGGGGAGATTCCACTGGAAGCCCTCAAAGGTCAGCTGTTGCGGATGTGGGAGGAAGAGAACTTCCCGGAGGCCACAAGAGATCTCACGGAGGCTGCCTGGGCGCGGTCGCTCGACGAGGTCGTCGAGATCATGAAGTGGCTGCTGGAGAACGGGGGCGAGGAGAAGCTGAATGTGTTCGCGGCCGACGTCTGCCGCCTTCGCCCGGTCGAGGATGTCATCCGGTTCGTTCCCCAGCTGGATGGACTTTATCGGGGCCTTAACATCGATGCGTGGGTGGTGGCCGCCGCTTCGCGCATGACCGAGCGCAATGCTGATCGCTTCTATGAGGAATTGAAGAAGATCGATGGTCCCGCTGCTCGGCTCGGCGACCGACTGTTGGCCGCGGCGGTGCGTCAGGTCACCGGTGTGTCGGAGGCAATTGCCCTACTGACAAAAGCCACCACAGGCGTGAACCCGCCCTTGCGTCTCGGCGCGACGGTGCGCGCGGTGGCGGCACACTTGAGCCGGGACCCGGGCTTCCCCTTCGCCGTCGCCGTGCGGATGGACGAGGTGGGAGTGCCGCTTATGGCGAGGGGCATCCTCCAAGAGCTGTATCTGTATAGATGGCGGCACTCCCGCTCCGGCTTGTCGGCATTTCATGTGGGCGTCCAACTACTTGACGCCCACACCTGTGGAGCCTTGTTCGTGCTTGTGGCCGAGGCGGGCAGTCGAATAGCCGGTAGGTTTGCCGAGAGCTTGCATCGCGGCGGAGGCGACGATCTCCGGCTGCTCGACCAGTTCCTGGATGAGCTGGAGTCGCGCAAGGCCCTGGATCTTCTCCTTGCCGATGACCCTTCGGGCGAGAGCGTCACCAGCACGGAACTGCGCCGATACGTCCGCCGACGACACCACTGACCAGTCGGCCCGTCCCCCTACCCCCACCACCCCCGAACCCGCTCATAAGCCCCCGCCTCCGCCCCCGCTCGGTCCAACGCATCAAGGGCCGCGCCCAGGACCGGTGGGGCGGTGACCACCTGGGGGACTGCCTTGGGGGCGTGTTCTGCGAGGAGTTGGGTGAGGTGATCGTGGAGGAGGGGGGCG
Organism: Streptomyces tubercidicus; assembly: GCF_027497495.1. Taxonomy (GTDB): domain Bacteria; phylum Actinomycetota; class Actinomycetes; order Streptomycetales; family Streptomycetaceae; genus Streptomyces; species Streptomyces tubercidicus. Next base: position 5,406,047 of record NZ_CP114205.1, read on the forward strand.
CGGGCGGTCAGGACGCCGCCGCCGAGGAGGACGGGGGTGGGGGTGGTGAGGAGGTTGAGGCGTTTCAGGGTGAGGTGGGCCAGGAGGGCGATTTCTTCTGCCTGGCGGGTGATGAGGGTGCGGGCGATCTCGTCGCCGGAGGCGGCGACCGTGAAGAGGAGTGGGGGGAGTTCGTGACGGCGGTGGGTGGGGAGGTGGTGCAGATGGAGCGCTTCGATCAGTTCGCGCATGGTGGTCAGGCCGAAGTGGGCGGGCAGGGCGCGGGACAGTTCGGTGGGTGCGCCGCGGCCGTCCTCGGCGCGGGCCGCGTGCCACAGTGCCTCCTCGGCGAGGTGCGCACCGCCGCCCCAGTCACCGGAGATCCGGCCGATGGCAGGGAAGCGCGCGGTGGCGCCGTCGGGCCCGAGGCCGACGCAGTTGATGCCGGCCCCGCAGACCACGGCGACGCCCACCGGCTCGCCGTGGTCCGGCAGTCCGGCCCGCAGCAGGGCGAAGGTGTCATTGCGGACGGACACCGTGCGCGCCCACCCCCGGTCCGCGATCCCGGCGGTCAGCCGCGCCTCCTCGACGGGGAGGTCGGCGTTGGCGAGGAAGGCGGAGAGATGGTCGACGGGGGCGGCCCGTCCGGCCTGCGCCAGGACCGTGCGCACCAGCGGAGCCAGCACGTCGACCGCCCGTTCGGTGCCCACCGTCGGCGGCCGGAAGCCGCCGCCCCGGGCCGTCGCGAGCACGCTGCCGTCCGTGGCCACCAGCGCCACATCGGTCTTGCTGTTGCCCGCGTCGACGGCGAGTGCCGTGCCGGTCAGGCCCATGTCAGATGCTCCCGGTTGTGCGCGATCAGCTCGTCGGTGAGCCGTTCCGCGTGGTCGAGCTGGCTGATGAGGGGGTGGGCGAGGAGGGCGGAGAAGACGGCCCGGCGTCCCTCGGCCCGGCCGCCGGTTTTCCGGCCGTTGCTGCCCAGCAGGGCCGCATCGAGGGCGAGTTGTTCGTAGGCGGTGACATGGGCGATCAGTCCGGCGTAATGGGGTTCGAGGGGGCGTACGGGGAGCGGCGCGGCGCCCGTCGCGTCCACGGTTGCGGGGACCTCGATCACCGCGTCGTCGGGGAGGAAGGGGAGGGTGCCGTTGTTGCGGGTGTTGACGATCTGGGTGTCGCCGGTGTCGCCCAGCAGCGAGGAGGTCAGCGCCACGGCGGCCTCCGAGTAGTAGGCGCCGCCGCGCCGGGAGAGCAGTTCCGGCTTCTCGTCGAGCGCCGGATCGCCGTACAGGGTGAGCAGCTGCCGCTCGATGGCGGCGACCTCCGCGGCGCGGGAGGGCTGGTCGCGCAACTCCCGTACGACCGCGTCGTGTTGGTAGTAGTAGCGCAGATAGTAGGAGGGGATGGCGCCGAGGTGGTCGAGGAGGGTGCGGGGCATGCGCAGCCTGTCGGCGAGGGCGTCGCCGTGTGCCGTCAGCAGCTCGGGGAGGACGTCCTGGCCGGCGACGCGTACGGACCGCTCCCAGGTGAGGTGGTTGAGGCCGATGTGTTCCAGCTCGACCTGGCCGGGGTCGACGTCCAGCAGGGCGGCGAAGGTGCGCTGGAAGCCGATGGCGACGTTGCACAGTCCGACGGCCCGGTGGCCGTGGTGGAGCAGCGCCCGGGTGACGATGCCGACGGGGTTGGTGAAGTCGACGATCCAGGCCGCGGGGTTGCGGCGGCGGACCCGTTCGGCGATGTCGAGGACGACGGGGACGGTGCGCAGCGCCTTGGCGAGCCCGCCGGCGCCAGTGGTCTCCTGGCCGACGCAGCCGCACTCCAGCGGCCAGGTCTCGTCCTGGTGGCGGGCGGCCTGGCCGCCGATGCGCAGTTGCAGCAGGACGGCCTGGGCGCCGTCGATACCGGCGTCCAGGTCGCCGGTCCAGGAGATCCGGCCCGGATGCCCCTGCTTGGCGAAGATACGCCGGGCCAGCGCGCCCACCAGCTCAAGCCGCTCGGTGTCCGGGTCGATGAGGACGAGTTCCGCCAGCGGCAGCTGGTCACGCAACCGCGCGAAGCCGTCGATGAGTTCGGGGGTATAGGTGGATCCGCCGCCGACCACGGCGAGCTTGATCCGGGGGTGCGGGGTGCGTACCTGGGGAGAAGGCATTTCCTGAGAAGGCATTTCCTGGGGAGGCGTCATACAGATCAGCCCTTCACTCCGGTGAGCGTGGCGCCTTCGGCGAAGGCTTCGGAACGAGCTGTGCGGCGCCGGCCGGCGTCACGAAGACTCAGCGGTGCAGAACCCCCGCGCCTCGGGACGCCGGATGCGTCTCCGTACGAGCGGCATGGCGGACTCCTTCATAGTGGCGGAAGCCGCGAGGTGTCGCGGGTTCTCCTGCGCAGTCGGCGGTTGTGGGCCCGGGGCGATGGTGGGGGCCGGTACGGCCCGCCGTTGTCCTCGGTAGCCCGGCCGATCAGGTCTTGGACGCGGGGGTCCTTCCCCTCCAGGTGTTCTGCACCGCGCGCATCTGCAGCGCCTGTACGGACATCAGTGGTGCCCGCCGCGGCCGGATTCGGGCAAGCCCTTCCAGGCCAGAACGCCCAACAAGGCGAGGACGACGGCGGCGCTCGCGGTCGCCACCGCGAAGCCGGTGTCGAAGGCGCGCTCGGCAGCGCCCCGCAGCGCGTCGCCGACCCGTCCCCCGGCCCGTGCGGCCACTTCGGTCGCGGCACCGAGCGAGCCGCGTGCGGTGTTCCACTGCTGCGCCGAGGCGCCGGGCACCGGGGCGAAGTCGGAGCGGTAGACCAGCGACAGCACGGTTCCCAGGACGGCGACGCCGAGCCCCGCCCCGAGAGAGAAGGCGGTTTCCTGGACCGCTCCGGCCTCTCCCGCCCGCTCGGGTGCCGCCGCGCCCAGAATCGCATCCGAGCCCAGTGTCATGACCGTTCCGGAACCGAGCCCCGCGGCCACCAGTGCGACGTAGTTCGCGGCGCCGAACAGCGTGCACGCGGCCAGTGCCAGCGCGCACAGCACCAGGCCGCCGGAGAGGCCCCGCCGGTGTCCCCACCGCGCGGCGAAGCGCGGCGCCCCGGCCGCGCCGGCGGCGTTGGCCAGCGCCAGCGGCACCAGAGCCAGACCGGCGCCCAGCGGCGAATATCCTCCGAGGAGTTGGAAGCGCTGGGTGAGCAGGAAGAGCAGTGCGGTGTACGCGCCGTAGCACCCCAGGATGCACAGGGCGGAGAGGGAGAAGCGGCGGTCGGCGAACTGTGCGATGTCCAGCAGCGGGTGGCGGATACGACGCTGCCGGACGACGAAGCCGATCAGGAGCGTCATGCCGAGGAGCCCGGTGGCCCAGACCACCGGCCGGGAGCCGTCGCGCTCGCCCAGCTGCTGGAAGGCGTACACGACGGTGCCGAGCCCCACGGCCGACAGCCCGGCGCTGACCGCGTCCCACCGGTCATGCCGTGCGTGGCGGGACTCGGGCACCAGCAGGGCGCAGCCGACCACGGCGAGCACCACGATCGGCACATTGACCAGGAACACCGCACCCCACCAGAAGTGCTCGATCAGCAGCCCGCCCAGGAGCGGCCCCACGGACACTCCCACGCTGTTCGCCGCGGTCCACAGACCGATCGCCACCGACCGTTCCCGGTCGTCGGGGAACACGGCCCTGATGAGGGCGGGCGTGCTCGCCATGAGCATCGCTCCGCCGACCCCGAGTACCGCCCGAGCGGCGATCAACTGCCCCGGGGTGACCGACAGGGCCGCACCCGCCGACGCGAGCCCGAACACCACGAATCCGGCCGTCAGCATCCGCTTGCGCCCGAACCGGTCCCCGAGCGTCCCGAAGGCGATCAGCCCGGCGGCCACGGTGAGCGCATAGCTGTCGACGATCCAGAGGAGCGCGGATCCGCTCGGCAAGAGCTCCCGGCTGATCGTCGGCACCGCCACATGCAGCACCGTCAGGTCCATCCCGACCATGAGCAGGCCGGCGCACAACACGCCCAGCACCGCCCATCGGTGAGGGGTCTTCTGTTCTGTCTCCGTCAGCACTCCGCTACTGTGTGCGGCGCTCAACTCCTGCCACAAGTACGGTCTTTGATGTGCCTCGGTACCCCTCCGGCCGCATAGTTCCCGTCGGTATACCTGGCTACAGTGATCATCATGAGGCGGGTGCGCGAGCAGGTCGACATGATGGCCGAGTGGTGCAACACCGAGGTGGTGCTCTCGGTCGTGGGCGGGAAATGGAAGCTGCTGATCGTCAAGTACCTCCTGTTGGGCACGCACCGATTCGGCGAACTCAAACAGGCCATGCCCACCGTCACCCAGCGGATGCTGACCCGGCAGCTGCGGGAGCTGGAGGGCGACGGTCTCGTCTCGCGCACGGTCTACCCGGAGGTGCCGCCGAGAGTGGAGTACGCGCTCACCGAGGCCGGGGAGAGTCTGCGGGACATCATCGGTCAGCTCGACGCCTGGGGCAGCTGGTACCGCCATCACCGGAAGGCCGAGGTGCGGGACGAGGATCAGGCGGGGGACGAGGACCGGGCGACGACCGAAACCTGAGCCTCAGCCGGCCGGTCGGCGCAGCGAGACGAGAAGGGGCGCACCGACCACACGTCGGTGCGCCCCGCCCCGTCGTTTCGCGGGAGCCGTCAGGCCGTCCCCCGCCTACTTCCCCAACTTGGACGGCGAAGAGATCGGATTCGTCGCCAGGGACTGCGGCGACAGCGGGTTGTTGAGGGCCGACGGGGCGGCCATGGCGGCGGCGGGGTCGGTGGCCGCCGCTTCCTCGTCCTCGGGGAGGGGGCGCGGGGCGAGGTGGACGCCGGCCGCGTCCAGGGCGTGCTTGATGCGCCAGCGCAGTTCGCGCTCCACGCCGAGGGCCTTGCCGGGCATGGTCTTGGCGGAGACGCTGATGGTGACCGTTTCCAGATGGACCTCGCTCAGGCCGAGGACCTCCACGGGCTCCCACAGCTGCTCGTTCCAGGGCTCGGCCTTGGACATCTCGTCGCCGGCGGCGGTGATGGTGTCGCGGGCCCGCTCCAGGTCCTGGTCGGCGGCGATCACCACATCGACGGCGGCCGTGGACCAGCCCTGGCTGAGGTTGCCGATCCGCTTGACCTCGCCGTTGCGGATGTACCAGATCGCGCCGTTGGGGCCGCGCAGCTTGGTGACGCGCAGACCGACCTCGATGACGGTGCCGGTGGCGACGCCCGCGTCGATCTCGTCGCCGACGCCGTACTGGTCCTCCAGGATCATGAAGACGCCGGAGAGGAAGTCGGTGACCAGGTTGCGGGCGCCGAAACCGATGGCCACACCGGCCACACCGGCGCTCGCCAGCAGCGGTGCCAGGTTGATCTTCAGGACGGAGAGCACCGTCAGGGCGGCGGTGCCCATGATCACGAAGGAGGCGACGCTGCGCAGCACCGAGCCGATGGCCTCGGAGCGCTGCCGGCGTCTCTCGGCGTTGACGAGCAGTCCGCCCAGCGCGGTGCCCTGGGCGGCGGCCACGGTGCGGTTCATCCGCTCGATGAGCTTGGTGATCGTGCGGCGAATCACATGCCGCAGCACCACCGCGATCACGATGATCAGCAAGATCTGCAGGCCGGACGTGAGCCACGTCCCCCAGTTCTCCTGCACCCAGCCGGCGGCGTTGGTGGCCTTGTCCGTGGCGTCGTCGAGGGACGCCGGGCCGGATGAGCCGGGTGTGGCGGCGCTCAGGTGCGCGGCAGCGGCCGGCGAAGCAGACCAGAACACAGTCGAACCTTCCGTGTGGGACAGCAGACCCGGGCCTCGGTGGGACCCCAGGGACCGGGCAGACCAACCACACTAACGGGGCAACGTGGACGGCCCGCGCTCTTGTTCGAACAGGCAGGTTTCGCGCGGGCGGGAAAGAGCGGGATCCGGACAGCGGTGCCACGGTGTGGTGGAAAACACCTCCGGGCCGTTACTCGGTCATGGTGGCGCTCCGACCAGGCAGCGGGGGACACTGTGGGGAGATCGTCCCGGCGCGAGCCACGCGCCGCCGGCGTACAAGGAGGCACCCGTGCCGCATGTCCTGGTCCTCAATGCGTCGTACGAGCCGCTCGGCGTCGTACCGCTCCGCCGCGCGCTCATCCTCGTCCTCAATGAGAAGGCTGTCAGCCTTGAGGAATCCGGCGCCCTGATGCACAGCGCGACCCGCGTCATCCCTGCTCCGAGCGTGGTCCGCTTGAAGCGGTTCGTGCGGGTGCCCTTTCGGGGCCCCGTGCCACTGACCCGCCGGGCGCTGTTCGCCCGTGACGGCGGGCGCTGTATGTACTGCGGTGGCGTCGCAACCAGCGTCGACCACGTCATCCCGCGCAGCCGCGGAGGTCAGCACACCTGGGAGAACGTCGTCGCCGCCTGTCGGCGCTGTAATCACGTCAAGGCCGACCGCCATGTCGCCGAGATCGGCTGGCGGCTCCGGCATCAGCCCGCCCCGCCGTCAGGACTGGCGTGGCGGATCATCGGTACGGGCCATCGTGACCCGCGCTGGCTGCCGTATTTGCAGCCGTACGGCGCGGATGACGCCCTGGCCCGGATCGACGCCGTATCGGCGTAGGTCCGGGTTTCTCCGTCCGGGGGCGGTCGGGGGCGGCGCCGGGTGCGCGGTTCCCGACGGCCCCCGGGCGCTGTCAGGGCCTGTCTTTCCCGTTCTCGCGGCCAGGTTCCTGCTTGCCGCCCGGCTTCCCGTTGTCGCCCGGCCCCTCGGCCCTGCCTCCCGGCTCACCCTTGTGCCCCGGCTCGTCGTTGCCGCCCTGCTCGCCCTTGCCTCTCGGCTCGTCCCCGCCGCCCGGCTCCGCCACCGCGTACGCCTCCACCGACCACAGCGAGTAGCCGAAGCGGGTGGCCCGCTTGTCGCCCTGGATGCGGACGAACCGGGCGTCCGGGGCGTCCATCCTGAGGGACTCCCGGCCGCCCTTGCCGTCGCGGACGGTGGCCGCCGTGCGCCAGGTGCGGCCGTCCGGTGAGACCTGGATCCGGTAGCGGGCGGCGTGGGCCTCCTGCCAGTGGAGGACGAGCCGGCCCAGGTGGGTCGGATGGGCCAGCGCGAACTGGAGCCAGGCGCCGTCCTCGGCGGTGGACGACCAGCGGGTCCTCGGATCGCCGTCGGTGGCCGCCGACGCCGGGAAGTCGGGGGTCTCGTCCCCGGAGGAGGTGGCGACGGCGCCGCGCGCCAGGTCCGTGCCGCCGGTGCGCGGATAGGTCCGCACCGTCAGGGTCTGCTGCGCGCCGCCGAACTCCACCGGGATCTCATACGTCCCGGAGCGGGCGTTCGCGGGGACATCGACCGTGACGCGGACCGTGGCGGTGCCGCCGCGGGGTGCGGTGACCTGCTCCGGGGCGTGCACGGTGAAGCCCTTCGGCGCCCGGACCGAGAGCTTTCCGCGGACATCGGCGGGGCGGCGGGAGTAGATCATGGCGTCCACCGTCGCCCGGTCGCCGGGCTGGGCGTCCGTCTCCTTGCGGGACAGTTCGAGCCCGGCCGCCTCGGTGTCCTGGAACCACGGGGTCAGGGCCTTCACGGCCGGGGCCTTGGTGCCCTTCTCCCAGGTCAGCCGTACCGCGTCGGCCCGCAGCCGCGGGGTGTGCGCCTCCGTCCAGCCGGTGGCGGCGAGCCGGCCCAGGCGGCGCCAGCCCTCGCCGGGGACATGCGCCTCCAGGGAGACCGCGGCCGCGGCGGGGTCCGGTTCGGTCAGGGCGGTGACCGCGGCGAGCCGGCGGGCCCGCTCGAAGGGCACGGTCAGGGACGTCCGCTCGGCGTCCTCGTCGGGCCGCGGGGTCGGGCGGCGGGCGCCGGTCCAGGCGTCGGCCTCGGTCATCGCCCGCTCCAGGAACGGGGCGAGCACCCCCTTGCCGACCGTCGCCGGGCTGCCCGCGATCTCCTTGCGCAGCCGCTGCGCCGTGCGCTGGGCGGACCAGGCGGCGTCGCCGTCGTCGTGGGCCTGCGCCATCAGCGTGTCCACGGCGTGCGCACCGGCGTTGCCGTAGCGGGCCAGCTGCTCGGCCCAGGGGCGGATTTCGGCGGCCAGCTCCGGATTCAGGTGGTCCGGTGCGGTGCTCATGGTGTGGAACGCGCTGCGCAGCTTACGGGCCGCCTTGGCGAGATCCGCGTCCCGGCCGGGCCGGCCGTGGTTGGTGGCCACCTCGCGGGCCGCCCAGAAACGGTCGATCAGCACCCGCAGATACCGCGACTCGGTCCGGTCCAGCACCGAGGAGGAGTCGTTGCCGGCCAGCGCCCGCAGCGCGGCACGGGCCCGCGGGTCGCCGCCCGCCAGATCGTCGACGGCCGCCTCCCAGGACTCCGCCGGGCGGTATGCGCGGGGGTTCCACGCATAGTCGGCGGCCGTGAACAGCGGGATACGGGAGGCCAGCGGCTGCGCCATGGCGTTGGCGAGCAGCGCCGAGGAGCCGGTGGCCACGGCCGGCTCCCGGCCCCGGTACGGGCCGAGGAAGATCCGGTCCTGCGCGAAGTCGTTGACCGGGTAGTTGTCCATGGTCACCATCGGGTGGCCGAACGCCTCGCGTGCGGTGGACAGTTCACCGCCGGTGATGGTCCGCGGGACCACTCCGACACCCGTCCAGGCCACCTCGACCCGCTCGCCCAGCGCGTCGGAGAGGGCGCTGCGGTACGCCGTCGAGCCGTCCTGGTAGTACTCGGTCGGCATCAGCGACAACGGCGCGGCCTCCGGGTGCCGCTCCGCCAGGTGCGCGGCGAGGGCATTGGCGATCCGGGCCTGCGCCTTGGCCGCGGCCCGCGGGCCGGTGCCGTAGGTGTCCGCGTCCGCGTCGCAGTGCCACTCGCTGTAGCTGACGTCCTGGAACTGCAGCTGGACGGAGCGCACCCCCAGCGCCCACATCGCGTCCACCTTGCGCCGCAGCGCCCGCAGATCGTCCTCGGACGAGTAGCACAGGTCCTGGCCGGGGGAGAGGGCCCAGCCCAGCGTGACGTGATTGGCGCGGGCCCGCTCGGCCAGCGCCCGGAAGCCGGCGCGCTGCGCGGCCGGATAGGGCTCGCGCCAGCGGGCCTGGCGATACGGGTCGTCGCCGGGCGCGTACAGATAGTGGTTCTGCTTGGTGCGCCCCATGAAGTCCAGCTGGGCGAGCCGCTGCTGCTGGCTCCACGGCTGCCCGAAGAACCCCTCGGTGGTGCCGCGCACGGCCGTACCGGGCCAGTCCCGTACGGCCACCGAGGCCAGCTGCCGCCCGGTGACCAGCTGCCGCATGGTCTGCGCGGCGTGGAAGAGGCCGTCCGGGCCGACGCCGTCCAGGGCGACCGTGTCCCGGCCCGCGACCTGGCCCACGGCGAGCCGGTAGCCGCCGGAGGGCAGATCCCCGCGGGCCGGTGCGTGCAGCGCCCGCAGGGCCTTCGCGGCCTGCTCGCCGCCGACCAGGATCACCGGCCCGTCCGCGGGCAGCCGGTCGCCGGGCGCATACGTCCGGACGGAGTGCACCCCGGCGTCGCGCAGCAGCCCGCGCAGCGCGTCCAGCGTGGCGGGATCGGTGTCCGGCGCCGCCACCAGTGCCGCCTGGCCGGTGAGGGGCACGGCGGCGCCGAGGTCCCGCATCGACTGGGGGCGCGGCCAGACGGCGGGTGTGTGCCCGGCGCCGGTCGGCCGGTCCGGCTGGTCGGGCGTGCCGACGGCGGGCTCCACGGGCGCGGCCTGGGCGCCGGGCGCCCCGCCCAGCAGACCCCCGATGACCGCGGCGGCCAGTGCGGTGGTCCCGGCCACCCGTGCTCGGGCGCCCGCTCCGCTCCCCCTGCCGCCCCTACCGATCTTTCCGACGCTCCATACGCCCCGGCCTCGCACGGCTGCTCCTCGTCCCCGTCCCTCACCGCCGGTCCGCACCGGCGCCCCATTTTTCCCCGCCGGTGCCCGTTCGGACGGACTCTCGGCCGTGAGCCCACCATTGTGGCGGTGAGGGTGTCAACAGGGCCATAGCGGGCCCCCGGAGGGTGGTGTATGGGCGGGTTCGGGCGGTGTCGTGGACGGGGTGCGCGGGGGGCCACAGGTCCGCAAAACTTCCGCAGAACTTCCGTAGAACTTACGTCGCCGGGACCGCTTTCCCCGCGTTCTCTGCGCCTCCCGGTGTTCCCCGCAGTGAAATCGCCTGCGTGCGGCATAATGTGAGGTGGGTCACGTTTCGTGACCGGATACGTCTGCGATCGTGCCGACGGGGTAGGGCCCATCGTGTCCCACTACCAATGAACGGGAGGCCCTCGTGGCCGCGTCCGCTCAACTGCTCCTCGACGCTCTGTCCTCCAAACCGGAAGGTGCGACGATGGAGTCCGATCTCTTCGACGGGGTGTCCGACCCCGATTCCGGCCTCGACGGCTCCGGCTCCTACAGCTTCGTCGAGCCGCCGCTGACCAGCGAGCCTCCGCTCGCCGACCTCGCCCCCCTGACCAGCGAGGTCCCGATCGCCGCCGAGCTGCCGCTGACCAGCGAGCCGACGGCCGCGGGCATGGGCACGGAGTCCATGGAGGTCTGAGGACCCATGGGCCGCGCGCGGCTCGCCCGGCTGCACGGCATCGCCACGTCGTACGCACCCTCGCCGGGCACGAGCGTCCCGATCCCCGACGGCACCGTCGTCGCCGTGCTCGCCGCACTCGGCGTCGATGCCTCGACCCCGCACGCCGTACGCACCGCACTGGCCGCGTACGAGAACGCCGCGGACCGCGCCCTGCTTCCCCGCACCGTCGTCGCCCGGCCGGGCCGCCCGCCCGACCTCACGGGTCTCCCCGAAGGGACCGTCCTCCGGGTCGAGACCGACGACGGCGGGACGGTGGACCCGGTGGCGCCCGATCCGGCGGCGCTCGCCCGGCTGCCCCTGGGCGTCCATGTGCTGCACGCCCGGACGCCCTGCGGCCGCACCGCCCGCGCCCCGCTGATCGTCGCCCCCGACCGGGTGCCCGTACCTGCCGGCCGCAGCCACGGCTTTCTGGTGCAGCTCTACTCGCTGCTGTCCCGCCGGTCCTGGGGCATGGGCGACCTCGGGGACCTCGCCGACCTCGCCGCCTGGTCCGGGCGCGCCCTGGGCACCGGCTTCCTCCAGCTCAACCCGCTGCACGCGGCCGTCCCCGGCCCGCCCACCGACCCGTCGCCGTACCGGCCCTCCTCCCGCCGCTTCCCCGACCCGGTCCATCTGCGGATCGACCACATCCCGGAGTACGCCCACCTCACCGGCGCCGCGCGCTTACGGGCCGACGAGCTGGCCGCCCGCGCCGATGCGCTCCGTTGCGAGGTGCTCGAACGGGGCGCGCTGATCGACCGGGACGCGGTCTGGGCGCTCAAGCGGGAGGCGCTGGAGCTGCTGTGGGCGGTGCCGCTCAGCCCCGGCCGAAGGGCCGCGTACTGCGACTTCCTCGCCGAGCAGGGGCAGGCGCTGGAGGACCACGCCACCTGGTGCGCGATCGCCGAACGGCACGGCCCGGACTGGCGCGGCTGGCCCGCCGGGCTGCGCGATCCACGCTCCCCGGGCACCGCCCGGCTGCGGCACCGGCTGCTGGACCGGATCGACTTCCACTGCCGGCTGGCCTGGCTCACCGACCAGCAGCTGGCCGCCGCGCAACGGGCCGCGCGGGACGCCGGGATGCCGATCGGGCTGGTGCACGACCTCGCCGTCGGCGTCCACCCCTCCGGCGCCGACACCTGGGCGCAACAGGACGCCTTCGCCGCCGGGATGTCCATCGGGGCGCCGCCGGACGCCTTCAACGCCCGCGGCCAGGACTGGGGCCTGCCCCCCTGGCGCCCCGACGCGCTGGCCGCCGCGGGATACGCCCCCTACCGGGAGCTGCTGCGCGGACTGCTGCGGCATGCCGGGGCGCTGCGGATCGACCATGTGATGGGGCTGTTCCGGCTGTGGTGGGTCCCGGAGGGCCGGCCGCCGACGGAGGGCGCCTATGTCCGCTACGACGGTGAGGCGATGCTCTCCGTACTGGCCCTGGAGGCGCGGCGGGCCGGTGCCGCGGTGATCGGCGAGGATCTGGGCACCGTCGAGCCGGGCGTCCGCGCGGCGCTCGCCGCCCGGGGCGTGCTGGGGACGTCGGTGCTGTGGTTCGAACGGGACTACGGGGACGGGGAGCCCCCGGAGGCGGAGGCGGAGGCGGAGGCGGGGGACGGGGCGGCGGAGGCCGCGTCCGGTGCCCCGGCCCGCATCCTGGCGCCCGAGGAGTGGCGCAGCGACTGTCTCGCCACCGTCACCACCCACGATCTGCCGACCACCGCGGCCCGGCTGGCCGGTGAGGACGTCGCCCTGCGGGAGCGGCTCGGGCTGCTCGCCGGGCCGCCGGAGCGGGAGCGGTCCCGTGCGTCCCAGGAACTCACCGAGTGGCTGCGGGAGTTGGTGCGGCGCGGGCTGCTGCCCGAGGGGCCGGGCGACGAGGAGGCGGCGGTCCGGGCCGTGCACCGCTTTCTGCTGTGCACCCCGGCGCGGATGGTCGGGGTCTGGCTGCCCGACGCGGTGGGGGACCGGCGCCCGCAGAACCTCCCCGGCACATGGGACGAGTACCCGAACTGGCGCCTGCCGATCGCCGGCCCCGGCGGCCGCCCGCACACCCTGGAAGAACTGGCCGCCTCACCCCGGTTGCACGCCCTGATGCGGGAGTTGTCGAACGGGAGCCGTTAGGGAGTGAGCGGCATCCCCTGGGGCCGTCGGCGGTTGTGCCACCCCGGGCGCGCGGGGCGCCGGGGCGTCCGATACGTTGACTTCGTGAGCAACAAGGTCAATAAGAATGTCCTGCGCGCCGGAACCATCACCGCCGGCACCGCGCTGATGCTGCTGATGTCGTCCCCCGCGTTTGCGCTCACCCGCGACGATGGTGACGACCCGGGTCCGGGTCTGAGCGTGATCGAGACGCTCGGCCTCTACGTCGCTTTGCCGATCGTGCTCTTCCTGGTCATCGCCGGGCTGGTCATGGTGGGCGACAAGTCCCGCAAGCAGGCCGACTCCAAGGTCTGACACCGGGCACCACGTGACGCCTCAAGGGCGCCACTCGGTTCACAGAACCGAGTGGCGCCCTTTGTCGTACCTGGATATTTCCGCAGGTGGAAAAGGGGTTGCGGGGTCGCGATCGGGCGATTTTGGGCCGGTTTGCGAGGGGCCGCATTTAACCGGCCCTAACCTACGATGACGTAACCTACGGAGCCGTAGGTAAAACCTGCGGCCCCGTAGGTCATCGTCCCCAGGAGTTCCCCCCGTGACCATCGCCCCCGCCCGCCATAACGGAGAGCTCGGCCAGGCCGCCTGGAGCGACGCCCAGTTGCTCTACGCCCTCGAAGAGGTCGTCGAGAAGGAACTCAACCGCCATCTGAAGGTCGCCAAGGACTGGATGCCCCACGAGTACGTACCGTGGAGCGACGGGCGCAACTTCCCCGGCCCGCTGGACGGCGACGCCTGGGACCCCGAGCAGTCCAAGGTCAGTGACATCGGCCGGATCGCCCTGGTCGTCAACCTCCTCACCGAGGACAACCTCCCCAGCTACCACCACGAGATCGCCACCCTCTTCGGCCGCGACGGCGCCTGGGGCACCTGGGTGCACCGCTGGACCGCCGAGGAGGGCCGGCACGGTATCGTGATGCGCGACTACCTGCTCACCAGCCGGGCCGTCGACCCGGACGAGCTGGAGCGGTTCCGCATGGCCCATATGTCGGAGGGCTTCGAGTCCGACAACGGGCACAGCATGCTGCACTCGGTGGCGTATGTCGCCTTCCAGGAGCTGGCCACCCGTATCTCGCACCGCAACACCGGCCACCACTCGGGAGACCCGGTCTGCGACCGGATGCTGGCCCGGATCGCCACCGACGAGAACCTCCACATGGTCTTCTACCGCAACCTCCTCGGTGCGGCCTTCGAGATGGCGCCCGACCAGACGATGTGCGCGGTGCGCGATGTCGTCACCGGCTTCCGGATGCCGGGCCACGGGATGCCCGGCTTCGAGCGCTCCGCCGCCCGGATGGCCATAGGCGGGATCTACAACCTGCGGATCCACCACGACGATGTGCTGCAGCCGGTGCTGCGCTTCCTGAAGGTGCTGGAGATCGGCGGGCTGGGCCCGGCCGGGCTGGCGGCGCAGGAGGAGCTGGGGCTGTACATGGACGGCCTGGACGGCCAGGCGCGGAAGTTCGACGAGCGCCAGGCCGCCATCCTGGCCCGCCGCGAGGCCAACCGCCGCGGCTGAACCGTCCGGCCCGGCCCGGCCCGCCCACGGCCGCCGGCCCGCACGCCACCACCGACCGCACCCGGTCACCCGCCGCCCCGGTCACCGTCCGCTCACGGTGGCCGGGGCGGTCGGTGCGTACGCTGCCCGCATGGCCGACTGGGACCTCAAGAAGCTGCGTATCCTGCGCACCCTCCAAGAGCTGGGCACGGTCACCGCGACCGCCGAGGCGCTGCACATGACGCCCTCGGCGGTCTCCCAGCAGCTGACCGGGCTGGCCAGGGCGCTCGGGGTGACCCTGCTGGAGGCCCACGGCCGCCGCGTGCGGCTGACCGACGCCGCCGAGCTGGTGCTGCGGCATGCCGAGGCGGTCTTCGCCGAGCTGGAGCGGGCCGACGCGGAGCTGCTCGGCTACCTCCAGGGCGAGGCCGGCCAGGTGCGGGTCGGGGCCTTCGCCACCGCCATCCCCGCGCTGGTGGTCCCCGCCGTACAGGAGCTGCGCCGCAGCCACCCGGGGCTGTCGGTCGCCGTACGGGAGGCGGAGGCGGAGGCCGCGTACGAGCTGCTGGCGGAGGGCAGCGTCGATCTGGCGCTGTCGCTGGCGGCGCACGCCCCCACCCCGCGCGACCCCAAGTTCAGCCGGGTCGCGCTGCTCGCCGACCCGCTGGACGTGGCGCTGCCGGCCGGCCATCCGCTGGCCGCCGCACCGGGGCTGCGGCTGGCCGATCTGGCGGACGAGCCGTGGATCTTCGGCAGCAGCGGGCCCTGGTCGCAGATCACCACCACCGCCTGTGAGCACGCCGGGTTCGTGCCCGAGCAGGCGCACGCCGCCGCCGACTGGAGCGCGATCTGGGCGATGGTCGCGGCGGGGATGGGGGTGGCGCTGGTGCCCCGGATGGCGCGGGCGGGCGGCATCGGCGCCGTCGGGCGCGGGGGTGACGGGGTCGTGCTGCGGGTGCTCTCCGGTGACCAGCCGCGCCGCCATGTGGTCGCCGCCGCCCGGCGCGGTTCCGAGGGGGCGCCGGGGCTGGCCCGGGTGCTGGCGGCGCTCCGGCGGGTGGCCGCCGCGCAGCCGCCGGGAGAGGAAACCGTTCAGTCCAGCTGAATGTATTCCTCAAAAACTTTCGATGGACCTGTGGGGTGGTCCGCTGCGACGGTGAAGTGGTCCGCACGTCCCCCACCGAAGGGCCACGATGACCGCCAACCCGGCCGCCGACTCCACCGATCCGCACGCCAACGACGCCCAGCCGTACGGCGGCGGAGACCCCTACGCCGACTACCGCGGCGGGGACTTCCCCTTCACCTCGCTCGTCGATCTCGCCGACCGCCGCCTCGGTGCCGGGGTGCTCGCCGCGAACGACGAGTTCTTCGCCGAGCGCGAGAATTTGCTGAAGCCCGGCCCGGCGGTCTTCGACCCCGAGCACTTCGGCCACAAGGGCAAGATCATGGACGGCTGGGAGACCCGGCGCCGCCGCGGCACCGACGGCGACCACCCCTTCCCGGCCGATGACGCGCACGACTGGGCGCTGATCCGGCTGGCCACCCCCGGCGTGATCCGCGGCATCGTCGTCGACACCGCCCACTTCCGCGGCAACTACCCCCAGCAGATCTCCGTCGAGGCCACCGCGCTGCCCGGCAGCCCCGGCCCCGAAGAGCTGCTCGGTGACGACGTGAAGTGGGAGGAGCTGGTCCCGCGCACGCCGGTACGCGGCCACGCCGCCAATGGCTTCGCGGTCGGTGTCGAGCGCCGCTTCACGCATCTGCGGCTCAAGCAGCACCCCGACGGCGGGATAGCCCGCCTCCGGGTGCACGGCGAGGTCGTGCCGGATCCGGCGTGGCTCGATGTGCTCGGCACCCTCGACCTGGCCTCGGTGATGCACGGCGGCACCGTCGAGGACGCCTCGGACCGCTTCTACTCCTCGCCCACCCAGATCATCCGGCCCGATCTCTCCCGCCAGATGGACGACGGCTGGGAGAACCGCCGCCGCCGGGTCAGGGGCACCAACGACTGGGTGCGCTTCCGGCTCGCCGCGCAGGGCGAGATCCGGGCGGTGGAGATCGACACCGCCTGCCTCAAGGGCAACTCCGCGGGCTGGGCCGCGCTGTCCGGGTGTGACGGCGACCCGGCCGACGAAGCCTCCTGGTTCGAGATCCTGCCGAAGACGAAGCTCCAGCCCGACACCCCGCACCGCTTCGCCCTGCCCGCGGCCGTCACCGCCACCCACGTACGACTCGACGTCTTCCCCGACGGCGGCCTGGCGCGGATGCGGCTGCACGGCACCCTCACCGAGGCCGGCCGGGCCGCGCTCGGCCGCCGCTACGACGAGCTGAGCGGCTGAGCGCACCTCCTGCTCCGGTGCCGTGGCGGCGGAAGCACCTCCCGCCGCCACGGCGAGCAAACCCGGTCAGACCGCCGCGTCCGCCGCCTGCGCCTTCAGCGCCCGCTCGATCCCCGCCCGCGACTCGGTCATCAGCCGGCGCAGCGCCGGAGTCGGCTCGGCCGAGGCCAGCCAGGCGTCCGTGGCGTCCAGGGTCTCCTGCGAGACCTGGAGCGCCGGGTAGTGGCCCACCACGATCTGCTGCGCCATCTCATGGCTGCGCGAGCCCCAGATGTCCTTCACCGCGGCGAAGTACTTCGCGGTGTACGGCGCCAGCAGCTCCCGCTGGTCCGGCTGGACGAAGCCGCCGATGACGGCCTCCTGGAGGGAGTTGGGCAGCTTGTCCGACTCCACCACCGAGGCCCAGGCCTCGGCCTTCGCCTCCGCCGTGGGACGCGCCGCACGCGCCGTCGCGGCATGCCGCTCGCCCGCGGAGGTCTTGTCCCGGTCCAGCTCCGCCGCGATGGCCTTCTCGTCCGCCCGGCCGGTGGCCGCCAGCCGCTGCAGCAGCCCCCAGCGCAGCTCGGTGTCCACGGCGAGCCCGGCGATCTCCTCCGTACCGTCCAACAGGCCCTGGAGCAGGTCCAGTTGGTCGTCCGTACGGGCCGAGGCGGCGAACGCGCGGGCCCACGCCAGCTGGTGGTCGCTGCCCGGCTCGGCCGCCCGCAGCTGCTCCAGCGCGGCCGCGGTCCACGTCGCCAGACCCGTCTCCCGCCACTCCGGAGCCGCGTAGAGGTCCAGCGCCAGCTTCACCTGGCGGTGCAGCGACTGGACGACGCCGATGTCCGACTCCTTGCCGATGCCCGACAGCACCAGCGACAGGTACTCACGGGCCGGCAGTTCGGCGTCCCGCGTCATGTCCCAGGCCGACGCCCAGGACAGGGCGCGCGGCAGCGACTCGGTGAAGTCGCCGAGGTGTGCGGTGACGGCCTTCAGCGACTCCTCGTCCAGCCGGACCTTGGCGTACGACAGATCGTCGTCGTTGAGCAGCAGTACGGCCGGGCGCCGGGTGCCCACCAGCTGCGGTACGGCGGTCAGTTCGCCGTCCACGTCCAGCTCGATCCGCTCGGTGCGCACCAGCTTGCCGTCGCGCAGCTCGTAGGCGCCGATCGCGATCCGGTGCGGCCGGAGCACCGGCTCGCCCTTGGCGCCGGCCGGCAGTGCGGGGGCCTCCTGCTTCACCGCGAAGGAGGTGATGACGCCCTCGGCGTCCACCTCGATCTCCGGCCGCAGGATGTTGATCCCGGCGGTCTCCAGCCACTTCTTCGACCAGGTCTTCAGGTCACGGCCGGAGGTCTCCTCCAGCGCGCCGAGCAGATCCGACAGCCGGGTGTTCCCGTAGGCGTGCGCCTTGAAATAGGACTGCACGCCCTGGAAGAACTCGTCCATGCCGACATAGGCCACCAGCTGCTTGAGGACGCTGGCGCCCTTGGCGTAGGTGATGCCGTCGAAGTTGACCAGGACGTCGTCGAGGTCATTGATCTCGGCCATGATCGGGTGGGTGGACGGCAGCTGGTCCTGCCGGTACGCCCAGGTCTTCATGGAGTTGGCGAACGTCGTCCAGGAGTGCGGCCACTTCGAGCCCGGGGCGTACGCCTGGCAGGCGATCGAGGTGTAGGTGGCGAACGACTCGTTCAGCCACAGGTCGTTCCACCACTCCATGGTGACCAGGTCGCCGAACCACATGTGCGCCAGCTCGTGCAGGATCGTCTCCGCGCGGACCTCGTATGCCGCGTCCGTCACCTTGGACCGGAAGACGTACTGGTCGCGGATGGTCACCGCGCCGGCGTTCTCCATCGCGCCGGCGTTGAACTCCGGCACGAAGAGCTGGTCGTACTTCGCGAACGGGTAGGCGTAGTCGAACTTCTCCTGGAACCACTCGAAGCCCTGCCGGGTGACCGCGAAGATCTCGTCGGCGTCCAGGTGCTCGGCCAGCGACGGCCGGCAGTAGATGCCCAGCGGCACCGTCCGCCCGTCCTTCTCGTAGCTGCTGTGCACGCTGTGGTACGGGCCGACGATCAGCGCGGTGATGTAGGTGGAGATCCGCGGGGTCGGCTCGAAGCGCCAGACGTTGCCGCTCGGCTCGGGCGTCGGCGAATTGGAGATCACCGTCCAGCCCTCCGGGGCCTTCACGGTGAACTGGAACGTCGCCTTCAGATCCGGCTGCTCGAAGGAGGCGAACACCCGGCGGGCATCCGGCACCTCGAACTGGGTGTAGAGGTACGCCTGTTGGTCCACGGGGTCGACGAAGCGGTGCAGCCCCTCACCGGTGTTGGTGTAGGCGCAGTCCGCCACGACCGTCAGCTCGTTACGGCCGGCCGGCAGCCCCGCCAGCGCGATCCGCGAGTCCTGGAACACCGCGCCCGGGTCCAGCGCCTCGCCGTTGAGCACCACTTCGTGCACGGCCGGTGCGACCAGGTC
This sequence comes from Streptomyces tubercidicus, assembly GCF_027497495.1. Taxonomy (GTDB): domain Bacteria; phylum Actinomycetota; class Actinomycetes; order Streptomycetales; family Streptomycetaceae; genus Streptomyces; species Streptomyces tubercidicus. The sequence goes on from NZ_CP114205.1 coordinate 5,424,987, forward strand.
GATGAAGGAGTCCGCGCCCGCCTCGGCGACGTCGAACCGCACCGTCGTCACGGACCGGTACGTGCCACCCCCCTGTCCGTCGTCGCCCGGGGTACCCCCTTCCTGAGCGCCGGAGAGGTCGAGATCGATCTCATACGCGTCCACGGTCAGCAGGCGCGCCCGCTCCTGCGCCTCGTCGCGGGTCAGATTCGTGCCAGGCACCCGGCCATCTCCTTCGTATGGGTCATCACTTCGGACTCTTCGGCCATCCTTCCACGTGGCCCCCGGGGAAGAGGGGGTGGTATTTGGGGTGGCAAGGTGGTAGCCCTATCGGTAGCATCGAGGGTATGAAGATCAGTGTGAGTCTTCCGCAGGAGGATGTCGCCTTCGTTGACGAGTACGCCGCCAGAACGAAAGGCGAATCGCGGTCCGCCGTGATACACGCCGCTATTGAGCTGCTGCGTGCCGCGCAGCTCGAATCGGAGTACACCGAGGCGTTCGCCGAGTGGGACGAGAGCAAGGACGCGGCACTGTGGGACCGCGCGAGCGGGGACGGGCTTGCCGATGAGGCGTGGTGACATCTACATGGTCGACCTTGAGCCGGTGCGCGGCAGTGAGGCAAGCAAGGTCCGCCCGGCCGTGATCGTGTCCAACAACGGCGCCAACCAGTCGGTCGAGTCCAACCGGCGCGGGGTGGTCACGGTCGTTCCCCTGACGTCGAATACCTCGCGGGTGCTCTCCTTCCAGGTCTTCCTCGGAGCCGACGAGTGCCGTCTGCCCAAGGACTCCAAAGCCCAGTGCGAGCAGCTGCGCGCCATCGCGCTGGAACGCGTACTCCACAAGGTCGGCTCGGTGCCGCGCCAGCGCATGGCCGAGGTCGACGCCGCGCTCCGTCGTCATCTGGCCCTCTGACCTGAGCTTTCGGCGCCAGCCGAGGAAAGGTCCCGCCCGGCCGCCGCCCACAACGCGCCGTCCGATTCCCGCCAGCACGGTGCGCCCGCGACGCCGAGGCTGGAGACATGACGACATACACCGCGCACACCACCCCCACCACACACCCGGCCCGCCCGGACACCCCCACCGGCTGCACCGCGCGCGCCATCCCGGAGGCCGCGCTCAGCGAGCTGAGGGGGACCGACGACGCCGGGCGGCCCGCCGAACCGTTCACCGCCCGTGCGGACGGGGTGCCGCAGGACGCCGTCGGGGCGCCGCTGCGCTGCTGTCTGCGGGACGTGCGGGCCGGTGAGCGGGTGGCGCTGGTCTCGTATGCGCCGCTGCGTCGCTGGGCGGCCGGGAGCGGGGCGGAGCCCGGGGCGTACGACGAGCAGGGGCCGGTGTTCATCCACGCGGAGGCGTGTGGCGGGCCGGACGGTGCGGCCGGTCGGTATCCGGTCACGAGGGCCGGTGCGCTGCGCGTGCTGCGCCGCTACAACGCCCGGGGGCAGATCACCGGCGGCCGGTTCCTGGAGGTCCCGGAGGATGCCGAGGCCGCGTTCGATGCCGCCCTCGGGGAGGCGTTCGCGGACCCCGAGACGGCGCTGGTGCACGTCCGGGCGGTGGAGTACGGCTGCTTCCACTTCGAGGTGCGGCGGCCCTGACACCGCAAACGGCGGGTGCCCGTACGGAGACTCCGTACGGGCACCCGCCGTCGTGCGAGGGGGCGGTCAGCCGCGCAGCTCCGCGGCGACCAGCTCCGCGATCTGGACGGCGTTCAGTGCCGCGCCCTTGCGGAGGTTGTCGTTGGAGACGAACAGCGCCAGACCGTTCTCGGCGGTCTCGTCCTCGCGGATGCGGCCCACGAAGGACGCGTCCTGGCCGGCGGCCTGGAGCGGGGTGGGCACGTCGGAGAGGGTGACGCCGGGGGCGCCGGCCAGCACCTCCTGGGCGCGCGCGGGGCTGATCGGACGCGCGAAACGGGCGTTGACCTGGAGCGAGTGGCCGGTGAAGACCGGGACGCGGACGCAGGTGCCGGACACCTTCAGCTCCGGGATCTCCAGGATCTTGCGGCTCTCGTGGCGGAGCTTCTGCTCCTCGTCGGTCTCGTTCAGACCGTCGTCGACGACCGAGCCGGCCATCGGCAGCACATTGAAGGCGATCGGGGCGACGTACTTGTCCGGCTCCGGGAACTCCACCGCGGCACCGTGGTGCGTCAGCTTGGTGGCGTCCTGCTCGATGACCTTGCGGACCTGGCCGTCCAGCTCGTCCACACCGGCCAGACCGCTGCCGGAGACCGCCTGGTAGGTGGCGACGACCAGGGAGACCAGACCGGCCTCGTCGTGCAGCGGACGCAGCACCGGCATCGCGGCCATGGTCGTGCAGTTCGGGTTGGCGATGATGCCCTTGGGCCGGTCCGTGATGGCCTGCGGGTTGACCTCGGAGACGACCAGCGGGACCTGGGGGTCACGGCGCCAGGCCGAGGAGTTGTCGATCACGACCGGGCCGGCCGCGGCGACCTTCTCCGCCAGCGCCTTGGACGTCGCGCCGCCGGCCGAGAAGAGGACGATGTCCAGCCCGGAGAAGTCCGCGGTGGCCGCGTCCTCGATGGTGATCTCGGTGTCCTGCCAGGGCAGCGTGCGTCCGGCGGACCGGGCCGAAGCGAACAGCCGCAGCTGCTCGACCGGGAAGTTCCGCTCGGCGAGAATGCCTCGCATCACGCCGCCGACCTGTCCGGTGGCTCCGACGATTCCGATCCTCATGGGACTCCTTCTTTCTGGCCTGGCTCGGGTGTCTGCTCGGAACACCTGCTCAGTCGTGCCTCCATCATGTGTGTGATACCCGTCGCCTTGTCCAATCCGTTCCGGTCCGTGGAGGGCCGGACAGGGGGATGGGTGCGGAGCGTGATCGCACCCGCGCGGACTGTGACCTCCGATCCGTGGCGGGTACACCGGATACCCCGCGGGGTGAATTCCCGGTGACCGCCGGCCGCACCCCCGGGCAGCGCTCCATGACCGGCCGATGGACGGCGGATGCCTGTCCGGTGATGGGTTCTCCGCGTTGCCGTGGCGTTCACGCGCAGGTCACCCCCGGTGCCAACCATCCAAGGTGACAGGGCAGTTGTGCTGCCCGGCCGCCTTCGTGTTCGCACCCGGGGAGCCCGCGTATGTCCCGTATCCGGTCCGCCGCCACCAGTCTCGACCGCCGTACGTTCCTCGCCGCCACCGGTGCCGTCGGCGCCGCCACGGGGCTGGGGCTCGCCTTCGGCCCTGACCGCACGGCGCAGGCCGCCACCGTCAGCCCCGGCCCGGCCCCGGCCGCGCCCGTACCGGTCGACGCCCCCGCCGTCCCGCGTGTCCCCTACACCAAGGGCACCACGCTCGGCAGCGTCTCCGCGCCGCGCGGCAGCGGAGGCTACCGCCGGCTCGGCGACGGCCCCGCCTGGGACCGGGTGGTCCGCAGCGAGCTGGGCACCGCGCACGGCGGGCGGGACGAGCGGCGTACCGCGCTGGCCTCGTTCGTGCAGTTCACCGATCTGCATCTGGTCGATGTGCAGAGCCCGCTGCGCTACGAGTACCTGCGCGCCGAGACCGCCAGCGCCTGGCGGCCGCAGGAGGCGCTGTCCGTGGCCGGGGTGGTCTCGCTGATCGAGCGGGTCAACGCGCTGCCCGGCGGGCCCGCCACCGGCGCCCCGCTGTCCTTCGTGATGACCACCGGTGACAACACCGACAACAACTCCAAGCTGGAGCTGGAGTGGTATCTGACCGCGATGAGCGGCGGCAAGATCACCCCCAACTCCGGCGACCGGCGCCGCTACGAAGGCGTCCAGGACAGCGGGCTGAAGCTGTACTGGCAGCCGGACAGCGCGGTGCGCGACGCGGACAAGCAGCAGGGCTTCCCGCGGCTCGACGGGTTCCTGGACGCGGCGATCCGGACCGTCCACAGTCCCGGCCTGCGGCTGCCCTGGTACTCGACGGTCGGCAACCACGACTCGCTGCCCGGCGGCTGCTATGCGCCCGGTGACCCCTTCTGGACCGAGGTCGCCACCGGGGAGCGCAAGCTGGAGACGCTGCCCGCCGCCGAGGCCGCGAAGGTGTGGCAGGCGGTCAAGAAGGGCCTCGACCCCAAGGGCGAGGACTTCAAGCAGCTGCTGAAGACGCACGCCAAGCAGTCCAGGACGGTCACCCCCGACGAGCGGCGGGCCCCCTTCACCCGGACCGAGTATCTGCGCGCCCACCTGGACCCGGCACACACCGGCCCCGGCCCGCACGGCCACGGCTACACCGCCGCGCACCTCGAAGGGAACCGCCTCTACTACAGCTTCCGGATCTCCGACCACGTCCTCGGCATCAGCCTGGACACCACCGACCCCGGCGGCCACTACACCGGCTCGGTCGGCGACGCCCAGCTGCGCTGGCTGGAGCGGACCCTGAAGGAGAACGAGAAGGGCGAGAAGGCCCATGTGCTGGTCTTCAGCCACCACACCAGCAAGACGATGAACAACATCAACCCCGACCCGGCCCGGCCGCAGGAGAAGCGGCACACCGGAGCGGAGCTGGTCGAGGTGCTCGCCGCGCACCCCGCCGTCGTCGGCTGGATCAACGGTCACAGCCACAAGAACGAGATCATCGCGCACGACAGCTTCTGGGAGATCTCCACCGCCTCCCACATCGACTTCCCGCAGCTGGCCCGGGTCATCGAGCTGGTGGACAACCACGACGGCACGCTGTCGCTGTTCACCACCCTGATCGAGTCGGCCGCCCCGCACCGTACGGACTTCAGCGACCTCTCGCAGACCGGCCTGGCCGCCCTCTACCGCGAACTGTCCTTCAACGCCCCCGAGGCCCGCACCGACCTCGCGGGCACGGCCCGGGACCGCAACGTCGAGCTGCTGCTCAAGCGCTGACGGGCGGCCCGGGGCCGTTCTAGGCCCTGTCGTCAAACTCCCGCCTGCCTTCGGGCAGACGACGGGAGTTTGACGACAGGACCTAGCGCGGCAGAACCACCACATACGCGCCCGGCTCCCGGTCCCCGGACGCCATCAGGGCCGTACGGACCACCGCGGCCTGCTGCTCCGGGGACTGGCGCAGGGTGCGGGGCAGACAGCGGACGACGGTGATGCCCAGCCGCTCCAGGTGCTCGCGCTTCTGGAAGAACGGCGAGTGCAGCGGGTCCTCCTCGGCGCGCGGTGCCCGGGTGTCGATCTCCAGGGCCACCGAGTGCTCCGGCCAGAAGGCGTCCACACCGCCCAGCTGCGGCCCGCCCGGGAGCCGCAGATCGACGTTCCACAGCGGGTCCGGCAGCCCGTGCTCGCGCACCATGACGTACAGCTGCTGCTCGGCCAGCGCCCGGCCCTCGGCCAGCAGGGTGTCCACCGCGTCGACCACATGCGGCCGGGTCAGCAGCCGGGCCCGGCTCAGCTCCCGTACCACCGCGCTCGCCTCGCAGTGGCCGCCGCGGACCGCCTCGGTCAGCAGCCGGCGCACCGTCGGGGCGTCGGTCAGCGCGCCGACCGCGTCCGCCAGCGCCCGCGGCACCGGCGCGGCCGGCACTCCGGTGAGGTCCCGCGGGACGGGCAGCTCCGCCGCCCGCAGGATCCGCGCGAAGCCGGTGGAGCGCAGCCGCCGGGTGCGGGACACCAGCACCTCGATACGGTCCAGGGCGAGCAGCGGGGGCGCCTCGGTGAAGCCGTGCAGGGCGAGCGCCGCCAGGCCGGTGATCATGGCCTCGGGGGCGTCTCCCGACGGACTGCCCTGCCGGGGGACGCCCGGCCCCCGGTGACTGGCGTACAGCAGGGCGGCGTGCAGCCGCTCCTCGCTGGTGGGCGGTCCGGGGTGGAGCAGGTAGACGCCCGGGAGCAGTTGCTGCCAGCCGCCGCCGGGGCGGCAGCGTTCGGTGGTCTCCGCCGCGGCGATGCCGTGCTCCCGCAGCTGACGGGTGGTCATCACCCGGCAGTGCGAGGCGGAGAGGTGCTGGAGGGGGAGCGGGGAGAGCGGGGTGTCGTGGTTCATGCCGGGTCGATTCCCGCGCCCGCTCCGCCCCCTAACCGTTGTTACACGCCCGTACCACAAACCGGACAACCCTGTACTAAAGTACGGGCGTTCGAGTGCCGAAAGGGGCTGGTCGCACGGGGGTTACGGCCGCGCCCCGGCCGCCGCGTCACAAGCCTGTGCCCGCAGCGCACGGGCCAGATCGTCCCGCTCCTCCAGCACCATCCGGCGCAGCGCGGGCGCCGCCCCCTCGTGCTCCGCCAGCCAGCGGTCCGCGGCCGCCAGCGTCGCCCCGTCCACCAGCGAGGCCGGGAACAGCCCGCGCACCACATCCATCGCGATCTCGATGGACCGCTCCCGCCACACCCGCTCGATCCCGTCGAAGTAGCGCGCGGCGTACGGGGCCAGCAGCTCCCGCTGCCCCGGCTGCGCGAACCCCGCGATGGTCGCCTCCACCAGGGCGTTGGAGAGCGCGTCGGACTCCACCACGTCCGCCCACGCCTGCGCCTTGACCCCGGCCGAGGGGCGGGCGGCCAGACAGCGCAGCTGGTGGCGCTTGCCGGACGCGGTGTCGTCACGGGCCAGCTCGGCGGTCAGCCGCGCCTCGTCCGCGAGGCCGTGGGCGGCCAGCGGCTCCAGCAGGGTCCAGCGCAGCTCCTGGTCCACGTCCAGGCCGTCGATCTTCGCCGTACCGTCCAGCAGGCCCTGGAGCAGCTGGAGATCGGCGGGGGTGGCGGCCAGGGCGGCGAAGTGCCGGGCCCAGGTGAGCTGATGGCCGCTGCCGGGCTCGGCCAGCCGCAGCTCGCGCAGCGCGCCCTCGGCCAGCTCCCGGGCCGCGGGCTCCCGGCGGTCCGGCGCGGAGTAATACTCCAGCGCCGTCTGCGCCTGCCCGTGCAGCGACTGGAGCACGCCGATGTCGGTCTCCTGGCCCGCGAACCGCCGCACCAGGTCGAGGTAGTCACCGGCCGGCATCAGCCCGTCGCGGGTCAGCCCCCACAGCGCGGCCCAGCACAGCGCCCGTGCCATCGGGTCGGCCAGCTCGCCGAGCCGGGCCCGCAGGGTGGCCAGCGACCCCTCGTCGAAACGGACCTTGCAGTACGTCAGATCGTCGTCGTTGACCAGGATCAGCTCCGGCCGCTCGGCGCCGGCCAGCTCCGGCATGGCCGTCCGCGGTCCGGCGACGTCCACCTCCGCACGGGCGTAGCGCACCAGCGCCGGGTCCGTGCCCTGGCGCCGGTAGAGGCCCACCGCGACCCGGTGCGGCCGCAGCTCCGGCCGCTCGGCCGCCGCATCCTGGAGGATGCTCAGCTCGGTGATCCGGTCCTGGGCGTCATAAGTGACCTGCGGGGTCAGCGAGTTGACGCCCGCGGTCTCCAGCCAGGCCCGCGACCAGCCGGCCAGGTCCCGCCCGGAGGTCTCCTCCAGCACGGTCAGCAGATCCGTCAGCCGGGTGTTGCCGTAGGCGTGCCGTGTGAAGTAGCGCCGGGCGCCCTCCAGGAACGCCTCCTGGCCGACATACGCCACCAGCTGCTTGAGGACCGCGGCGCCCTTGGCGTAGGTGATGCCGTCGAAGTTGAGCTTGGCGTCCTCCAGGTCACGGATGTCGGCGGTGACCGGGTGGGTGGAGGGCAGCTGGTCGGCGCGGTAGGCCCAGGACTTGCGGCGGTTGGCGAAGGTGATCCAGCCGTTCCGGAAGCGGGTCGCCTCCACCAGGGCGAAGGCGCCCATGAAGTCCGCGTAGGACTCCTTGAGCCACAGATCGTCCCACCACTGCATGGTGACCAGATCGCCGAACCACATGTGCGCCATCTCGTGCAGGATGACGTTGGCCCGGCGCTCGTAGGACGCCTCGGTCACCTTCCCGCGGAAGATGAACTCCTCGCGGAAGGTGACACAGCCCGGGTTCTCCATCGCGCCGAGGTTGTACTCGGGGACGAAGGCGGTGTCGTACTTCCCGAACGGGTACGGGAAGTCGAAGTGGTCGTGGAAGAAGTCCAGGCCCTGCTTGGTGACGGTGAAGACGTCGTCCGCGTCGAAGTGCTTCGCCAGGCCCTTGCGGCACAGCGCGCCCAGCGGGATCTCCAGCTCGGTTCCGTCGTCAAAGGTGCGGCGGTAGCTGTCCGAGACGAAGTGGTACGGGCCGGCCACCACGGCCGTGATGTACGTCGAGATCGGCTTCGTCGTCGCGAAACGGTGCCGGCCGCCCTCCGCCTCGCCCTCCTGCGCGCCGTTGCTGACCACCAGCCAGCCCTCGGGGGCGGTCACCTCGAAGGTGAACGGGGCCTTCAGATCGGGCTGTTCGAAGTTGGCGAAGACCCGGCGGGAGTCGGCCGGTTCGTACTGGGTGTAGAGATAGACCTCGCCGTCCTCGGGGTCCACGAAGCGGTGCAGGCCCTCACCGGTGCGGCTGTAGGCGCACTGCGCGTCGACGACGAGGGTGTTCTCGGCGGCCAGCCCGTCCAGCGTGATCCGGGTGCCGTCGAACACCGTCCCCGGATCCAGCTCCCGGCCGTTGAGGGAGACCGAGGTGACCGAGGGTGCCAGCAGGTCCGCGAAGGTCGAGGCGCCGGGCTCGGCGCAGCGGAAGCGGAGAGTCGTCCGGGAGCGGAAGGTCTCCGCGGACGCGTCGGCGGAGACCGCTGAGCGGACATCCAGCGCCACGTCGTAGGCGTCGACGCTCAGCAGCCGGCCCCGCTCACGTGCTTCGTCCCGGGAAAGATTCTCACCTGGCACGACGTGACTCCTTCGTCCTCGTCTCGAATATCGAACACGGGGAATCATGGCACGCCCGCCGTCTGTTGAACCTTCCAGGAACAGCACCGTTGCCGACGCGCACAGCCGTGTAGAGGAGACCTTGTGTCCGAGACCGCGAAGACCCCCGCAGACTTCTGGTTCGACCCGCTGTGCCCCTGGGCCTGGATGACCTCCCGCTGGATGCTGGAGGTGGAGAAGGTGCGCCCGGTCGAGGTGCGCTGGCATGTGATGAGCCTGGCGGTGCTGAACGAGAACAAGCTCGATGAGCTGCCCGAGGAGTACGCCGAGAACATGCGCCCCGGCGGCAAGGCATGGGGCCCGGTCCGCGTGGTGATCGCCGCCCAGCAGCTGCACGGCGACGAGGCCGTGGGCAGGCTCTACACCGCGCTCGGCACCCGCTTCCACAACGAGGGCCTCGGCGCGAACCAGGAGAGCATCGCCGCCGCCCTTGAGGACGCGGGCCTGCCCGCCGACCTGATCGAGTACGCCGACAAGGACACCTACGACAAGGAGCTGCGCGCCTCCCACAAGGAAGGCATCGACCTGGTAGGCCAGGAGGTCGGCACCCCGGTCATCGCGGTCCCCGGCTCCGACGGCGACCAGATTGCTTTCTTCGGCCCGGTCGTCACCCCCGCCCCCAAGGGCGAGGAGGCCGCCAAGCTGTGGGACGGCACGCTGATGGTCGCGTCCATCCCCGGCTTCTACGAGATCAAGCGGACCCGCACCCAGGGGCCGATTTTCGACTGACGCCCACCGCCGGCACCCATGGGAGCGCCCCCGCACGTATCCGACGTGCGGGGGCGCTCCGTCAATCCGCCCGCCCGGCGAAAGGTGAGAAGACGATCACGAGGCGGGACGTCTGTAACGGTGTTACGGAGCCAGCAGCAGGTTGTTCGCGCGCTGCTTGGCGGAGGCGTACCGCTTCGCCACGTCCTGCCAGTTCACGACCTGCCACATGGCCTCGATGAAGTCCACCTTCTGGTTCTTGTACTGGAGGTAGAAGGCGTGCTCCCAGGCGTCGAAGACCAGGATCGGGACCGAGCCCTGGCCGACGTTGCCCTGGTGGTCGTAGATCTGCTCGACGATCAGCCGGCCGGTGACCGGCTCGTAGGCGAGGACGCCCCAGCCGGAGCCCTGGGTGGTGGCGGACGCCTTGGTCAGCTGGGCCTTGAACTTCGCGAACGACCCGAAGGACTCGGCGATCGCGTCGGCCAGCTCACCCACACCGTCCTTCTCCAGCGGCTCGCCGCCGCCCTCACCGGTCATGTTGTGCCAGTAGATGCTGTGCAGGATGTGGCCGGAGAGGTGGAACGCGAGGTTCTTCTCCAGGCCGTTGATGCTGCCCCACTGGTCCTTGTCGCGCGCCTCGGCGAGCTGCTCCAGGGTGTCGTTCGCACCCTTCACGTAGGCCGCGTGGTGCTTGTCGTGGTGCAGCTCGATGATCTCGGGGCTGATGACCGGGGCCAGCGCCGCGTAGTCGTAGGGGAGTTCCGGAAGTGTGTAGGTCGCCATGCCGATCCCGCCTCCAAGCTGCTCATGAGCAGTAGTTGCAATCAATGTGCAACAGCACGCTATCAGCAGGAGTGATCACCGGCCGGTTGCGGGGACCGGCCTGGTCCCAAAGACGGAGGCGGGGCGGGACCCCGGATGGAGGTCCCGCCCCGCCTCGGCGGAAGTGGAGGAGCGCTACTGCTGCGACGGGCTCGCGGCCCGGCCCAGCGCCCGCTGCCGGATCAGGCCGATCACCGTCAGCACCAGCCCGAAGCCGCCGGTGAACAGCAGCTGGATGCGCTGGTTCTCATCGCGCAGCATCAGCAGCAGCACGGCGGCGATGCCCGCCAGCGCCACCCAGGTGAGCACCGGGAAGGCCCACATCCTCACCACGAGCCGCTCGGGCGCCTCGCGCTCCAGCATCCGGCGCATCCGCAGCTGGGCGACGGCGATGAAGCCCCACACCACCAGGACGGCCGCGCCGACCATGTTCAGCAGCCACTGGAAGAGCGTGTCGGGCCACAGGAAGCTCAGCACGACCGCGAAGAAGCCGAAGGCGGCGCACAGCAGAACGGAGCGGCGCGGCACGCCCCCGCTGACCTTGCCCAGGAAGGCCGGGCCCTGGCCACGGGTGATGAGCGAGTACGCCATCCGGGAGGCGCCGTAGAGGTTGGCGTTCACCGCGGAGAGCAGCGCGACCAGGATGACGACGTTCATGAGCTGGCCGGCCGCCGGGATCTTGAGGTAGTCCAGCACCGCCACGTACGGGCCGCTCTTGGCGATGGACGGGGCGCTCCAGGGGATGACCGTGACGATGATGGCCATCGAGCCGACGTAGAAGAGGGCGATCCGCCACATCGCGGTGCGCACCGCGCGGGCGACGCCGCGCACCGGGTCCTTGGACTCGGCGGCCGCGATGGTCACCGTCTCCAGCCCGCCGTACGCGAACACCGAGGCCAGCAGGCCGACCATCAGGCCGTCGACGCCCTTGGGGAGGAAGCCGCCGTCACCGGTGAGGTGGGTGGTGCCCGGCGCGGAGGTGCCCGGCAGCAGGCCGAAGATGGCCAGCAGGCCCAGGACCAGGAAGATGCCGATCGCCGCGACCTTCAGGGCGGCGAACCAGAACTCGAACTCACCGAAGTTGCTGACCGCGGCCAGATTGGTCCCGGTGAAGATCAGCATGAACAGCAGGACCCACATCCAGGGCTCGGAGCCCGGGAACCACCCGACCATGATGTCCGCGGCGCCCATCGCCTCGGCGGCCACCGCCACACACAGCAGCGCGGTGAACATCCAGCCCACGGTGAACCCGGCCCAGGAGCCTATGGAGCGCTCGGCGTGCACGGAGAAGGAGCCGGAGGCCGGGTTGGCCGCGGCCATCTCGCCGAGCATCCGCATGATCAGCATGACCAGGGCGCCGGACACGGCGTAGGCCAGCACGATCGAGGGGCCGGCCGCCGCGATGCCCTCGCGCGAGCCGACGAACAGGCCCGCGCCGATCACCCCGCCCAGGGCGATCATCGAGAGGTGGCGCTGCTTGAGGCCGTTGGACAGCGTGGAACCGCTGTCCGGGCCCGCGCCCTGTACCGCGTCGGTCTGCTCGCGCGCGGCGGTGGCGGACGAGGGTGTCCGATTCATGTCGTACCTGTCCCAGTAGGTGAGAGCGGAGCAAGGCGATACTGCGTTCTCCCGGGGCCGCGACCGGTGCGACGTGCTGCCGGGCCCCCTGGACCCCCGCCGGGGCAGCAGGTCGCGAAGGGCCCGCCGACGGCACAACTCCGGGGTCCTCGGCAAAGCGGGCTCAGTTTGAGCGCCGGTGTCCGCTCAGGGCAACAGTTGTGCAGCGAATGTTCGGTATTCAGACATGATCGTCACGGTGTGTGCGTGATGCGTCATCGGATGGCGACGTGGGGTGACCGCCGGTGCGACGGATCAGTGCCGGGCGCGGCGTGCGCGGAGCTCCCGGACGCCCGCGACGAGCAGCACCGCACCGGTCGCCCCGGCCGACCACAGCAGCTGCGGACGGGCCGCGTCATCGGTCAGCATCAGCACCAGCACCCCGCCCATGGCGAACAGCGAAGCCCAGGTCAGATACGGGAACGCCCACATCCGCAGGGTCAGCTTCTCCGGCGCCTCGCGTTCGATGCGCGGACGCAGCCGCAGCTGGGACACGGCGACCAGGCCCCACACGAACAACAGCACCGCGCCGACCGCGTTGAGCATGTATAGGAAGACCGAATCCGGCCACTTCAGATTCAGCAGGACGGAGACGAACCCGAAGGCCACCGACGCCAGCACGGCACGCCACGGCACCCCGCCCGACACCTTCAGCAGCGCCCGCGGCGCCTCACCGCGCTCGGCGAGCGAGAACACCATCCGCGACGAGCCGTAGAGATTCGCGTTCAGCGCGGAGAGCAGCGCCACGAACACCACGATGTTCATGATCTGGCCGGCGCCCGGCACCCCGATGCTGTCCAGCACCGCGACATAGGGGCTCTTGCCCGGCTGCATCGACGACCACGGCAGCAGCGTCACGATCACCAGCATCGAACCGACGTAGAAGAACAGGATCCGCCACACCGCGCTGCGCACCGCCCGGCCCACCGCACGCGCCGGATCGTCCGACTCGGCCGCGGCGATGGTGACGACCTCCAGGCCGCCGAACGCGAACACCACCGCGAGGACACCGGAGACCACCCCGCCCCAGCCGTGCGGCAGCAGACCGCCGTGCCCGGTGAGGTTCGCCAGCCCGACCGGCTCGGTGTCCGGCAGTACGCCGAAGACCGCCAGCAGGCTCAGCCCGAGGAACAGCACGATCGCGGTGACCTTCAGCGCCGCGAACCAGAACTCGAACTCGCCGAAGTTCTTCACCGCGGCCAGGTTGGCGACGGTGAAGACGACCATGAAGAGCAGCACCCAGCCCCACTGCGGCACCGCCGGCACCCAGCCGTGGGCGATCTGCGCCGCACCGGTGGCCTCCACGGCGAGCACCACGACCAGCAGGAACCAGTACAGCCAGCCCACACTGAACCCGGCCCAGCGGCCCAGCGCCCGCTCCGCGTGCACCGAGAACGCACCGGAGGCCGGCATCGCCGCCGACATCTCCCCGAGCATCCGCATGACCAGCATCGCCAGCGTGCCCGCGATCAGATACGACAGCACGATCCCCGGGCCGGCCACCGCGATCCCCGCGCCGGAGCCCACGAACAGGCCCGCGCCGATCACCCCGCCCAGGCCCAGCATCGTCAGATGGCGCTGCTTGAGCCCCGCGGACAGCGGCTCTTCCGCGCCGGTGCCGGCACCGAGGGCGGGCGCACCGGCTGGGGTCGTTGTGTCGTGCATGGGCTCGTACTCTCGCAAGGGCCGAGGCGGCAGGGGCCGTCGGCGGGTTTGGGGGAACTCCACAGGTGACCGCGGGGCGGCCCCAGTGTCACCGCACCGCACGCGCTACCACAAAACCGGCGCCGTAACGCGGCCCCGGCCGTGATGAGCATCACGTGACCTGCGAAGACGCCCCACACCGCAACGGAGCAGGGCAGGGTGGCAGTTGTTCGGAACTCTCCAAGCGGGCCGGTACGGCTTTGTCGCCGCTACACGATGATCACCGGCCGCCCGCTGGACTAACGTCATCGCGTCCCGTCCCATCCGTACTCACACCTCGCGGAGTCCCGATGAGCACTGCCGCTCTCGTACGTCCCGGCACGGTCCTCGCCGATCTGCTGCCGGCCGCCACCGCCTCCCGCGCCCGCGTCCGTGACGCCGCGCTGGTGATCGGCGGCGCCGCACTCACCGGTATCGCGGCCCAGATCGCCGTCCCGGTCCCCGGCTCCCCGGTCCCGGTCACCGGTCAGACCTTCGCCGCCCTGCTGGTCGGCGCCTCGCTCGGGGCGGGCCGCGGCCTGCTGTCGCTGGCGCTGTACGCCCTGGCCGGTCTCGCGGGCATGCCGTGGTTCGCGGGCGGTGCCTCGGGTGCCGGCGGCGCCACCTTCGGCTACATCGTGGGCATGATGCTGGCCGCCACCGCCGTGGGCGCGCTGGCCCGCCGCGGCGGCGACCGCGGGATGCTGCGCACCGCCGCCACCATGGCCGTCGGCAGCGCCCTGATCTACGCGGTCGGCGTCCCCTACCTGGCGCTGAGCACCGGGATGTCCCTCGGCCAGGCGGTCGCCGCCGGGATGGTCCCGTTCCTCATCGGCGACGCCCTCAAGGCCGCCCTGGCGATGGGCACACTGCCCACGGCCTGGAAGCTGGCCGGGCGCCGCGGCTGAGACGCGGCAACGAAGAGGGCGGGGCCCGCACCGATCCGGTGCGGGCCCCGCCCTCTTCGTGCCTCCGGAGGCGTCAGACGCCCCCGACCGCGTCCTTCTCCCGGGGCCGCCGCCGGTCCAGGATCAGCCCGACCGCCAGCACCACGACGGCCGCGACCACCGACAGCACCATCTGCTCACGCCCCTCGGGGTCGTAGAACATGTAGCCGATGACGAAGACGATCAGCCCGATCGTCGCGTACGTCAGCCACGGGTACAGCCACATCCGCACCGTCAGCCGCTCCGGCATCTCCCGCTCGATGATCCGGCGCATCCGCAGCTGTGAGCAGCAGATGACCAGCCACACGAACAGCGCCACCGCGCCCGACGAGTTCAGCAGGAACTGGAAGATGGTGTCCTTCGAGGTGTAGCTGAAGATCGTCGCGATGAAGCCGAAGGCGACCGACGCGTAGATGGCGACCGCCGGGACACCGCCCTTGTTGACGGTGGCAAACGACTTCGGCGCATCGCCGCGCTGCCCGAGCGAGAACGCCATCCGGGAGGCGGTGTAGAGCCCGGAGTTCAGACAGGACAGCACCGCGGTCAGCACCACGACATCCATCACGGTGCCCGCGTACGGAATGTCCAGCGACTCCAGCACGGCCACATACGGGCTCTTCTTCACGGCCGGGTCGTTCCACGGCAGCAGCGTCACGATCACCGCGATCGAGCCGAGGTAGAACAGCGCGATCCGCCAGATGACGCTGTTCACGGCCTTGCGGACGGCCTGCACCGGGTTGGGTGCCTCGCTCGCCGCCAGCGTGACGATCTCGCTGC
The DNA here is from genome assembly GCF_027497495.1 of Streptomyces tubercidicus. Classification (GTDB taxonomy): domain Bacteria; phylum Actinomycetota; class Actinomycetes; order Streptomycetales; family Streptomycetaceae; genus Streptomyces; species Streptomyces tubercidicus. The sequence goes on from NZ_CP114205.1 coordinate 5,440,219, forward strand.
CCATGAAGGAGAAGACCACCAGCAGCATGCCGGAGAGGATCGCGCCCGGACCGTTCGGCAGGAACCCGCCGTCCCCGGTCAGATGCGACACCCCGACCGGGTCACCGCCCGGCGGCAGCCCGAATATCGCCAGCGCGCCGACCACGATGAAGACCACGATCGCCACGACCTTGATCCCGGCGAACCAGAACTCGAACTCGCCGAACGAGCCGACCGAGACCAGGTTCGTGCCGGTCAGCACGATCATCACCAGCAGCGCCCAGGCCCACTGCGGGACGGCCGGCACCCAGCCGGTGAGGATCGCGGCGGCCGCGGTCGCCTCGACGGCCAGCACGACCGACCAGAAGAACCAGTACAGCCAGCCGATCGTGAAACCGGCCCAGCGGCCCAGCGCCCGGTCCGCGTACGCGGAGAACGAACCCGAGGTGGGAGAGGCCGCGGCCATCTCCCCCAGCATCCGCATCACCAGCACGACCAGCAGCCCGGTCAGCGCGTACGACAGCAGAATGCCCGGACCTGCCGCCGAGATCCCGGCGCCGGAGCCGACGAACAGGCCCGCGCCGATGACTCCGCCGATGGCGATCATCGACAAATGGCGGTTCTTGAGTCCGGCCTGCAGTCCGTCCTGAGACTGCCCCCCGGTCACACCGCCGCCGGGGTCACCGGCGGTGGGGACCACTTTGGTGGTAGGCGGGTGCGCGCCCATGAGCACCGTCCTTCTCGTTCTCGGTTGAATCCCTCGCATTAGATCTTCGTTAACCGTGGATTGGAAGGTCTGCAGCTGGATTGTTGTGTGAAACCCTGGATAGTTACGAGATCCGCTTACGTACAGAAGGCGAAAGTGGCTTTCTGTGCACGGAACCCCGGGCAGACCCAGCCGCGCCTACCCCTCGGCCGCCGTGTCACACTCATCGCATGCGCGTGTACCTCGGCTCCGACCATGCCGGTTTCGATCTCAAGAACCACCTCGTCGAGTGGCTCAAGGCCCATGGCCACGACCCCGTCGACTGCGGTCCCCACATCTACGACGCCCAGGACGACTACCCGCCGTTCTGCCTGCGCGCCGCGGAGAAGACCGCCGCCGACCCGGACAGCCTGGGCATCGTGATCGGCGGCTCCGGCAACGGCGAGCAGATCGCCGCCAACAAGGTCAAGGGCGTTCGGGCCGCGCTGGCCTGGAGCGAGGAGACCGCCCAGCTCGGCCGCGAGCACAACAACGCCAACGTGATCTCCGTGGGCGGCCGGATGCACACCCAGGAAGAGGCGACCAAGTTCATCGAGGTCTTCCTGGCCACGCCCTACTCGGGTGAGGAGCGGCACACCCGCCGCATCGAGATGCTCTCGGCCTACGAGACCACCGGCGAGCTGCCCGCCATCCCCGCCCACCACCCGCAGGGCTGACCCCCGTTCATCCCGTCGCCCGCCCGCCCCGGCCGCCGGGGCGGGCGGGCGCGCCCACTGGAGGACCCCCGTGCCCGAGGGGCATACGATCCACCGCCTCGCCCTGGACCACCGCTCCCGCTTCGAGGGCGAACGGGTCCGGGTGAGCAGTCCGCAGGGCAAGTTCGCGGAGGGTGCGGCGCTTGTCGACGGCCAGGTCATGACGACCGCCGAGGCACACGGCAAGCACCTCTTCCTGGGCTTCGGCACTCCCCCAAGGACCTCCGACGATCCCCCGGTCTCAACTCCGTTCGACCGGGGGGACCCCCATCGGTCCAGGGGGTACCCCCATCGCTGGGTCCACATCCACCTCGGCCTGTTCGGCAAGCTCGGCTTCGGCGCGGCCCCCGCCCCGCCGCCCACCGACACGGTCCGCCTCCGCCTGGCGAACCCCACCGCGTACGCCGACCTCCGCGGCCCCACCACCTGCGCACTGATCACCGAGGACGAGAAGGGCGCGATACACGACCGGCTCGGCCCCGACCCGCTGCGCCCCGAGGACGACGGCACCCGCGCCTGGCAGCGGATCTCCCGCAGCCGGACGACCATCGCCGCGCTGCTGCTCGACCAGAAGGTCATCGCCGGAGTCGGCAACGTCTACCGCGCCGAGGTCCTCTTCCGCCACGGCATCGACCCCTACCGCACCGGCCGCGACCTCACCCGCACCGAATGGGACGCGATCTGGGCCGACCTGGTGTTCCTGATGGCCGAGGGCGTCCGGGACAACCGGATCGACACCGTCCGCCCGGAGCATCTGCCGGAGGCGATGGGCCGCCCGCCCCGCGTCGACGACCACGGCGGCGAGGTGTACGTCTACCGCCGTGCCCGGCAGGGCTGCCACATCTGCGGCAGCGAGATCCGCACCGCCGGTCTCGCCGCCCGCAACCTCTTCTGGTGTCCGGGCTGCCAGCCGGGCACGGGCGGCGGCTGACGGCACCCCGGCCCGCGGGCGCGGCGGCCCTCAGAACTCGTGCGGCAGCCAGGGCGCCACGTCCGACCCGAACGCCACCGAAGCCGCCGCCAGCGCCCCGGGCCGCAGCTCCCGCACCCGCCCCGCCGCCGCCAGCGACGTCAGGGCGACCCCGCCCAGATAAGCCGATCCCAACTCCCGTACGGACAGGGCCAGTTCAGCCGGATCCGTGGTCCGCGCACAGACCGCGCCCGTCCCGTCGCCGGTCAGCCGCCAACGCCCCGCGTTCCACGGGCAGAACGGGTCCGCGACCTCCAGCACCACGTCCACCGGCGTCCGGTACGTCCGCGCCGCCAGCGCCGCGCCCACCTCCACCGGCCGGACGAACAGCGACTCCCGCAGCACGGGAAGGCACCGCCGCAGATCCCCGACCAGATGCGGCAGCGCATCGTCCACCGGCCGGCTGGACACCGTCACCGACGAGGTCAGATCGATCCCGAAGAGATAGCGCCACAGCGCCGCGTACACCACCGGGTCCAGCGCCTCGATGTGCCGCACCCGCACCACACCCGACGGCCCGGCGTCCTCCCAGACCACCTTGACCGCATAGCGCACATAGCCCCGGACCTCGCCGTCCACCTCGGCCACCGCACACTGGAGCACCCCGGCGCCGTCCCGCTCGCCCGGAGTGTCCAGCACCGCGAGCCGCGCCCAGCCGGGCCGCCGCGCCAGCATCCCCGGCCGGCCCGGCACCAGCTGGGCATAGACCCGCTCGCACTCGGGCAGCGCGGCCGACGGGTCCACCAGCCGCAGCCGCACCCCGTCCACGCCCGGCAGCTCGGGGGCGGCCAGCCGCAGGGTGTCCACGGTCAGCTGCATGTCCAGGGCCGCCGGACCGTAGCCGAACCGGCCGTAGATCACCGGCTCCGAGGCGGTCAGCACCGCCAGCGGCTCCCCGCGCTCCCGGACGTCCGCCAACTGGTGCCGCATCATCGCCCGCAGCAGCCCGCGGCGGCGGTGCGTCGGCTGCACCGTGACCATCGTGACCCCGGCCGCCGGCACCTCGGCGCCGCCCGGCACGCTGAGCCCGAAGGAGAACGCCCCCGCCGTGGCGACACAGTCGGCGCCGTCCCAGACGCCGAACATACGGTCGGTCTCGGTGACCTCCCGTCGGGCGGCCCGCTGCTCAGGGGTCCGCGGCGGCGCGCCGAAGGCCCGGTCCACCGCCTCCGACCAGTCGTCCCATTCGGTGTCCCGCAACATGCGTAATTCCGTCGCCATACCCCATCCCTAGCAGGACCCTCCATAGCGGCGCGACCGCAATTCCCACGGGGTTTCCGGGGAATTTTCCGGGCCGACGTGCGGCGAATCGACGCACCGCCGAACGGGTGGATAAGGTCCCAGAGCGATGACCAGCGGCCAGGGAACGGAAACCCTGACGGCCCGGATGCACAAGAGACTGCACCGGGCCCGCATCGGCGTGCGCAAGGCCGGTGTGGACTACTTCCGCGGCGAGGGCTCCGACCGGTTCGCGCTGGCCGCCCTGCTCCTCGCCATACCCGCCATCGCCGCGGGCACACTCTGGTGGTCGGAATGGATCGCCCCGACGGCGCTGGTCCTCCCGGTCATCGCCGGTGGACTGCTGTTGCGGCCGGCCAACCTCCTCATCCTGTATGGCGCTTCGGCGACCGCGCTGGTGGTGGAGTCCGCGCTGTTCGGCCCGTACGACGAAGGACCGGAACGGATCACTCCGGGCACGGTCCTGGTCGTCGCCGCGGTCGGGCTCTTCGGGCTGCTGATCGCACAGTTCCGCAGCCGGGTCGGGGTGCCCTGGCGGCGCGGCGGCACCATGCTCTTCGACCTGCGCGAACGCATCCGCGTCCAGAGCAAGCTGCCCCAGCTGCCGCAGGGCTGGCACCACGAGATGGCGCTGCGCCCCGCGGGCGGACAGTCCTTCTCCGGCGACTTCGTGGTGGCCTCCCGCACCCACCACGGCACCATCCTCGAAGTGGTGCTGACCGATGTCTCCGGCAAGGGCATGGACGCGGCCTCCCGCGCCCTGCTGCTGTCCGGCGCCTTCGGCGGTCTGCTCGGCTCGCTGCCGCCGCACGGCTTCCTGCCCGCCGCCAACGGCTATCTGCTGCGCCAGGACTGGGACGAGGGCTTCGCGACCTCCATCCACCTCGTCCTCGACCTGGAATCCGGCGACTACGAACTCTTCTCCGCCGGGCATCTGCCGGCCCTGCAGCTCAGCGCCGGCACCGGCCGCTGGGCGGAGAAGTCGGGCGACGGGCCGCTGCTCGGCGTCTACGACGGCGCCCAGTTCCACCCGGTCAAGGGCACGCTGCGCACCGGCGACGTGCTGATGCTGTTCACCGACGGCCTGGTCGAGGCCGCCGACCGCGATATCGCGGAGGGCATCGACCGGCTGACCGGCGAGGCCGACCGCTATGTCACCGGCGGCTTCGCAGGCGCCGCCTGGCATCTGATCGAGGCCGTCGCCAAGGACGTCAACGACGACCGGGCGCTGCTGCTGATCTGCCGGGACGCCTGACGGGCGGACGCCTGATGGGCGGACGCGTGACGGGCGGGACGGCGCCGAAGGGGAACGCGGCCCGCCGGTTGTGCTCCCCGGGGGCGTACTTCAGCCGTTTCCGTGGCTCTTACCGGGGCGCTGCGGGGCCGGGTCGGCGGCCCTGACATGGCGTGAACCGACCGCGTCACGCCCCGGCCCGGCGGGCGTACGGACGCAGGCTCAGGCGCTGACCCGCGCCCGCGCCGTGTCGGCCGGGTCCTTCCGGAACGCCCAGGCCATCGTCGGCTCCATGGCGAAGCGGAACACCCGGCGGACCGGCGGGGTGCACAGGGCCGTCACGACGCCGCCCGCGATCAGCGTGACCGCGATCTCGCCGAGCGGGGTGTGCAGCCAGGCGTAGTCGTCGAACCAGCCCCAGAAGCGGGAGCCCTTGGCCAGGAAGCCGTGCAGCAGATAGCCGTAGAGCGTCCCCGCGCCCAGCACCGTGAACCAGGTCTGCCGCGTCGGCACCCAGGCGAAGAAGCAGGCGACGAGCACGATCGAGCAGCCGAAGAGCGCCGGGGTCATCACCGCGCCGATCCACCAGGTGGTGCCCAGTTCCTGGGCGCTGTCCCGGTGGTAGAACCACGCCGAGGACATCCGGGGCGCCGCCCAGTAGGCCATCACCAGCGCCGCCGCGAAGATCGGCAGCGAGGCGATCCGCACCGCCCGCCGCTGCACCATCTTGAAGTGCTCCGGCCGCAGCATCAGCCCCAGGACGAAGAACGGCAGGAACTGCAGCACCCGCTGGAGGTCCAGATCGTCACCGATGTCCGGTGACACGGAGGCGAGCACGGCGATCGCCACCGCAAGCGGAAGCGGCCAGCGCACGATCTGCCACAGCGGGGTGGTCAGCCGCCAGATGAACAGGGCCACCAGGAACCACGTGAGGAACCACGGGTCGAGCAGGCTGATGGAGTGCCCGGGATCGTTGTCCGCCCAGCGCTTGAAGAACGCATAAGCGGTCTCGAAGAGGATGTAGGGCACCGCGACCCCGGTGATCAGCCGCTGCAGCCGGTCCTTGCGCATATCGAAGCTGCGCGAGAAGTAGCCGGAAATGATGATGAAGGCCGGCATGTGGAAGGTGTAGACGGTCATGTAGAACGCCTCGGCCGCCCGGCTCCCGTCGGTCAGCGGCTCCCACGCGTGCCCCATCGCCACCAGCACGATGGCCAGGTACTTGGCGTTGTCGAAGAACGGGTTACGGCCACCGGTCTTCGGTGCGGGCGCCGCCGCGCCCTCCGCCGAGCCCTCCGGCGCGCCGGACGGCTGAGCCGGGGGCCCGGTCCGGTCCGTACCCGCCGCCTGCCGGGCAAGGGGGAGGGCGCGTCGGGGTGTCGGGGCAGCGGGAAACATTTGAGGCACGATAGCGGCGGTCGGCGGGCGCGTAAAACCGTGTACAAGCCCCTTCGTTATTTCCTTGGGTGCCGTTCGGGAGGGCGCCCCGATAAAATCCGCAATCGCCGGTGCGGAACCTCCCCACCGCTGCCCGATTCGTGCCGAATCATCCCATCAAAACGGGCGGTATCCCCTGCAAACGACTCTGGGTGAATGTCCGATTCCTTGGCCTTATGTCCGAATGCTAATAAGCCTTGAAAGTGCCCCACAAGGCAGTGACGGATGCCACGAATTCCCTATTCACGCGGCCCGGCCAAACGATCAGAATGCCGCGAAGGAATGATCGGCACGAATTATCGACGCGCCATCAGGCGGGCGGAATTCTCCGGCCCCGGCCCGCCCCCGACCCGGTCCCGGACCCCCTCCGACCCGGCCCCTTCCCGCCCCGCGCAGCCGTCGCGCCGACGCCCGTCCGTCACCCACAGGACACCCGTACGCCACCCCACCGGACCCCCTCGGTCACGAGCGGCCGGAATCGGGCAAAGCGTTGGCCGATGATTCGTCACTGGCCTGCGATGGGCATGGAGTTGGTGGCACGATGAGTGCAGGGGGGTGTGCGCGGCATGCCCCCGGGCCGGTGAGGCGTTCAGACCGAGGGTGTGATCAGTTGTGGCTCTTTCGCTGTCAGTGGTGCTGCTGTTGGGGATCATTCTGATCGTGCTGATCAGAGGGAAGTCCCTCAAGGGGGGACCGGCGCTGGTCGCCATACTGTTCGGCTTCTTCCTCGCCTCCACGGGCGTGGCGCCGTCGATCAATAAGTTCCTCAACTCCCTGGCGGACACCATCAACCACATCACCTTCTAGGTGGTCCGCCGGCCCTCCGTCAGGCGCCGCGCACGATCCCGTCCTACGAGGCACCGTCCCCGGCCCGCGCCACTGCCTCGCGTACGGCATCCTCGCTGCGCCCCACCAGCGCCGAACCGTCGTCCGCCGTGATGATCGGCCGCTGAATCAGCCGGGGGTGTGCCGCCAGTGCTGCGATCCACCGCTCACGTGCGGCGTCGGTGCGCTCCCATTCCCCGACACCCAGCTCCTTGGCCTCGGCCTCCTGGGTGCGCGTGATATCCCAGGGCTCCAGGCCCAGCCGCGTCAGCACCGCCCGCAGGTCATCGGCGCTCGGCGGGTCCTCCAGGTATTTGCGCACGGTGTAGCGGGCGCCTTCCTCGTCGAGGATCTCCACGGCGGAACGGCACTTGGAACACGAGGGATTGAGCCAGATCTCCATGCGGGCCACCTTATTGATGCCCGGCCGCGGAGCGAAGAGGGAGTGCGAGGCATCCGGCAGTGCGTTCCGGGCAGCGGAAAACCCCAGGCCGTCCGGCCTGGGGTTTCCTCATGCGAGCGGGCGACGGGAATCGAACCCGCGTAGCCAGTTTGGAAGACTGGGGCTCTACCATTGAGCTACGCCCGCAAGCGCCACAGGTCGCACGGACCCCGGCACGCTGTGCATCCTAGCGGGTCGCGGCGGTGCGCCGCACATCCCTTCCCCAAGACGGTGCGCGTCGCCGCGTACGGCCCCATGTCCCGCCACCGGGCGCCCCGATAACTGGCAGCCGAACCGCTGACGGCCATGTACCCTACGTGTCGCACCGACGGGGTGTGGCGCAGCTTGGTAGCGCGTCCGCTTTGGGAGCGGAAGGTCGTCGGTTCGAATCCGGCCACCCCGACCAGTAGTCAGGTCAGCCCGACGGAACCCGTCGGGCGCCATTCTTTTCCCCCTCGCGCCGCCGCATGATCGGCGGGTGTTCAAGATCGCGTTGTGGGCGTCATCCTCCTTGCGGTTACTATGCAAGCTGCGTGCCCGTGTGTCTGTGTACCGGGCGTGATCGGCCGGTACCGGGAACAGCCGGATACCGGCGGATCTCATGCAGAACCCCAGAAGTCAGCCCCAAGGAGACCGAACCGTGAAGAGCGCCGTGGAGACCCTGAACCCGACTCGGGTTCGGCTCACTGTCGAGGTGCCCTTCGAGGAGCTCAAGCCCAGCCTCGACGCGGCGTACAAGAAGATCAACCAGCAGGTCACGGTGAAGGGCTTCCGCCAGGGCAAGATCCCGGCGCGCGTCATCGACCAGCGGTTCGGCCGCGGTGCCGTGCTGGAGGAGGCCGTCAACGACGCGCTCCCGAAGTTCTACACCGAGGCGGTCAACGAGGGTGAGCTCAACGTCCTCGGCCAGCCCGAGGTCGACATCACCGAGCTGAAGGACGGCGAGCTGCTGGCCTTCACCGCCGAGGTCGACATCCGCCCCGCCCTGGAGATCCCGGACTACTCCGGTATCGAGGTCGAGGTCGACGCCGTGGAGGTGTCGGACGAGGACATCGACAAGTCCGTCGAGCAGCTGCGTGAGCGCTTCGCCACGACCGCCCCGGTCGAGCGCGCGGCCCAGGACGGCGACGTCCTCACGCTGAACCTTGAGGCCAAGGTCGACGGCGAGGTCCTGGAGGACGGTGTCGCCGAGGGCGTCACCTACACCGTCGGCTCCGGTGAGCTCCTCGACGGCATCGACGAGGCCGTCAAGGGCGTCGAGGCCGGCAACTCCGCCACCTTCACCTCCGAGCTCAAGGGCGGTTCCGCCGAGGGCAAGGAGGCCGAGGTCAAGGTCGAGGTCACCGAGGTCAAGTCCCGCGAACTGCCGGAGCTGGACGACGACTTCGCGCAGCTGGCGAGCGAGTTCGACACCCTCGAAGAGCTGCGCGAGGACAGCCGCAAGCGCCTCGCGCAGATGAAGAAGTACGACCAGGCCACCCAGGCGCAGGAGAAGGTCCTGGACGAGCTGCTCAAGCTCGTCGAGGTGCCGATGCCGGAGAAGCTGCTCGCGGACGAGATCGAGACCCGCAAGCACAACCTGGTCAACCACCAGCTCGGCCAGATGGGCCTCGACCTCGCGAAGTACCTGGAGATCCAGGGCAAGAGCGAGGAGGAGTTCGACGCCGAGACCAAGGAGCAGGCCGAGAAGGGCATCAAGACCCAGTTCATCCTGGACGAGCTGGTCAACAAGGAGAAGCTGAACGTCAGCCAGGAGGAGCTCACCGAGCACCTCATGCGCCGCGCGCAGTCCTCCGGTATGTCCCCCGACCAGTTCGCCCAGGCCGTCGTCGAGGGCGGCCAGGTGCCGATGCTCGTCGGTGAGGTCGCCCGCGGCAAGGCCCTCGCGGTCGTCGTCGAGGCCGCCACGGTCAAGGACAGCAACGGCGAGGTCATCGACCTCGACGACGAGGACGAGACGGCCGAGACCGTCGTCGCCGAGGCCGAGGGCACCGAGGCCGAGAGCGCGGACGAGAAGCCCGAGGTCTGAGCCCCGGCCGCCTCGCGCCGTCGCGAAGAGCGCTGAAATACGGGCCCGAACACGCACGTCCGCGTGTTCGGGCCCGTATCCGTACCGGACCGGTGAGCCTGCGCTCACAGCGAACAGTTATCGATGCGGGATGGCGTTGTCCGACCTGCGCGTTAGGGTCCGTAGATACGAGGGCAGGGGAGTCCCTGAAACGCGCCGGGGCGATACACGGCGCCGATCCCCGCGCCCCAGAAGACGACGCTGAGACGGCCCCGAGCCGTCCGACAACGAGCAGGTGGACACGTGACGATCCCGATGCCTTCCGCCGCCGCTGAGCCGACCTTCGGTGGCCTCGGCGACCAGGTCTACAACCGGCTGCTCGGCGAGCGGATCATCTTCCTCGGCCAGCCGGTCGACGACGACATCGCCAACAAGATCACCGCGCAGCTGCTTCTCCTCGCCGCGGACCCGGACAAGGACATCTTCCTCTACATCAACTCCCCGGGCGGCTCGATCTCGGCCGGCTTGGCGATCTACGACACCATGCAGTACATCAAGAACGACGTGGTGACGATCGCGATGGGCCTCGCCGCCTCCATGGGACAGTTCCTGCTGAGCGCCGGCACCCCGGGCAAGCGCTTCGCGCTGCCGAATGCCGAGATCCTCATCCACCAGCCCTCCGCGGGTCTGGCCGGCTCCGCGTCCGACATCAAGATCCACGCCGAGCGGCTGCTGCACACCAAGAAGCGGATGGCGGAGCTGACGGCGTTCCACACCGGCCAGACCGTCGAGCGGATCACCCAGGACTCCGACCGCGACCGCTGGTTCTCCGCCGATGAGGCCAAGGAGTACGGCCTGATCGACGATGTCATGACCTCCGCCGCCGGCGTTCCGGGCGGGGGCGGCACGGGCGCCTGAGCCCCGTTCCACTCGCCCTTCAGCCCCCAGCCCACTTGATCGCCACCAGGACGGTGAACACCACGATGAACAACTTCCCCGGCAGCGGCCTCTACCAGCGCCCGGAGTCCGAGTACTCCGGCCCTGTCGCCGAGTCCCGCTACATCGTCCCGCGCTTCGTCGAGCGCACCTCGCAGGGTGTGCGCGAGTACGACCCGTACGCGAAGCTGTTCGAGGAGCGCGTGATCTTCCTCGGCGTGCAGATCGATGACGCGTCGGCCAACGACGTCATGGCGCAGCTGCTGTGCCTGGAGTCGATGGACCCGGACCGGGACATCTCGATCTACATCAACTCCCCGGGCGGTTCCTTCACGGCGCTCACCGCCATTTACGACACCATGCAGTTCGTGAAGCCGGACATCCAGACGGTCTGCATGGGCCAGGCGGCCTCCGCCGCGGCCGTGCTGCTCGCCGCCGGCACCCCCGGCAAGCGGATGGCGCTGCCGAACGCCCGGGTCCTGATCCACCAGCCGTACAGCGAGACCGGCCGCGGTCAGGTCTCCGACCTGGAGATCGCCGCCAACGAGATCCTGCGGATGCGTTCGCAGCTGGAGGAGCTGCTGGCCAAGCACTCCACCACCCCGATCGAGAAGATCCGGGACGATATCGAGCGTGACAAGATTCTGACCGCCGAGGAGTCCCTGGCGTACGGTCTGGTCGACCAGATCGTTTCGACGCGTAAGTCGTCGGTCTCGATCGGCTAGCGATCTTCGCTAAATGAGCCGGAGCGTTGCCCCCTTGGACCGGTTCGGGACCGAGTGAACCGAGTCCGTCCAAGGGGGGCCCGTACGGGGGGCCCGGCAAGGTACCGTCGATAGGCAAGCACCCGGGTCCGTGCAGCAATACGGATCCCAGGCGAAGGGGAAGCACCTCGTGGCACGCATCGGTGACGGCGGCGACCTGCTCAAGTGCTCGTTCTGCGGGAAGAGCCAGAAGCAGGTGAAGAAGCTCATCGCGGGACCTGGTGTGTACATCTGCGACGAGTGCATCGACCTCTGCAACGAAATCATCGAGGAGGAGCTCGCCGAGACCTCCGAGGTGCGGTGGGAGGAGCTCCCCAAGCCGCGGGAGATCTACGAGTTCCTGAACGGCTATGTCGTCGGCCAGGATCCCGCCAAGAAGGCCCTGTCGGTCGCCGTCTACAACCACTACAAGCGGGTGCAGGCGGGCGAGAACGGCCCCGGCCGCGGCGATGAGGGCATCGAGCTCGCCAAGTCCAACATCCTGCTGCTCGGCCCCACCGGCTCCGGCAAGACGCTGCTCGCGCAGACCCTCGCGCGGATGCTCAACGTCCCCTTCGCGTTCGCCGACGCCACGGCGCTGACGGAGGCCGGCTATGTCGGCGAGGACGTGGAGAACATCCTCCTCAAGCTGATCCAGGCCGCGGACTTCGACATCAAGAAGGCCGAGACCGGCATCATCTACATCGACGAGATCGACAAGGTCGCCCGGAAGAGCGAGAACCCGTCGATCACCCGCGATGTCTCCGGCGAGGGCGTCCAGCAGGCGCTGCTGAAGATCCTGGAGGGCACCACCGCCTCGGTCCCGCCCCAGGGCGGCCGCAAGCACCCGCACCAGGAATTCATCCAGATCGACACCACGAACGTCCTCTTCATCGTCGGCGGTGCCTTCGCCGGTCTGGAGAAGATCATCGAGGCCCGGTCCGGCGCCAAGGGCATCGGCTTCGGTGCCACGATCCGCTCCAAGCGCGAGATCGAGTCCAAGGACCAGCTCCAGGACGTGATGCCGGAGGACATGGTGAAGTTCGGGATGATCCCGGAGTTCATCGGCCGCCTGCCCGTCCTCACCTCGGTCCACAACCTCGACCGCGAGGCCCTGCTGCAGATCCTGGTCGAGCCGCGCAACGCGCTCGTCAAGCAGTACAAGCGCCTCTTCGAACTCGACGGTGTGGAGCTGGACTTCGACCGCCCGGCCCTGGAGGCCATCGCCGACCAGGCCATCCTCCGCGGCACCGGCGCCCGCGGTCTGCGCGCCATCATGGAGGAGGTCCTCCAGGCGGTGATGTACGAGATCCCGTCCCGTAAGGACGTCGCCCGCGTCGTCATCACCGAGGACGTCGTCCACTCGAACGTGAACCCGACGCTGGTCCCGCGCAACCGCGGCGACTCCGGGGAGCCGCAGGAGAAGAGCGCATAGGCGCGGTCCGCGGCCGATAGCCGACACACCACCGCCCGGCAGGGGAAACCCCGCCGGGCGGTGGTGTGTTGTCGGGGCCTGTCGAGCGCCCCGGTGCCGCGAGGAGCCGCGAGCGGCCGCGCCGGGGCTACTTCTCCTTGCGGACCTCGTTGCGGACCTTGGCGGCCTTCTCGGAGAGCTCCTCGGCGCCGGGCGCGGTGGCGCCGGGACCACCGTTGGGGGAGGGGGCGGAGCTGACCTGGACGACGCCGATGGCGCTGCTGTCACCCCAGACGCAGGTGGAGAGGGAGACCGGCACGCTCACGCCGCTCCGGGTCACGGTGACCTTCTGCACCCGGCACTTCATCACCGCGCCGTCGAAGTCCTCCGGCGAGTACGAGGTCGTCGGCGTGACGTCCTCGATCTTGGCGCCCTGGGTGGCCTTCTTCTGGGATTCATCCACCTTGGCGAACACCTGGCCCACGGTGCCTTCCGGGTCGGCGATCGTGCCGTAGATGCCGCTGACCGACATCATCAGGCCGCCCTCGGCCTTGTACTTGCCGCTGACGCCCTTGCCGCCCGTGATGCCGAGCGCCTTGGCTTCCTTGTCGTTGGTGAAGTCCTCGGCGCCCGTCGGGCCGCCCGGCACCGTGACCTTCTGGTACTGCCCGCTCAGCACGCTGCCCGGCAGCGAGATCGTGTACGGCGCGACATCCCCGCCCGAGCCGAAGGCGAAGTAGGCGCCCACGCCGATCGCCGCGACGACCGCGACCCCGCCGATGATCAGGCCGACCTTCTTGCCGCTGCCGCCGCTCTCCTCCGGGCCCTGCGGGATCGTGCCGTAGGGCGTCTGCTGGCCGCCGTACGGAGCCTGCTGGCCGTAGGGCTGGCCGCCGCCCTGCTGCGGGTAGCCGTAACCCTGCTGAGGGGGCGCCTGGCCGGCCTGCTGGGGGTAGCCGTAGCCCTGCTGCGGAGGTACCTGGCCGCCTTGCTGCGGGTAGCCGTAACCGGGCTGGGGGGCCGGTGGCTGCTGCGGCTGGCCGTACGGGCCCGGCTGCGGGGGCTGCTGGCCGTACGGGCCGGGAGGCGGCTGGTTGAAGCTCATGGAGCGGTTCCCCTCGTGACAACTGAATTCAGTTGAGTTCTGCGTGTGAAGTTCTGGGTGCTGTTGAAGCGCTGCCGACATCCTGTCCGACGCCGCTGACAGCCGTGGCCCCGGGGGCGAAACCGATTCGAAGCTGCTACATCCGCGCCCGTACACTGTCCGGCGTGACCGAGAACTCTCAGCAGAGCAAGCACAGCGCCCCCGAACTGCCGACTCAGTACACGCCGGCCGATGTAGAGGGGCCGCTGTACGAGCGCTGGGTAGAGCGGGGTTACTTCGAGGCGGACGAGAAGAGCGACAAGCCGCCGTACACCATCGTCATCCCGCCGCCGAACGTCACCGGCTCCCTGCACCTGGGGCACGCCTTCGAGCACACCCTCATCGACGCCCTCACCCGCCGTAAGCGCATGCAGGGCTACGAGACCCTCTGGCAGCCGGGCATGGACCACGCCGGTATCGCCACCCAGAACGTCGTCGAGCGGGAGCTCGCCAAGGAGGGCGTCTCCCGGCACGACCTGGGCCGTGAGGCGTTCGTCGAGCGGGTCTGGCAGTGGAAGAACGAGTCCGGCGGCCAGATCTCCGGCCAGATGCGGCGCCTGGGCGACGGTGTCGCCTGGTCGCGGGAGCGGTTCACGATGGACGAGGGCCTGTCCAAGGCCGTCCAGACGATCTTCAAGCGGCTCCATGACGACGAACTGATCTACCGTGCCGAGCGCATCATCAACTGGTGCCCGCGCTGTCTGACCGCCATCTCGGACATCGAGGTGGAGTACCAGGAGGACGACGGCGAGCTGGTCTCCATCCGGTACGGGGAGGGCGATTCCTCGATCGTCGTCGCCACGACGCGGGCCGAGACGATGCTGGGTGACACCGCGGTCGCCGTCCACCCGGAGGACGAGCGGTACGCCCATCTCGTCGGCACCGAGATCGAGTTGCCGCTGACCGGCCGCCGTATCCCGGTCGTCGCCGACGAGCACGTCGACCCGGAGTTCGGCACCGGCGCGGTCAAGGTCACCCCGGCCCACGACCCCAACGACTTCGAGATCGGCCGCCGTCACGGGCTGCCCAACCTCGCCGTGCTCGACGAGCGCGGGGTCATCACGGCGCACGGCCCCTTCCAGGGCCTGGACCGCTTCGAGGCCCGCTCCGCGATCGTTGGCGCACTGCGCGCCGACGGCCGGATCGTCGCCGAGAAGCGCCCGTACACCCACTCCGTCGGCCACTGCTCGCGCTGCAAGACCACCATCGAGCCGCGGCTGTCGATGCAGTGGTGGGTCAAGGTCGGCCCGCTGGCGCAGGCCGCGGGGGACGCGGTCCGCGACGGCAAGGTCAAGATCCACCCGAAGGAGATGGAGTCCCGCTACTTCGGCTGGGTCGACAACCTCCATGACTGGTGCATCTCGCGGCAGTTGTGGTGGGGCCACCGGATTCCGGTCTGGTACGGGCCGGAGGGCGAGGTCGTCTGCGTCGGACCGGACGAGGAGCCGCCGAGCGGCGAGGGCTGGCACCAGGACACCGACGTCCTCGACACCTGGTTCTCCTCCGGCCTGTGGCCGTTCTCCACGCTCGGCTGGCCCGAGCAGACCCCCAGCGTCGAGAAGTTCTATCCGAACTCCGTCCTGGTCACCGGCTACGACATCCTCTTCTTCTGGGTCGCCCGGATGATGATGTTCGGGCTGTACGCGATGGACGGCACCCCGCCGTTCCACACCATCGCGCTGCACGGCATGGTCCGCGACCAGTTCGGCAAGAAGATGTCCAAGTCCTTCGGGAACGCGGTCAATCCGCTGGACTGGATGGACGCCTACGGTTCGGACGCCGTCCGGTTCACCCTCGCCCGGGGCGCCAACCCCGGTGTCGACGTCCCGATCGGCGAGGACTGGGTCCAGGGCTCCCGTAACTTCGCCAACAAGATCTGGAACGCCACGCGGTTCGCGCTGATGAACGGTGCGACGGTGGAGGGCGAACTCCCGCCCGCCGAGCAGCTGTCGGCGACCGACCGGTGGATCCTGTCCCGGCTGAACTCGGTCGTCGCCGAGGTCGACGCGTACTACGACGACTACCAGTTCGCGAAGCTGTCGGACACCCTCTTCCACTTCGCCTGGGACGAGGTCTTCGACTGGTACGTCGAGCTGTCCAAGACGACGTTCATGGCGGGCGGCCCGGCAGCGGAGGTCTCGCGCCGGGTGCTGGGCGAGGTCCTGGACGTCACCCTGCGGCTGCTGCACCCGATCGTCCCGTTCGTCACCGAGACCCTGTGGACGGCGCTGACCGGCGGTGAGTCGGTCGTCATCGCGGAGTGGCCGAAGGACTCTGGTTTCCGGGACGCGGCGGCGGAGCGGGAGATCGAGACCGTTCAGCAGGTCGTGACCGAGGTCCGCCGGTTCCGCTCCGACCAGGGGCTGCAGCCCGGCCAGAAGGTCCCGGCGCAGCTGGAGCTGTCCGGGACGGCGCTGGCCGCACACGAGGCCGCGATGCGGTCGCTGCTGCGGCTCCAGCCGGCCGGTGACGACTTCAGCGCCACCGCCTCGCTGCCGGTCGCGGGCGCCACGGTCGCCCTGGACCTGTCCGGTGCCATCGACGTCGAGGCGGAGCGCAAGCGTCTGACGAAGGACCTGGGCGCGGCCGAGAAGGAGAAGGCGCAGGCCACCGCCAAGCTCGGCAACGAGGCGTTCCTGGCCAAGGCGCCGGAGAAGGTCGTGGACAAGATCCGCGGCCGGCTGGAGGCCGCGGAGGCGGACATCGTCCGGATCACCGCGCAGCTGGCGGCCCTGCCGAAGGCGTAACGGCGGCAGAGAGCGATCGCAGGCCCCTCGTCCGTATGGGCGGGGGGCCTGCGCCGTTTTCCTGGCCTGAGCGGGTGCGGACCGGGTGCGGACCGGGGCCGGACAGCGCTCAGGGCGGCCCTCAGGGCGTTCTCATCGGGCTCTCATCTGGCCGAGGCACGGTGGTCGGAATGCTGTCGTCGCGGCAGCACCGCACGTCCCGTACAGAGCAGCACCGCCCGTCCGTACAGAGGAGCCGCGCCCGATGAACAAACCCCTGCGACGGGCCGCGGTCTTCTGTCTGGCTCTGATCATGGCGCTGATCGGCTGGGTGACCTGGCTCCAGGGTGCGAAGGCCGGCGACTACAAGGAGGACCCGCACAATCCGCGGGTGACGATCGGCAAGTACTCGGCGCCGCTGGGCAACATCCTCGTCGACGGGGAGCCGGTCACCGGCTCCGCCGCCACCTCGGACACGCTGAAGTACAAGCGGACCTACAAGGACGGCCCGCTGTATGCGCCGGTCACCGGCTTCACCTCGCAGATCTTCGGCAGCAACCAGCTGGAGAGCCTGTACGGCGACCTCCTGGACGGCTCGGACAGCCGGCTGCAGACCCCCGCCGACGCGCTGACCCGTCAACGGGCCAAGGGCGGCGACGTGGCCACCACCATCGACGCCAAGGTGCAGCAGGCCGGCTACCGGGCGCTGGGCGACAAGAAGGGCGCCGCCGTCGCCCTGGACCCGGCCACCGGGCGGATTCTGGGCATGGTGAGCACCCCGTCGTACGACCCGGGGACCTTCGCCGGGTCCGGCAGTGCCGACCAGAAGGCGTGGCGGAAGATGTCCGGCGACTCCGAGGACCCCGAGGTCAACCGGGCGCTGCGGCAGCCGCTGCCGCCCGGCTCCACCTTCAAGCTGGTGGTCGCCGCGGCCGCGCTGGAGAACGGGCTGTACTCCTCGGTGGACGAGCCCACCAAGAGCCCCGACCCGTACACCCTCCCCCACACCCGCACCAAGCTCACCAACGAGAACAAGGCCGCACCCTGCAAGAACGCGGATATCCGCACCGCGCTCCAGTACTCCTGCAACACCGTCTTCGCCAAGATGGCCGTCGACCTGGGCAAGGACAAGGTGAAGGCGCAGGCCGAGAAGTTCGGCTTCAACGACGACAAGGTGGACACCCCGGTGCGGGCCGGCAAGAGCGTCTACCCCGGGAACATGGACGAGGCGCAGACCGCGCTGTCCGGGATCGGCCAGTTCGACGATCAGGCCACCCCGCTGCAGATGGCGATGGTCACCTCGGCCATCGCGAACGGCGGTGAGCTGAAGACCCCGCAGCTGGTCGACAAGCTGACCGACGGCGGCGGCAACACCGTCCAGGAGAACGAACCGAAGACCTACCGCGACGAAGCGGCCCTGTCGGGGCGCACGGCCGCGCAGCTGCGGTCGGCGATGCAGACGGTCGTGGACAAGGGCACCGGCTCCGGCGCGAAGATCGGCGGACTGACCGTCGGCGGCAAGACCGGCACCGCCCAGCACGGCGTCGACAACAGCGGTACGCCCTACGCCTGGTTCGTCTCGTACGCCGAGGACGGCAATGGGCACCGGGTGGCGGTGGCCGTGATGGTCGAGGACGGGCATGCCGCCCGTAACGAGGTCTCCGGCAACGGGCTGGCGGCCCCGATCGCGCGGGCCATGATGAAGGCGGCGCTGCCGTAGCCACCGGCCGGGCCCGGGTCCCTGGGCCCCGGCGCGGGGGCGCACGCCGGGGCGCGGGCCGGGCCGGCCACCCCCGGCAGCCGCGCGGTCCCGGCGGAGGGCAAGGCAGCGCACCGCTGTCACACGTGCCTCGTAGACTGGTCGGCGTGAGCGAGCGCCCCCAGAACGACGACCCCGACCCGACCGACGCCTTCGACGAACTGGTCGAGGCCGAGACCGACCTTCCCCAAGATCTCGACTCCGCTCGATCAGGGGAGACCCCAATCCCCGATCTGGCCGTGATCGAGGCCGGCAGCCGCACCCTGCGTGCCCAGGCCGGTCCGCCGCAGGGGGACGGGATCCCCGCCCGCCCGGCCGACCCCGAGGTCGACCGTGCGCTGCGCGCCGTGGAGGAGGAGCTGGCGGGCCGCTGGGGCGAGACCAAGCTGGACCCGTCGGTGCAGCGCATCGCGGCGCTGCTGGACATCCTCGGCGAGCCGCAGCGCGCCTACCCGTCCATCCACATCACCGGCACCAACGGCAAGACCAGCACCGCCCGCATGATCGAGGCCCTGCTGTCCGCCTTCGACCTGCGCACCGGCCGCTATACGAGCCCGCATGTCCAGTCGATCACCGAGCGGATCAGCCTGGACGCCGCCCCGATCTCCGCCGAGCGCTTCATCGAGACCTACCGGGACATCGCCCCGTATGTGGAGATGGTCGACGCCCAGCAGGAGTACCGCCTGTCGTTCTTCGAGGTGCTGACGGCGATGGCCTACGCCGCCTTCGCGGACAGCCCCGTGGACGTCGCGGTCGTCGAGGTCGGCATGGGCGGCACCTGGGACGCGACGAACGTCATCGACGGCGATGTCGCCGTGATCACCCCGATCTCGCTGGACCACACCGACCGGCTGGGGGAGACGCCCGAGCAGATCGCCGGTGAGAAGTCCGGGATCATCAAGAAGGACGCCACGGTCGTGCTGGCCCAGCAGCCGGTGGACGCGGCGTCGGTGATGCTCAAGCGCGCGGTCGAGGTGGATGCCACGGTCGCCCGTGAGGGCATGGAGTTCGGGGTGCTCTCCCGTGAGGTGGCCGTCGGCGGGCAGATGCTGACGCTGCGCGGACTGGGCGGCGAGTATCCGGAGATCTTCCTGCCGCTGTACGGCGCCCACCAGGCGCACAACGCCGCGGTGGCGCTCGCCGCGGTCGAGGCGTTCTTCGGCGTCGGCTCGGAGCAGGCCAGGACGCTGGACATCGACACCCTCCGCTCCGCGTTCGCCGCCGTCACCTCACCCGGCCGGATGGAGGTCGTGCGCCGCAGCCCCACGGTGGTGCTGGACGCGGCCCACAACCCGGCGGGGGCGCGGGCGGCGGCCGAGGCGGTCACCGAGGCGTTCGGGTTCAGCCGGCTGGTCGGTGTGGTCGGTGCCAGTGACGACAAGGACGTCCGGGGCCTCCTGGAGGCCTTCGAGCCGATCTTCGCGGAGATCGTGGTGACGCGTAATTCCAGCCATCGTGCGATGGACCCGGATGAGCTGGCGGCGGTCGCCGTCGAGGTCTTCGGCGCCGAGCGGGTCCAGGTGGAGCCGCGGCTCGACGACGCCCTGGAGGCGGCGATCACCCTCGCCGAGGAGGAGGGCGAGTTCTCCGGTGCCGGTGTGCTGGTGACCGGCTCGGTGATCACGGTCGGCGAGGCCCGGCTGCTGATGGGAAGGGGCTGACCATGCGCACGCTCTGCGCGAGCACGCTGATAGGCGAGTTCTTCGTGATCGGCTTCGCCGGTCTGGTCGCGATGCAGATGAGCGAGCTGTCCACGGTCACGATCTGGACGGTCAGCGGGATCGCGATGCTGCTGAGCCTGCTGCTGTGCGGGATGCTGACCCGTCCGGGCGGCGTCCAGCTCGGCTGGGCGCTGCAGGCCGCCCTGATCGCCAGCGGTTTCGTGGTGCCGACGATGTTCTTCCTGGGCGCGGTCTTCGCCGCCCTGTGGTGGGCGTCGGTGCACTTCGGCCGCAAGATCGACGCGGCGAAGGCCCGTTGGGCGGAGCAGTCCGAGGCCGCTGACGCACCGGCCGGCGAGCCGGCCTAGCGGCTGTGTCACGGGGTGGCCCGGAGGCCGGGGGCTGCGCCGCGTGGAGCGTTGTCCCCCATGTAGCCTCAGTGCACCCGCTGACCATTGTTCATATCCAGGGAGTCCCTTCGTGAGCCAGCGCACCCTCGTCCTCCTCAAGCCGGACGCCGTCAAGCGCGGTCTGATCGGCGAGATCATCGGCCGTATCGAGAAGAAGGCCGGCTGGACGATCAGCGCGCTGGAGCTGCGCAGCCTGGACGCCGAGATCCTGGAGCAGCACTACGGCGAGCATGTCGGCAAGCCGTTCTATGAGCCCCTGGTCGCGTTCATGGCCTCCGGTCCGGTGGTCTCGATGATCGTCGAGGGCGAGCGGGTGATCGAGGGCGTACGCGCACTCGCCGGTCCGACTGACCCGATTGCCGCGCCGAGTGGGTCCATTCGTGGGGACTTCGGAACGATCACCCGGGAGAATCTGATCCACGCATCGGATTCCGAAGAGTCCGCAGAGCGTGAGATCAAGATTTTCTTCCCCGGCATTTCCTGACACTTCGTCAGCTGTAGACCCCCCGTGACCTGGGGCGACCGGAGAAATCATCGGTCGCCCCTTGGTGTATACGACACGATCGGGGGAACGCATCACCGCGACACGACGTCACCATTGAGGGGGGCGGGTGCGTGTACGGCTGACAATGGCGGAACAGCCTCCCGACGTGTTCGAGTGGGCGCACTACGAACTACCATGGAGGCTTCCGCGCCTCACAGCGCATCACCTCCTGCCGACCTCCAGTAAGCATTCGCTCCAGTTGGGAAGGCCAGACGTATCCTCATGGGGAACAACATGTCGTTCATCGGCCGTGACATGGCTGTCGACCTCGGGACCGCCAACACGCTGGTGTACGTCAGGGGCCGCGGAATCGTCCTCAACGAGCCGTCGGTCGTGGCCATCAACACCAACACCGGCGGGATTCTCGCGGTGGGTGCTGAGGCGAAGAAGATGATCGGGCGCACGCCCGGCAACATCGTCGCCGTACGGCCCCTGAAAGACGGCGTGATCGCCGATTTCGAGATCACCGAGCGGATGCTCCGCTACTTCATCCTGAAGATCCACAAGCGGCGCTATCTGGCCCGCCCCCGGGTCGTCGTGTGCGTCCCCTCCGGCATCACCGGAGTGGAGCGCCGCGCGGTCATCGAGGCGTCGACCCAGGCCGGCGCGCGCCAGGTCCACATCATCGAGGAGCCGATGGCCGCCGCGATCGGCTCCGGTCTGCCGGTGCACGAGGCCACCGGCAACATGGTCGTGGACATCGGCGGCGGTACGACCGAGGTCGCGGTCATCTCGCTCGGCGGCATCGTCACCGCGCAGTCCATCCGGGTGGCCGGCGACGAGCTCGACAACGCGATCATCCAGCACATCAAGAAGGAGTACAGCCTTCTGCTGGGCGAGCGCACCGCCGAGAGCATCAAGATCACCATCGGTTCGGCGTACGACCTCGAACAGGACGAGCACACCGAGATCCGCGGCCGTGACCTGGTCTCCGGTCTGCCGAAGACCGTGGTCATCTCGGCCGCCGAGGTCCGCAAGGCCATCGAGGAGCCGGTCAACTCCATCGTCGACGCGGTCAAGACGACCCTCGACAAGTGCCCGCCGGAGCTGTCCGGTGACGTCATGGACCGCGGCATCGTGCTCACCGGAGGCGGTGCCCTGCTCCGCGGCCTCGATGAGCGGCTGCGCCGCGAGACCGGCATGCCCATCCACATCGCCGAGGACCCGCTCGACTCCGTCGCGCTCGGTTCCGGCAAGTGCGTCGAGGAGTTCGAGGCGCTCCAGCAGGTCCTCGACTCCCAGCCGCGCAGGTAGCACGACCGGGGCACCGGCCCGCGCCGCGGACGCCCAGCGGCGGACGCGGGGGCCGGGACCCCGGCGGCAGCGGCCGGTCCGTCCGCCGGACCGGCCGGTGACCGGGCTCAACCTCCCGACAGACACGGTGCGCTGACGCTTCACCGGCAGCCACCGTCACACAGGCACAACGCTCAACTCCCGAACGAGACCGGCGGGGCCCGCAGCCGGCCGGTCCTACGAGGAAGGACACGGCCGCCGCACGTGAGGGACACACGAGAGAGCCGGCTGCTGCTGGTGCTGCTGGTCGCGATCGCGTTCGCGCTGATCACGGTCGATATCCGCGGCGGCGAACAGTCCCCGCTCGATGGTGCCCGGCAAGCCGCCGCCTCCGCCTTCGGCCCGGTCGAAAGCGGCGTCGCCCGCGTCGTCGACCCGGTCGGCCACGCGGTCGGTGCCGTACGGGACTCCGGCCGCCGGCACAACCGGATCAGCACGCTGGAGCACGAGAACGAGGCGCTGAAGGCCAAGCTCGGCTCCTCCGACCGCAACCGCAGCCGCGCCGCCGAGCTCGACAAGATCCTCAAGACCGCCGGCACCGGCCAGTACGCCATCAAGGGCGCCCAGGTCATCGCCATCGGCTCGGCCCAGGGCTTCTCCTGGACCGTCACCATCGACGCCGGCACCCGCGACGGCATCCGCCGCGATATGACCGTGCTCAACGGCGACGGTCTGGTCGGCCGGATCACCACCGTCGGCGCCGACACCTCCACCGTCCTGCTGGCCGCCGACCCCGACTTCACCGTCGGCACCCGCATGGAGAAGACCAACGAGATCGGCTTCGCCAACGGGCAGGGCGTCCGCTCGCTGCGCGTCCAGCTCCTCAACGGCCGGGCCAACATCAAGAAGGGCGACCGTCTGGTCACCTTCGGCTCCAGCAAGGACAAGCCGTTCGTGCCCGGTGTGCCGGTCGGCAAGGTCACCCGGGTCGAACCGTTCAACGGCGATCTGACCCGCACCCTCCAGGTCCGGCCGTTCGTCGCCTTCTCCCAGCTCGACATCGTCGGTGTCGTCGTCCAGCCGCCCCGTCAGGACCCGCGCGACACGGTCCTGCCGCCGCAGCCGGCCAAGCCCAAGCCGACGCCGACGGTCACCGTCACGGCCACCCCCTCCGCGAGCGTCCCTCCCAGGAGCTGACCGATGCGCATCAACCGGATTCTGCTCTCGGCCCCGCTGGTGGTCGTCGCCCTCGTCATCCAGGTCACCATCCTCGCCAGACTCCAACTGCCCGGCGCCGTACCGGACCTGCTGCTGCTCGTGGTGGTCGGCCTGGCGCTGGTCTACGGCCATGTCGGCGGCGCGCTCATCGGCTTCTTCGCCGGACTGCTCGCCGACCTCGCCCCGCCGTCCGACCACGCCATCGGCCGCTATGCGCTGGTGCTCTGCGTCATCGGCTACGCGGCCGGCCTGACCAAGCCGGAGTCCGGGCGGCACCGTTCGGCGACGCTGCCGCTGATCGTCGTCATCGGCGCCGCGATCGTCTCGACGCTGATGTACGCGGGCGTCGGGGCGCTGGTCGGCGACACCGCCGCCCGGCACGTCGGCATCGTCGGACTGCTGCTCAGCGCCACCCTCTACGACCTGCTGCTGGCCCCCTTCGTGGTCCCGCTGGTGATGGCGGCGGCGCGCAGAACCGAGGGCGAGCCGCTGACCGGTGACGGCACCAGCAGCCCGAGCGGCTCCGGCATCACGGGCTACGGCTGGCTCACCACCGGCACCGGCCTCAAGGCCAGCCGCGGCGCCATGAAGTCCGTGCGCGCGGGGGCCCGCATCGGCAGCCAGCGCGGCGGTCTGCTCGGCAAGTCGGCCCGCGACAAGGTGGGCCGCATCAAGGGGGTCAAGCGGCTGTGACGCTCCTCCGTCCCTCGACCACGACCCCTCATGGAGGCGCGGCGCGCCATGAGTAATCTCCCGGAATCCCGGACCTCCCGGGTCAGCGTCCGGCTCATCGCGATTCAGATCCTGGTCTTCTCGCTGCTGCTCACGCTCGGCGGCCGGCTCTGGTATCTGCAGATCCGCAACGGCCAGGAGTACGCCACCGAGGCGAAGAACAACCACGTCCAGCAGGTCATCGAGCCCGCCACCCGCGGCTCCATCCTCGACGCGCGCGGGGTGCCGCTGGCCGACAACCAGACCCGTCTGGTGGTGTCGGCGAGCCGTACCGAGCTGCTGAAGATGAAGGACGACGGCAAGGCCGTGCTCGGCCGGCTGGCCAAGGTGCTCGGCATGTCCGGCAAGGAGATCCGGAACAAGGTCCGGCTGTGCGACGCCAAGACGCCGCAGCCGTGCTGGAACGGCTCGCCCTACCAGCCGATCCCGATCACCGACGAGGCCACGACCCAGCAGGCCCTCCAGATCCGCGAGCGCTCCGAGGACTTCCCCGGCATCAGCGCCGAGCCGACCGCCGTCCGCCGGTACGCGGCCCCGGGCAACGCCAACACCGCCCAGGTCCTCGGCTATCTCTCGCCGGTCACCGACCAGGAGATCAAGAAGGCCGAGCACAGCCGTTCGCCGCTGCTGCGCTCCGACCAGATCGGCCGGTCCGGTCTGGAGCGGACGTACGACGACGCGCTGCGCGGCAAGGCCGCCGTCACCC
This sequence comes from Streptomyces tubercidicus, assembly GCF_027497495.1. Lineage (GTDB taxonomy): Bacteria > Actinomycetota > Actinomycetes > Streptomycetales > Streptomycetaceae > Streptomyces > Streptomyces tubercidicus. Next base: position 5,465,040 of record NZ_CP114205.1, read on the forward strand.
GCTACGAGGTCGACAACCTCGGCCGGGTCATCGGCCAGGCGAAGAGCGAGAAGGGCCGGGCCGGCGCCAGCGTCGTCACCAGCATCGACGCCCGGGTGCAGGGCCTGGCGGAGAAGCAGCTGGACCAGGCCATGAAGGACGCCCGTAAGGAGCACGACAGGAACACGGGCACCAACTACAAGGCCGACTCGGGCGCCGTCGTCGTCATGGAGGCGAAGACCGGCCGGGTGGTGGCGATGGCCTCCAACCCCTCCTACGACCCCAACGCCTGGGTCGGCGGGATCTCGGGCAAAGACTACGGCCGCCTCACCGGCAAGGACTCCAACTACCCGCTGCTGAACCGCGCCATCCAGGGACAGGCCGCCCCCGGCTCGATCTTCAAGGTCATCTCGACCGCCGCCGCGGTCAACGCGGGCTATGACTTCAACGGCCACTACCCCTGCACCAGCTCGTACAGCATCGGCGGCCAGACCTTCAAGAACTTCGAGTCGCAGAGCCATGGCGCGATCAGCCTCGGCCGGGCGCTGGAGGTCTCCTGCGACACCGTCTTCTACCGGCTCTCGCACGACGAGTGGAAGAAGGACGGCGGGGACAAGCCGAAGAAGGAAGCCAAGAACTGGTTCTACAAGACGGCCCACCAGTTCGGCCTCGGCAGCGAGACCGGAATCGACCTCCCGAACGAGGTCACCGGCCGGGTCCCCGACCGCAAGTGGAAGAACGCCTTCTGGAAGGCCAACAAGGCCGGCTGGTGCGAACAGGCCAAGGCCTGGCCCAAGAAGAAGGACTTCGGCACCAAGCTCGCCCGGGAGGGCTGCCTGGAGGGCATGAAGCTGCACGCCTACGACTCGATCAACTACGCCATCGGGCAGGGCGACACCCTCGTCACCCCGATCCAGATGGCGACGATCTACGGGGCGATCAGCAACGGCGGCACGCTCTACAACCCGACCGTCGGCAAGGCCGTCGTCAGCCCCGACGGCAAGCACATCCAGCGGATCAAGCCCACCTCGCACGGCAAGCTGCCGGTCTCCCACAAGACCCTCGGGCAGATGGACGGCGCCCTCGCCGGTGTCGCCACCCGCGGTACCGCCGCCTGGCGGTTCGGCGGCTGGCCGCAGGACAAGATCCCGATGCACGCCAAGACCGGTACGGCCGAGGTCTACGGCAAGCAGACCACCTCGTGGTTCGCGACGTACACCAAGGACTACACGATCGTCATGACGATCTCCCAGGGTGGTACGGGCTCCGGCGCCTCCGGCCCCGCCGTACGCAACATCTACAACGCCCTGTACGGAGTCGACGAAAAGGGCGGCATCAACCCCAAGGCCGCGCTGCTCCCGAGGCCGGAGGCCAAGCTGCCCAAGATCGAAAGTGATGGCGCCATCCGGTCCCAGCCCATCAAGCCGTATGCCCCGCCGTCGCCGTCGCCGTCCGCATCGGAGAGCCCACAGTGACGACCAGCCACACCTCCCGGGCGTTCTCGGTCCGGCGCTACACCCCTGAGCTCGGCACCTGGGGCAAGCTGACGGCGCGCGATTCGGTACTGCGCAAACTGGACTGGATACTGCTGCTGTCGTGCCTGGTGCTGTCGCTGGTGGGCTCGCTGCTGGTCTTCTCCGCGACCCGTAACCGCACCGAGCTCAACCACGGTGACGAGTACTACTACTTCCTGCACCATCTGCTGAACCTCGGCATCGGACTGGCGCTCGCCGGCGGCACGATCTGGCTCGGCCACCGCACGCTGCGCGGCGCCGTCCCGGTCCTCTACGCCCTCTCGGTCGTGCTGGCGCTGCTGGTGCTGACCCCGCTGGGCGCCACCATCAACGGCTCACGTTCCTGGCTGGCGATCCCCGGCGGCTTCTCCCTCCAGCCCGCCGAGTTCGCGAAGATCACCATCACGCTGGGCATGGCGATGATCCTGGCGTCCCGGGTCGACGCGGGGGACCGCCCGCACCCCGACCACCGCACCGTCGTCCAGGCGCTCGCGCTGGCCGCCGTCCCCGTGGTCGTCATCATGCTGATGCCCGACCTCGGCTCGGTGATGGTGCTCGGCGCCGTCATCCTCGGTGTGCTGCTCTCCTCGGGCGCCTCCAACCGCTGGATCCTGGGACTGGTCGGCACGGGCGTCGTCGGCTGTGTCGCGGTCTGGCAGCTCGGGCTGCTCGACGACTACCAGATCGCCCGCTTCGCCGCCTTCGCCAACCCGAGCCTCGACCCGGCCGGTGTCGGCTACAACACCAACCAGGCCCGGATCGCGATCGGCGGCGGCGGACTGACCGGATCCGGTCTCTTCCAGGGCAGCCAGACCACCGGCCAGTTCGTCCCCGAACAGCAGACGGACTTCATCTTCACCGTGGCCGGTGAGGAACTCGGCTTCCTGGGCGCGGGTTTGATCATCGTCCTGCTCGGCGTGGTCCTGTGGCGCGCCTGCCGGATCGCCCGCGAGTCCACCGAGCTCTACGGCACGGTCGTGGCCGCCGGGATCATCGCGTGGTTCGCCTTCCAGGCCTTCGAGAACATCGGCATGACCCTCGGGATCATGCCCGTCACCGGCCTCCCGCTGCCGTTCGTCTCCTACGGCGGCACGTCCATGTTCGCGGTCTGGATCGCGATCGGGCTGCTCCAGTCGATCCGCGTACAGCGCCCGCTGTCCGCCTCCCGCTGACGCCGCGTCAGTGCTTGAGGTGCAGTTCGAACCAGAGCGAAGTGGAGCGCGGCCGGCCCCCGAAGGGCGTCGTGCCCCAGTCGTCGGAGAGCCGGCCGGTCAGCAGCAGCCCGTGATCGGTGTCCAGCTCACCGGCGGCCGGGGCCGGCCGGGGAATCCGGGCCGGGGCCTCGTCGTGCACGCTGATCCGCAGGCCGTGTCCGGCGGTCAGCAGCCGCAGCAGGATGTCCGCGGACCGCGGCGTGCGCAGATGGGCGCTGGTCACCGCCTCCGAGGTGAGCAGCACCGCGGTGTCGGTCAGCGAGGCGAGCGGGGTGCGGCGCAACACCGCGCGGACGAAGTCGCGGGCGGCCTTCGGGGCGGTGGCAAGGCTCGGCGTGGACAGGAGATGCGGGCGGGCGCCTGCCGAGACGCGGATGGGTGTCCGGGTGACGGGTGCGGTCTGGGGGTGCACGGGAGTCTCCCTCCCCGAAGGGGTCGAGTGTGCGCCGCTTGCCACTCTGCGTGGCGGGCTCGTCACACACCGTAAGTCACGGTGTGCGGCGCGTGCCACCCGCTCCGGCGGATTCCGGCCTCGGGGCAGCTCGCCGGTCCGGCAGGTGGTCCCGGCCGCGGTGGCTGGCTAGATTCGATACATGGCGGACACCGTGCGGGAAATCGAGCGGAAGTACGAGGCCGACGACGACACCCGGCTCCCCGACCTGGCCGGAGTCGACCGGGTCGCCACCGTGGTCGAGGCGGGCACCGAGGATCTTGACGCCGTCTACTACGACACCTCCGGCGGGCGCCTCGCCGCCGACGGCATCACGCTGCGCAGGCGCACCGGCGGCAAGGACGCGGGCTGGCATCTGAAACTGCCGGTCGCCCCGGGGGTGCGGGACGAGGTGCGGGCCCCGCTGTCCGATACGCCGCCCGCGGAGCTGACCGCGCTCGTACGGTCCCGGGTGCTGGACGGGGAGCTGATCGCCCTCGTACGGCTGCGGACGCGGCGCACGGTCCGGGTGCTGCAGGACGCCGCGGGCACACCGCTCGCGGAGGTGGCCGAGGACGTGGTGTCGGCGCACCGGCCGGACGGGGCCGCGGGCGCCGGGAAGACGGGAGCCGGGCCCGCCGAGGCCCACTGGCGCGAGATCGAGGTGGAGCTGCTCGGGGACGACGGTGCCGGGCTGCTGGACGAGGTCGGCCGGGTGCTGGCCGCGGCGGGGGTGCGTCCCGCCTCCGCGGCCTCGAAGCTGGAGCGGGCGCTGGCCGAGACGGGGTGGGGGCGTGGCGACGCGTCGCCCCTCACCCGGTCGGGTGAGCGAGGCGCGCACGGCTCCGGTGAGGCGGCGGGGAAGGCGAAGTCCGAGGCCAAGGGCAAGGTGAAGGCGAAGTCCGGGGCCAAGTCCAAGTCCAAGAGCAAGGGCAAAGGCAAGGGCAAGGGGGCCGGGAAGGGCGGGAAGCAGGAGCCGACCGCCGGAGATGTCGTCCTGAGCTATGCCCGTGAGCAGGTGCGGGTGATCATCGAGCTGGACCCCGCGGTACGGCGGGATCTGCCCGACGCGGTGCACCGGATGCGGGTCGCCACCCGGCGGCTGCGCAGCGCCTTCCGCTCGTACACCAAGGTGCTCGACCGGGCCGCCACCCGGCCCATCGGTATCGAACTCCAGTGGCTGGCCGCGGAGTTGGGCGTGGAGCGGGACCGTGAGGTGCTGACCGCGCGGCTGCGGGCGGCGATGGCCGAGGTGCCCGGGACGCTACGGCTCGGCCCGGTGGACGCCCGGCTGCGCATCTGGTCCGAGAGGCGCCGGGTCGCCGCACGGGACCAGGTGCTCGCCGTCCTGGACGGGCCGCGCTACCTCTCCCTGCTGAAGACCCTGCACGCCTTCCTGGCGGAGCCGCCGCTGCGCAAGGCCGCCGACCGGCCGGCGCCCAAGGTGGTGGCCAAGGCCGTGCTCAAGGACTACGCGCGGCTGGCCGGCCGTGTGGAGGCCGCGCTGGAGGCGCCGGCCGGGCAGGAGCGGGACGAGGCGCTGCACGGCGCCCGCAAGGCGGCCAAGCGCACCCGGTACGCGGCGGAGGCGGCCCGCCCGGCGCTCGGCGGGGCGGCGAAGAAGTTCGCCAAGCGGACCAAGCGGGTGCAGCAGCTGCTGGGCGACCACCAGGACAGCGTGGTGGCGCGCGGCACCCTGCGCGAGCTGGCGACCCAGGCACAGCGCGCCGGTGAGGGCGGCTTCACCTTCGGCCTGCTGTACGGGCGCGAGGAGGCACTGGCGGCGGACCGGGAGCGGGCGCTGCCGGACGTGTGGAAGAAGGCGTCCCGCCGCAAGCACCGGGCGGCACTCCGGCCGTGACCTGGACCGGAGCCGAGGCGTCAAGGCTCCGCGCCGAGCACGTTAGGCTTGAGGGTCACCCCTGCCCCGCTGATGAAAGATCACCACGATGCCTGTCGAGTCGGTCTTCCCGCGCCTGGAGGCCCTGCTCCCGCATGTGCAGAAGCCCATTCAGTACGTCGGCGGTGAGCTGAACTCCACCGTCAAGGACTGGGACTCCTGCGATGTGCGGTGGTCGCTCATGTACCCGGACGCCTACGAGGTCGGTCTGCCCAACCAGGGCGTCATGATCCTTTACGAGGTCCTCAACGAGCGCGAGGGTGTGCTGGCCGAGCGCACGTACAGCGTGTGGCCGGACCTCGAAGCGCTGATGCGGGAGCACCAGGTCCCGCAGTTCACGGTCGACGCGCACCGCCCCGTCGGCGCCTTCGACGTGCTCGGTGTCTCCTTCTCGACCGAGCTGGGGTACACCAACCTCCTGACCGCCCTGGACCTCGCCGGCATCCCGATGGAGTCCAAGGACCGTACGGAGGACCACCCGATCATCCTCGCGGGCGGCCACGCGGCCTTCAACCCCGAGCCGATCGCGGACTTCCTGGACTGCGCGGTGGTGGGTGACGGCGAGCAGGCGGTGCTGGAGATCACCGAGATCATCCGCGCCTGGAAGGCCGAGGACCGGCCCGGCGGCCGCGACGAGCTGCTCTTCCGCCTCGCGAAGACCGGCAGCGTCTATGTCCCCAAGTTCTACGACGTGGAGTATCTGGCCGACGGGCGGATCTCCCGCGTCGTACCGAACCGCTCCGGCGTCCCGTGGCGGGTGTCCAAGCACACCGTCATGGACCTCGACGAGTGGCCCTACCCCAAGCAGCCGCTCGTCCCCCTGGCCGAGACCGTCCATGAGCGGATGTCGGTCGAGATCTTCCGTGGCTGCACCCGCGGCTGCCGTTTCTGCCAGGCCGGCATGATCACGCGCCCCGTACGGGAGCGAAGCATCACCGGCATCGGCGACATGGTGGACAAGGGCCTGAAGGCCACGGGATTCGAGGAGGTCGGCCTGTTGTCGCTGTCCTCCGCGGACCACACCGAGATCGGCGATATCGCGAAGGGGCTCGCCGACCGGTACGAGGAAGACAAGATCGGCCTGTCGCTCCCGTCGACCCGGGTCGACGCCTTCAACGTCGATCTTGCCAACGAGCTGACGCGCAACGGCCGTCGCTCGGGTCTGACCTTCGCGCCCGAGGGCGGCTCGGAGCGGATGCGCAAGGTCATCAACAAGATGGTCTCCGAAGAAGACCTGATCCGGACCGTCTCCACGGCCTACGGCAACGGCTGGCGGCAGGTGAAGCTCTACTTCATGTGCGGTCTGCCGACCGAGACCGACGAGGACGTGCTCCAGATCGGCGACATGGCCGTCAGGGTCATCGCCGAGGGCCGCAAGGTCTCCGGGCAGAACGACATCCGCTGCACGGTCTCCATCGGCGGCTTCGTCCCCAAGCCGCACACCCCGTTCCAGTGGGCGCCGCAGCTGTCGGCGGAGGAGACGGACGCCCGGCTCGAAAAGCTCCGGGACAAGATCCGCGGCGACAAGAAGTACGGCCGCTCGATCGGCTTCCGCTACCACGACGGCAAGCCCGGCATCGTCGAGGGCCTGCTCTCGCGCGGCGACCGCCGCGTCGGCTCGGTCATCCGCGCCGTCTACGAGGGCGGCGGCCGCTTCGACGGCTGGCGTGAGCACTTCTCCTACGACCGCTGGATGAAGGCCGCCGAGGAGACGCTGCCCGCCTTCGGCGTGGACGTCGCCTGGTACACCACCCGTGAGCGGGAGTACGAAGAGGTGCTCCCCTGGGACCACCTGGACTCCGGTCTCGACAAGGACTGGCTCTGGGAGGACTGGCAGGACGCGCTCGACGAGACCGAGGTCGAGGACTGCCGCTGGACCCCGTGCTTCGACTGCGGCGTCTGCCCCCAGATGGACACCGAGATCCAGATCGGCCCGACGGGCAAGAAGCTGCTGCCGCTGATGGTGAAGTAGCGCTTCCCGTATGCCACTTCGGCCCGGCCCCCGCCCCGTGCGGGTGGCCGGGCCGTGGCGTGCTGCCGCACAATGAGGCGATGTCGCCACAGCTCATCGCCCCCACCGTCGCCGTCCGCGCCTCCTTCCTCGCCGCGATGGACGAGTTCCTGGCCGACGGCGCGGACTTGGTCCCGTACTCCACCATGGCCCACGAGCTGCGGACCTGGCGCGGTCACTGGGCGGCCGAGGACGGCTTCGCGGAGTACGTCCGCACGGTCGGCGGGGTCGTGGACCACGAACGCGCCGACGGCGTGGTCCCGCTGAGCACCCGTTGGTGGGTGGACGGCGACACCTACCTGGGGCGCGTCGCCTTCCGCCACCGGCTCACCCCGTCCCTCCTCACCTGGGGCGGCCATATCGGCTACGGCGTACGTCCCGGCGCCCGCCGCCGCGGCCACGCCACCGGGATGCTGCGCGCCGCCCTGCCGGTCGCCCATCACGAGCTGGGCATCGACCCGGTGCTGGTCACCTGCGATGACACCAACACCGCCTCACGTAAGGTCATCGAGGCCTGCGGCGGGATCTTCGAGAACCAGCGGGACGACAAGCTGCGCTACTGGTTCCACCGGCCCGCGGCCACCGCCGGGCAGCAGCCGTAACGGCGCATCTGACGTACCGAAGCACAAGGGGGAGGGCCATATGGAGCCCACGGACGACGACCGGCGGGTGCCCGCCCGCTACGAGCCGGGCGAGGGCTGCCTGACCACCGCGGTCCGGCTTCCGATACGGATCGTGGTGCTGGTGCTCGTGATGCCGGTGCGCCTGGTGTGGGACGCGCTGACCGCCCTCGGCCGGGCCGTCCACCGGACCGCGTTGCGCCCCCTCGGCCACGGCCTCACCTGGGTGTGGCGCACGCTCGTGGTGATACCGGTGGCGTGGGTGTGGCGCACGCTCGTCGTGATACCGGTGGCGTGGACTTGGCGCACGCTCGTCGTGATACCCGTCGCCTGGGCCTGGCGCACGCTGGTCGTGGCCCCGCTGGGGTGGCTCTGGCGGTATGTGCTGGCGCCGGTCGGGCGGGGGATCGCCTGGCTGATGCGTGGACTGGGCGTGGCGCTGCTGTGGTTGGGCAAGGCGTTGTTGGTGTGGCCGTGGGTGGCCTTGTGGCGGTATGTGCTGGCGCCGGTGGGACGGGGGATCGGCGTGGTGCTGGCGTGGCTGGTGCGGTATCTGGTGGTGGCGCCCGCGCGGTGGCTGTACGCGGAGGTGCTGACGCCCGTCGGGCGGGGGATCGCCTGGGTGGCGCGTGGTCTCGGGGTCGTCGTCGTGACGCTCGTCCGGTGGATCGTGGTCGTGCCGCTGGTCGCGCTGTGGCGGTCCGTGCTGCGGCCGGTGGGGCGGGCGCTGGTCGCCGTGGTGACGGTGGTCGGCCGCGAGGTCGGGGCGGCGTTCGGGCACTGCTGGCGGGTCGCCGGGATCATCTCCCGCGCCGTCGGCCGGTTCCTCGGCACGGTGCTGCGGTGGGTCTTCGTCGAGCCGGTGCGCTGGGTGTACCGCACCGTGCTCACCCCGCTCGGCCACGGCATCCGTAACGGCATCTGGCGGCCGGTCCGGCAGGCGCTGCGCACCGCCCGCGAGACCGTGCGGCAGACCCGTCAGGAACTCCGTCGGGCCCTGTTCGGCGCCCCCGGGAAGCCGTAGTGCGCGGTCGTCGTCCCGCCCCGGCGGGAACCTGGAGCTCTGGGGACACGTACTCTTGGTAGCAGTACGACCGCACTCACGAAGGACTGAACGACACTGGGCAAGCGACAGCCCGAAGGCCCGCCGCCCGCACCGGCGGTGCAGCGCATCCGACTGCGCTACACCAAGCGCGGCCGCCTCCGGTTCACCAGCCACCGCGACTTCCAGCGCGCTTTCGAGCGGGCGCTGCGCCGCGCCGAGGTTCCCATGGCCTATTCGGCGGGCTTCACCCCGCACCCCAAGGTGTCGTACGCCAACGCCGCCCCGACGGGTACGGGCAGCGAGGCCGAATATCTGGAGATCCAGCTCGCCGAGCACCGCGATCCGGACAAGCTGCGCGAACTCCTCAACGAGTCGCTGCCGGACGGGCTCGATGTAATCGACGCGGTCGAGTCCCGCACCAGTGGCCTGGCCGACCGGCTGGAGGCATCGGTGTGGGAGATCCGGCTCGACGGGGTCGAGCCGGCCGCGGCCGGGCACGCCGTCGAGGCGTTCCTCGCCGCGGAAGAAGTGCAGGTCGAGCGCCGGACGAAAAGCGGTATGCGGACCTTTGACGCACGGGCCGCGGTGGCGCGTCTGGAGGCCACCGGTCGTGAGGGCGATAGGCCCGACGGCAATGCCTGTGCGATACTGCGGCTGGTTGTTCGGCATCTGACACCTGCCGTTCGACCCGACGACGTCCTGTCCGGCCTCCGAGCTACGGCCGACCTGGCGCCGCCGGTCCCCGCTGCGGTGACCAGGCTGGCGCAGGGGCTGCTCGATGAGGAGACCGGCGCGGTGACTGACCCGCTAGCGCCCGACCGCGACGCTGCCACGGCCGCCCCACCCACGGCCGCCGGGCTGAGTGCCGCGAAGGTGACAAGTGGGGCCTCCCCGGCAGCCGGGGAAGGTACTGCGTAGGAGCGCCGTCGTCGCGTCGCCGATCAACCAGGGAGCCACCCCGGTCCGGCAGACGCACTGACCAGGAGACTTTCGCCGGTCCCCGCCCTACGGGGGCCGACGAGCGAGACGACAGCTCCCGTGCGGCGCCCACGCCCCGGACAGCGGGACCGCGCTCATCACGCGGACCGCGACCGGAATCAGGCGCGGCGCCCGGGAGCGTGACGGGAGAACCGCCCGCATGCTCGAGCCCATTGAGCCCACCGGATCCACGCATTCCCAGGATCGCGGTGCTGACGACAACCATTCACCCAGTGACACCCTGCCGCCGCGCCGCCGGCGCCGCGCGGCATCCCGGCCGGCCGGTCCGCCGTCGGCCGATGGCGCCGCCGAAGCCGCGGTGGTGAGCACCGATACCACCGCCGCGCCCGCGGCCGATCCGGCCCTCGCCGAGGAGACCACCGCCGCCGCGGTGACCACGGGCGACGAGGCCAAGCCGGCCCGTGCCCGCCGCCGCGCGACCCGCAAGGTCACCTCCCCGGCCGGTGCCCCGCAGCGGGGTGCCGGTGAGCCGGAGGCGGCACCGGCCGCCGAGGCCGAGGCCGCTGAGGAAGAGGAAGAGACCGTGGAGGCCCCGGCCGCCGCTGTCGAGACGCCCGCCGAGGTGCCTGCCGCGGAGCCCGCCGTGGCGCCGCAGGACGAGGACGCCGCGCCGCGCCGCGCCCGCCGCCGGGCCACCCGTAAGGTGACCGCCCCGGCCGGGTCCCCGCAGCCCGAGGCCGCCCCGGAAGCGGTGGCCGCCGAGGCGCCCGCGCCGGTCGAGTCCGCCGCGCCCGTCGAGTCCGCCGCTGCGGCACCGGACACCGCTCCGGCCGCCGCCGAGGAGAGCGCAGACGCGGCACCGCGCCGCGCCCGCCGCCGGGCCACCCGTAAGGTCACCGCTCCGGCCGGCGCCCCTCAGGCGAGCGCCGCCGAGGCCCCCGCGACGGACGTGAGCGCCGCCCCGGTCACCCCCGCCGCCCCGGTCACCCCCGCCGCCCCGGCCGCCGAGGAAGCGGCCTCCGCGCCCGCCGCGGAAGCCCCCGCCGACGAGGCCAAGCCCGCCCGGTCGCGTCGCCGCGCCACCCGTAAGACCAGCGCCCCCTCGGACGCGCCGCAGGTCACCGAGGAGGCCGAGGAGACCGCGGCAGCGGAGCCCGCGGAGGCACCGGCCGCCGACGACGCGGCCACCGAGGCGCCCCGCCGCCGGGCGCGCCGCCGTGGTGAGCCCGCCGCCGAGACGCCCCGCGCCGAGGAGGAGCCCGCCGCGGAGGCACCGCAGCGCGGCCGCCGCCGTGCGCAGCGCCCCCCGACCGCCGTCTTCCAGGCGCCGGTCTTCACCGAGCCGATGTTCCAGACGCCGGAGAGCGTGGCCGCCGCCCATGCCGCGGCCGCCCAGGAGGAGCCCACCCCCGAGCCGGCCGTGGAGGAGCAGCCCGCCGCGGGTTCGCGCCGCCGTCGCCGTCGTGGTGCCCCGGCCGAGCCCGAGCAGGTGGCCGCCGCCCCCGCCGAGGAGCCGGTGGCCGAAGAGGCCGCGGCAGCCGAGCCGGAGACCGAGCAGGCCGAGAGCGGGCACGGCGAGGACGAGTCCGCCGAGCGCCCCTCGCGCCGCCGCCGCCGTGGCGGCCGCCGCCGTCGTCGCGGTGAGTCCGCCGAGGGCGCCGATGAGCAGTCCGCCGACGAGCGGGAGGCCCCGGAGGCGGAGGCCGAGGAGGCCGACGAGCAGGCCGCCGGGCAGCCGGAGCCGCAGGAGGACGCCGAGGACGCGTCGGGCGGTTCCAGCAGCAGCCGCCGTCGCCGCCGCCGCCGTCGTCGTACCGGTGAGCCCGCCGAGGCCGAGGCCACCGGCGCCGACGACCCGGAGCGTACGGTCGTCAAGGTCCGGGAGCCCCGGAAGAAGGACGAGAGCACCAGCGCCGACGAGGTGCAGTCGATCAAGGGGTCGACGCGCCTGGAGGCCAAGAAGCAGCGTCGCCGGGAAGGCCGCGAGCAGGGCCGCCGCCGGGTGCCGATCATCACCGAGGCGGAGTTCCTGGCCCGCCGCGAGGCCGTCGAGCGGGTGATGGTCGTCCGCCAGAGCGGTGAGCGCACCCAGATCGGTGTCCTTGAGGACAATGTGCTCGTCGAGCACTTCGTCAACAAGGAGCAGGCGACCTCGTACGTCGGCAATGTCTACCTCGGCAAGGTGCAGAACGTCCTGCCGTCGATGGAGGCCGCGTTCGTCGACATCGGCAAGGGCCGCAACGCCGTCCTGTACGCCGGTGAGGTCAACTTCGAGGCGCTGGGCATGGCCAACGGCCCGCGCCGGATCGAGACCGCGCTGAAGTCCGGCCAGTCCGTGCTGGTGCAGGTCACCAAGGACCCGATCGGCCACAAGGGCGCCCGGCTCACCAGCCAGGTCTCGCTCCCCGGCCGCTACCTGGTCTACGTGCCCGAGGGCTCGATGACCGGTATCAGCCGCAAGCTGCCCGACACCGAGCGGGCGCGGCTGAAGCAGATCCTCAAGAAGATCGTCCCCGAGGACGCGGGCGTCATCGTCCGTACCGCGGCGGAGGGCGCGAGCGAGGACGAGCTGGCGCGCGACGTCCAGCGGCTGCAGGCCCAGTGGGAAGAGATCCAGAAGAAGGCCAAGAGCAGCAGCTCCAACGCGCCGACCCTGCTCTACGGCGAGCCGGACATGACCGTCCGGGTCGTCCGCGACATCTTCAACGAGGACTTCTCCAAGGTCATCGTCAGTGGTGACGACGCCTGGCAGACCATCCACGGCTATGTCGCGCATGTCGCCCCGGACCTGGTCGACCGGCTCCAGAAGTGGACCTCGGACGTCGATGTCTTCGCGACGTACCGCATCGACGAGCAGCTGATGAAGGCGCTGGACCGCAAGGTCTGGCTGCCCAGCGGCGGTTCGCTGGTGATCGACCGGACCGAGGCGATGGTCGTGGTCGACGTCAACACCGGCAAGTTCACCGGCCAGGGCGGCAACCTGGAGGAGACGGTCACCAGGAACAACCTGGAGGCGGCCGAGGAGATCGTGCGCCAGCTGCGGCTGCGCGACCTCGGCGGCATCATCGTGATCGACTTCATCGACATGGTGCTGGAGTCCAACCGGGATCTGGTGCTGCGGCGTCTGCTGGAGTGCCTGGGCCGGGACCGCACCAAGCACCAGGTCGCCGAGGTCACCTCGCTCGGCCTGGTCCAGATGACCCGTAAGCGGGTCGGTCAGGGCCTGCTGGAGTCCTTCTCCGAGTCGTGTGTGCACTGCAACGGCCGTGGCGTCATCGTCCACATGGACCAGCCGACGTCGGTCGGCGGCGGCGGTGGCAAGCGCAAGAAGAAGGGCAAGGGCGACCGGTCCGAGCCGCAGGTCCAGGAGGCCGAGGCCGTCGAGCCGACCCCGGACGGTGCCACGCCGGAGCTGGAGCCGGTCGCCGTGACGGAGGCCGAGCTGCAGCCCGCGGTGGCGGAGGCCGACGAATGGTTCGGCAGCCCGGCCGAGGCCGAGGCGGCCGCCGGGCGGGGCCGTGGCCGCCGCCGGGCGAGCCGGAAGGTGTCCGCTCCGGCGGGTGCGCCCAAGGCGGCGCCGGAGGCCGCGGAGATCGTCGTGCCGGCCGAGCCGGTGGCGGCTGCCGAGCCGGAGCCCGCTCCGGAGCCGGTCGCCGAGGCGCCCGCCGCGGAGCCCGCGCCGCCGGTCCGTGCGCGCCGCCGGGTGACCCGTAAGGTGGCCGCCCCGCAGGTCTCCGACGACTCCGCGACGACCGTCGTGATCGCCGCCCCGGCGGCGGAGCAGGTCACCGAGCCGGCGCCGGACGCCGCCGCGGAGCCCGTCGAGGGTGCCGAGGCGGAGGCGGAGCCCGCGGCCAAGAAGACCGCGAAGAAGGCGACGACGAAGAAGGCCGCGGCCAAGAAGGCCCCGGCGAAGAAGACCACGGCCAAGAAGACGGCGGCGAAGAAGACCACCGCCAAGAAGGCCACGGCGAAGAAGACCACCGCGAAGAAGGCGACGACGAAGAAGGCGGCGGCCAAGAAGACCGCTGCCGCCGAACAGCCCGCTGTGGCGTCGGTGTCCTCCTCGACGGAGGACTAGCAGGACCCGTCGGCCCCGGACCGTTACGGCGGTCCGGGGCCGGTTTGACCCCCTGGTCAAGGCCCCGTAACCTTGACCGTCGGTGTCTAAGACACCAAACCCCTGAGCACACACCTCTCGGTCCGCCGAGGGAGGCCGCTCGTCCACTCGGATTCCACGGGCCCTATCCCGAGCCCGTGTGAGCGGCTGGCATCAGAGGATCCGTTTCTAGCGAAAGAGAGTTCCGCGTGTACGCGATCGTGCGCACCGGCGGACGCCAGCAGAAGGTTGCTGTTGGCGACGTCATCGAGGTTGACCGCATTTCCACCAGCAAGGTCGGCGACACCGTCGAGCTCTCCACGCTGCTGGTTGTGGACGGCGACTCGGTCACCAGCGACCCGTGGGTCCTGGCCGGCGTGAAGGTCCAGGGCGAGGTCGTGGACCACCACAAGGGCGACAAGATCCGGATCCAGAAGTACAAGAACAAGACCGGTTACAAGAAGCGGATCGGCCACCGCCAGCTCCACACGGCGCTGAAGATCACCGGCATCGACGCTCCGGCGAAGTAAGGGACTGAGGAGACATGGCACACAAGAAGGGCGCATCGTCCACTCGGAACGGTCGCGATTCCAATGCTCAGCGGCTCGGCGTGAAGCGCTTCGGCGGTCAGGCCGTCCTCGCCGGTGAGATCCTGGTCCGCCAGCGTGGCACCCACTTCCACCCGGGCACGGGCGTCGGCCGCGGCGGCGACGACACCCTGTTCGCCCTCGCTGCCGGTGCGGTGCAGTTCGGCACCCACCGTGGCCGCAAGGTCGTGAACATCGTTCCGGTCGCCGAGTAATTCCGGCCTGACCGAGCGATAGCTCAGCATCAGCATCACTCAGGGGCGGACCGCCTTTTCCCGCGAGAGCGGGAAGGCCGGTCCGCCCTTGCGTGTTAGTACAGAGACATCCGCGCAAGCACAGCGACACCCCCGTAGTTACCTGGAGGCACCCCCACCATGACCACCTTCGTGGACCGCGTCGAGCTGCACGTCGCCGCGGGTAACGGAGGCCACGGCGTGGCCTCCGTGATGCGGGAGAAGTTCAAACCGCTGGGCGGCCCGGACGGCGGCAACGGCGGCCGTGGCGGCGATGTGATCCTGGTCGTCGACCAGGACGTCACCACGCTTCTCGAATACCACCACCACCCGCACCGCAAGGCCACCAACGGCGCACCGGGCGCGGGCGACAACCGCTCCGGCAAGAACGGCCAGGACCTGGTCCTGCCGGTCCCCGACGGCACCGTCGTCCTGGACCGCGCCGGCAATGTGCTCGCCGACCTCGTCGGCCAGGGCACCACCTTCGTCGCCGGACAGGGCGGCCGCGGCGGCCTCGGCAACGCCGCGCTGGCCTCCGCCCGCCGTAAGGCCCCCGGTTTCGCGCTGCTCGGCGAGCCCGGTGAGACCCGCGACATCGTGCTGGAGCTCAAGACCGTCGCGGACGTCGCGCTGGTCGGCTACCCGAGCGCCGGCAAGTCCTCGCTGATCTCGGTGCTCTCCGCCGCGAAGCCCAAGATCGCTGACTACCCCTTCACCACCCTGGTGCCCAACCTCGGTGTGGTGACGGCCGGTTCGACCGTCTACACGATCGCGGACGTCCCCGGTCTGATCCCCGGCGCGAGCCAGGGCAAGGGCCTGGGCCTGGAGTTCCTGCGGCACGTCGAGCGCTGCGAGGTGCTCGTGCACGTCCTGGACACCGCGACCCTGGAAGCCGACCGCGACCCGGTCTCCGACCTCGACATCATCGAGGAGGAGCTCAAGCAGTACGGCGGCCTGGAGAACCGGCCCCGGATGGTCGTCCTCAACAAGATCGACGTCCCGGACGGCAAGGACCTCGCCGAGATGATCCGCCCCGACCTGGAGGAGCGCGGCTACCGCGTGTTCGAGGTCTCCGCGGTCGCCCATATGGGCCTGAAGGAGCTGTCCTTCGCGCTCGCCGACGTGGTCGCCAAGGCCCGCGCCGCCAAGCCCGTACAGGAAGCCACCCGGATCGTCATCCGGCCCAAGGCCGTCGACGACACCGGCTTCACGATCACGGAAGAGGGCGAGAACTTCTTCCGCGTGCGCGGCGAGAAGCCCGAACGCTGGGTCCGCCAGACCGACTTCAACAACGACGAGGCCGTCGGCTACCTCGCCGACCGCCTCAACCGCCTCGGCGTCGAGGACGAGCTGCGCAAGGCGGGCGCGCACGCGGGCGACGGCATCGCCATCGGCCCCGAGGACAACGCGGTCGTCTTCGACTGGGAGCCGATGATGGCGGCCGGTGCGGAGATGCTGGGACGGCGTGGCGAGGACCACCGTATGGAGGCGCCCCGGCCGGCCGCGCAGCGCCGCAGGGACCGGGACGTGGCACGGGACGAGGCCGACCAGGAGTACGACGGCTTCAAGCCCTTCTGACCGGCCGCCCGGCCACGCACACACGGGGAAGGCCCCCGGGAGTTCTCCTCCCGGGGGCCTTCCCCATGTGTGTCGCCGCGGTCGGGGCCGTGGACGGCCCGCTGCGGGCTCAGACGGCGGCCGGGGCGTCCGGGACGTCGTCGGTCTGCTTCCCGGCCGTCTCGGAGGCGTCCAGGTCCTCCTGCGAGCGCTGACCGGGGATACCGGACAGCCGGTTCTCCATCCGGACGCGCCGCTCGTCGGCCTTGGTGCACAGCGCCAGCGCGGCCTGGTTGAAGCGGACCGACGACGGCGGGTCCGACGGGCCCAGCAGATGCTCCTTGAGCTCGGCGCGCTCCGCGGCCAGGGTGTCCTTCTCCGGGTTGCGGACCGCGTCGAGGAGACCGGCCACCTCTCCGGCCTCCGGCGTCAGGATCGTCGCCGCCCGCACGGTCGGGAAGTTCACCCGGAAGTCGTCCTCGGTCATCCCCGAGGTGTTGGCGACCGCGTACGGCTTCTCACTGGTCAGGTAGTCGGAGACGACGCTGGAGACATCGCTGATCAGCACATCGGCCTGGTTGAAGCAGGTGAAGATGCCGGGGCGGGCGGTGGTGATGATGCGGTGCTCCCACTCGGGGAAGGAGTTCCAGTACGCCTCCTCCCAGGCGGTGACGGCCGCGGCGACGGCGGCGGCGCGGCCCTCTTCCGGGGTGCCCTGCAGCCGCATCCGCTCCAGCTCGTCCGCGCTCTTGCGGAAAGCGGAGGTGGTCAGCGCGTTCAACTCGTCCGTACGGCGGGCCAGTTCGGCGGCGGCCTCCGGGCCGGGCCGGGCCCCGCTGCGCCGGGCGTTCGCCTCCGTGATCATCGCCTGGATGCGGTTGTTGGCGGCGCCCGCACGCGGGTCCACGGAACCGGTCATCGGGTGCGGCTTGTACAGCAGCCGCACGTTCTCGTCGGCGAGCAGCTCGCGGACGATGTTCTCACCGGCCAGGATCACCGAGGTGTTGCCCGGGTTGCCGTCCCAGCCCTCCCAGGTCGGGGCGTACAGCACGGTCGTCAGCCGGCCGGCCGGGGCGCCCGTGTACGGCTGGATCGGCGCCAGTTGGGGGCGGCCGACCTCGATGACGTCCTTGTCCTCGACACCGATGTCGGCGAGCTGGTAGCGGTCACGGGCCGCCGGGCCCGCCACCCACACCTCGTCATACGCCTTCGCGTACGGGTTGCAGGAGGACAGCTTGTCGCTCTCGCCGTGGTTGGTGAAGGCGTGCTTGATGGACGGGATGCGCAGGATCTGCGAGGTCTTGCCGGAGTTCGCCGGGTGCAGCAGCACCTTGAGCGTGGAGTGCTCCAGCCGCATCAGGTTGGCGACCTTGGGGATGCAGACGATCGGCACGTCCGTGGCCTCGATCTTCTGCACCATGAAACGTTCACGCAGCACGATGATCGGGTTGCCGTCCAGGTCGGCGAGGGTGCTCAGCCACATGTTGGCCTGGTAGGCGGAGGAGGAGCCGCCGGAGAAGTACATACCGACCGTCGGCTGGTACTCCGTCAGCCAGTTGTCCAGCCACTCCAGGGCCTGCTTCTCGGTGGCCACCCGCTTCTTGGGCAGCAGCCAGGTGCCCAGGTAGAGCGTGCCGCCGGCGGACAGGGCCAGGGAGACGGCCAGGCCGATGCCGCCCCAGTACGCGTCGGTGGTGATCGCGGTGAGCATCATGCCGGTCGTGGTCGGCACAGAGAAGCGCAGCAGACGACGGCCCGTCTGGCGGGAGAGGATGCGCGGCGGGGCGTCGGACAGCCGCAGCGCGCTCGCGTCGATGTTGCGGGTGACGAACGGCAGGCCGCGGGTCCGGCGGACCAGCACCGCGACCGCCTGGCACACGAAGTGGGTGCCGTAGAAGAGGAGCAGCGTGATGGTCAGCGGCGCCTGCTCCTCCAGCGGGTTGATGCCGTCGATGTGCAGCAGGCCGACCAGTATCAGCATGTCGCGCAGCAACTGGCGCACCGTGACATCGAACCGGATCCGGCCGAGCACCGCGAGCAGGCCGGGCTGCTTGTGCTGGAGGACCAGGTCGAGACCCAGGTTGACCACGGATGCGGCGATGAACAGCGGGATGACGGGCAGCAGCGCACCGAGGAGCTGCGCGGTGAAGGCGACCATCATCGCGAAGAGGGCCGCGAGCTGTACGGCTCGGCGGGGGACGATTCCGGCGGAAGGCACGGGGGAGGGCTCCTGGCAGCACGAAAGGTCAGAGGGAGGCCGAGGGGGGCGGCCGGGTCCCGCGCTGCGACGCCGCCGGAGCGGCGATACGGGACCAATGGACACCCGACCGTATGACCTTGTTGGCCCTGGTGACAATCTGCTGTGGCTCTCATCACCGCGAAAGCGGACCAATCGAACGCAACCCGTTGGCCTCGGATTCTCTCTTAAGGAAAACCCCGTCGGGTATCGGGCGAACGGGAAGCGGCCCCTATTCTGCGTGTCTTTTCCGCGCGCCGGGACCACGCCGGGGCCGCGCCGGGACCACGCCATGGCCGCACCGGGGCCGCGTCGGCCGCGCGCCGGGACCCGCCGGCCGGGTCTCGCGGGCCGTCCGCCAGGCACTATCACGAAGCGCCCGTGGCCCGCTCTGCCGTAGATTGCGCCCGTAGGGCCGTGGTGCGGATCGGGCAGTGACCCCCGTATGGCGGTGGGATCGGAGAGCACAGGGGTATGCAGGTGGCAGGCGCAAGGCAGGACGTGAAGGACGCCCGCCGGATCGTGGTGAAGGTCGGCTCGTCCTCGCTGACCACGGCAGCGGGCGGACTGGACGCGGACCGCGTCGACGCGCTGGTGGACGTCCTGGCCAAGCACCAGGACAAGGAGATCGTGCTGGTCTCCTCCGGTGCCATCGCGGCCGGTCTGGCGCCCCTGGGGCTCGCCAAGCGGCCCCGCGACCTGGCCCGGCAGCAGGCCGCCGCCAGCGTCGGCCAGGGCCTGCTGGTCGCCCGTTACACCGCCTCCTTCGCCCGCTACGGCCGCCGCGTCGGCCAGGTCCTGCTGACCTCCGACGACACCAGCCGCCGGGCCCACTACCGCAACGCCTACCGGACCCTGGACCAGCTGCTGGCCATGGGCGCCGTACCGATCGTGAACGAGAACGACACCGTCGCCACCGACGAGATCCGGTTCGGCGACAACGACCGGCTGGCGGCCCTGGTCGCCCATCTCGTCCGCGCCGACCTGCTGATCCTGCTCTCGGACGTGGACGGCCTCTACGACGGCGATCCGGCCACCCCCGGCACCTCCCGGATAGCCGAGGTCCACGGGCCCGGGGACCTGGCGGGCATCTCCATCGGCAGCGCGGGCAAGGCCGGCGTCGGCACCGGCGGCATGGTCACCAAGGTCGAGGCGGCCCGGATCGCGGCCGCGGCCGGTATCCCGGTCGTCCTGACCTCCGCCGTGCACGCCGCGGACGCCCTGGCCGGCGGCTCCACCGGCACCCACTTCCTGCGCACCGGCCGCCGCTCCGCCGACCGGCTGCTGTGGCTCGCGCACGCCTCCACCCCGCGCGGGGCGCTCATTCTGGACGACGGGGCGGTGCGGGCCGTCGTCCAGCGCCGCTCCTCGCTGCTGCCGGCCGGTATCGCCGCCGTGGAGGGCGAATTCTCCGCCGGTGATCCGGTCGAGCTGCGGGACGGCGAGGGCCGCGCGGTCGCCCGTGGCCTCGTCAATTTCGATGCCCGGGAAATCCCCCGATTGATGGGGCGTTCGACCCGCGATCTCGCCCGTGAGCTGGGCCCCGCCTATGAGCGGGAGGTCGTGCACCGCGACGATCTGGTGCTGCTGCACGACTGAGAGCCGGCCCCGGCACGACACCCCGGGGCGGCCGAAAACAGCCCCTCCGGCCTGTAGCGAAGACCGGCCTTTCCGTTGAGACCTTGGTGAAAACGCCCCCGCGACGGGCCGCGGGCTGGTCAACTTTGTTCCGGGACGCCGCAGGGGAGCGGCGCCCGCAGCGCGCACGCGCACCCGCCGACGTACGACGGCTCCGCACCCCCGAGAGCGGAGCGATTCTCATCACAGGAGGCCGCCGGTGAGACGAGGGCGCCCAGGGGCTCCGCCCCGAGGGACGGCGGAGCGCACCCTGACCAGCGTCGGAACCGGCGGGGACACCCGCCGGCCGGACGACCTTGGTGCGGAGCGTGACGGGGCCGCGCGGCCCGCACCGGAGAGCGGCCGCCAGGAGGCGTCCCGGCTGTGGCACATCACCCTCAGCGTCTCCGGTGCCGAGGCCCCGCTGAAGGAGGTCCGGCGGGCGCTGGAGCAGCTCGCCCACGACCATCCGTTCCTGCTGACCAGCCGCTACGCCAACGACCACGCCGAGATCCGCTACTGGGAGGAGGCGCGGGACCTGCACGACGCCGCGGCGGTCGCGCTGCGGCTGTGGGGCGAGCACCGCTCGACGGCCAAGCTGCCGCCGTGGGAGATCGTCGGCCTGGAAGTCATCGACCGTGAGACCTATCACCAGCGCATCGCGGAGGGCTACGGTCCGCCGCCGGCCTCCCCGGTCGGCGTCCACCCGTTCTGACCAGCGGCCGTCCGCGTCCCGCGCTGTGAGATACGGCGTGGCCGCGGCCGGCCGCCCCGTTAGGCTGCGGCCATGACCAGCAGCGCATCGCACACCTCGCCCGTCCTTGAGACCGCCCGCCGCGCGCGGGAGGCAGCCGCCGTCCTGGCGCCACTGCCGCGTACGGCCCGTGACGCAGCGCTGCTCGCCATCGCCGACGCCCTGGTGGAGCGGACCGACGAGATCGTCACCGCCAACGCCCAGGACATCGCCAAGGCGCGGACCGCGGGCACTGCGGAGTCCGTCGTGGACCGGCTCACCCTCACCCCCGAGCGGATCGCGGCCATCGCCGCCGACGTCCGCCAGGTCGTGGCGCTGCCCGACCCGGTGGGCGAGGTGGTGCGCGGCTCGACCCTGCCCAACGGCCTCGATCTGCGGCAGGTCCGGGTCCCGCTCGGCGTGATCGGGATCATCTACGAGGCCCGGCCCAATGTGACGGTGGACGCCGCCGCCCTGTGCCTGAAGTCCGGCAACGCCGTGCTGCTGCGCGGCTCGTCCTCCGCCTACGCCTCCAACAGCGCCCTGGTGGAGGTGCTGCGGGACGCCGTCCAGCGCGCCGGGCTGCCCGCCGACGCGGTGCAGCTGGTGCCCGGCGAGAGCCGTGACTCGGTGCGTGAGCTGATGCGCGCCCGCGGCCTGGTCGATGTGCTGATCCCGCGCGGCGGCGCGTCCCTGATCCGTACGGTCGTCGAGGAGTCCATCGTCCCGGTGATCGAGACCGGCACCGGCAACTGCCACGTCTACATCGACGAGGCCGCCGACCTCGACATGGCCGTCGACATCCTCGTCAACTCCAAGGCGCAGCGGCCCAGCGTCTGCAACGCCGCGGAGACGGTGCTGGTGCACGCCGGGGTCGCGGAGAAGTTCCTGCCGCGCGCCCTGGAGGCGCTGACCCAGGCCGGTGTCATCGTGCACGGCGACGCGGCCTGGCAGCAGGCGGGCCCCGGGCTGGTGGCCCCCGCCACCGACGAGGACTGGGCGACCGAGTACCTCTCGTACGACATCGCGGCCGCCGTGGTGCCCGACCTGGACGCGGCGGTGGCGCACATCCGGCGCTGGACCTCCGGTCACACCGAGGCCATCGTCACCACCTCGCAGGCCGCGGCCCGCCGCTTCACCCAGTTGGTGGACTCCACCACGGTCGCGGTCAACGCCTCCACCCGTTTCACCGACGGCGGCGAATTCGGCTTCGGCGCGGAGATCGGCATCTCGACGCAGAAGCTGCACGCCCGCGGCCCCATGGGACTGCCGGAACTGACCTCCACGAAGTACATCGTCACGGGCGACGGCCACACCCGCTGAACGTCCCCCGGATTCCCCGTTCTCCCTGCCCAAAACGACCGGCCGGGGCTAACCTGGACGGGTGCCGGACGACGTGGGGGGCAAGCCGTTCCCGGACGGTGAAGAGCCCGACGAGCACCACCACGGGAGCCACGGAAAAGCGGACGAAGAATTCGCCTCCGTGGTCTTCGACGAGGAATTCGTCCGGTCCGCCCGTATCCATGAGCCCTCGGCGGTCGAGCGGATGCTGGCCGCCGCCGAGGCGCGCGCGGAGGCCGAGGCGGCCCGCTCCGGGCCCGGTTTCGGCCCCGAGGGCGAGGACCCGGACGAGGCCGGCCCCCGCAGCCGCCGCCGGAGCCGGGGAGCCGACGACTACGACGGCTACGCCGATTACGGAGAGTACGGGGACGGGGAGTACGGCGACTATCCGCCGCATGACCCGTATGGCCCCTACGGCGGAGCGCTGCGTCCTTACCGCGGCAGCACCCGCTGGCACCGGCCGGTGGCCTGGGTGCTGGCCGTGGTGATGGGCATCGGACTGGTCGCGCTGGCCTTCAGCGCCGTCTACCGGGGCTCCGCCGGGCGGACCCAGAGCCCGGCCCCGGCACCCACCTCCAGCGGCGTGGATTCCCCGGTCACGGGCGGTACGGACAGCGTCCGGACGGCGCGCCCCGGGCTGCCCTCGCCGCCCTCTGCCGAGCCCCTGAGGCCGTCGTTCTCGGCGGTGCCCAGGCCACACTGACGGCGTGGCACACTTCCCGCAAATCGGACGCCTGAAACCGCTTCGTCCGGCGAAGTTGCCCGGTCTCCCCGCGTTTACGTTCGGCCCCGCCGACCTACTCTTGTTGTATGACCGGGCCTGGTGACCCTCCGGAAGGGACGCCCAACGGCGCCCCGGGAGGCGGTGAGGACGAATACCGATCCGTCGTCTTCGACGAATCGTTTGTTCGGGCTGCGCGGCTACAGGAATTCTCCGCGGACGAGCGGCTCGGCGAGCACCACTCGCCGGCCGTCAGGACCCGGCACGCCTGGCGGCGGCTGGGCGGCTCCCGGCAGGCCATCCTGCTGGTGCTGCTGATCGTTCTCGCCTTCGGCACCGCCGTCTACATGGGCGTACGGCACCCGTACAAGACCCCGGAGACGGTCCGGGCGCAGCCGCTGCGCTCCGCGGTGGTGCCGCTCGCGCCGACCGGGAAGGTGCCCGGCGCGACACCGGAGGACCTCTTCGCGCACAGCCCCGCGGCGGACTACCGGATCGGCGCCGCCGGCGTCAATCTGCCCCCCGTCGCCCGCACCGAGCACTTCTCCGACGGCCAGATCGTCTCCGCGCTGACCATCGCGAAGGACTACATCGTCCGCTCCTCGCTGGACCCGGACACTCTCACCGGCGGTTCCGTACGGCCGGTGCGGCTGCTGCTCGACACCCGCCAACTCGACCAGTTCGACCGCAGCCTGGCGCACCCCGGCGACAGCGGCCACGATGCCGCGACCGGCTGGCTGGTCCGCTTCGACCCGCGGCAGACCCGGCTCGCCGACCGGGACGTACGAGTCAACGGCACGCTGTCCGCCTCGGAGTTGAGTCCGGACGCACTCGATGTGACCGCCGACTACACCTTCGTCTACGCCGTCCGGCCCGCTCCCGGTGCGCCGTCCGCCGTGGCGGGTCAGGGCATCGGCAAGCCCACGCCGGGCGCCGCCTCGCTGGTCACCGTCCGCCGTGAGGTGCACTTCCGGCTGACCCGCGGCAACCTCAGCGACCACCGGCTGGAGGTGCTGCAGAGCAGCCTGCAGGCCGGGCCGCTGGCCTGCTCCTCGAAGCCGGCCGACGCGCTGCGCCCGCTGTTCGCGGGACAGCACGCCGGCAACGACCGGCCCATGGGCACCGACCCCTACGCCAGGGACCGCGTCAACCCCTCCCTGTGCGGGGAGCTGGCACCCTCCGCCCAGCCGAAGCCGAGCCATCCGATGCGCTAGCAGCTCCTAGCTAGGCGCCGTCCGAGCCGCCCGCTCCACCGCTTCCGTTGGCGCCGCCCGAGCCGTCGGAACGCTGTCCGCCACGGAAGACCGTGTCGCGCAGCTTGCCGCCCAAGTCACCCGCGCCGCCCGCGATATCGCGCACCAGGCCCATCAGCGGGTCCTTGCTGTTGCGCATCGAGTCGGCGTAGTGGGCGGCGGAGTCCCGGAAGGAGTCGGAGACCGAGGTGTCCTTGTCCTCGTCCCGGCGCGGGTAGTGACCGTCCATGATCCGCTGGTAGTCGCGGTTGGCCGCCCACTTCTTGAGTTCGGCCGCCCGCACGGTGGTGAACGGGTGGCTGCGCGGCAGCAGGTTGAGGATCTTCAGCACGGAGTCGCGCAGATCGCCGCCGGCCTCGTACTCGTCGGCCTGCTTCAGGAAGGCGTCGACATTCATCTCGTGCAGATGATTGCCGCCGGCCAGCTTCATCAGACCGCGCATCGACGCCTGCAGATCCTGCCCGACGAGCAGCCCGGCACGGTCGGCCGACAGCTCCGACTTGCGGAACCACTCGCGCAGCGCCGTCACGATCGCCATGATCGCGACATTGCCCAGCGGGATCCAGGCGACCTTCATCGCCAGATTCGTCAGGAACAGCAGAATCGTGCGGTAGACGGCGTGCCCGGACAGTGCGTGTCCGACCTCGTGGCCGATGACCGCCCGCATCTCCTCCTCGTCCAGCAGCTCGACCAGGCCGGTGGTCACCACGATGATCGGCTCGTCGAGACCGATGCACATGGCGTTGGGCTGCGGGTCCTGATTCACATACATCGGCGGGACCTTCTCCAGGTCCAGGATGTAGCAGGCGTCGCGCAGCATGTCGTTGAGGTGCGCGAACTGCTGGTCGCCCACCCGCACCGAGTCCGACAGGAACAGCAGCCGCAGGCTGCGCTCCGGCAACAAGCCGCTGAGCGTCTTGAAGACGGTGTCGAACCCGCTCAGCTTGCGCAGCGCCACCAGCGCCGAGCGGTCCGCCGGGTGTTCGTACGCACGCGACGAGATTCCGGGGAATCGCCGCCGGTCCCGGCTCGGTACGTTGGCGCTGCCGTCTGGGCTCTCCGTCATTGGGGCCTCCCCCTGTTCGACTGCGTGTGTTCAGCCTAGAGGACGCCACTGACACGAGAATGGATGCTCGGGCGTACGCTGGCGATCGCACCAATACCCGCACAGGTTCGTACACATGGTCGTACGGGCCGTCTCAGAGGGAGCGCATCGTCATGCCGTATCCGAGCGTGCTGCTCGCCGCAGCCCAGGAGACCGCCAGGGACGGCGGACCCGGATGGATCCTGCGCGCGGTGATCATCGGCGGCGTCGTGGGCGCCGGGCTTCTCGCCTGGTTCCTGCTGCGCGGCTACAGCCAGGACTGACCCTCCGGCGGCCCCCGGGGCCCGTCCGGACGGAGTCGCCGTGGGCCCGCGGTGAGGCGGCGCTTACGATGTGGTGGAAGTCTCCGCCCGACCCCAGCCCGGATTGGTTCTGCCGACGATGAGCCTGCACACCACCGCACAGTCTCTGGCCACCCTCGCCGCCGAACCCGGCCACGAGGGCGGGCACGCCAGCCTCAGCCCCTTCGTGACCGGTGGCGGCGCCCTGTTTATCCTGCTCCTCCTGCTCTGGATCACCACCCGTTTCAACCGGGACCGCTGAGCCAGGCACCCGGCCCCCGGCATCGCGCATCGCCCAGTAGGGTCTGCACGCATGGGAGAGCACACAGGGCCCGTGAAGCGGCGACTCGGAGTGATGGGCGGGACGTTCGACCCGATCCACCACGGACACCTGGTCGCCGCCAGCGAGGTGGCCAGCCAGTTCCACCTCGACGAGGTCATCTTCGTGCCCACGGGGCAGCCGTGGCAGAAGAGCCACAAGACGGTGTCCCCGGCCGAGGACCGGTATCTGATGACGGTCATCGCGACCGCGTCGAACCCGCAGTTCTCCGTCAGCCGGATCGATATCGACCGCGGCGGCAAGACGTACACGATAGACACGCTGCGTGATCTGCGTGCCGAGCACCGTGACGCGGATCTGTTCTTCATCACCGGCGCCGACGCGCTCAGCCAGATCCTGACCTGGCACGATGCCGCGGAGCTGGTCTCGCTCGCCCACTTCATCGGGGTGACCAGGCCCGGACATGTCCTCGCGGACCCCGGGCTGCCCGCGGGGGCGGTGTCTTTGGTCGAGGTGCCGGCGCTGGCCATCTCCTCGACCGACTGCCGGGCGCGCGTCGCCCAGGGGGATCCGGTCTGGTACCTGGTGCCGGACGGTGTGGTGCGCTACATCGACAAAAAAGAGCTGTACCGCAACGACGGCTGACGGGGCTGACGGAAAGGGGCACCGGTGAGCGACCGACAGGATCCGTACGGGCGGGACCCGTATGCCCATGACCCGTATGCCCAGGAGCAGCAGGGGCAGCAGGGCTACACCTACGACGCCTACGGGCAGCCGGTGTACCACGACGCCGCCCAGGCGCCGTACGAGCAGCACTACGACCCGTACGGCCAGCAGGCCGCCGCGTCCGCCTATGAGGGCTATGACCCATACGGCGGCCAACAGGGCACCGGCCAGGCCGCCCAGGGGTACCAGGGCGGCCACCAGCCCTACCAGGCGCAGCCGGAGTACGGCTACGACCCCTACGGGCAGGTGCAGGCGCAGCCCGGCCATCCGCAGCAGTACGACCCGTACGGCCACCCCCAGCAGGACCCCTCGCACCAGCAGGAGTGGATCCCGCAGCAGGCCCAGCAGTCCCCGTACGAGCAGGTCCCCTACGGGGAGCAGCCCCGCTACGAGGAGCCCGCCCCGCAGCGCCAGGACGGCCCGCCCCGGCCGCCGGCCCAGCGCCGCGCCCCCGCGGACGAGACCGCCGCGCCGTTGGACGACGGCGGCCCCGCCGCGCCCTCCGATGGCGACCCCGAGTACCGCACCGAGCAGTTCTCCTTCATCGAGGAGCCGGACGAGGACTCCGAAGACGTCATCGACTGGCTGAAGTTCACCGAGAGCCGCACCGAGCGGCGCGAGGAGGCCAAGCGGCGCGGCCGGAGCCGGCTCGTCGCGCTGTCCGTCGTGCTGGCCCTGCTGGTCGCCGGTGGTGTCGGCTATCTGTGGTGGGCGGGCAAGCTGCCGGGAGTGGCCGGTCCGGGCGCCGGTGAGGCCGCCGCGGGCGCCGGACAGAAGCGCGATGTCCTCGTCGTCCATCTGCGGGACACCAAGAACGGCAACAGCTCGACGGCGCTGCTGGTGGACAACGAGACCACCCACAAGGGCACCACCGTCCTCCTGCCCAACAGCCTCCTCGTCTCCAAGGACGACGGCACCACCACGACGCTCGGCAAGTCCGTCAAGGACGAGGGCACCGAGCCGACCCGGGACTCCCTCAACAGCCTGCTGGGCGCCGACCTCAAGGCCAGCTGGCGGCTGGACACCCCCTACCTGGAGAACCTCGTCGAGACGGTCGGCGGGATCACCCTCGACGCCGACGCCACCGTCCCCGGCGCCAAGAAGGGCGCCTCCCCGGTCGTCAAACAGGGCAGCGCCCAGGACCTCAACGGCCAGGCCGCCGTCGCCTACGCCACCTACCTGGGGCCGGGCGAGCCGCAGACCAAGCAGCTCCAGCGGTTCGGCCAGGTCATGCAGGCGACCCTGAAGAAGGTCTCCAGCGACGCCGACGGCGCCACCACCACCGTGAAGACGCTGCTCCAGGTGCTCGATCCGCCGCTCACCGAGGCCCAGCTGGGCAGCTCGCTGGCGCAGCGGGCGGAGCTGGCGAAGACCGGCGCGTACCGCACCACCCTGCTGCCCGTGCAGGCGAACGGGACGCTCAGCCAGACCACCTCGGCGAGCGTGGTCAAGGACGTGCTCGGCGGCACGGTCAAGAAGACCGCCCCCGGTGCGACCGCCCGGGTCGCGGTCCGCAACGCCACCGGAAACAAGGCTTTCACCGAGAAGGCGCAGGTCGCGCTGCTCAACGGCGGCTACAGCTTCGTCGACGACGGCGCCGCCGGCGCGGCCGCCGCCACGTCCCGGATCACCTACGCGGAGGCCGCCCAGAAGGCGAGGGCCGCGGAGGTCGCCAAGACACTGGGGCTGCCGGCGGGCGCGGTCACACAGGGCAAGGGCGCCGCGAACGCCGACATCACCGTGGTGCTGGGGCGCGACTACAAGGGCTGACGGGCCGGAGGCGCCCGGCGCCTCCGGCGGCGGTCGCCGGGGCCCGGCAGCGGCCCCGGCGCCGACCGGCCCGGACGCCGGAACCGACGGGTGGGGCCGAAAACACAGCCGGGGGTGTCGGTGGTCCGTGAGACCCTTGAGGGGTACCTGACCGCCGAACCGGTTGCCCATGGGGACTGCGGCGCGCGCCGCGGATCCGCAGCGAGCCAGCGCCCCTGCCCGGCCGGAGAGGCTGCCCTCAAAACGGAAAGCCGCTTGTGACCGCCACGGACCGCTCCATCGAGCTCATCAACGCCGCCGCCCAGGCCGCGGCCGACAAGCTCGCGCACGACATCATCGCGTACGACGTCAGTGACGTCCTCTCGATCACCGATGCCTTCCTGCTGGCCTCGGCGCCCAGCGACCGCCAGGTCAAGTCGATCGTCGACGAGATCGAGGAACGCCTCAACAAGGACCTCGGTGCCAAGCCGGTCCGCCGCGAGGGCGACCGCGAGGCCCGCTGGGTGCTGCTCGACTACGTCGACATCGTGGTGCACGTCCAGCACAGCGAGGAGCGTGTCTTCTACGCGCTCGAACGCCTGTGGAAGGACTGCCCCGAGATCGACCTCCCCGAGGAGGCCAAGGCCACCCGCGGCAAGGCCGCCGAGCACGCCGACGCCACGGCGGGCGAACAGGACGGTGAGCTGCTCTGAACGGCACCAAGAGCGGCCAGGGGCGCCGCATCGTCCTCTGGCGCCATGGCCAGACCGCCTGGAATCTGGAGCGCCGCTTCCAGGGCTCGACGGACATCGGGCTGACCGAGGCGGGCGTCTCCCAGGCGCGGCGCGCCGCCCGGCTCCTCGCCGCCCTCCGGCCGGACGCCATCATCGCCTCCGACCTGGAGCGGGCGGCGGCCACGGCGGGCGAGCTGGCCGCGCTGACCCGGCTGGACGTGACGCATGACGCGGCCCTGCGGGAGACCTACGCGGGCTCCTGGCAGGGGCTGACGCACGAGGAGATCCTCGCGCGCTACGGCGAGCAGTACACCGCCTGGAAGCGCGGTGAGCCGGTGCGCCGCGGCGGCGGCGAGCTGGAGACCGAGGTCGCCGACCGGGCCGCCCCGGTCGTCCTCAACCACGCCGACAAGCTCCCCGAGAACGGCACCCTGGTCGTGGTCAGCCACGGCGGCACGATCCGTACCACCATCGGGCGGCTGCTCGGCCTGGAGGCCCACCACTGGGAGGGCCTGGGCGGTCTGTCGAACTGCTGCTGGTCCGTGCTGGGCGAGGGCGCGCGCGGCTGGCGCCTGATGGAACACAACGCCGGCACCCTGCCGGAGCCGGTGCTCGGCGACGACGACTGAGCCCGCCGGGCGGCCCGGCCGGACCGGATTTCACATCTGGGCAGGTCGCAGGCTAAAGTTCTTCTTGTTCGCGGCGCCGCCGGGGGAAAACCCCGGGGGAGCGGAACAAGACCCGGGGCTATAGCTCAGTTGGTAGAGCGCCTGCATGGCATGCAGGAGGTCAGGAGTTCAATTCTCCTTAGCTCCACAACCCGGATGATCCCGTCTCCTCTTGGAGGCGGGATCTCTGCGTTGTACGGGCCGCGCGGTACGGGGCCGCTGTGTGGGCGCTGCCGTCGGCCACGGTGGCGCGAAGGCGGCCCTGACCCGGCCCGCGGTCCGTGGCAGAATCGGCGGCGCCGGCAGGGGAGGAGAGATCGCGATGCCCACGAGCATCCTTGAGGAGGTCAATGACCTGCTCGACGTGGCCGAGGCGCAGGGCTATGACTGGCTGCCGGAGTATGCGCTCCGTTTCACCTGCCCCGTTGACGGTCCCGCCTCCGTGTGCAACAGCGACGGTACTGCTCTCCAGTGCCCCTCGTGCGGCTCCTCCCATGTCGCACAGGTGCTGGGCGACAACGGGGGCGTTTCCTTCGTTTGTACGGCCTGCGGCCACAGTTGGAGCTGATGGATGGGCGCCCACAGCAGGAAATGTGACTGGTGCGGCAGCGGTACGCCGATCGTCCGGGACATGGAACCGGTCAACGCGGACTACCAGTACTGGTGCGAGGAATGCGCCCGCGCCCTGGTCATAAAAGGCGACCCCATCGAGACCTACCGGGAGCTCGACGGGGAGCCGATCTACGGGCGGCTGCTGGACGAGCACTGCACGCTGAAGCGTTTCTACTCGTTCGCCACGGCCTGAGCGGACCGCCGCCCCCAGGGCACAGCGGACGGAGCGGGCCCCCTCCTTGACGCCGTCTCAGGCGGTTCCGGGCAGTTCCGGACGCTTTCGGTCAGACGGAACTGCCGTCGGCGGAGCGGGCGTTGTGACGGATATGAGAAAGCCACCGCGCAATTCCGCCGTGCGGGCGCCTGGTTCAGATACCGCGGCCCGTCTCGGCCGACGGGAGTGCGTCGCCGTGTCCCGCCCGCCCCCCGATCCGCCACAGCCGGGCCCCGGTCAGTGCCAGCAGCGTGAGACCGGCGAGCGGATAGCTGCCGGAGAGCAGCATCTGCAGGCCGTTCTGCTGCAGTTCCTCGTGCTGGTGCCAGCGGTGCGGCACCCACCACAGCGCGAACGAGCAGAAGAGCAGCCCCAGGCCACCGGTCGTCATCCACCAGCGGCGGGCCGTGGCGCCCGTCCGGTGCAGCGCCTCGGAGCCGAGCAGGATCAGGATCGGTACGCACCACACCCAGTGGTGAGACCAGGAGATCGGGCTGACCAGCAGCGCGGTCGCCGCGCAGGCGACGGCCGCCCAGGCACGCTGCCCGCGCAGCAGCGACCCGACCGCCAGCGCCAGACCCACGGCCCCCGTCAGACCGGCGACCACGGCCCAGGCGGCGCCGGGGTCATGGGTGTGCAGCAGCCGGGCGAGGGCGCCGCGCAGCGACTGGTTCGCGGTGATCTCCACCTCACCGACCCGGTCGGCGGCGTACACGATCTCGGTCCAGAAGCGGTAGGAGTCGCGCGGCAGCGCGAGCGCGGAGAGGAGCGCGGTGGCCAGGAAGGTGGCGGTGGCGACGGCGGCCTGCCGCAGCCAGGGGTTCCAGGCGGCGCGGACGCCCGCGCCGGAGCGCAGCAGCTGCCCGGCGCGGACGGCGCCGGCCAGCGCGAGAAACACCGCGAACAGCGCCGGGGTCAGCTTGATCCCGGCCGCGACACCGATGCCGATGCCCGCGAGCCGCCGGGTGTCCGCGCGGGTCAGGTCCCACAGCACCAGCACGGCGATCAGCAGATTGATCTGGCCGTAGCGCAGCGTCGTCCAGACCGGTTCGCACCACACCAGCAGCGCCGAGATCGCGAACGCCGCGGCGGGCCGGGGCAGCCGACGGGGCCGCCCGGCCAGCCGCAGTGAGAGGTGGACGACGCCGATGAGCAGCAGCAGGTTGCCGGCGGTGGCGACGGTGCGCATTTCCGGGACCCCGAGCAGGGTGAGCGGGGTGAACAGCAGGGCCGCGAAGGGCGGGTAGGTGTTGGGCAGGTGCGCCGAGGTCGCCACCATGTCGTAGAGGGACTCGCCGTTGCGGACGGTGAACCCCTCGGCGCGGTAGACCATCAGGTCGATCATGGTCACGTTCAGCAGCCGCTGCACGGTCCAGAAGGCGGCGAAGGAGACCAGGCAGCCGAGGGCGGCCGCGAGGGTCGGGTGCCGGCGGATGATGCCTCTGCCGGGGTGGGCGCCGCCGGCGTCGGTGGACTGCTCCAGCTCCAGCGCGGTCACGGCGTACGACTCCCCAGGACGAATCGGGCACAGATCGCCGACAGTACCGCGCGTCGCACCGCGGGGCCCCCGCCAGAACGATTTGGCAGAAGCCGGGGAGGTCCGTGTAATGTAGGCGATGCCGCAGCGGGGAACCGGGCGGGAACAGAATACGGGGCTATAGCTCAGTTGGTAGAGCGCCTGCATGGCATGCAGGAGGTCAGGAGTTCAATTCTCCTTAGCTCCACAGTGAACGAAGCGGGTCGTCCGAAATGGGCGGCCCGCTTCGTCGTGTGCGTGCCTACGGGGTGTACGGGGCATGGGGGCGCCCCGGGGGGCAACCGCCGGGAGTGCTTCCGGCGTTGCGCTGGTATCCGGCCAGTGGCGCGTCCGCCATGGCGAGTTGACCGTTCGCTCCGTGTTCCTTCCTGCTTCTTCCTGACCAGTCCTTGCCGTTCCTTGGGCTCATCTTGGTGACCGCATGTCCCTGACATGAACGGTTCACCGAAAGAGTGGCGCATCGCGTGAGCCTCACCTCTCACGCTTCACCGCTTGTGCGGTGCCGCACACCGGCACAACGGCGCAGCGCGGCACCCCACAGCGCACCGCATCGCCACCCAGGGGGTTCCATGAGATCAAGCCGCACCAGATCACCGCGCGCCCGCGCCGGTCTGGCATGGGCCGCGACGCTGCCGCTGGTCGCCGGGGCGCTCGCGCTCGGTGCGCCCGCCGCCGGTGCCGCGGGCCACGACGGCGGCCGGCACGCGCTGCTGGGCACCAAGCCGCTGTGGGCCACCCGGCAGGCCGACCAGGGCGCCACCGCCGCCTCCGCGGCCGTCACCGCCCGCGTCTACCTGGCCGGCCGCGACGCCAAGGGGCTCGCGGAGCGCGCGAGGGCCGTGTCCGACCCGCACTCCGCCGCGTACGGGAAGTATCTGAGCCCCGCCCAGGTGCGTGCCCACTACGGCGCCACACAGGGCCAGATAGCCAAGGTGACCGACTGGCTGAAGACGTCCGGCCTGACGGTCACCGGCACCACCAACCGGTATCTGACGGTGCGGGGGGACGCGGCCGCCGCCGAGCGCGCCTTCGCCGTCGACCTGCACAATTACCGCAAGGGCGGGCACACTTACCACGCCCCGTCGGCCACCGCCTCCGCGCCCGCCTCGCTGGCCGACGCGGTACTGACGGTCACCGGCCTGGACAACGCGCCCCGGATGGCCAGGCACCACTCCAGTGAACTGCCGCCGCCGGAAGGTGTCTTCCGTAACTCCGGCCCGTTCTCCTCGTACTACGGTTCCAGGACGGACAAGAAGCTGCCGTCCGCCTACGGGAGCAAGGCGCCGTACGCGATCAAGGGCTATACCGGCAGGCAGCTGCGCGCCGCCTACGGGGCGAAGAAGTGGACCGGCAAGAACGTCACCGTGGCGATCACCGACGCCTACGCCTCGCCGACCATCGCCAAGGACGCGGACACCTACGCCGCCCGGAACGGCGACCCCCGTTACCGCCGCGGCCAGCTCTCCCAGGTGCTTCCCGAGGACTACACGCACATCAAGGACTGCGGCGCGGCCGGCTGGTACGGCGAAGAGACCCTCGATGTCGAGGCCGTGCACGCCGTCGCCCCCGACTCCGACATCGTCTACGTCGGCGGCGCCTCCTGTATGGACGACGATCTGCTCGACTCGCTCGGCAAGATCGTCGACGGGCACCTCGCCGATATCGTCTCCAACTCCTGGGGCGACATCGAGGCGAATGAGACCCCGGACGTGGCCGCCGCCTACGACCAGATCTTCCAGCAGGGCGCGGTGCAGGGCATCGGCTTCTACTTCTCGTCCGGCGACAACGGTGACGAGGTCGCGAACACCGGCACCAAACAGGTCGACACCCCGGCGAACTCCGCGTGGGCGACCGCCGTCGGCGGCACCTCTCTGGCCGTCGGCAAACACGACGCGTACCAGTGGGAGACCGGCTGGGGCACCCGGAAGGCGGCGCTCTCCCAGGACGGCCACGACTGGACCGGCTTCCCCGGCACTTTCAACGGCGGCGCGGGTGGCGGCACCAGCAAGACCGTCGCGCAGCCCTTCTACCAGCGCGGAGTCGTTCCGGACGGGCTCGCGAAGGCGAACGGCGGCGGCGCGATGCGCACCGTCCCGGACATCGCCGCGGTCGCCGACCCCAACACCGGCTTCCTGGTCGGCCAGACCCAGACCCTGCCGGACGGATCGCTCGGCTACGACGAGTACCGCATCGGCGGCACCTCTCTGGCCGCCCCGGTGATCGCCGGCATCCAGGCGCTCGCCCAGCAGGCCCGGCACGGCGTCGCCCTCGGCTTCGCCAACCCCGGCATCTACCAGCGCTACGGCACCGCCGCCTACCACGACGTCACCGATCACCCGCTGGGCGCCGGCCGTGACCTGGCGGTCGTCCGCGTCGACTACGTCAACGGCACCGACGCGAGCAAGGGCACCACGACCTCGCTGCGCAGCCTGGGCCAGGACAGCTCCCTGCGTGCGGTCGTCGGCTACGACGACGTCACCGGGGTGGGTACACCCGGCGTCGGCTATGTGAGCTCCTACCGCCCCTGACACCAGGGCGCGGCCCCGCCTCCCCGCGTCGGCCGTGCCCCCGGTGGCGCGGCGGCGGGAGGCCGGGGTAGCCGGGGCGGGGCCCGCATGGGGGTGTTCCCAGCGCGGGCCCCGTACGCCCTGCGGTACCCTGACGCCATGCGTGCCGTACGCCTTCTGCTTAGCGGGCCGCGCTGATCAGTACCGACGGATGACAGAACCCGTCGGCATCGGCGCGGCGTCCCCTCCTGTGCGAGGGGCCTTTTTGTTTCCGGCGCGCCGGGGATCTGGCGCGCTTCCGCTGGCAGAGACGATCGATGGAGCTTTGAGGACGATGAGCGAGACGACCAACTCCCCCGCTGCCGGAAGTGCGGGAGGTGCCCCCGAGACGGCGGCGCCGCACCGCTATACGGCCGCGCTGGCCGCCGACATCGAGGCACGCTGGCAGGACTTCTGGGCGGCGGACGGGACCTACGAGGCCCCGAACCCCAAGGGCGACCTGGCGGGCGACGCCGGGACGGTGGCCCGCCCCAAGAAGTTCATCATGGACATGTTCCCCTACCCGTCGGGCGCCGGGCTGCACGTCGGGCACCCGCTGGGCTTCATCGCCACCGACGTTTACGCCCGCCACCAGCGCATGACGGGCCACAACGTCCTGCACACCCTGGGCTTCGACGCCTTCGGTCTGCCCGCCGAGCAGTACGCGGTGCAGACCGGCACCCACCCGCGGGTCTCCACCGAGGCCAACATCGTGAACATGCGGCGCCAGCTGCGCCGCCTGGGCCTGGGCCACGACCCGCGCCGCTCGGTCGAGACGATCGACCCGGCGTACTACAAGTGGACCCAGTGGATCTTCCTGCAGATCTTCAACTCCTGGTACGACCCGGAGGCGGACGCCGCCCGCCCGATCGACACCCTGGCCGCCCAGTTCGAGGCCGGTCACCGCCCGACCCCCGACGGGAGGGCCTGGAGCGAGCTGAGCCCCATCGAGCGGGCCAACATCCTGGGCGAGTACCGACTGGCGTACGCCTCGGACGCACCGGTCAACTGGTGCCCCGGACTGGGCACGGTGCTGGCCAACGAGGAGGTCACCGCCGACGGCCGCTCCGAGCGCGGCAACTACCCGGTCTTCAAGGCCAAGCTGCGCCAGTGGAACATGCGCATCACCGCCTACGCCGACCGGCTGCTGAACGGCCTGGACGCGCTGGACTGGCCCGAGGCCATCAAGCTGCAGCAGCGCAACTGGATCGGCCGCTCCGAGGGCGCCCGGGTCGACTTCCCGGTGGGCGACGACAAGATCACCGTCTTCACCACCCGCCAGGACACCCTGTTCGGCGCGACGTACATGGTGCTGGCACCCGAGCACCCGCTGGTCGCCGGCGCCGACAACGGCACCGGAACCGGCCCGATCGTCCCGGACGCCTGGCCCGAGGGCACCCACGACGTGTGGACCGGCGGCCACGCCACCCCCGGCGACGCCGTTGCCGCCTACCGCAAGCAGGCCGCCTCCAAGTCGGACGTCGAGCGGCAGGCCGAGGCCAAGGACAAGACCGGTGTTTTCACCGGCGCCTTCGCCACCAACCCGGTCAGCGGCGAACAGGTCCCCGTCTTCATCGCCGATTACGTCCTGATGGGCTACGGCACCGGCGCGATCATGGCCGTCCCCGCCCACGACAGCCGCGACTTCGCCTTCGCCCGCGCTTTCGAGCTGCCGATGCGCTGTGTCGTCGAGCCGTCGGACAACCGCGGTACCGACCCCTCGACCTGGGACGACGCCTTCGCCTCGTACGACGCGAAGATCGTCAACTCGTCCGGCAAGGACATCTCGCTGGACGGCCTGGGGGTGACCGAGGCCAAGGCGAAGATCACCGACTGGCTGGCCGCCCAGGGCATCGGCGAGGGCACCGTCAACTTCCGGCTGCGCGACTGGCTGTTCAGCCGGCAGCGCTACTGGGGTGAGCCGTTCCCGATCGTCTACGACGAGGACGGTGTGGCGCACGCGCTGCCCGAGTCGATGCTGCCGCTGGAGCTGCCCGAGGTCGAGGACTACTCCCCGCGGACCTTCGACCCGGACGACGCCGACACCCAGCCGGAGACCCCGCTGTCCCGCAACGAGGACTGGGTCCATGTCGACCTGGACCTGGGCGACGGCATCAAGCGCTACCGCCGCGAGACCAACACCATGCCCAACTGGGCGGGTTCGTGCTGGTACGAGATGCGCTACCTGGACCCCCACAACGGCGACGCACTGGTCGACCCGGAGATCGAGCAGTACTGGATGGGCCCGCGCGAGGGGCAGCCGGCCGGTGGCGTCGACCTGTACGTGGGCGGCGCGGAGCACGCCGTACTGCACCTGCTGTACGCCCGCTTCTGGTCCCAGGTGCTGTTCGACCTGGGCCATGTCTCGTCGTCCGAGCCGTTCCACAAGCTGTACAACCAGGGCATGATCCAGGCCTTCGTCTACCGGGACAGCCGCGGCATCGCCGTCCCGGCCGCCGAGGTCGAGGAGCGCGACGGCGGCTACTACTACCAGGGCGAGAAGGTCAGCCGCGTCCTGGGCAAGATGGGCAAGTCCCTGAAGAACGCCGTCACTCCCGACGAGATCTGCGCCGAGTACGGTGCGGACACCCTGCGCCTGTACGAAATGGCG
Source organism: Streptomyces tubercidicus (assembly GCF_027497495.1). GTDB lineage: Bacteria > Actinomycetota > Actinomycetes > Streptomycetales > Streptomycetaceae > Streptomyces > Streptomyces tubercidicus. The sequence continues at coordinate 5,502,132 of NZ_CP114205.1, forward strand.
ATGGGCCCGCTGGACGTGTCGCGCCCGTGGGACACCCGGGCCGTCGTCGGCCAGTACCGCCTGCTGCAGCGCCTGTGGCGCAACGTCGTCGACGAGGCGACCGGCGAGGTCACCGTCGTCGACAGCGAGCCGGACGAGGCCACGCTGCGTGCCCTGCACAAGGCGATCGACGGGGTCAGCCAGGACATGGCGAACCTGCGCTTCAACACCGCCATCGCCAAGGTGACCGAGCTGAACAACCACCTGACCAAGGCGGGCACGCCGGTCCCGCGCACGGTCGCGGAACAGCTGGTGCTGCTGATCGCCCCGCTGGCGCCGCACATCGCCGAGGAGCTGTGGCGCAAGCTGGGCCACACCGACTCCGTGGTGCACGCGGACTTCCCGGTGGCCGACCCGGCGTACGTCGTGGACGAGACCGTGACCTGCGTCGTGCAGATCAAGGGCAAGGTCAAGGCGCGCCTGGAGGTCGCCCCGTCGATCTCCGACGCCGACCTGGAGGCGACGGCCCTGGCCGAGCCGGCCGTGGTCGCGGCGCTGGACGGCGCGGGCATCCGGAAGGTCATCGTCCGGGCGCCGAAGCTGGTGAACATCGTTCCGGCGTAGGCCGACGGCGGGCGCCCGGGGCAGGTCCTGGGCGCCCGGCAGCGGGTCCTGAGGGACCCTGCCGGTGCTCCGTGAGCGCCATGGGTGGTTTCCCCTACGGGCAGGTTGGGGGTTCTTTTGGAACCCGCGGCCTGCCCGAGCCGTTTACCGTGGAGGTACAGGGCGCGGGCCGGAAACCGGCGCCGCCAACACATCTGGGGAGAGCCCATGGAAGCCGCCGTCGCCATCATCGGACTGCTCTTCGTGCTGTTCGTTCTGGCCGGGGTTTTCGTCACGGTCAAGGCGGTCAAGGCGGCCAAACGCGGAGTGGACCGCACGGTCGCCCAGGCCCGCCGAACCGTCGAGGACACCACCCTCCGGGCCCGGCAGATCGCCCAGCCCGGCGTGGTCGGCGAACTGGCACAGCTGCGGCTCTCGCTGCGCACCTCCATGCGCGCCACCCAGGAGGTGCTGCGCGGGGGATCGCCGGACGACGCCTCCCTCAGCGAGGCGATCGGCCTCTTCGAGCGCCTGAGCGCCCACGGCCATGAGCTGGACGACGAGCTCAAGCGGCTGGAACGCGAGCCCGACCGGGCCACCATCGGTGCCCGCCTCCCGGACCTCCGGGAGCGCCTGGAGCGGATCACGCACTCCGCGGAGTCGCTGCGCTGGGCCGCGCGCGACCGCGCGCGCAGGTTCGCGGAAGACGATCTGGCCTCGCTGAGCGACCAGATCGATGTGGAGGCGGGGGCGCTGCGGCACTGGACCCGGGTCGAGGACGCCACGGACCCGCTGCGGGACCCGGTACCGGACCGCCCGCAGAGCGCCTCGGTACCGGGAGAGACGAAGAGCCCCGGGCAAGGGCAGCCGACCGAAGGGCACGCACGGTCCGGTGCCGCCGCCGGCCCTTCCGGTGCCGCCGCCCGCTCCTGGGGCCCGACCCCCGAGGACCCGCCGGCGATCACCGCCCGGGACCCGCGCACCCAGCCGTCCTACCCGTGGCAGAAGGCACCGCGGACGGAGGACACGACCAGATGAGGCCATAGCGGCAGGAGGAGGAGCGGCGAGGGGTGGGGTGGGGGTGGGGCCCCGGGGGGAGAGAGTGGCGGCCATGACGCCCTCGCGCAGCCCAGAGCCTCGGTGGCCGCACCTCTCGGTGGGCTCTTGGCAGAGCCTTGGGTAAACCTGGAGGATCTTGGGGAGGGGCCCGCACTGTGCGGCGTCCGGATCCCCGGATAACCTCCCTGTCATGTCCCGCCATGTCGCGATCGTCACCGATTCCACGGCCTACTTGCCGCGGACGGCTATCGAGCGTCACCACATCACGGCCGTGCCACTGACCGTCGTCCTGGGGGACCAGGCCCTGGAAGAGGGCACCGAAATCTCCGCGAGATCCCTCGCACAGGCGCTGCAGAAGCGCCGGGCCGTGACGACCTCCCGGCCCAGCCCCGAGACATTCGCGGAGACCTACCGCAAGGTCGCGGCAACCGGCGTCAGCGGGATCGTTTCGCTCCACCTCTCCTCGGAATTCTCCGGCACCTACGACGCGGCGGTGCTGGCGGCCAAGGAAGCTCCGGTCCCCGTACGCGTCGTGGACACCGGAATGGTGGCGATGGCGCTCGGGTTCTGCGCCCTCGCGGCGGCGGAGACAGCGGAGGCCGGCGGGGACGTGGACGACGCGGTCGCCGCGGCGGAGAAGCGTGCGGCGGGTACCTCCGCCTATTTCTACGTCGACACTCTCGACTATCTGCGCCGCGGTGGCCGGATCGGCGCGGCGCAGGCGCTGCTGGGCTCCGCGCTCGCCGTCAAACCGCTTCTGCAACTGGCCGACGGGCGGATCGAGCTGCTGGAGAAGGTCCGTACGGCGTCCAAGGCCATCGCGCGGCTTGAGGAGATCGCCGAGGAGCGGGCGGGTGGAGGGCAGGTCGATATCGCGGTCCACCACCTTGCCGCGGCGGAGCGCTCGGAGGCTCTGGCCCAGCGGCTCCGGGAGCGGGTGACCGGGCTCAATGAGCTGCATGTGAGCGAGGTGGGCGCGGTGATCGGGGCGCACACGGGTCCCGGGTTGCTGGGGGTTGTGGTGTCACCGCGGTGAGAGGGGCGGAGGGGTTGGCCGGGTCTCCTGTGGGTGGCGGAGTTATCCACAACTGGGGTGCTATCCACCGGATTTGAGGCTGCTCGGCGAGATCTGCGCGGGGTGCTTAGCGTCGGTCGGTATGAACGTGTATCGAGCTGCTTCGTGGGGATTTCCGGCGTCGGCGGGGGCTTTGGGGCTGGGGGCGGGGCCTTCGGCTTCTGAGGCGGGGCCTTCGGCTTCTTCAGCCTCCTTGCCCTCTTCAGCCTCTTCGGTTCCCTTGGCTTCCTTTGGCTCTTCGGTGGCGTCTGCTCCTTCGGGCTCCTTGTCTGCGTCGTCTGTGTCGTCCGGGTCGGCTCGCTCCGTTCCGCTGGATGGAGCCGCTGCCCCATCCGGCGGGGCGGAGCGGCGGGAGTGGGAGCGGGAGAAGGTGCGGGCCCGGGTTGCGGCGATCTTCGGCGACGCGGGGGAAGCTGCCGCGACCGGGCCGCCGCCTCCAGGGGGTGATCCACCGGGCGCACGCCGTGGGGAGCGGGCGTGGAGTGCGGTACGCGAACGGCTCCCGCTGTGGGTGCAGTTACGGTGTGGCACCGATCCGAAAGCGCTCGCTGCCCTGGTCCTGGTGCTTGTGGTGGCTGTGGGGTTCGCCGTGCAGCACTTCTGGTCGGGGCGCCCCGAGCCGGTACGGGCACCGGCCGCAGAACGGGCAGGAGGGGCACCTGGCTCCGGCCCGCGGGCATCGTCGCTGCCTTCGGCGTCCGTGTCATCATCCGCGAGCGCGGTGGCGAATGGCCCGCCGGGCGGTGCGGGGCGCCAGCTGGTCGTCGATGTCACGGGCAAGGTCCGGCACCCCGGGATTCAGCGGATGCCGCCGGGGTCGCGGGTGGTCGATGCCTTGCGGGCCGCGGGCGGCGTGCTGCGCGGGGCGAATATCCGTGGGCTCAACCGGGCGCGGCTGCTGACCGACGGCGAACAGATTGTGGTCGGTGCGGCTGGTGCGGCTGGTGCGGCTGGTGGCGGGGGCGGAGCCGGAGCCGGTGCGGGTACCGGTTCCGGTGATGTGGGGGCCGGCGGGTCGGGGAGTGCGCCGCCGGGTGCCGGGGGTGGGCCGGGCGGCCCGGTCAGTCTCAGTACGGCGACCGAACAACAGCTTGACTCCCTCCCGGGAGTGGGCCCCGTCCTGGCCCGTCACATCGTCGAATTCCGCAGCCAGCACGGTGGGTTCCGCTCGGTGGACCAGCTTCGTCAGGTGACCGGTATCGGTGATCGCCGTTTCGCTGACCTGCGCCCCCTGGTGGTGCCGTGACCAGCCCTCGCGCCACCGTGCACTGCGCGGCGGCATCGCCGCACGGTGCCTCGGACCCGCATCAAGAGGGCCCGGCCGATCTGCGTCTGGTCGCGCCCGCACTGGCTGCCTGGGCGGCCGCGGCGATCAGCCTGGGCACCCCCGGTGGGGGAGTGGCGATGGCGTGCGGCGTGGCCGGGGTGCTGGCGATCGTCGCGTTACGGGTGGCTGTAGTTCGGCGCAGGGACGAGCGTGAACCAGAAGGGATGGAGGAGCAGTCCGGTGATGCCCCTCGGGCCGAATCCGGTCGGCCTGGAACGGAGTCGCCCAGGCGCCGCCGCGCTCCCCGCCTCCGTTCGGCCGGCTCGTTTGTGGCCCTGGCCGCGGTGTTGCTGTGTGCCGCGGCGGGGGCTGCGTCTGCCGCGCTGCATGCCTCGGATCTGCGGCGTGGGCCGCTCCCGGCGTTTGCGGAGCAGTATGCGCGGGTCACGGTGGATCTGGAGGTGACCGGCGATCCGCGGCTGACCCGGCCCAAGGTGCGCGGATCCCAACGGACGCCCCAGGTCCTGGTGTTCACGGCCGATGCCGTCCGGGTCACGGCGCCGAATGGCGAGATCACCGCCGTCCGCACGCCCACCCTGGTGGTCGTACAGCAGCCCGGAGGAGGGCGCGGCGGCGCGGGCGGCGAGCACGACCGAGCCGAGGGCCGTGGTGGCCGGCAGAACCCCGGGGGCGCAGCGATCGCGGGGGACGCAGCGACCGCGGGCTCGGTCCTTGCCCCGCAGCCCTTGGTCACGGCCGCGCAGGCCCCGGTCGCCGCCTCGCAGGCTTCCGTCACCAGCGGGCAGAGGCCAGTCGTCGCCCCGCGTCAGCCGGGAGAAGAAGATCGTGTCGGCGTTCGTGAGGGCATCGCGTCGGAGTGGCGGGGGTTGCTGCCGTCGACTCGGATTCGGGTCGTGGCGCGGGTGGCGCCGCCGTTGTTGTCGGGCGATCAGGTGGCCGCCGTGCTGCGGGTCACGGCCGATGCGGCGCCGGTGAAGGTGGGTGCGCCGGATGCGTTGCAGCGGTTGGCGGGGAGCCTGCGTGCCGGGCTGCGCGAGGTCACCGGCGGGCTGGGGCCCGATGCCCGAGCGTTGTTGCCGGGCCTGGTGGTGGGGGACACCTCGCGTGTGCCGCCGGATCTGGATGACGCCTTCCGGGCCACCGACCTGACGCATCTGCTGGCCGTGTCCGGCAGCAATCTGACGATTGTGCTCGCCCTGCTCATCGGCCCGCCGCATCTGGCGACCCGTGCCGAGCGCCGTGGGCTGGCGCCGCGCCTCGGGCTGTCGCTGCGCAGCACGGCGGTCATCGGCGGCATGCTCGCCCTCGCGTTCGTCGTGGTGTGCCGCCCGGACCCGAGCGTGCTGCGGGCTGCCGCCTGTGGCCTGATCACGTTGCTCGCCATCGGCACCGGACGCCGCCGCTCGCTGCTCCCCGCGCTCGCCGCCGCGGTCCTGCTGCTCGTGCTCTACGACCCCTGGCTCGCCCGCAACTACGGCTTTCTGCTGTCTGTCCTGGCGACCGGCGCACTGTTGCTGCTCGCGCCGAGGTGGAGCGCCGCACTTCAACGGCGCCGGGTGCCGCCCCGTCTCGCCGAGGTGATCGCCGCCGCTGCTGCCGCTCAGGCGGTCTGCGCACCCGTCGTCGCCGTGCTGGCGGCCCGGGTGGGCCTGGTTGCCGTGCCCTGCAATCTGCTGGCCGAACTGGCGGTGGCACCTGCGACGGTTCTGGGTTTCGCGGCCCTCGCCATGGTTCCGATCGTGCCGCCGGTCGCGCAGGCGCTGGCGTGGTGCGCGGGCTGGCCGGCCGAGTGGATCGCCGGTGTCGCCCGTACGGGAGCGGCGCTGCCGGGGGCGGAGTTCGCCTGGCCGGGCGGCTGGGCCGGTGGGCTGGCGCTGGCGGCCGCCTTGGTGGTGCTGGTGCCGGTCGGCCGCAGGGTGCTGCGCCGCCCCTGGTTGTGTGTGCTCTGTGCGCTGGCGTTGATCCTGGCGGTGTGCCGCCCGGCACCGTTCACCCGCATCATCACCGGCTGGCCGCCGCCGGGTTGGCGAGCCGTGGTCTGTGACGTCGGACAGGGCGACGGCCTGGTGCTGGCCGCCGGCGACGGTACGGCGCTGGTGGTGGACACCGGGCCCGAGCCCCAGGCCATCGACCGCTGCCTGACCGACCTCGGCGTCCGCCGTATCCCCCTTCTCGTTCTGACGCACTTCCACGCCGACCATGTGGACGGCCTCCCGGGCGCGCTCCGCGGGCGCTCGGTCGGCGCGATCGAGACCACCACGCTGCAAGAACCTCCGGGGCAGGCGCAGTTCGTGCGCAGTACGGCTGCGGCGGCGCGAGTACCGATCGTCCGTGCCACCCCGGGGGAGCGCCGCCGCTTGGGCCCGCTGACCTGGGAGGTCCTCTGGCCACCCGCCCCGCCCGCTCTTCCCGGCCCCGGCGTTCCCACCTACGGCCCCGGCAGTCCGCACACTCCCGATACTTCCGACAGCCCCGCCGGCCCCAACCCCTTCGACGGCCCCAACGACGCCAGTGTCACTCTGCTGGTGCGTACGGGAGGGCTGACCCTTCTGCTGCTCGGGGACCTCGAACCGCCTGCACAGCAGGGGTTGTTAGCGGCGCACCCCGAGCTCGGTGGCGTCGATGTCCTGAAGGTGGCACATCACGGCTCCGCCTATCAGGACCCGCCGTTGATGCAGCGGCTCGCGCCGCGCCTGGCGCTGATCTCCTGCGGTGCCGACAACCCGTACGGCCATCCGGCGCCCCGCACCATCGCGGCCCTCCGCGCCCAGGGCGCCCGGGTGTTGCGTACAGACACCGACGGGGCCATCGCGATCCTCGGCACGACGGCCGGGCTGTCCGCCACGGTCACCGGCCACCGGGTCGTCAAGGCCCGCCTGGCCAACGGCCCGGGAATCCGGGGCCGTACGCACCTTGGAGCGCCTCACCCCGACGCACGGTTGGCAGGTTGCCGCCGCTCCAGGAAACGCTCCGGTCCCGCAGCCACACGCCACCTGAGACGAGACCTCAGACGCACCACGAGAGGCTACCCGAGAGGCCACCTGAGCGGTCCCCTGCGAAGCCGTCCGAATCGCCACCCGAGGCGGGGCCTGCCTCGCCCCCGTGGCCCGCCCTGCCTCGGCCCCCCGGTTGCCCCGCCGCCCGCCCCCATGGCCTCGGCCCTGCGGCGCCCCCGCGTGATCACAGCAATCGAACAAATGGAGGAAAATCAGGGAACCAGCATCTATAGACTCCAGATCATGAGGATGGGTGAAGGCGTCGAGCGGGGCCCACGCTGCTGTGTGGCGCTGGCCTGGCCCGAAGGGGACGGGCCCGTGCCCGCCGCTCGGCTGGCGGCGTGAGTTGGCCGCGCAGAGCCTTGCCGATGTGATGGCCGGTACGCCCGCCTCGGCGGTGGAACGGACCGCCGCTGGTTTGCTGCGGAGAGGACGCACACCTGATGGATACCGCTGGCACTGATGCCTACCTGGAGCGGATCGGGGTCGAACGCCCGGCTTCCGCCGACGCCGACGCGTTGCATGCGCTGCACCTCAACCATCTGCGCACCGTCCCTTTCGAGAACCTCTCCATCCACCTCGGCGAGGAGATCGTGCTCGCGGAGCAGCCGGTGCTCGACAAGATCGTCGGTGCCCGGCGCGGCGGCTTCTGTTACGAGCTCAACGGCGCGTTCGCGATGCTGCTGGGTGCGCTGGGATACGAGGTCGAGCTGTTGTCCGCGCGGGTGTTCGGCGCCGAGGGGAGGCTTGGGATTCCGTATGACCACCTTGCGCTGCGCGTCCAGACACCCGGTGGGCCGTGGCTCGCGGACGTCGGCTTCGGCAGGCACAGTCATTTTCCCCTGCGCTGGGACAGCCGTGCCGAGCAGGCCGATCCCGGCGGGGTGTTCCGGATCGAGGAGACGGGGGACGGTGATCTCGATGTCCTGAGGGACGGCTCCCCGCAGTACCGCCTCGAACAACGTCCGCGCGCCTACGCCGACTTCGAGGTCGGCTGCTGGTGGAACCGGACCTCGCCCGCATCGCACTTCACCCAGTCCCTGGTGTGCTCACGGCTGACCGAGACCGGCCGGATCACGCTCTCCGGCCGGACGCTCGTGACCAGTGCCGTGGACGGTGCCCGCGAGGAGCGCCCGGTAGCTGCTGACGAGATCCTCGCCGCCTACCGGGAGCACTTCGGGATCGTGCTGGACCGGGAGCCCGTGGTGGGCGCGGTGCCGCCGCCTGAGGCCGGAGCCGAGGGGCGCGCGTAGCGGCCCGTCGTCCGGCCGCCCCGTCGTCCGGCCGCCCCGTTGTCTGGCCGCCCCGTCGTCCGGCCGCCCCGTCATCCGGCCGTGAGGAAGGGCGCGTGGCCGGTCGCTACTCGGCCTCGCGCCAGCCCTCGTACTCCGCCGCGAGGTCGTGCAGCCGCACGGGATCGTGAGCGGCGTCCGGGTCCTCGACGACCACGAGCCACTGCGCGTCCTCGGCGTCGTCCTCACCGGCCAGGGCGTCCCGTACGAGCTGGGGCTCCTCGGTGACACCGAAACGTTCGGTCAGGGCTTCGGCCACCTCCTCTGCCGCGTCGCGGTCGGGCAGCACCAGGACGTGGCGCACAGGTCGTACATCGGGGTGGTGTGGGGCTGCGTCATTCACCCGGACATTGTCCGACAGCGGGAGGGCTGCCCGGTCCGGCAGGGGTCCGGCCCGGTGAGTGTCCGGGCCGGTTGAGCGTCCGGGCCGGGTTGTCAGTGGCACGTGGGATGCTGGACCGCGATGGCCAGGAAGACAGCTCACGATGACCCGCTCGCCCCCGTCACGATCGCGGTGGGCCAGGAAGACCTGCTGTTGGACCGCGCGGTGCAGCAGGTGGTGGCGGCCGCCCGCGCGGCCGATGCGGACACCGATGTGCGCGACCTCACCCCCGATCAGCTGCAGCCCGGCACTCTCGCCGAGCTGACCAGCCCCTCGCTCTTCGCCGAGCGCAAGGTCGTCGTGGTGCGGGCCGCCCAGGACCTGTCGGCGGACACCATCAAGGACGTCAAGGCGTATCTGGGCTCGCCTGCCGAGGAGATCACGCTGGTGCTGCTGCACGCCGGTGGCGCCAAGGGGAAGGGCCTGCTGGACGCGGCCCGTAAGGCCGGGGCGCGGGAAGTGGCCTGCCCCAAGATGACCAAGCCGGCCGACCGGCTGGCCTTCGTACGGGGCGAGTTCCGTGCGACGGGGCGTTCGGCGACGCCTGAGGCATGCCAGTCGCTGGTGGACGCGATCGGCAGCGATCTGCGTGAGTTGGCATCGGCGTGTGCGCAGTTGGCCGCCGATGTCGAGGGCACGATCGACGAGGCCGTCGTGGCGCGCTATTACACGGGCCGGGCGGAGGCATCGAGCTTCACCGTCGCCGACCGTGCCGTCGAGGGCCGGGCCGCCGAGGCGCTGGAGGCCCTGCGCTGGGCGATCGCCACCGGCGTCGCCCCCGTCATGATCACCAGCGCGCTGGCCCAAGGCGTCCGCGCCATCGGCAAGCTGGCCTCCGCCCCGCGCGGCGCCCGCCCCGGCGACCTGGCCCGCGACCTGGGCATGCCGCCGTGGAAGATCGACCGGGTACGGCAGCAGATGCGCGGCTGGTCGGCGGACGGCGTGGCCACGGCGCTGCGCGCGGTGGCGGCGGCCGATGCGGGGGTGAAGGGCGGCGGCGACGATCCCGAGTACGCCCTGGAGAAAGCCGTCGTGACGATCGCACGGGCGGCCCGGTCGCGCTGAGGCGCCCGCCGGGCGCCCCGGGCCTGGGGCGGTAGTGAGGCGGCGGGCCATGCCAGGGCGTGCGCTCAGCGCGCTCTAGCCGGGACCGCGCCCGCGCCCCGCACCGGCCCCGCATAGGGAGCGCGAGACGTTCACCGGGGCTGTGACGCCCGCGCCGCGCACCAGGACCGCACCCGGCATCGTGCCCGCATGCCCGAACAGCTACCCGCACCCTGCGCCGCGCGCGAGCCCCTCAAAGGACCCGTGCTGGACAGCCCCGAGACCCCGGCCCGCGCCGCCCCGAGCACCCGGTGCCCCCACGGAGGCGCCAGCCGGTGCCCCTACGGATGCGCCGCCCACCGAATAGCCGTATCCACCGGCCATGGCCGACCCCTGCGACGGCGTCTGCCGACGACCTGTGACGGCGTCTGCCGACGAAGTCTGCTGCGCGTACGGATCCTGCGGTGCGGACGCCGGACGCCGGACACCGGACGGGGCCGGGCGGCGCGGTGCGGAAAGCTCACACAGCAAAAAGCCCCGCCTCATCCCTGGGGAAGGGGAAGGCGGGGCCCTTGTATCAAGCTGTTGCGGCTTCGTCGGCCATGATGGCCGCCGGAGCCGGGTTGCGCCGCACCCGCGTGGCGAACGCAGGCCGTGTGCGGCGCGGTGGTGCACCGGGCAGGGAGCGGAGAGAGGGGCCGCTGGGTCCCTGTCGGCAGGGGTGCTGCTTGGTATTGCGGGGGGATGAAGATCGGGCCTGGTGAGGCCGGAGATCTTCTTCCGGAGAGGGTCAGCCCTTGAGGGACGCGACCTTCTTCGCCAGCGCCGACTTCTTGTTGGCGGCGGCGTTCTTGTGGATGACACCCTTGCTGACGGCCTTGTCGAGCGTCTTGGCAGCGGCGGCCTGGGCGGTGGTGGCCTTCTGCAGGTCACCGGCCTCCACGGCCTCGCGGGTGCGACGGATCGCGGTCTTCAGAGTGGACTTGACAGCCTTGTTGCGCTGACGAGCCTTCTCGTTGGTCTTGATCCGCTTCATCTGGGACTTGATGTTCGCCACGAAAGAGCCTTTTCAGGTTCGTTGGAGTTTCGAGTGGCGCCTCGTACGAGAGAGGGCACGAAGCGCAGTGGACCAGGCTACCAGCAGGGTCTACGGCCTCCCAAACCGGACCGGACCCACCGCCCGGACGCCGTCCCGATCCCCCGCTCGACGGCCGTCCGCCCCCTGCCCGCCCCGCCCAAACCGGACCGAGCCCCTCGCTCATGGGACGATGGGGGGAGACGTCAATACCCGAGTCCCGCCTACCCGCGTTCACTGAATGGACCCTGCGTGCCCGCGACCCCTACGAACGTGCCGGAGCCGAGCCGTACCGATCCGGCCCTCCTCCGTAACTTCTGCATCATCGCGCACATCGACCACGGCAAGTCGACGCTCGCCGACCGGATGCTTCAGATCACCGGTGTCGTCGACCAGCGGCAGATGCGCGCGCAGTACCTCGACCGCATGGACATCGAGCGCGAGCGCGGCATCACGATCAAGTCCCAGGCGGTCCGGCTGCCCTGGGACCCCTCCGAGGGTGAAGAGGCAAGTGGGACGACCCACATCCTCAACATGATCGACACCCCGGGCCACGTCGACTTCACCTACGAGGTCTCCCGCTCGCTCGCCGCGTGCGAGGGCTGCATCCTCCTCGTCGACGCCGCCCAGGGGATCGAGGCCCAGACCCTCGCCAACCTGTACCTGGCGATGGAGCACGACCTCACGATCATCCCCGTCCTCAACAAGATCGACCTGCCGGCCGCGCAGCCCGAGAAGTTCGCCGCCGAGCTGGCCAATCTGGTCGGCTGCGAGCCGGAGGACGTCCTGCGGGTCTCCGCCAAGACCGGCGTCGGCGTCGCCGAGCTGCTGGACAAGGTCGTCCGCGAGGTGCCGGCCCCGGTCGGTGTCAAGGACGCCCCCGCCCGCGCGATGATCTTCGACTCGGTCTACGACGCCTACCGCGGTGTCGTGACCTATGTGAAGGTCGTCGACGGCACGCTCAGCAAGCGCGAGCGCATCCGGATGATGTCGACCGGCGCCGCGCACGAGCTGCTGGAAATCGGCACGAACTCCCCGGAGATGAAGGCCGCCGACGGACTGTCCGTCGGTGAGGTCGGCTATCTGATCACCGGTGTGAAGGACGTCCGGCAGTCCAAGGTGGGTGACACGATCACCCAGCTCAACAAGGGAGCCGAGGAGCCGCTGGGCGGCTACAAGGACCCGAAGCCGATGGTGTTCTCGGGGCTGTATCCGCTGGACGGCTCCGACTACCCCGAGCTGCGCGACGCCCTCGACAAGCTCCAGCTCAATGACGCCGCGCTGGTCTACGAACCGGAGACCTCCGCGGCCCTGGGCTTCGGTTTCCGCGTCGGCTTCCTGGGCCTGCTGCACCTGGAGGTGATCCGGGAGCGCCTGGAGCGCGAGTTCGGGCTCGATCTGATCGCCACCGCGCCGAACGTGGTCTACCGCGTCGACATGGAGGACCGCACCGAGCACGAGGTCACCAACCCGAGCGAGTTCCCGACGGGCAAGATCGACAAGGTGCATGAGCCGGTCGTCCGGGCCACGATCCTGGCGCCGAGCGAGTTCATCGGCGCGATCATGGAGCTGTGCCAGAACCGCCGCGGCAACCTCCTCGGCATGGACTACCTCTCCGAGGACCGCGTCGAGATCCGCTACACCCTGCCGCTCGCCGAGGTCGTCTTCGACTTCTTCGACCAGCTCAAGTCCAAGACCCGCGGCTATGCCTCGCTGGACTACGAGCCCACCGGCGAGCAGATCGCCGACCTGGTCAAGGTCGACATCCTGCTGCACGGCGACAAGGTCGACGCGTTCTCCGCGATCTGCCACAAGGACAAGGCGTACGCGTACGGCGTGCGGCTGGTCGCCAAGCTGCGCGAGCTGATCCCGCGGCAGAGCTTCGAGGTGCCGATCCAGGCCGCCATCGGCAGCCGGGTCATCGCCCGTGAGACGGTCCGCGCCATCCGGAAGGACGTCCTCGCCAAGTGCTACGGCGGTGACATCTCCCGTAAGCGGAAGCTGCTGGAGAAGCAGAAGGAAGGCAAGAAGCGGATGAAGATGGTCGGCAGCGTCGAGGTCCCGCAGGAGGCCTTCATCGCGGTGCTGTCCTCGGACTCCGACGGCGACGCGAAGGCGAAGAAGTAGCCGCGCAGCCGGTGACGGAGCGCGCAGCCCGTGACGGAGCGCGCAGCCGGTGACGGCGGCCGCGAAGCGGTGGCGGCAGGGCGTCGGTCCCCATGGCGGGGCCGGCGCCCTGCCGGCTTTCGGGTCGGGCGTCGCCGGGGCCGGTCTCCGGGGTGGCCGCCCACCGGGCTGAAGGGGCGGTGCGACGCCGGAGGCGGCACGCATCGGGGCTACTGCCCACCCGGCGTGATCGCTGCCCCCACCCCGTGTGATCTGGTGGGGGTGAGCAGTGCGGAGCGCTATCGGGCTTTGTGTGTGCTACGTGCACCTATCGCATCGGTCGCATCATGAACCGGTAGGTCGCAGCCCCTTACGCGTCGGCGGATCGCGCTCTAGTCTGATCACTGCTCAAAGGTTACTCGCGAGTCACCAGCAACGAAGCGGGCCCCGGAGGACGCCGTGACGGACATCCACACGCTGATCGAAAACCGGCCGCCTTCGGTGGCACATCTCTTCCTGGAGCGGGTAGCGGCCACGCCCGATATCGAGGCCTATCGCTACCCGGTCCCCCCTGCCGCGGGGCAGGGCCCGGACGACTGGAAGGCGATCAGCTGGGCCCAGGCCGCGGACCGGGTCTATGCCATCGCCGCCGGGCTCATCGCGCTCGGCGTACGCCCCGAGGAACGGGTGGCGCTCGCTTCCAACACCCGCGTCGAATGGATCCTCGCCGACCTCGGGGTGCTCTGCTCCGGCGCCGCCACCACCACGGTCTACCCCAGCACCAACGCCGAGGAGACCGCCTACATCCTGGCCGACTCCGGCAGCCGGGTGCTGATCGCGGAGGACGCCGGACAGCTCGCCAAGGCGCGCGAGCGGCGCGCGGAGCTGCCCGAGCTGGCGCATGTCGTCGTCATCGACGAGAAGGGCGCGGAGCCCGCCGAGGGCGATCCGGAGGGCTGGGTGCTCACCCTCGCCGAGCTGGAGAAGCGCGGCACCGCCTATCTGGAGGAGCACCCGGAGTGTGTCAAGGAGCGGGTCGCCGCACTGCGCGCCGACCAGCTGGCCACGCTCATCTACACCTCCGGGACCACCGGCCGTCCCAAGGGCGTCCGGCTGCCGCACGACTGCTGGTCGTATCTGGCCCGTGCGATCCAGTCGACGGGGCTCGTCCATGAGGACGATGTGCAGTACCTCTGGCTGCCGCTGGCGCATGTCTTCGGCAAGGTGCTCACCGCCGGGCAGATCGCGACCGGCCAGGTGATCGCCGTGGACGGCCGGGTCGACAAGATCATCGAGAATCTGCCGGTGGTCCGGCCCACCTACATGGCGGCCGTGCCGCGGATCTTCGAGAAGGTCTACAACGGTGTCGCGGCGAAGGCGCGGGCGGGCGGCGGCGCCAAGTACAAGATCTTCCAGTGGGCGGCCGAGGTGGCCCGCGAGTACGCCAAGACCTCCCAGGACAACTTCCGCCGTACGGGCAGCGCCTCGGTGCCGTTCGCGCTCGCCGCCAAGCACAAGATCGCCGACGCGCTCGTGTACAGCAAGCTGCGGGATGCCTTCGGCGGCCGGCTGCGCGCCGCGGTCTCCGGCTCGGCCGCGCTCGCCCCGGAGATCGGCTACTTCTTCTCCGGCGCCGGCATCCACATCCTGGAGGGCTACGGCCTGACGGAGTCCAGCGCCGCCAGCTTCATCAACCCCGGCGAGGCGTACCGCACCGGCACGGTCGGCAAGCCGCTGCCCGGCACCGAGGTCCGGATCGCCGAGGACGGCGAGATCCTGCTGCGCGGCCCCGGCATCATGGAGGGCTACCACGGCCTGCCCGACAAGACCGCCGAGGTCCTGGAGGCGGACGGCTGGTTCCACACCGGCGACATCGGCGAGCTCTCCCCGGACGGCTATCTGCGGATCACCGACCGCAAGAAGGACCTGATCAAGACCTCGGGCGGCAAGTACATCGCACCGGCCGAGGTGGAGGGCCAGTTCAAGGCGGTCTGCCCGTTCGTCTCCAATGTGCTGGTGCACGGCGCCAACCGGAATTTCTGCACCGCGCTGATCGCCCTCGACGAGCCGACGATCATGACCTGGGCGCAGGAGCACGGCCTGAGCGGCAAGACGTACGCCGAGGTCGTCGCCACCGACCGGGTCCGGGAGCTGATCGACGGCTATGTCGAGCGGGTCAACGAGGGGCTCCAGCGCTGGCAGCAGATCCGGAAGTTCCGGCTGCTGCCGCGTGACCTGGACATCGAGCACGGTGAGGTGACCCCCAGCCTCAAGATCAAGCGGCCTGTGGTGGAGCGGACGTTCAAGGATCTGCTCGACGAGATGTATGCGGGGTCGCGGGAGGCGTAGCCGTACGGGGCGAGGCTGACCTGGCTGCCCCATTACTGCCCTGCTCCGTACCGCCCTGCCCGTACGAGTGAGATCCGGCTGCCGCGGGAACCACCGCGGCAGCCCGACTCGTCCCCGCGGCCGCCCGTCGTCCGTCCTTCGCCCGTCCTTCACCCGTCGGCCAACTCCCGCGGCGCGTCAGCCGAATTGGTGGCCGCGACCACCCACTTCTGTGACTCAGTGCTTATGGCTGCGCTCGTTCTGTCACTCTGTCGTTGGCGCATCCGGCGCTGTAGCGGAGCTGCTCGGGAGTTGCTCAATGAGGACGACCACTTCGTCTCCACGGGACGACGACGTCACGGCGGCGCGCACGACGAGGGCGGACGGGTTCCCCGGCGGACCCGCGGCCGGGCCTGCCGACGGCCCCGCCGCCCGCTCCTGTCGGGTCAGCCTGCCCGGTGATCCGCAGGCCGCTGCCGCCGCCCGCCGCTTCGTCCGGGCCACCTTCGCCGACTGGGCCGACCGGCGGCCGGCCGGTGCGGAGGGTCTGACCGACCGGCTCGTGGAGGAAGCGGTGCTGCTGGTCAGCGAGTTGGTGACGAACGCGGTCGTGCACGCGGGTACCACCGTCGAGCTGCGCTGCCGGCTGGACCCGGAGGCCGGGCGGGGCGGGGGCGCGGAGTCGTACGGGGACGCGGAGCCGCGCCGGGGCCGCGACCGGGAGGCGTACGAGGCGCCGCACCGGGAAGCGGCGCCCGCCCCGGGAGCCGACGCCGACGGCGCGTCCGGCCCCGGCATCGTCATCGAGGTCTCCGACCACCACCCCACCCAGCCGGTCCGCGCCCGCGCGGAGAGCGCCGCGTCCGAGAACGGCGGTCACGGACTGCAACTGATCAGCGCGGTCGCGGAATCCTGGGGCGTCACCTACCGCCGGGCCATGAAGACCGTCTGGTTCCGGCTGCCCGTAGGGACCGCGGGCGGCGCCGGGTGGCGCGAGCCGGAGTTCACCCTCGACAACCAGCTGCTCCAGCGTGAGCTGCGGACCGCCGAGCTGCTCGCCCCGGCACCGCGCCGGGCCGCCCGCCCGGAATCCGGCGGCGGCCGGGTCGACAACGGCGCCCTCTCCTTCCTCGCCGAGGCCTCCGATCTGCTCTCCGGCCAGCTCGACGCCGACCAAGTCGCCGCGCTCGCCGCCCAGTTGATCGTGCCCCGGCTCGCCGAGTGGTGCGCGGTGTGGCTGTACGACGGCGACGGCGGGGCACCCGGCCGGGGGATCGCCGCGGCCGGTGACGAGCAGCGGCTGGCCGGTGTCTGGCACACCAGCGAGAGCCGGATCGACGCACTGCGTACGGCGCTGGAGAAGCAGCCGCCGGAACTCCCGGGCGAGGGCGCGTCCGGCAGCGCGCCGGGGATCGTGCCCTGGCCCTGGCCGTACGAACCGGGCGGCCACGGCCCCGGCGGCGCCGCACTGGCCTGCCCCCTGGTCGCCGGCGGACGGCGGCTCGGCACCCTGCTGCTCGGACGGGGCGGGATGCCGCACTTCCCCGACGAGGTGGTCGCGCTGATCGCGGACCTGTGCCGCCGGGCCGCCCGCGCGGTCGCCACCGCCCGCGCCTACAGCCGCCAGGAGCGCATCAGTCAGGTCCTGCAGCGCAGGCTGCTGCCCCGGGGGCGGGCGCGGGTGCCCGGGGTGGAGTCGGCGGTGGTCTACGAGCCGCGCGAGGGCGCCTGGGCGGGCGGCGACTTCTGGGACCTCTTCGACGCCGGGGACGGCCGCTGGTGCTTCGCGCTCGGCGATGTCTGCGGCAGCGGCCCGGAGGCGGCCGCGGTGACCGGGCTGGCCCGGCCCGTGCTGCGGCTGCTGGCCCGCGACGGGTTCGGCGTCGCGGCGGTGCTCGACCGGCTCAACAAGACCATGGCGCGGGAGGCCGCGGACTCGGTCGCGGCGGTGGCGGCGGCGGTGGCGGCGGCCGGTGCCGGGGCCGAGGCACCGGTCGAGATCCGCGAGGAGGGCGAACAGGCCCGCTTCCTGTCCCTGCTCTACGGCGAGATCGTCCCGTACCCCGGTGGCTCCGGCGGCGCCCGCTGCACCCTCGCCAGCGCCGGGCACCCGCTGCCGCTGGTGCTGGGCATGGACGGCGCGGTCCGGATCGTGGCTGCGCCGCAAATGCTGCTGGGGGTGGTGGAGGACGCGTCGTACGTAAGCGAATCGTTTGACCTCTGCCCAGGGGAGACGCTGCTGTGCGTCACCGACGGGGTGACCGAGCGGCGCTCGGGGCGGCGGCTCTTCGACGACGAGGACGGACTGGCCACCGCGCTCGCCGCCGGCGCCGGCCTGGGCGCCACCGCCCTCGCCGACCACATCCGCAGCACCGTGCACGCCTTCGGCCCCACCCCGCCCGATGACGACCTGGCCCTGCTGGTCCTCCAGGCGTCGCCGCCCGGGGTGTCCTGAGGCACAGCGGCGCCGGACGGACGGCGCCCCGCCATGACGGACAATGGATCCCATGCCTTCCGCACTGCCTGATGGTGAGCCGATGCCCGAGGACGGGGCGCTGCCCGGTCATACGCCGGGCGGGACCGCCGGGCGGCCCCTCGGCTTCTATCTGCATGTGCCGTACTGCGCGACCCGCTGCGGCTACTGCGACTTCAACACCTACACCGCGAGCGAGCTGCGCGGCTCCGGCGGCGCCCTGGCCTCCCGCGACAACTACGCCGACACCGTCGTCGACGAGATCCGGCTGGCCCGCAAGGTGCTGGGCGACGACCCGCGGCCGGTCGAGACGGTCTTCGTCGGCGGCGGCACCCCGACCCTGCTGCCCGCCGCCGATCTCGGCCGGATGCTGGCCGCGATCCGCGAGGAATTCGGCCTCGCGCCGGACGCGGAGATCACCACCGAGGCCAACCCGGAGTCCGTCGGCCCCCGCTATCTGGACGAACTGCGCGCGGGCGGCTTCAACCGGGTCTCCTTCGGCATGCAGAGCGCGCGGCAGCACGTCCTGAAGATCCTCGACCGTACGCACACCCCCGGCCGCCCCGAGGCCTGTGTCGCCGAGGCCCGCGCGGCAGGCTTCGAGCACGTCAACCTCGATCTGATCTACGGCACCCCGGGCGAGTCCGACGACGACTGGCGCGCCTCCCTGGACGCCGCGATCGGCGCCGGCCCCGACCATGTCTCCGCCTACGCCCTGATCGTCGAGGAGGGCACCCAGCTGGCCCGCCGGATCCGCCGCGGCGAGGTCCCGATGACCGACGACGACGTGCACGCCGACCGCTACCTCATCACCGAGGAACGCCTCACCGCGGCCGGTTTCACCTGGTACGAGGTCTCCAACTGGGCCACCACCGACGCCGCCCGCTGCCGCCACAACGAGCTCTACTGGACCGGCGCCGACTGGTGGGGCGCCGGCCCCGGCGCCCACAGCCACATCGGCGGCGTCCGCTGGTGGAACGTCAAACACCCCGGCGCCTACGCCCAGGCCCTCTCCGAAGGCCGCTCCCCGGGCGCCGGCCGCGAACTCCTCTCCGACGAGGACCGCCGCGTCGAACGCATCCTCCTGGAGCTGCGCCTCTCGGACGGCTGCCCCCTGGACATCCTCGCCCCGGCGGGGGCGAAGGCGGCGGCCCGCGCCCTGGCCGACGGCCTGCTGGAGCCCGCCCCGTACGAGGCGGGGCGCGCCGTGCTGACCCTCCGGGGGCGGCTGCTGGCGGATGCGGTGGTGCGGGATCTGGTGGACTGATCACTCGGCTGAGTGATCTCCCCCCGAGACCCGGTCCGCCGGGCAACGCCGTTCCTAGGCTGCCGCAATACATCGGCAGACAAGGATAGTTGGGCGGCTGGCCACAGTGCACGATCAGGACATCGAGGAGTACTTCGCGGAGTTCGAGCCTCCAGAGGGCTTCCGGGCGGAGCTCCTGCGCCGGGAAATCCTGCTGAGCGGCGGGACGGATATCGTCCACAACAGGATCGTCAGCGAGGTGATCGGCCAGATTCCGCGCGACCGCTGGCGCGGATTCGCGACACAGCACCTCGCGTTCCCGGGGGAGGTCAGCAAGCCGCAGCCCGACCTGGTGGTGATCGAGCGCGGACGATGCCGGCGTTCCGGATGGCTCGTGCCCGCTTCGGACGTGACCCTGTTGCTTGAGGTGGTCTCCCTGCGCAGCGCCGACCGTGACTACGGCCTGAAGCGCTCCATCTACGCCGCCGGGGGTGCCCCCGCGTACGTGATCATCGACCCGTACGACGCCCGCTGCGTCCTGCTCACCGAGCCCGTCGGCGCCGGTGAGGAGGCCGACTACGCGGTGCAGCGGATCACCGAGTTCGGCGACCCCGTGCCGCTGGAGCCGCTCGGCACCGAGCTGGACACCACCGACTTCGGGACGCTTCCCGCGGTCAGGCCCCACCGCCGGCCGTGACGAAGTCGATCAGCTCCTCGACCCGGCCCAGCAGCGCCGGCTCCAGGTCCTTGTAGGAGTGCACGCAGGAGAGGATCCGCTGCCAGGCGGCGCCCGTGTTCTCCGGCCAGCCCAGGGCGCGGCACACGCCCGTCTTCCAGTCCTGGCCGTGCGGGACGGAGGGCCAGGCGGGGATGCCGACCGAGGACGGCTTCACGGCCTCCCAGATGTCGATGTACGGGTGGCCCACCACCAGCGCATGGTCACCGGTCGCCCCGGCCGCGATACGGGACTCCTTCGAGCCGGGTACGAGATGGTCGACGAGGACGCCGAGGCGGGCGTCCGGGCCGGGGGAGAAGCTGTGGACGATCGCGGGCAGGTCGTCGATGCCCTCCAGGTACTCCACGACGACGCCCTCGATGCGCAGGTCGTCGCCCCAGACCCGCTCCACCAGCTCGGCGTCGTGCCGGCCCTCCACGTAGATGCGCCCGGCGCGGGCGACCCGTGCGCGGGCGCCGGGCACGGCGAGTGACCCGGATGCGGTCCGGGCGGGACCGCTGGGCGCCGGCGCGCTCTGCGGGCGTACGAGGGTGACCACCTTGCCCTCCAGGAGGAAGCCGCGCGGCTCCATGGGAAAGACGCGGTGCTTGCCGAAGCGGTCCTCCAGGGTGACCGTCGGGCCCTGTGCGGTCTTCTCGCAGCGGATCACGGCGCCGCAGAAACCCGAGGTGACCTCCTCGACGACCAGATCGGGCTCGGCGGGGACCTCGGGCGCGGGCCGCTGCTTCTTCCAGCTGGGGGTGAGGTCGGGGCTGTAGCGCTTGCTCTGCATGGGGGCCTGTCCGTGGGGTGAGCGGGTGGTGATCAGGAGGGGGCGACGCCGAAGCGGGCGGCGAGGGCGTCGCGCTGGGCGCGGACGAAGTCGGCGTCCACTACGGCGCCGTGGCCGGGAACGTACCGGGCGTCGTCGCCGCCGAGGGCCAGCAGGCGGTCCAGGGCGCCGGGCCACCGCTGCGGCAGCGCGTCCGGGCCCGCCTGGGGTTCGCCGGACTCCTCGACCAGATCGCCGCAGAAGACGATCTCAGGGGATCCGCCCCGGCCCGGTACCAGGACCGCGAGATCGTGGGCCGTGTGACCGGGGCCGACATTGGCGAGCAGCACCTGCCGGTCGCCGAGCTCGACGGTCAGCTGGTCGTGGACGTGGTGGTGCGGGGCGACCAGCAGATCGGCGGCCTCGGCGGCCGCGTCGCGCGCGACGCCGTGCCGTACCGCGTCGTGCCGCAGCGCGTCCTTGCCGCGGCGCAGCAGATCACCGAGGCCGGCCGCGCCGAAGACCTCGACGCCCGCGAAGGCGGCGGTGCCCAGTACGTGATCGAAATGCGGGTGGGTGAGCGCGATATGCGTCACGTCCCGGCCGAGCACACCGCGGACCGCCCGCCGCAGATCCGCACCGTCGCGCAGGGTCGCGCCGGTGTCGACGATCATGACGCCGGTGGTCCCCGCGATCACGCCGATCGTCTCGTCCCACCTCGGCATCCGGCGTCTGGCGACACCGTCACCGAGCTGTTCCCAACCGGCCTCTTCCCAAGCAGTGTGCATACCGAGACGCTAGCGCCATCGCGATAGCGTTGCCCGGCAGATCGACCGAACACGGTCACCGGGCGGGTGCTGTATGCGGCCGCCCTTGCCGTGTGCCTGCTACTCGGCCGTACACTGGCTCAGGGTCTGGCACTCGGCCCGTGTGAGTGCCAGGAGAGTCGAGACGGCGGACGGCCGGACTGGAGGTGCGCGGGATGCTCAGCGAACGCAGGCTCGAAGTGCTGCGCGCCATCGTCCAGGACTATGTGGGGACGGAGGAGCCGGTCGGCTCCAAGGCCCTCACCGAACGCCATCAGCTCGGCGTCTCCCCGGCCACCGTCCGCAACGACATGGCCGTCCTGGAGGACGAGGGTTTCATCGCCCAGCCGCACACGAGCGCCGGGCGGATCCCCACCGACAAGGGCTACCGCCTGTTCGTCGACAAGCTGGCCGGTGTGAAGCCGCTGTCCAGTCCGGAGCGGCGGGCGATCCAGAACTTCCTGGACGGCGCCGTCGACCTCGACGACGTGGTGGGCCGCACGGTCCGGCTGCTGGCGCAGCTGACCCGGCAGGTCGCGGTCGTGCAGTACCCGTCCCTGACCCGGTCCACGGTCCGGCATGTCGAGCTGCTGGCGCTGGCCCCGGCCCGGCTGATGCTGGTGCTGATCACGGACACCGGGCGGGTCGAGCAGCGGCTGATCGACTGCCAGGCACCGTTCGGCGAGGCTTCCCTGGCGGACCTGCGGGCCCGGCTCAACAGCCGGGTCGTGGGGCGCCGGTTCGCGGATGTGCCGCAGTTGGTGCAGGATCTCCCGGAGTCCTTCGAGCAGGACGACCGCGGCACGGTCTCGACAGTGCTGTCGGTGTTGCTGGAAACTCTGGTGGAGGAGACCGAAGAGCGGCTGATGATCGGCGGCACCGCCAATCTCACGCGCTTCGGGCACGATTTCCCCCTGACCATCCGGCCGGTGCTGGAAGCCCTTGAGGAGCATGTGGTGATGCTCAAGCTGCTCGGGGAGGCCAAGGACTCGGGCATGACCGTACGTATCGGGCATGAGAATGCTCATGAAGGCCTGGCGTCCACATCGGTCGTCACGGTCGGCTACGGTTCGGGCGACGAGGCAGTCGCCAAACTCGGCGTGGTCGGACCGACCCGCATGGACTACCCCGGAACGATGGGAGCGGTACGCGCAGTGGCACGTTACGTCGGACAAATCCTCGCGGAGTCGTAAGTGGCCACGGATTACTACTCGGTCCTCGGCATCGGACGCGACGCCTCGCAGGACCAGATCAAGAAAGCCTTCCGTCGGCTGGCGCGCGAACTGCACCCGGACGTGAACCCGGATCCGAAGACCCAGGAGCGGTTCAAGGAGATCAACGCCGCTTACGAGGTGCTGTCGGACCCGCAGAAGAAGCAGGTCTACGACCTCGGCGGAGACCCGCTCTCGCAGGCCGGCGGCGGCCAGGGCGCGGGCGGCTTCGGCGCGGGCTTCGGCAACTTCTCCGACATCATGGACGCGTTCTTCGGCACCGCGTCGCAGCGCGGGCCGCGCTCGCGCACCCGCCGCGGCCAGGACGCCATGATCCGGCTCGATGTCGAGCTGAACGAAGCCGCCTTCGGTACGACCAAGGACCTCCAGGTCGACACCGCCGTCGTCTGTACGACGTGCAGCGGTGAGGGCGCGGCGCCCGGTACCTCGGCGCAGACCTGTGACATGTGCCGCGGCCGCGGTGAGGTCTCGCAGGTCACCCGGTCGTTCCTGGGCCAGGTCATGACCTCGCGGCCGTGCCCGCAGTGCCAGGGCTTCGGCACGGTCGTCCCGACGCCGTGCCACGAGTGCGCGGGCGACGGGCGGATCCGCTCCCGCCGCACCCTGACCGTCAAGATCCCGGCCGGTGTCGACAACGGCACCCGCATCCAGCTCGCGGGCGAGGGCGAGGTCGGCCCCGGCGGCGGCCCCGCCGGTGATCTCTATGTGGAGATCCACGAGCTGCCGCACTCGGTCTTCCAGCGGCGCGGCGACGATCTGCACTGCACGGTCACCATCCCGATGACAGCGGCGGCGCTGGGCACGAAATGCCCGCTGGAGACGCTGGACGGGGTGGAGGAGATCGACGTCCGGCCCGGTACCCAGTCGGGACAGTCGATCCCGCTGCACCAGCGGGGTGTGACGCATCTGCGCGGCGGCGGCCGGGGCGACCTCATCGTCCATGTCGAGGTGCAGACGCCCACCAAGCTCGACCCCGAGCAGGAGGAGGCGCTGCGGCGGCTCGCCAAGCTCCGCGGCGAGGAGCGGCCCACGGGGCAGTTCCAGCCGGGGCAGCAGGGGCTGTTCTCGCGTCTGAAGGATGCGTTCAACGGGCGATAGCCCAGGTCGGCCCGGGGGCCGCGGAGGTTCCCCGGGCCCGTGCGGCGGCCACCGCCCCGATGCGGGGCGGTGGTCAGGGCGTGACACGATGTGCGCATGCCCACCGCGCTGACCGATCTCTGCCGCTACCCGATCGTGCAGGCCCCGATGGCGGGAGGCGGCTCCGGACCCGAGCTGGCCGCCGCCGTCTGCGGTGCCGGCGGTCTCGGCTTCCTCGCCGCCGGCTACAAGACCGCCGACGGCATGTACCAGGAGATCAAACAGCTGCGGTCGCTGACCGACCGGCCCTTCGGCGTCAACCTCTTCATGCCGCAGCCCTCGCTGGCCGACGGCTCCGTCGTCGAGGTCTACCGCGAACAGCTGGCCGGCGAGGCCACCTGGTACGAGACCGAGCTCGGCGACACCGACGGGCCCATCGACGACGGCTACGAGGCCAAGCTCGCGATACTGCGGGAGGACCCGGTGCCGGTGGTGTCCTTCACCTTCGGCTGCCCCTCGCGCGCCGTCTTCGACGCGTTCGCCAAGGTCGGTACGTACACCGTCGTCACGGTCACCACCGCCGCCGAGGCGCAGGCCGCGCAGTGGTCGGGCGCGGACGCGGTGTGTGTGCAGGGCGTGGAGGCCGGCGGCCACCAGGGCACCCACCGGGACGATCCGCACGCGGACGGGACCGGCGCCGGGCTGGGGCTGCTGGCGGCGCTCGGCCAGGTCCGGGAGGCCGTGCAGATTCCGCTGATCGCCGCGGGCGGGCTGATGCGCGGGACGCAGATCGCGGCGGTGCTGGCCGCCGGGGCGACCATGGCGCAGCTGGGCACCGCCTTCCTCGCCACCCCCGAGTCGGGCGCCAACCCCCTGCACAAGCAGGCGCTGACCAACCCCCTGTTCACTCATACGGAGTTGACCCGGGCGTTCTCCGGGCGGCCGGCCCGCGGGCTGGTGAACCGCTTCATGCGCGAGCACGGCCCGTACGCACCGGCCGCCTACCCGGCCGTCCACTACCTCACCTCCACGGTGCGCAAGGCCGCGGCCAAGGCGGGCGACGCCCAGGGCATGAACCTGTGGGCGGGGCAGGGGCACCGGCTGGCGCGGGAGCTGCCCGCCGGCCGGCTGGTGGAGGTGCTGTCCGCCGAACTGGACGCGGCACGCGCCGCATTGAGCCTCCCCGCCCACGGAAGTGCCTCATGACCGCACCCGTCTTCCTCGTCGAGTCCCTCGCGGGCGTACGGGACGGGGGCACGCTGACCCTGGACGGTCCCGAGGGCCGGCACGCGGTCTCGGTGCGCCGGCTGCGGGCCGGTGAGGAGGTCGTCCTGACGGACGGGCACGGCACCGGCGCCTACGGCACGGTCGCCGCCGTCGAGGGCAAGGACCGGCTCACTGTCACGGTCACGGAGCTGCGCACCGAGGACCCGCCCGCCCCCACGATCACCGTCGTCCAGGCCCTCCCCAAGGGCGACCGCGGCGAGCTGGCCGTCGAGACGATGACCGAGACCGGAGTGGACGCCATCGTGCCCTGGTCGGCGGCGCGTTGCGTCACCCAGTGGAAGGGCGAGCGGGCCGCCAAATCGCTCGGCAAATGGCGCGCCACCGCCCGCGAGGCGGGCAAGCAGTCGCGCCGGCTGACCTTCCCGGAGGTCACGGACCCGCTGACGACCAAGCAGGTGGCCGCGCTGCTCGCGGACGCCGACTTCGCCGCCGTCCTCCACGAGGAGGGCAGCACACCGCTCGCCACGGCCGAACTCCCCACCGACGGCCGCATCGTGCTCGTCGTCGGCCCGGAAGGCGGCGTCTCCCCCGAGGAACTCACCACCTTCACCGAGGCCGGCGCCAAGCCCTACCGCCTGGGCAGCACCGTCCTGCGCACCTCCACGGCGGGCACCGCGGCCACCGCGCTGCTGCTGGGGCGGACGGGGCGGTGGAGCTGAGCGCTCCGCGGCCCGTGCCGCCCCGGGGGCTCAGGCCGACGGCTGCGTGATCGCGGCCGCCGTTGCGCACAGCTCCGTGAGGGTGCCGGTGAAGGTCGGCAGCAGCTGGAGGCAGACGGCCCAGGTCTCGGGGTCGGTGCCCAGATGCTCCGCGGTCAGTGCGGCCGCCCGGGTGCCCAGCTCCTGCCGGTCGGCTGGTCGCTCCGCGGAGTTGAGCAGGCGGAGCAGGTGGGCCAGGGCCCGGTTCGCGGGGGCGGCACGGGTCAGGACGTCCTCCGGGGTGAGCGCGCCGCGCCGGAGGGCGAGCTGGAGCCATGAGGAGTCGTGGCGGCCGGCCTCCGGGGCGTGCGGCAGCAGGGCCAGCAGCATCTCGCGCGGGCAGTCCGGGCGCTCCGCGAGGTCCTCGGCCGGGGCTGCGGCCAGCGTGCCGGAACGGTGTGCCGCGATCAGCTCGGGCCAGGGGAGGGGTATGCCCTCGCCGGTGAGCTTGTGCAGCTGGCTGCTGCCGTAGCCCGGGGGCTTGTTGAGGAACGCCACCAGTTTCGCCGGGTCCTCCTCCTCGGCCAGCCGGACCCGCAGCCGCTCCAGGCCGTCGGGGAGGCCGAGGAGCTTCTCCGTCTGCCGGCGGAACGTGACCGGGAACCGGTCCATCGCCAGGATCTCGCGCACCGCGTCCGGGCCGCCGCGCTCCCACACGGCCGCCAGCAGTCGCAGCCGGGCCGCGGGCAGCCGGAGCCTCAGCCGCTCGACGAGCGTACGGGCCACGCCCGGGTCACCGGACTCCAGACCGGCGATGAGCCGGCTGCGGTAGTGGCCGAGGTTGGTCTCCCGCAGGGCGCGGAGCAGTTCCCCGGGGACGTCACGGGTGCCGCCGCCGCGCAGCCGCCCGGCCAGCATCCGCTCCCGCTCCCCGTCGTCGAGACGGCAGTGGAAGAACAGGTTCGCGTCCACCCGCGGTTCGTCGAGATCGAGGAGGTAGGCCAGCTTCTCGGGGGAGAGGGCGGTGGTGGCGGCCTGCGCGGCCTGCGCCGGGACCCCGTGGGCGGCGAACACCGCGTCCCGGACGGCCGGCGCCGGATCGCCGTACACCAGGAGATGCTGCACTGCCCGTGGGTCGAAGTGCGGTACGACGGCGATCTGGGCCTCCTCGGAGGCGCACTGGAAGAGGTTCAGGAACGCGGCCCGGGACGCCTCGGGGGGTGTGGCGGGGAACACCGCCTCCAGGGGGCGCGGCCAGCTGGTGCTGCGCTTCTTGCGGGAATCGCCCCAGGCGGCGTCCTCGATCAGCTCGGCGACGCTGCCCCGGGCCCGCCCCATCCGGGCGTAGCACGTCAGCCAGTTGACCGGGTCCGTGCCGAGCCGGTCGAGCAGTCCGGCGAGGGTCTTGCGGGTCGGCTCGTGGTCGTACGGCAGCGCGCTCAGCACCTCCGCCGCCGGGCCCACCTCCGCCAGTACGCGGTCCACCGGCAGCCGGCCCGTACGGATGCCGCGCCCCAGGGCCTCGTCGAAGCGCACCCTGCCCGCCGCCGCCTCGGGCCCCACCAGCGCCTCGAAGGGCAGCCCTGCGGCGCTCTGCGAGGTGCTCCAGGGGTCGGCGCGGAAACACTCCATGACGAGGTCGTCAGGGCAGCCCTCCCACTGGGTGAGCTGCGACAGGTGGTTGCCGCTCGACCGGCCGGTCCCGAAGGGCAGGCGGGCGTGTTCGCGCCGGACGAGTTCCCAGTCCAGGGCGGCAGGCTTCGCGACCACGCCGACGCCGAGACGGACCCTCATCAGGGCCCGCAGCGAGGCGGGGTCCGTCCATGCGCCGGCCGGGCGGCGCTCCCGCAGGAACGCCTCCGGGTCGGCGTCGGCCGCCGCGGCCCGCATCACCTCCAGCAGCTCCGGGCGCCCGAGATCGAAGTCCGGGGCCTGCTCGACCCCGTCGGCGAACGCCAGCAGCCCTTCACCGCCGGCGAGTTGGACCAGGGCAATACAGGCGTCGAGGGTGACCGGCAGCGGGAGAAACCGGGACAGCCGGACCAGGGTGTAGGAGATCAGCTGGGGGAACGGGCCGGTCAGGGCGGGGAGCAGCTCAACGGGGGTGGCTTCCTTCAGGAGCAGCGTGACGAGGCTGTCTTCGGCTTCCCAGCGCGGGTCCGTGACGTCGGCGGCGCCCAGAATCGCCGGCAGCAGATCCGGCAGGTCCCGCGCGCGCCGGGTCCGGCCCGTGCCGATGCGGTAGCGCGCCTTCCACACCGCGCGGGCGATCACCGGGTCGCCGCTCCCCGCCGCCTGTATCAGGAACGCCTCGGGATCGGCGTCCAGCGCGGCACGCAGCGCCGCCCCGTCCGGTCCGGTCAGCGTCTCGATCATCTCCTCCGGCAGCCCGAACCGGTCGGACAGCGCGGCCAGCAACTCCGGACGCTGCCGCTCGGCGAGGGCGTCGGCGGTGTCCGGCGCGGCGAGCCGCAGTGCCAGGCGGAGCGGGGCGGCGGAGCTGTGGGTCACGTGCGGAGATCCCTTCGCGGGGCGGGCGTACGGCGGTGCACGGAACGGCACCGGACCCTTCCGCGACACTCAGATCGTGGCACGGCCCACTGACAACGCAGCGGTGCGCCGGACGCGCCCTCAGGGGCCGTCCGGCGCACCGCCGTTCACTACGGAGGGCCGGTCGGACCGGCCGTCTCGTCAGACCAGCTCCGCCGCCAGCGTGATGTTCTTGACGCCCGCCAGTGCCTGGCTCACCGGGCAGTTGGCCTTGGCGTCCTGCGCCGCGGCCTGGAAGTCCTCCTCGGACAGGCCGGGGACGCGGGCCTTGACGGTCAGTGCGATGCCGGTGATGCCTTCGCCGGGCTGGAAGGTGACATCGGCCTGGGTGTCCAGGGCCTCGACGGTGTACCCCTTGCCCGCCAGGCCGTGCGAGAAGGCCATCGAGTAGCAGGAGGAGTGGGCCGCCGCGATCAGCTCCTCGGGGCTGGTGACGCCGTTGGGCTGCTCGGCGCGGGCGGGCCAGTTCACGTCGTACGTACCGACCTTGGAGGACTCCAGGGCGACGGTGCCCTTGCCCTCCAGGAGGTTGCCTTCCCAGTGGGTCTTGGCGGTGCGCGTGGTTGCCATGGTGCAGATCTCCCGGTTGTGGGCGAAAGCGGTTGTGATCGCCAGCTTAGTGATGCCGGGGCCGCGCCGTGCTGCCCGCCCTCCGCCGGTGCGCCGACGGGACCCGCCGCGGCGGGACGGGCGCCCCGCCGCGGCGGTGAGCCCCGGCCACCCCCGGTCGCTGCAACCCCCCGCTGGCGCCGCCCGGTAGCATCCGAAGGCCGTGCGCACCGTGTGTACGGCGGAAGATCCGGGAGGAGCCACCGGTGGCGGGAGAACCGCAGGCCGACTGCCTGTTCTGCAAGATCGTGGCAGGGGAGGTACCGGCGACCATCGTCCGGGAGACCGAGACCACCGTCGCGTTCCGCGACATCAACCCCCAGGCGCCGACGCACGTCCTGATCATCCCCAAGGTGCACTACCCCGACGCCGCGTCCCTCGCCGCCGCCGAACCGCAGATCATCGCCGACATAATGCGGGAGTCCCGGGAGGTCGCCGCCGAGGAGAAGATGGAGGACCGCGGCTACCGCGTCGTCTTCAACACCGGCTCCGGCGCGGGCCAGACCGTCTTCCACGCACACCTGCACGTGCTCGGCGGCCGCGGCCTCCAGTGGCCCCCCGGATAACCGACCGTGTCCGTACGTGAACTGGTCGTCCTCGGCACCGCTAGTCAGGTCCCCACCCGCCATCGCAACCACAACGGCTATCTGCTGCGGTGGGACGGCCAGGGGCTGCTCTTCGACCCCGGCGAGGGCACCCAGCGGCAGATGCTGCGCGCCGGGGTCGCCGCCCATGACCTGAACCGGATCTGTGTCACGCACTTCCACGGCGACCACTCGCTGGGCCTGGCGGGAGTGATCCAGCGGATCAACCTGGACCGGGTGCCGCATCCGGTCACCGCCCACTACCCGGCCAGCGGCCAGCGCTTCTTCGACCGGCTGCGCCATGCCACCGCCTACCGCGAGACGGTCCGCCTGGTGGAGCGGCCGGTCGCCGCCGACGGCGAACTGGACCGCACGGAGTCGTACGTCCTGGAGGCGCGACGGCTCTGGCACCCCGTCGAGTCGTACGGCTACCGCCTCGTCGAACCGGACGCCCGACGGATGCTGCCGGACCGGCTGGCGGAGCACGGCATCGCGGGGCCGGACGTCGGACGGCTCAAGCAGCGCGGCGAGCTGAACGGCGTCACCCTGGACGACGTGAGCGAGCAGCGGCGGGGCCAGCGGTTCGCGTTCGTCATGGACACCCGGCTGTGCGAGGGCGTGCACGCGCTCGCGGAGGGGGCGGACATGCTGGTCATCGAGTCGACGTTCCTGGACGAGGACATCCAGCTGGCCGTGGACCACGGTCATCTGACCGCCGGGCAGGCCGCGGAGGTGGCCGCACGGGCCGGGGTGCGGCATCTCGTGCTGACGCACTTCTCGCAGCGCTACGCCGACCCCACGGAGTTCGAACGGCAGGCCCGCGCGGCGGGGTATACGGGGGAACTGACCATCGCCCAGGATCTGTCGCGGGTGCCGCTGCCCAAGCGGGGCTGAGGGCGGGGGCGCCGGGGGCGGGCGTGATTCCCCCCGGTGCGCCCCCGGGCCCCGCCCGGCCGGCCTGTCCGGCCGGCCCGCACCCCGCCGGGGCCGCCCCGCCCCGCCTACGGCAGGTAATACATCGGGTTCGGCATCTTGAACGTCCGGTCCCCGGCGCCGCCGCGCAGATCGCTGTACTGGTCACCGAAGTTGGCGACGATGTTGTAGCCGAGCGACTCGATGTGCTTGCGGGTGCCCGACTTGTACTCGATGGTCGAGCAGGTGGAGCCGCAGGGCAGGTAGGGCGGCGGGTGCTCCTTGTCCTTCAGGTAGACGTGCCGGCGGTCCAGGGGCACGCCGTAGCCGACGTTCTTGAGGTTGCGCACGCTCCAGTCGCGCTGCGCCTCCTTGCGGCCGGTGAGGAAGAAGACCTCGGCGCCCTTGTCGTGGGCCCAGTTGACCAGCCGGTCCATGCCGAAGACCGGGTCCATGTCGGTGTGCGCCAGGTACTTGTCCTGGCTCTCCTCGGTGAAGTGGAAGCCGACCTGGAGCTCGTAGTTATAGGTGAGCAGGGTCGTGTCGTCGATGTCGAGCACGATGGCCGGCTTGGCCTTGCCCGCCCGGCCGTGCCCGGCAAGGGCCTTCGACAGGTAGCCGCGGGCCTTGCTCTCGATGCCGCGGACCTGGTGTGCGTAGTTGCTGCGCGGGGAGGCGTAGTGCTCGCCGTCCGCCGTCACCGTGTCGCCGTAGTACGCCTTGATCTTGTCCTGCACCTGCGTGAGGTTGGGGATCTCCTTGTCGGTGCGCGGTATGGAGTGTTCGGCGGTGGCCTGGCCGATGCCGAAGACGGCGGTGCCGGTGACGAGGGCGGCGACCGTCGCGGCGCCGAGGCGGGCCCGGCGGGAGAGGGCGGGGCGGAAACGGGCGGGACGGGGCATGCGCGGCTCCTTAAAGAGACATGAGCGGACTCCGTAGGTCTAACAGAGCCTCACATCCGTATCTACGCGCGCAGATTCAACCCTTGGCAAAGGCCGCGAGCGGACCCGCGGCGGGTGGCTCCGGGCCGGAGATCACGGACCCGGCCGTGGTCCTGTGCGCGGTGGCCCGGCACGCGTACGGTGAGCACGGCTCAGTGGCGGTGCGCCACAGTGGTCCCGTAAGTGATCTTTGAAAGGGGCTGTCCCGATGGCACAGGAAGTGCGCGGCGTGATTGCGCCGGGGAAGAACGAACCGGTCCGGCTGGAGACCATCCTGGTGCCGGATCCGGGTCCCGGCGAGGCCGTGGTGAAGATCCAGACGTGCGGGGTGTGCCACACCGATCTGCACTACAAGCAGGGCGGCATCAACGACGACTTTCCGTTCCTGCTCGGGCACGAGGCGGCCGGGGTGGTGGAGTCGGTCGGCTCCGGCGTCACCGATGTGGCGCCCGGCGATTTCGTCGTCCTCAACTGGCGGGCGGTGTGCGGCCAGTGCCGGGCGTGTCTGCGCGGTCGCCCGCAGTACTGCTTCGACACCCACAACGCCCGGCAGAAGATGACGCTGAAGGACGGCACGGAGCTGAGCCCGGCGCTGGGCATCGGGGCCTTCGCCGACAAGACGCTGGTCGCCGCCGGACAGTGCACCAAGGTCAGCCCGGAGATCGCGCCCGCGGCGGCCGGCCTGCTGGGCTGCGGGGTGATGGCGGGCATGGGCGCCGCCCTCAACACCGGCGGCGTGGCACGCGGCGACTCGGTCGCGGTCATCGGCTGCGGCGGCGTCGGCGACGCGGCCGTGATGGGGGCCCGGCTGGCCGGTGCGGCCAAGATCATCGCGGTGGACATCGACGACCGCAAGCTGGAGACCGCGCGCTCCATGGGCGCCACCCACACGGTCAACTCCCGCACCACCGACCCCATCGAGGCGGTCCGCGAGCTGACCGGCGGCTTCGGCGCGGACGTCGTCATCGACGCGGTCGGCCGCCCGGAGACCTACCGGCAGGCGTTCTACGCCCGCGACCTGGCCGGGACCGTCGTCCTGGTGGGCGTCCCCACCCCCGAGATGACCCTGGAACTTCCCCTACTGGACGTCTTCGGCCGCGGCGGCGCCCTCAAGTCCTCCTGGTACGGCGACTGTCTGCCCTCCCGCGACTTCCCGATGCTGGTCGATCTGCACCTCCAGGGCCGGATCGACCTGGGGGCGTTCGTCACCGAGACCATCGGCATCGAGGACGTGGAAGGCGCCTTCGCGCGGATGCACGCGGGCGACGTGCTGCGATCGGTGGTGGCGCTCTGATGGCGGTCCGCATCGACCACCTGGTCACCTCCGGCACCTTCTCCCTCGACGGCGGCACCTGGGACGTCGACAACAACGTCTGGATCGTCGGCGACGACGACGAGGCGATCGTCATCGACGCCGCCCATGACGCCGACGCCATCGTCACGGCCCTCGACGGCCGGACACTGCGCGCGATCATCTGCACCCATGGGCACAACGACCACATCGACGCGGCCCCGGCGCTCGCGTCCCGCACCGGCGCCAGGATCCATCTGCACCCCGCCGACCTGCCGTTGTGGAAGATGACCCATCCGGACACCCCACCGGACGCGGAGCTGGCCGACGGCCAGGTGCTGACCATCGCCGGTACGGACCTGACGGTGCTGCACACCCCGGGCCACGCACCCGGCGCGGTCTGCCTGCACGCCCCCGACCTGCGCACCGTCTTCACCGGCGACACCCTCTTCCAGGGCGGCCCCGGCGCCACCGGCCGGTCCTTCTCGGACTTCCCGACGATCGTCGACTCGATCCGGGACCGGCTGCTGACCCTGCCGCCGGAGACCCAGGTCCGTACCGGACACGGCGATCCGACGACGATCGGTGCGGAGGCACCGCACCTGGAGGAGTGGATCAAACGCGGGCATTAGAGGGGGCGTTGCCACTTAGGGGAGGGGCGCCTGGATCCCGTAGGGGGGTACGGGCGCCCCTTGCGTGCCACAACGTGGCGGGGGCGGGGGGTATTCCGGGGGCTCACGCCTCCGTGGCCTCACGCCTCCGCGGGCTCATGGCCATGGGCGCACGCCTCCGTGGGCTCACGGCCATGGGCGCACGCCTCCGCGTCTTTGGCCGCAGTGGCCGTACGCCTCCGGGGCGGATGCTCCCTCCGCCTCACGCCCCCTCCGCTGCCCGCTCCAGGATGCGGGCGGCCACCGTCGGGGAGTCCACCAGCGGATGCAAGGCCAGCGCTCGTAGGGCGGCGTCGCAGTCCTTGAAGAGGGCGGCTTCCACGGTTGCCCGCTCCACTGCCTTGACCTGGAGCATCAGACCCAACTGGTCCTCCCGCAGCGGGGCGCAGGGTAGGGGCCGGGCGCCCTGTGCGCCCACCTCGCACACCGTTTCCACGATCGCGTCCGGGGCCAGCTGCGGCACGGTCGTCCCGTTGCGGACGTTGAGGATCAGCCGGGTACCGGTGTCGGCGAGGATGCCGTGCATCAGCGCCAGCGCGACCCGGTCGTAGCCGCCGCCCTCCAGATCGTGCGCGTCGCGCTGCCAGCCGCCACTGGCCTCCCGGCTGTGCGCCATATACGTCTCCTCGCGCTCCAGCCGGGTCCGCTCCCACAGCGCGTACACCGCCTCCGGGCCGTCGGCCGCCGCCGCCCGCTCGAAGAAGCTGCCCTGCTGCTGGTCGAGGAATTCGCCGCGGGTCTCCCGGGTGTCCCGTACGGAGTCGAGGGTCTCGCGGCGGAAGTAGTAGTAGTGCAGATACTCGTTGGGGAGCGCGCCGAGGGTCCGCAGCCAGTCGGCGCCGAAGAGCCGGCCCTCCTCGAAGGAGCCCAGCGCGTCCTCGTCGGCGAGCAGCCCCGGCAGCAGATCCGTGCCGTCCAGCGTCAACGACCGTAGCCAGCCGAGGTGGTTGAGCCCCACGTAGTCGTAACCGGCCCGCCCGGGATCCGCGAGGGCCGCCGGGTCCGCACCGGCCGCCCGCGCCGCCCGGCGCACCAGCCCCACCGGCGAGTCACAGATCCCGATGACACGGTCGCCGAGTACCTGGGACATCGCCTCGGTGACCATGCCCGCCGGGTTGGTGAAGTTGATGACCCAGGCGTCGGGGGCGAGCGCCGCGACCCGCTCGGCGATGTGCAGCGCCACCGGGATCGTCCGCAGCCCGTAGAGGACACCGCCCGCGCCGACCGTCTCCTGGCCCAGCACCCCCTCGGACAGTGGGATACGTTCGTCCCGGATCCGGCCCGACGTGCCGCCCACCCGGATCGCCGAGAAGACAAAACCGGCGCCCTCCAGCGCCTCGTCCAGACCGTCCGCGATCCGTACGGGTACCGGCGCCGGATGCCCCTGCGCCAGCCGCTCCAGGACCCCGGCGATCACCGCCACCCGGCGCGGATCGGTGTCGTGCAGCACCACTTCGGACACGGCGCGCCCCGGGTCGTCCAGCAGGGCACGGTAGACCAGCGGCACCCGGAAGCCGCCCCCGCCCAGAATCGTCAGCCTCATGGGGCGGAACGTACCGCAGCATCAGGCACACTGGCGGCACGTGCCGATACGAGAGGAGCGAGCACGGTGAGCAGCCGACGTGAAGACCCGCAGCCCGCCGGCCCGGCCGCGGTGCCGGCCGTCCTCGATCCGCTGGCCGGGGTGCGCGCCGACGGCGATCCGCGCACCGACGTCTACCTCACCGGCACGGTCTTCCTGGACATCATCTTCACCGGCCTGGACTCCGCACCGGTCCGCGGCACCGAGTCCTGGGCCCGCGGGATGGGCTCCAGCCCCGGCGGCGTCGCCAACATGGCCACCGCACTGGCCCGGCTCGGGCTGCGCACCTCGCTCGCCGCGGCCTTCGGCGACGACCACTACGGCGAGTACTGCTGGGAAGCGCTCGAAGAGGGCGAGGGCATCGATCTGGCGCTGTCCCGCACCGTCCCCGGCTGGCACTCCCCGGTCACCGTCTCCATGGCGTACGAGGGCGAGCGCACGATGGTGTCGCACGGCCACGAGGCGCCGCCGCCCGACTTCGCTTTCGACGGCAAGCACGCCCCCGGCTGCCCGCCGCCGACCCGCGCCTGCGTCGCCTCGCTGGTACCGGGCCGCCGGGAGGGCTGGCTGGGCTGCGCGGCGGCCCGCGGCAGCCGCATCTTCGCCGACGTGGGCTGGGATGACAGCGGCCGCTGGGACCCCGCCGACCTCGCCGACCTGGAGCACTGCGAGGCATTTCTGCCCAACGCCGAGGAGGCGATGCGCTACACCCGGACGGACTGCCCGCGCGCCGCGGCCCGCAAGCTCGCCGATCTGGTGCCGCTCGCCGTGGTCACGCTGGGTTCCGAGGGCGCCTACGCGGTGGACGGGCGTACGGGCGAGAGCGCCGAGGTGCCCGCGATCGCCGTGGAGGCACTGGACCCGACCGGCGCCGGCGATGTCTTCGTCGCCGGTTTCGTCACCGGCACGCTGGCAGACTGGCCGCTGGCCGACCGGCTCTCCTTCGCGGGGCTGTCCGCCGCGCTGTCCGTGCAGGAATTCGGCGGCTCGCTGTCCGCGCCCGGCTGGGCCGAGATCGCCGCCTGGTGGCAGCAGGTGCGGGCCTACGAGGCGGGCGCACCGGGTGTCATGCGCCGCCAGTACGCCTTCCTGGACGAGGTGCTGCCCGCGGCGTACCGGCCCGCGCCGCTGGCCCGCGCGGTCCCCACGATCGGCTTCCGCCGCCCGGCCTGAGCCGCGGCCCGGCCTGCGCCGCCGCGGGACCGGGCCGGCGCGTCCGGCCACCCCGGCCCCGCCCCGGCAGGAAAAGCCCTCGGGCTTGTCAGTGCTCCGTCGTACTCTTGTATCCCAAGGAGTCGAGTGCAGGCAGGCACCTAATTAGCAAAGGATGGGGGTTGAGCAGGCCACCGAGCCGCCTTATGACTCAGACACCCACGCAACCGCAGGCGCGCGCCCAGTTCACCGTCCCGGCCAAACACCCGATGGTGACGGTCCTGGGATCCGGTGACTCCCTACTGCGCGTGATCGAAAAAGCCTTCCCGGCGACCGACATCCACGTCCGGGGCAACGAGGTCAGCGCTGTCGGAGACGCCGGGGAAGTGGCCCTCATCCAGCGCCTCTTCGACGAGATGATGCTGGTGCTCCGCACCGGACAACCGATGACGGAGGACGCAGTGGAACGGTCCATCGCCATGCTCCGCGCGGCGGAGGACGGCGAGGGAGCGGTGAGCGAGACACCCGCCGAGGTGCTCACCCAGAACATCCTCTCCAACCGCGGCCGGACGATCCGGCCCAAGACCCTCAACCAGAAGCGCTATGTCGACGCCATCGACGAGCACACCGTCGTCTTCGGCATCGGCCCGGCCGGCACCGGCAAGACCTACCTCGCCATGGCCAAGGCCGTCCAGGCGCTGCAGGCCAAGCAGGTCAACCGCATCATCCTGACCCGCCCCGCGGTCGAGGCCGGTGAGCGGCTCGGCTTCCTGCCCGGCACGCTCTACGAGAAGATCGACCCCTACCTGCGCCCCCTGTACGACGCGCTGCACGACATGCTCGACCCCGACTCCATCCCACGCCTGATGGCCGCCGGGACGATCGAGGTCGCGCCGCTGGCGTACATGCGCGGCCGGACCTTGAATGACGCCTTCATCATTCTCGACGAGGCGCAGAACACGAACCCCGAGCAGATGAAGATGTTCCTCACCCGCCTCGGGTTCGACTCGAAGATCGTCATCACCGGCGATGTCACCCAGGTCGACCTCCCGGGCGGGACGAAGAGCGGTCTGCGCCAGGTCAGGGAGATCCTGGACGGCGTCGACGATGTGCATTTTTCCCTGCTCACCAGCCAGGACGTGGTCCGGCACAAGCTCGTCGGCCGTATCGTCGACGCCTACGAGAAGTACGACAGCCGCAACGGCTCGTGAGCCCGCCGGCCGGCCACCCCGGCCGGCCGGGGTGCACGACCCGCGGTCCAAGCAACCATCGGGCCGGGCCCGAGAAGCGAGAAGCAACGCCCCCATGTCCATCGACGTCAACAACGAGTCCGGCACGGAGATCGACGAGCAGGCCATCCTGGATGTCGCCCGCTTCGCCGTCGCCCGGATGCGTATCCACCCGCTCTCCGAGCTGTCCGTGATCGTCGTGGACGCCGAGGCCATGGAGCAGCTCCACCTCCAGTGGATGGACCTGCCGGGACCGACCGATGTCATGTCCTTCCCGATGGACGAGCTGCGGCCGCCGGCCAAGGACGACGAGGAGCCCCCGCAGGGCCTCCTCGGTGACATCGTGCTCTGCCCGGAGGTCGCCAAGAAGCAGGGCGAGGAGGCGCCGACCGGGCACAGCATGGACGAGGAGCTGCAGCTGCTCACCGTCCACGGGGTGCTCCACCTCCTCGGCTACGACCACGAGGAGCCGGACGAGAAGGCCGAGATGTTCGGTCTGCAGGCGGCGATCGTCGACGGCTGGCGCGCCGAGCGGGGTCTGACCGGCCCCTCTCCGGCGCCCACCGTGACCTGACGGGGCGGCTCCGATGACCACCCAGCTGATCGCGGTCGCGGTCCTGCTCGTCGTGATCGCCTGGCTCGCCGCCTGTGCGGAGGCCGGTCTGGCCCGGACGACGAGTTTCCGGGCCGAGGAAGCCGTCCGCTCCGGCCGCCGCGGCAGCGCCCGGCTCGCCGCCGTCGCCGCCGACCCCACCCGCTATCTCAATGTCGCCCTGCTGGTGCGGGTCGGCTGCGAGATGGCCGCCGGGGTCCTGGTGACCTACGCCTGTCTGCGCTCCTTCGACGCGACGTGGGAGGCGCTGACCGTCGCCATCGCGGTGATGGTGCTGGTCTCCTATGTCGCCGTCGGCGTCTCGCCGCGCACGATCGGCCGTCAGCATCCGCTGAACACCGCCACCGCCGCGGCCTACGTCCTGCTGCCGCTGGCCCGCATCATGGGCCCCATCCCGCAGCTGCTGATCCTCCTGGGCAACGCCCTCACCCCCGGCAAGGGTTTCCGTAAGGGCCCGTTCGCCTCCGAAGCCGAGCTGCGCTCCCTGGTGGACCTCGCGGAGAAGGAGTCGCTGATCGAGGACGAGGAGCGCCGGATGGTGCACTCCGTCTTCCAGCTCGGCGACACCCTCGTCCGTGAGGTGATGGTGCCGCGCACGGACCTGGTCGCCGTCGAGCGGTTCAAGACCATCCGCCAGGCGCTGACCCTCGCGCTGCGCTCCGGTTTCTCCCGTATCCCGGTGACCGGCGAGAACGAGGACGACATCGTCGGTGTCGTCTACCTGAAGGACCTGGCGCGCAAGGTCCACATCAGCCGGGACGCCGAGACCGAGCTGGTGTCCACGGCCATGCGCCCCGCCGTTTTCGTCCCCGACACCAAGAATGCCGGTGATCTGCTGCGCGAAATGCAGCAGGACCGCAATCATGTCGCGGTGGTGATCGATGAATACGGCGGCACCGCCGGCATTGTCACCATCGAGGACATTCTGGAAGAGATCGTCGGCGAGATCACCGACGAATACGACCGGGAACTCCCGCCCGTCGAGGATCTCGGTGACGGCCGCTATCGCGTCACCTCCCGGCTGGACATCGGCGACCTCGGCGAGCTGTACGGCCTGGCCGAGCTGGACGACGAGGACGTGGAGACCGTCGGCGGACTGCTCGCCAAGCTCCTCGGCCGGGTCCCGATCGCCGGTGCCACCGCCGAGGTCGATCTCTCCTACGACGCCTCCGACCCGGGGCTGAAGGCGCTGCGGCTGACCGCGGAGTCTCCGGCCGGCCGCCGGAACAAGATCATTACGGTGCTGTGCGAGCCGGTGCGGCCGGCGGGTGCGAGCGCCGCCGAGGAGCCGTCGGCGGGCGGCCGGGCCGCCGGCTGAACATCCGGGGAATTCCCCGCGTAATTCCTGGCGATGTCGGGAATATTTCCCGCATTCGCACTCCGGTCGCACTCCGAGTGGCTACTGATCTCCAGTGCAGCAGAAATGTTCTGAAAGTCATATCCGGGGGAGCTGGATTCCGTGGCGGGCGCCATGGAAGGATCTTCAGGCGGCCGCAAACGCGTGACCGCAATGCGTGAGAGAAATCTTGTAACGCAGGTTGCCCCGGCGACGGGGGACCGGGGCAGCCACCTTCTTCTTCGGCCGCGGGCTTCTTCCGCGGCCGAAGTCATAAGCGAGTACGCGCCGCGCGCCGCCCGAGGTCCGGCCGCCCCTTGGCGCCGCCCTCCGCCGCCCCGCATATGCTCGCCCGTATGAGCGACGAAGCCGCACCGCTGGACCCCGAAGACCGCAAGATCATCACGCTCGCGCGCTCGGCGCGGGCCCGTAACGGCGTGCCCGAGGGCGCCGCCGTCCGCGACGAGACCGGCCGCACCTATGTCGCCGGCACCGTCGCCCTGGACTCGCTACAGCTCAGCGCGCTGCAGACGGCCGTCGCGATGGCCGTCGCCAGCGGGGCCACGTCCCTGGAGGCCGCGGCCGTGGTCACCGACGCCGAGGGCGCCGCCGACGCGGACCGCGCGGCCGTACGGGACCTCGGCGGCCCCGGTACGCCCGTGCTGGTCGCGGGCCCCGACGGCACCCTGCGCGGCACCGTCCCGGCGGGCGGGACACCGGCCTGAGCCGGGACCCCGTAGGCGGCGTACGGGGCGGCCGGCCCGAACCGGGGGCCGCCCCGGACCGCTCGCGCCCACCCCGGCGATCTCCGGGTCGTCTCCGGGCCGGCTCCGGGGCGTCTCCGGGCCGGGATGGTCGGAGGCGCGCCCGGGATCGGGGAGAATGGGCGCCATGAGCGTTCGTACCGAGTCCTCCACCGCGCACCGCGCGGGCTTCGCCTGCTTCGTCGGCCGTCCCAACGCGGGCAAGTCGACCCTGACGAACGCGCTCGTCGGCACGAAGGTGGCCATCACCTCCAACCGCCCCCAGACCACCCGCCACACGGTCCGCGGCATCGTGCACCGCCCCGAGGCCCAGCTGGTCCTGGTCGACACCCCTGGTCTGCACAAGCCGCGCACGCTGCTGGGGGAGCGGCTGAACGATGTCGTGCGCACCACCTGGTCCGAGGTCGATGTGATCGGCTTCTGTCTGCCCGCCGACCAGAAGATCGGCCCCGGTGACCGCTATATCGCCAGCGAGCTGGCCGGCATCAAGAAGACCCCCAAGATCGCCATCGTCACCAAGACCGACCTGGTCGACTCCAAGGCGCTGGCCGCCCAGCTGATCGCCATCGACCAGCTCGGCAAGGAGCTGGGCATCGAGTGGGCCGAGATCATCCCGGTCTCGGCGGTGGGCGACGCCCAGGTGTCGCTGCTCGCGGACCTGCTGGTCCCGATGCTGCCCGAGAGCCCGCCGCTCTACCCGGAGGGCGACCTCACCGACGAGCCCGAGCAGGTCATGGTCGCCGAGCTGATCCGTGAGGCCGCGCTGGAGGGCGTGCGCGACGAGCTGCCGCACTCCATCGCGGTGGTCGTCGAGGAGATGCTGCCGCGCGAGGACCGCCCGGCGGACAAGCCGCTCCTGGACATCCACGCCAATGTCTACATCGAGCGCCCCAGCCAGAAGGGCATCATCATCGGCCCCAAGGGCAAGCGCCTGAAGGAGGTCGGCATGAAGTCCCGCAAGCACATCGAGGCGCTGCTGGGCACGCCCGTCTTCCTGGATCTGCACGTCAAGGTCGCCAAGGACTGGCAGCGCGACCCGAAGCAGCTCCGCAAGCTGGGGTTCTGAGCCCGGCCCGGCCCCCGGCCACGAGGATCCGGACACGCCCCGGAGCCCGCCGGCCCTACGCCACCCCCCGGATCCGCCGCACCAACAACGCCCCCACCAGCCCGACCGCCGCCGCGACGCCGTAGAGCACCCGGTAGCCGCCGAGGTGCCGCACGATCGGCGCGGCCAGTACCGGGGCGGCCACCTGCGGCAGCGCGTTGGCGATATTGATGAGGCCCAGGTCCCTGCCGCGGTCGGCGGCGGCCGGCAGCACCTCCGTCATCAGCGCGAAGTCGACGGAGGTGAAGACGCCGAAGCCGACCCCGAGCAGCGCCGCGGCACACAGCGCCCCCGGCCAGGTCTGCCACCCGGCCAGCAGCCCGGTCGCCACCGTCATCAGCACCCCGGCCCACAGCACGAACGGCTGGCGGCGCCCGACCCGGTCCGACCACCAGCCCCCGACGACGACCGTGCCGAGCAGGGTCACGGCGTTGACGGCGGTGAGCATCAGCACCCCGCCGCCGGGGTCCGGGTGGTGCAGCACATCCCGCAGGTAGTACAGCAAGTACAGCAGGGCCAGCGCGTTGCCGAGGTTGATCAGGAACCGGGTCAGCCAGGCCCAGCCGAGGTCGGGGTGGCGGCGGGGGTTGATCCAGAGCCCGGCGAGCAGGGCCCGCAGGCGCAGCGCCGGACGCCGGTCGGCGGGCAGCACCGGGTCCCGGTGCAGCAGCACATACGGCGCGGCGCCCAGCACCACGAAAGCGGCACAGGCGAGATAGCCCGCGACCACACCGCCCGCGCTCCCACCCGCACCGCCCGCGACCGTCGCCAGCCCCGTCCCGGCCACCACCCCGAGGATCTGCGCGGCGCCCACCCAGCCGCCCACCGCCCCGCGCTGCCGCTGCGGCACCCGGTCGGGCACCGCCGCCGTGACCGCCGCGAACGCCGCGTTGAGGGTGAGCTGCACCAGACACCACCCCAGCGCCATCCCCGGCACCGTGTCCGCCCCGGCCAGCAGCACCAGCGCCCCGGCCCCGCCCAGCGCCCCCGCGAGGATCCACGGGGTGCGCCGCCCGAACCGCGAGGCCGTACGGTCCGACAGCGCCCCGAACAGCGGGTTGGACACCATGGAGACGACGGCCCCGGCGCCCGTCACCCAGGCCAGCACCGACTCCTTCGCCGTGCCCGGCGGCGCGAGTTCCGCGGCCTGCAGGGCCAGCAGGATCTGCAGCGGCCCGTACCACCCGACCCAGATCGCCCCGTTGGCCAGCGACAGCGCGGCGGTCCACCCGCGCCCGGCGCGCTCCGTCGGCTCCCTGAGCGCCTCCGGAGCGGCGGGGCGGCTCATCCCCGGGCCTGTGCCCGGAGGGCGTCACGCAGCCAGTGGAACGACGCCTTGGGCGTCCGCTCCAGCGTCGCGTAGTCCACGTGCACCAGCCCGAAGCGCCGTGCGTACCCCTCCGCCCATTCGAAGTTGTCCATCAGCGACCAGACGAAGTACCCGCGGACGTCCACCCCGGCCGCCATGGCCGCGTGCAGCGCCCGCAGATGCCCGTCCAGGAACGCGATCCGCTCGCCGTCCTCGATGCCCTCGTACGAGCACCCGTTCTCGGTGATCACGACGGGCGGCAGCCGGTCGCCGTAGCGCTCCCGGAACGTCACCAGCAGCTCGGTGAGCGCCTCCGGCACCACCGGCCAGCCGAAGTCGGTTCGCGGATAGCCCTCGATCTCCCTTGGCGCGAAGGGAAGTTCGGGCGGTAGCTGGGTGC
This sequence comes from Streptomyces tubercidicus, assembly GCF_027497495.1. Classification (GTDB taxonomy): domain Bacteria; phylum Actinomycetota; class Actinomycetes; order Streptomycetales; family Streptomycetaceae; genus Streptomyces; species Streptomyces tubercidicus. The sequence goes on from NZ_CP114205.1 coordinate 5,544,653, forward strand.
CGCCGAAGTCGGCCGCGGCCGTTCCCCCGGCCCCGGGGGCGCCCACCAGCGTCGGCTGGTAGTAGTTGATCCCGTACCAGTCCAGCGTCTGCGCGATGACCTTCAGATCCTCGGCGACCGGCCCCGGCAGCAGGGCCGCCAGCTCCTCGTCGGGATAGCGCCCCAGCAGCACCGGCTCCGCGAACAGCCGGTTGAGCAACAGGTCGTAGAGGTCGGCCGCCGCGGTGTCCGCCTCCGAGGCGCTCGCCGTCCAGGTCGGCCCGTGCGAGTTGGCGATCCCGATGTTCGTCGCTCCGCGGGCCCGCAGCGCCTGTACGGCGAGGCCGTGCCCCAGCAGCTGGTGATGTGCCGCGGGCAGCGCGTCGAACAGCAGCTGCCGCCCCGGCGCATGCTGCCCCAGCCCGTAGCCCAGCAAGGTCACTTCGGCCGGTTCATTGAGCGTGATCCACCGCTGCACCCGGTCCCCGAGCCGCTCGGCCACCACGTCCGTATACGCCGCGAACTTCTCGGCCGTCTCCCGGACGAGCCACCCGCCGCCGTCCTCCAGCGCCTGTGGAGTGTCCCAGTGGAAGAGCGTCGGCACCGGGGCGATCCCCGCCGCCAGCAGCGCGTCCACCAGCCGGTCGTAGAAGTCCAGCCCGGCCTTGTTGACCGCCCCGCTCCCGTCCGGCACCACCCGCGGCCAGGCCACCGAGAACCGGTACGCCCCGACCCCGAGCTCCTGGAGCAGCGCCACGTCCTCCCGGTACCGGTGGTAATGACCGGTCGCCACCCACGGGTCCGACCCGTCCTTGATCCGCCCCGCCTCCGCCGCGAACGCGTCCCACACGGACCGCCCCCGCCCGTCGTCCGCCACCGCCCCCTCGATCTGCGCGGCGGACGTGGACACCCCCCACACGAAGTCATGGGGGAAGCGGGGCAGGGCGGCGGGCACCGGCTCGGTTGTCATGAACCGGATCTTTGTAACCGGCGGTAACACTGTCAAGAGGTCGGGGCCGCCCGGGAGTTGACCCGGGCGGCCCCATAAGGCGTGCCGGAGGCTCCTAAGCCCCTTCCTTCATCACCTTTGTGATCAGCGAGCGCTGTTCCTTGGTGAGGCGCGGGTCGGAGCAGTAGACCGTGCGGCCGTCGACCGTGATCTGGTAGCTGAAGCCGTCCGGGACCCCGACGGGGGGCTCGGTGCGGCCGGTGGCGACGGCCTGTTTGGCCAGGTCCTGCCAGTCATCGGCGTCGGGGCGGCCCGAGGTGTCGACCTCGGCGCGGCGGTCGACGCCCGCGAAGCCTCCGGTGCGATGGACGTGAATGCGCATAACGGACTCCTCCGACGTCTTCGACGGACTCCTACCCCGTAAGGCCACGGTAATCGTGCGCGGGGCGGAAGGCGCTGCCGAACCCTCCCGCCCCGGGCACCGCGGTGCCGCTATTTCGTGGTGACGCCGACCTGTGTCCAGGCCTTGACCATCGCCTCGTGTTCGTCGCCGGCGCCGAAGCGGGCCTGGGCGGCCTTGATCGTGAGGGCGGCGAAGTCGGCGAAGGTGGCGTCCTTGGTGAGCTTGCCGCCGGTCAGCACGTCGTACCAGACCTGCCCGGCGCGCTCCCATGCCTTGCCGCCGATGGCGGTGGCGGCCAGGTAGAAGGCGTGGTTGGGGATGCCGGAGTTGATGTGCACGCCGCCGTTGTCGTCGGTCGTGCGGACATAGTCCTTCATGGTGGCGGGCTGCGGGTCCTTGCCGAGGACGTCGTCGTCGTACGCGGTGCCCGGGGCCTTCATCGAGCGCAGCGCCTTGCCGGTGACGTTGGGGCCGAGGAGGTCGGCGCCGATCAGCCAGTCGGCCTGGTCGGCGGTGTGGCCGAGGGCGTACTGCTTGATCAGCACGCCGAAGACATCGGACACCGACTCGTTGAGGGCGCCGGGCTGGCCCTCGTAGGTGAGGTTGGCGGTGTACTGGGTGACGCCGTGGGTGAGCTCGTGGCCGATCACGTCGACGGGGATGGTGAAGTCCTTGAACAGGTCGTTGTCACCGTCGCCGAAGACCATCCGCTCGCCGTCCCAGAAGGCGTTGTCGTACCGCCGGCCGTAGTGGACGGTCGCATTGAGCGGCAGACCGGCGCCGTCGATGGACTTGCGGCCGTAGACCTTGAGATAGAGCTCGAAGGTCGCGCCCAGACCGGCGTGGGCGCGGTTGACGGAGGTGTCCTTGGAGGGGCCGTCGGCTTCGCTGCGGACCTTCTTGCCGGGCAGATCCTCCCGGTGGCGGGCGTCGTAGATGGTGCGGTTCGGCTTGTCGTCGGCGGCTCCGGGCTCGCCGGGCGTGAGGCCGCCGCGGGCGGCGATCGCGCGGCGCTCGGTGCGCCGTACGTGGTCGTGCTCCAGGGTGCGGCGGGCCGGTTCGTGGCGCTCCGGGTCGTCGGACTGGGCCAGGTTGTCCAGGATGTGCGGCGGGATGATCGTGCAGAAGACGGGCGTGTGGCAGGTGGCGGGATCTGGCTGCGCGTCGTTGAGGTCCATGCACAAACGGTGGCACTGTGTAATCCGGCTGTCACTGCCTGCGTCCAAGATTCCCATGAAAGTGTGGTTGGTCGCATTTAGGCCGTAACGTCCGTCCGGTCCCGCATACTGATACGCGACCGCCAGACAGGGCGTACCTCGGTTAGGGTGCTGTGCATCATGCGTTTCGGGCTGCTTCTCCTTAGCTGCCGCGGCGAGGGCCTGTAGTCGTAGGCCGACCCCCTCCCCGCGGAGTTCGGTGTTGCGATCTATCGCCCCGTCGGCCTCTCCCTCGCCCTTCCGGAGCAGGGAGACCCCCAGCGGACATACGAGGAGCCCTACGCACCATGACGAATCCGTCGAGCCCCGCAGGCAATGCCGTCGGCCGCCGCACCCCGGTCACCAACGCGACGCAGCTCCAGCGGCCCTCCGGAATGCCGGTCCACCGCTACGGCCGCTACGAGGCGGTCGACATCCCCGACCGCACCTGGCCCGACAACCGCATCACCGTCGCCCCCCGCTGGCTGTCGACCGACCTGCGGGACGGCAACCAGGCGCTGATCGACCCGATGTCGCCGGCCCGTAAGCGCGAGATGTTCGATCTGCTGGTGCGCATGGGCTACAAGGAGATCGAGGTCGGCTTCCCGTCCTCCGGGGAGACGGACTTCGCGTTCGTCCGCTCGATCATCGAAGAGGGCGCGATCCCCGAGGATGTGACGATCTCCGTCCTGACGCAGGCCCGCGAGGAGCTGATCGAGCGCACCGTCGAGTCGCTGCGCGGCGCCCACCGCGCCACGGTGCACCTGTACAACGCCACCGCTCCCACCTTCCGCCGGGTCGTCTTCCGCGGCTCGAAGGAGCAGGTCAAGCAGATCGCCGTGGACGGCACCCGGCTGGTCATGGAGTACGCCGACAAGATCCTGGGCGACGAGACGATCTTCGGCTACCAGTACAGCCCGGAGATCTTCACCGACACCGAACTGGACTTCGCGCTGGAGGTCTGCGAGGCGGTCTGCGACGTCTGGCAGCCCGAAGAGGGCCGCGAGATCATTCTGAACCTGCCCGCCACCGTGGAGCGTTCGACGCCGTCCACGCACGCCGACCGCTTCGAGTGGATGGCGCGCCACCTGTCCCGGCGCGAGCACGTATGCCTGTCCGTGCACCCGCACAACGACCGGGGCACCGCGGTCGCCGCCGCCGAGCTGGCGATCATGGCGGGCGCCGACCGCATCGAGGGCTGTCTGTTCGGGCAGGGCGAGCGCACCGGCAATGTCGACCTGGTGACGCTGGGCATGAACCTGTTCTCCCAGGGCGTCGACCCGCAGATCGACTTCTCGCAGATCGACGAGATCCGTCGCACCAGCGAGTACTGCAACCAGATGGAGATCCACCCGCGCCACCCCTACGCGGGCGATCTGGTCTACACCGCCTTCTCCGGCTCCCACCAGGACGCCATCAAGAAGGGCTTCGACGCCATGGAAGCCGAGGCCACCGCCGCCGGCAAGACCGTGGACGACATCGAGTGGGCGGTCCCGTACCTGCCTATCGACCCCAAGGACGTCGGCCGCTCCTACGAGGCCGTCATCCGCGTCAACTCGCAGTCCGGCAAGGGCGGTATCGCCTACGTCCTGAAGAACGACCACAAGCTGGAACTGCCCCGCCGGATGCAGATCGAGTTCTCCCGGATCATCCAGGAGAAGACCGACTCCGAGGGCGGCGAGGTCACACCGGCCGCCATCTGGTCCGCCTTCCAGGACGAGTACCTGCCCAACCCGCACAACCCGTGGGGCCGTATCCAGGTCAAGAACGGCCAGACCACCACCGACAAGGACGGCATCGACACGCTCACCGTCGAAGCCGAGGTGGACGGTGCGGAAACCGTACTGGTCGGCACCGGCAACGGCCCGATCTCCGCGTTCTTCCACGCGCTGCAGGGCATGGACATCGACGCGCGGCTGCTGGACTACCAGGAGCACACCATGAGCGAGGGCGCCTCCGCGCTGGCCGCCTCGTACATCGAGTGCGCCATCGGCGACAAGGTGCTGTGGGGCATCGGCATCGACGCCAACACCACGCGCGCCTCGCTGAAGGCCGTGGTCTCCGCCGTCAACCGCGCGGGCCGCTGACCCGGTAGTCCGCCATCTCCGGCGCCCCTGCGGCTCGTTCGTCGAGCCGCGGGGGCGCCGTTGTGCGACCCCGCCACCTGAAGGTGGGGTTTGAACTCCACTCACGTCACTGTGAGTGAGTGATTCCGTACGCTTGGTGATTGGCGCTCGTCGGACCGGCCGCGGCGCGGACACCAAGGACGTGCAGATGACCAGATTTCGCATGCCCGCACTCACCCGGCTGGCCGTCGCGGCGGCCGCCTCGCTCGCCGTCGTGGCCTCCGCCTTCACCCCCGCGGCGTCCGGCGCACCGGCCGCGGACCGTCCCGAGTACGTGGCGCTCGGCGACTCCTACAGCGCCGGGGTGTTCGTCCGCCCGTGGGACGCCAGCGACGGCTGCGGCCGCTCGTACCGCAACTACCCCCACCAGCTGGCGGAGCGGTTCAACTACCGGCTGCGGGACGTGACCTGCGGAGCGGCCGAGGTCGTCGACGGGATTCTGGAGCCCCAGCCGTCCCACAAGATCCTCGGGCCGCCGACGGTCCCGCCCGAGGGCGGCTGGCCCGAACTGCCGCCGCAGCTGGAGGCGCTGTCCCAGGACACCGACATCGTCACCGTCGGCATCGGCGGCAACTCCCTCGGCTTCGGGACCATCCTGGCCAAATGCCTCGAACTCGGGCTCACCCAGCCCCTGAAGACCAAGCCCTGTACCGACCACTACACCGGCAGCGGCTCCGGGGCGCCCTGGCTGGCGGACCGCTTCGCACAACTCGACGCCGACTTCAGCCGCATGATGCGGGCGATCCACGCGGCCGCGCCGCACGCCAGGGTCGCCGTCGTCGGCTATCCCGCCATCGTTCCGGACAGCTCCGGCTGCACCTTCCTGCACTGGAACCAGCTCGGCAGTACCAAGAAGGGCGATATGCCCTGGCTGGACGGGCTCGAACGGCGCCTGAACGACCTGCTGGTCCGGCACTCCGACCACGAGAACGCCACCTACGTCGACACCTACGGGCCCAGCGTCGCCCATGGCGTGTGCAAGAGCGGGGACACCAAGTGGATGTACGGCATCCGCGACAACCTCACCGGTGACGGCGACCAGACCGACCCGCCGACCGAGCTGTGCAACGAGATCCCCGGCACCGGTGAGGCGTGCACCCTGGTCCACCCCAACGCCCGCGGTCTGGACAACCAGGCTCGGGAAGTGGCCAAGGTCCTCCAGCGCGGCGGGGTGACGCCCGCCGGGTTGTTGACACCCCCGCAGGGCTGATGCCGCCGGACCGCCGCTGACCCCGCACCGGCGCCGACCTCGGCGTACGGGCCGCGGTCCGGCCTTGTCAGGGTGCCGAAGGGTCCCGCCTCGCCCCCTGGGGAGCGGGCGGGGTCCTTCGGCATCCGGCCAGTTGTCCGGTATGAGGTGCTGACGGCGCATCACACATGTGGCTAACATCACGTCCAATGCGACGAGGGGGCCATGGGGGTATCTCTCGTGTCCGGAGGGGCACGGGTGGGTTACGGAGGGCTGACGTGATGCACAAGATGTGTGTGATGGGCGTGCGCACGTCCTGGCGGACCGTCGCCGACGGCGAGTTCTTCTGCCCGGACTGCGGCGGGGACCGCAACTACCGCCGCCGGACCGGCCGCCGCCGCCTCACCGTCCTCGGCCTGCCGCTCCTCTCCCGCGGCGCCGCCGGACCGGTCCTGGAGTGCTCCGCCTGCCACGGCCACTTCGGCCCGGACGCCCTGGACCACCCCACCACCCTCCGCTTCTCCGCGATGCTCAGGGACGCCGTCCACACCGTCACCCTCGCCCTGCTGGCCGCCGGCGGCACCTCCTCCCGCGCGGTCCGTGACACCGCCGTGGACACGGTCCGCGCGGCCGGTTTCGCGGACTGCTCCGAGGACGAACTGCTGACCCTGCTCGCCGCCCTCGCCGCCGACACCGGCCGGCTCACCGGCACCTACGACGCGGCCACCGGCGGCCACTTCGGCCACCAGGGCCTGGACCCGTGCGGCACCGCACTGGCCATAGAGCTCCACGAGGCGCTGGAGCCGCTCGCCCCGCACCTCGCCCCGGCGGGCCGGGAATCACTCCTCCTCCAGGGCGCCCGCATCGCCCTCGCCGACGGCTCCTACACCCCCGCCGAACGCGAGGTGCTGAGCACCGTCGGCAGCGCCCTGATGCTGCGCCCCGCCGAGATCAACCGGCTGCTGGCGGCGGCGCGTACGCCGTCCTGAGGGGCCCGGCCCCAGGTAGCGCTGGACCCCGCCACCCGGGCAGGGGGTGACGGGGTCGGATGCCGGAGCGGCGGGCCGGGGTTCAGGCCGCGGTCACGCCGTGGTCAGGCGGACCGGCAGCTCGCGCAAACCCCCCGAGATGAAGCCGCTCGTGGGCTCCAACTCCTCCGCCGAAACCGCCAGTTGGATCTCCGGGAAGCGGGCGAAAAGAGCCGGAAGGGCGATCCGGGCCTCCATACGGGCCAGCGGGGCGCCGATGCAGTGGTGGACGCCGTGGCCGAACGCCAGGTGCTCCTGGTGGGTGCGCCGGATGTCGAAGGCGTCGGCCGTGTCGCCATGGAACGCCGCGTCCCGGCCGGCCGCCGCGTACGCCGGGAGGATCGCCTCGCCCTTGCGGATGGTCGGGCCGTCCGGGATCTCGATGTCCGCCACGGCGAAGCGGAGCGGGAGCGCGGCGATGCTGGGGGCCCAGCGGAGCGTCTCCTCGATCACGTCGTTCCAGGAGACCTGGCCCGAGAGCACCAGCTCCAGCTGGTCGGGGTGGGTCAGCAGGGCGTGCACCGTGTTGCCGAGCAGGTCGACGGTGGTCTCGTGACCGGCCCCGATGACAAGGAGCAGGGTGTCCAGCAGCTCCTGTTCGGTCATCCGCCGGCCCTCGTCGTCCCGCGCGGAGACCAGCAGGCTGGTGAGGTCGTCGGCGGGGTTCTCCCGCTTTGCGGCGACCAGGTCGCAGAGCAGCGCGTGGACGGCCGCGCCGGTGGCTCCGGCCTGCTCCGGGGTGGCCGTGGTGTCCATGATGGCGGTGACGAGGCGGGCGAGTTCGACCCGCTTCTCCCCCTCCGGGAAGCCGAACAGCTCGCAGATGACCTGCAGGGGCAGCGGATGGTTGAACCGCTCCCGCAGGTCCAGGGGCTCGCCCGTCGGGTGCGCGGCGAGCTCGTCCAGCAGCGCCGCGGTGATGCTCTCCACGCGCGGCCGGATGGCGTCCGTACGGCGGGCCGTGAACGCCGGGGCGATCAGCTTGCGCAGCCGCCGGTGATCGGCGCCGTACGCGGTGAACATGTTGGTGACGCCGATCCAGGACTGCAGCCAGCTGCCGCGGATCTCTTCGCGCTGCCACTCCGGCCAGTGGTCCCGGGGGTTCTTGGAGACCCGGTCGTCGGTCAGCAGCTGCTTGAGCAGGGTGTGGCTGGTGACCGACCACGCCTCGATACCGCCGGGCAGCTCGGTCCGGGCCAGCGGGCCTAGTGCGCGGAGGCGGGTGGCCTCTCCGTGGATATCGCTTCCGACCGGGTCGATGACGAAGGGCTGCTGTCCCTGTTGTGCCACGGCGTAGCTCCTGCCTGGTCGGGAGTGATGGGGGTGAAGCGGGCCGGGAGCGCGACGAGGGCACGGTGGAACGCGCCGTTGCGCCACTGCAACGCGCTTGCATCGACGGCGAGTTCGATGTCGGAGAGCCAGGCCGTGAGCCGCTCGATCGCCGTGGTGGCGATCAGCAGCGCATGCCGCTTCACGGGACAGGCGTGCGGCCCGGCCGCCCAGGCGAGGTGTGAGCCGCCGCCCGCACCGGGCGACCCCAGCGATGTGGTGTCGAACTGGCTGTTGGCGGCCGCGTACGACACCATCACCAGCTGCCCCTTGCGCACCCAGGTGCCGTGGAAGAAGACATCACGGACCGGGAAGTGCGCGGAGTAGTTCGTCAGCGGCGGGTCGTTCCACAGCACCTCGTGGATGGCGTCGTGCGCGGTCAGCGCGCCACCGGACAGGGTGTGGTAGTAGCGGTCGTCGGACAGCATCCGCTGCAGCGCGTTGCCGATGAGGTTGGCCAGCGGTTCGTTGCCCGCGCCCATCGTGAGGATGACGTTGTGGATCAGTTCCTCGTCGGTGAGCGCGTTGGGGTGGTCCATGAACCAGGACGTCAGGTCGGGGCCGCGCTCGGCCTTCTTGGAGCCGACCAGCTCCATGATGTAGTTCGTGAACGCGTCGTTGGCGGCCTTGGCCTCCTCGGGGGAGGTGCCGTCCAGCATCCCCGCGATGGCCTCGATCAGCCGGTCGCTGTAGGAATCCGGCATCCCGAAGAGGTTGTTGAACATCAGCAGCGGGATCAGCCGCGCGTACTCGCCGATCAGATCGACCTCGCCGTGCGCCCCGAAACGCTGGATCAGGGTGTCCGCGGCGTGGTGCACACGGGCCCGCAGCTCATGCGGCTCGACCAGCTTGAAGCTGTCGACGATCACATCCCGGTAGCGGACGTGCGCGGGCCCGTCGGCGTAGAAGACGTTGGGGCGCCACATCAACATCGGCATGACCGGTGAGTCCGCCGGGACGGTCGTCATCCACTCACGGGAGTCCTTGGACCAGGTGGCGTCGTCATGCAGCAGTTCCAGGGCCGCCCGGTAGTCGGTGACCAGCATCGCGGTCACCTCCGGCGCGATCTCGACCGGGGCCAGCGCGCCGTACTGGCGCAGCTCTGCGTAGAACCGGTGCGGGTCGGCGGCGAAGTCCGGTCCGTAGAGCTTCACCGGCGCCTGGGTGTCGGCGGAGGCATGCTGATACGCGGTGGCGTGCGCCGGGCAGCCCGGTGGCGGTGCGGCTCCCGGCTGGTGCGGGGAAGTCACGGGTTCGGATTCTCCTCGGGGGTGTGGGCCAGGACGTGCCCGACGAGCGCGATCAGCGCGTCGACGGACTGTTCCCGGTCGCGGGCGTCGCACATCACCAGCGGCGTCTCGGGGTGCAGATCGAGGGCCTCGCGGAGCTTCTCAGGGCTGTACTCGGGCGCGTCGGGGAAGGTGTTGACCGCGACCGCGTAGCGCAGCCCGGCCTCCTCGACGATGTCCATCACCTCGAACGAGTCCGCCAGCCGGCGGGTGTCCGCGAGGACCAGGGCGCCCAGTGCGCCGCGGGCGATGTCCTCCCACAGAGGGCGGAAGCGCTTCTGTCCGGGCGTGCCGAACAGATACAGCGCCAGATCCCCGGGCAGGGTCAGCCGCCCGAAGTCGATGGCGACGGTGGTGGTGGTCTTCTCCCGTACTCCGGCGAGATCGTCGACGGAGGCGCCCGTCTGGGTCATGACCTCTTCGGTGTGCAGCGGCGGAGTCTCCGACAGCGCACGGATCAGGGTGGTCTTGCCGACCCCGAACGGTCCCGCGATCAGCAGCTTGACCAGTGTCTGGTCCTCGCCGGAGAGGTACATGCTGCCGGTGCTCGCGCCGGTGCCGGGGCTAGGACTTGAGAGAGCGGAGTCCATCGAGAACCCTCTCCAGGATGTGTCGGTCGAATTGCTCGGCTTCGGGGATGGGGGCACGGGCGTGCAGCCGCCCGGCGTCGACGAGATCGGCCACCAGCACCTTCACCACGCTCACGGGCAGGTGAAGGTGGGCGGCGACCTCGGCCAGAGACAGCGCCCCGGGCTGCAGCAGCTCCAGGATGCGGTGCTCCTGCGGGCGTACCTCACTGGTGATCGGCATGCCCACGCTGTGCAGCAGGGTGAGCCGGTCCAATGTGTTGCGGCTGGGCCGGGCGCGTCCGCCGGTCGCCAGATAGGCCGGTACGAGGCGCCTGCCGCTGCTCTGGCGCGGGGTCATACGGGGTTACCGACGTCCCGCGCCCGGCTGTTCATGACCTTGTTGCCCAAGGTCGTCACCTGGACCTGCATATGGTGCGCGACCACACCCATGTTCACCTCCGGGTCCGCGAAGACGGCCAGGCAGGTGTTCTCACCGGCCGGAATCGCGAAGACGAAACCCTCATCGGACTCGATCACGGTCTGCCGCAGCCGGGTGTCGGTCTTCTCGGCGAACGCCGCGGTGACCGCACGGCCCGCGCCCTGCAGCGCGGACATCATCGCGGCGACCCCCTCGGCGGAGTCCCGCTTCAGGCCGGGCGAGGCCCCCTCGATGAATCCGTCGCCGGAGATGACGGCTGCGTGAATCACATGCGGCAACTCCAAAAGAGGCTCCAGCACCCAGGACTTGTCCTCGGCGACACGGCGGCGGGCAGGGCTGTTCATTACTGGGAGTTCCCTTCGGGACTGCGAGGGGGTTCTGACTGGGCGGCTGCCCGGCCGGATTCGGTACCGCGCTGCAGCGCGGCCCAGCGGGTTCCGGTCTCTTCCGGGGAGCGCGGCGGGGCCGGCTCGGTGCGCGCGGCACTCTCGTCGAGTTCGGACGCGGGCTTACGGCGCCGGCGGCGCGGGAGTTCCCCTTCGGCCTGCGGGGCCGGTGCCTCGTACGAGGCGGCGGGCTGCGCGGGCTGCGTGGCGGGGGCGGGCTCCGCGGCGGGCGCGGGCGCGGGGGCCGCGGCCTGGGCCGGCATCGTGGAACGGTCCGGTGCCGCGGCACGGTGCGGCTGAGGAGCCATCACGGACATCGGCTGGGCGCTCTCGTCGAGGACGGTGAGCAGCGGGTCACCCGGGATGTACACGACGGCACGCACCCCGCCGTACGGGGACGGCTCGACATGCACCCCGAAGCCGTACTGGCGCACCAGCTGACCGGCCGCCGCGAACCCGGACCGCGGCGGGTCACCGAGCTGCGTCAGCAGCAGATCCTGGTCACCCGCCAGCAGCTCCATCGCCGCCTTGATCTCGTCGCTGTGCATGCCGACGCCGTAGTCGTCGACGATGACCGAGGCGCCGCGGTTGCCCTGCTGGAGGGTGATGGTGACGGGCAGCTCACGGTGCGAGTGGTGCAGCGCGTTGGCCAGCAGCTCGGTGACCACGATCGCGATCGGCTCCACCGCCCGCGCGACCACCGCGATCGGGTCACGCAGCTGATTGCTGACGTTCACCCGCTCGTAGCCGCGCAGCCGGGAGGTGGCGCCGACGACCAGCTCGGCGAGGTAGGAGTCCTCGCGGGTCAGCCCCGGCCAGGCGCCGCACACGACACCGGTGGCCTGAATACGCCGCAGCGCCTGCTCGTTGAGGAAGTCGGCGTTCAGCAGATCCTGGGCGACGTTCGGGTCGTCGTAGCGGTGCTGCATCTCCTGCAGCGCCGACTGGAGCTGGTAGAGCAGCGCCTGGATGGTGGTGGTCGCGCCGCGGACGGTGGACTGGGCGGCGGCGTCCACCCGCGCCCGCTCCTTGGTGATCGCGTCGCTGACCTGCTCCAGTACGGAGTTCAGCGCCTGGTCAGTCTCCGACGCGGCGAACCGCGCGTCCAGCAGCCCCGGTACGGGCACATGCGGATGGGCCAGCGCCAGCGTCAGTTCGGGGAGCCGGGTACCGGCCAGATGCCGGATCTCGGCCTCGGTGGCGCGCAGCCGGGCCGTGAGCTCCGTATTGCTGTGGAGCGTGGCGCTGTTCTGTTCCTCAGCGGCGGACAGGCGCGTTCTCAGGTCCACGCGCTGCCTGCGCGCACGGATCGAGAGCGCCGCCAGGACCACGGCGGCGGCCGTACCTGCGCTGAGGCACCACAACAGCGCCTCCGGTATGGATGTCATCGGGATCCTCAATTGGTACTGACGGGATCGGCCGGCCTTCACGGCGGTGTGTGTGGCCGAACTTCACCGGATGCTACCGGGCAGTTGACGTGCCGTGAGGGCCGCTTCCACAGGGCGACTGAGAAGTGCGGAAGGTCGTCTTCCGCCCACGATGACCTGGACCATAACGTGATGTGGCCCCGTCATCCAGTGGGATGGCGGGGCCTTTGTGTGCCTGTTGTGTGCAGTCGGTGAAAGCGGATCAGACGCCGGTGAAATGCGAGTTTTTGACGGCGCCGATGAAGGTGTTCCATCCCTCAGCCGGGAAGACGAGCGCCGGCCCGTGGGGGTCCTTGCTGTCACGGACGGGGACGACGCAGGGGAAGTCGTGGGCGACCTCGATGCAGTCTCCGCCGTTCTGGTCGCTGTAGCTGCTCTTGCGCCAGAGCGCGGCGCCGGGGAAGTCGTGGGCAACCTCGACGCAGCTGCCGCCGTTGCCGTCGCTGTAGCTGCTCTTACACCAGCGGGCGGCGCTCAGGTCGTACTCACGCATTGTCTGTAGTCCTCCGCCGCCGATTCGATCAGGGCCCGGGACGCCTCCGGCGACAGCGCGGCGGCCCTGAGCAGATCGTAGTCCTGCTGTAGACGCTTCACCACGGCTGGATCGTCCAGCAGATTCCCCGAATACACAGCTTCCGTATAGGAAGTTGGCGGGGCGTCCTCGAACTCCATGAGCGTCAGCATGCGGCCCATGAGGGTGCACGCCCCTGCCGTGAAGGGGAGGATCTGAACCAGGATCCTCCTCTCGCGTGCGAGCCTCGTGATGTGCGCCAGCTGCTCGGCCATTACGTCCGGTCCGCCTACCGGTACCCGTAGTACGGCCTCATGCAGCACTGCCCAATACAAGGGCTGCGTAGCTTGCTTGAGGATGATCGCCCGATCCAGGCGGGCGTGAACCGTTTTCTCGATGTGCGCGTCGGTCGCGAACGGGTTATTCGCGAGTGTGAGCGCCTGCGCATACGCCGCTGTCTGCAGCAAGCCGGGCACGATCATCGACTCGAACTCACAGATCTTCGTGGCCAGCGGTTCCAGCTCCGCCGTTGCCGCGAAGTAATCCGGGTACCGCTGGTCATCGATCAGCTTCCGCCACGTCCGCTCGAAAAAGCCATCGGTTTGCAGGACCTCATCGATCCGCGTCGCCACATCCAACTGCGGCTTCCGGATCGCCTGCTCGAACTGGCCGATGTAGCCGCCGGACACGAAGACCGCGTGGCCCAGTGCCTCCTGGGTTAATCCCGCGTCCTCGCGGCGCCGCTTGAGCTCCGTGCCCCAGAATTCCCAGGCGGCTTGTCGTGAAGCGTTGGCCATGACGTACGTCCTTTCTCTGCCCACCCGTTGCAGTGGCGGTGCCCTTGCCCAGCGTAGTTCCGTACCGTCACGCTCTGACTGCAAACAGTGAAACCCCTCACGGAAAGTGCGGACGCTCATGCAGCAGATCAAGGAAGTAGAAGCCGTGACGACGGAATTGCGTGAAGCCCTGGCCCGTGCCGGAGTCGTGCTGCCCTCGCTCCGCCCCGACCCCGTATCGATCGCGCACCGCTACATTCCGCCGCTGGTCGAACTCGGGCGCTGCTCGATGGAGGTCGCCCGGCAGCTCACCGACGCCCTGACGGAGCACTCCCGGGGGGACAGGGACTGAGCCGGGACTGAGGGGGCCGAGGAGGCACCCGGGCCGGTCCGCCCCCGCCCATGCGCGAGAATGGCGCCATGAGTCTGTTCCGCGACGACGGCATCGTGCTGCGCACCCAGAAGCTGGGTGAGGCGGACCGGATCATCACGCTGCTCACCCGGGGGCACGGCCGGGTCCGTGCGGTGGCCCGCGGGGTGCGGCGGACGAAGTCGAAGTTCGGGGCGCGGCTGGAGCCGTTCTCGCACGTCGATGTGCAGTTCTACGCCCGCGGCAGCGAGCTGATCGGGCGCGGGCTGCCGCTGTGTACGCAGAGCGAGACGATCGCGGCGTACGGCGGCGGGATCGTCACCGACTACGGCCGCTACACGGCCGGGACGGCCATGCTGGAGACCGCCGAGCGGTTCACCGATCATGAAGGCGAGCCCGCCGTACAGCAGTATCTGCTGCTGGTCGGCGGGCTGCGGACGCTGGCCCGCGGGGAGCATGAGCCGCATCTGGTGCTGGACGCCTTCCTGCTGCGCTCGCTCGCCGTCAACGGTTATGCGCCGAGTTTCGACAGCTGTGCGCGGTGCGGGCTGCCCGGCCCCAACCGGTTCTTCTCGGTCGCGTCGGGCGGGGTGACCTGTGGTGACTGCCGGGTGCCCGGGAGCGTCGTACCCTCCTCTGAGGCCATCGGGCTCCTGAGCGCGCTGCTGACCGGCGACTGGGAGACCGCGGACGCCTGCGAGGCCCGTCATGCCCGGGAGGGCAGCGGCCTCGTCACGGCCTATCTGCACTGGCATCTGGAGCGGGGCCTGCGCTCTCTCCGGTACGTAGAGAAATAGCGAAACCACCCTCAAGGCAAAACGCCCTCAAGACACAAACGCCCTCAAGACACATAGGAGAAGTGGGCCGCATGGCACGACGCGGGATTCTGGGCCGTAATCGACGTGAGTATGTGACGCCGGAGCCGCACCCTTCCGGTGCGCGGCCGCCGAAGATCCCCGGTGAGCTCGTCCCGAACCATGTGGCGGTCGTCATGGACGGCAACGGCCGGTGGGCCAAGGAGCGCGGGCTGCCGCGCACCGAGGGGCACAAGGTCGGCGAGGGCGTCGTCATGGACGTGCTCAAGGGCTGCATCGAAATGGGCGTGAAGAACCTTTCGCTGTACGCCTTCTCGACGGAGAACTGGAAGCGGTCGCCCGACGAGGTGAAGTTCCTGATGAACTTCAACCGCGATGTGATCCGGCGGCGCCGTGACGAGATGGACGCGCTGGGTATCCGTATCCGCTGGGTCGGGCGGATGCCGAAGCTGTGGAAGTCGGTTGTGCAGGAGCTCCAGATCGCCCAGGAGCAGACCAAGAACAATGACGCGATGACGCTGTATTTCTGCGTGAATTACGGCGGGCGGGCCGAGATCGCGGATGCGGCGGCGGCCATCGCGGCGGATGTGCGGGCCGGAAAGCTGGAACCGTCGAAGGTCAACGAGAAGACCATCGCGAAGTACATGTACTACCCGGACATGCCGGACGTGGACCTCTTCGTGCGGCCGTCGGGTGAGCAGCGCACCTCGAACTACCTGATCTGGCAGAGCGCGTACGCGGAGATGGTGTTCCAGGACATTCTGTGGCCGGACTTCGACCGTCGGAACCTGTGGGAGGCGTGCCTGGAGTACGCCAAGCGGGACCGCAGGTTCGGCGGCGCGCAGCTGGCGGAGGGCGAGACCGCGACCTGACGGCGGCGCCTGCGGGCAGACGTGTGAAGGGCCGCCTCCGGTCGTCGGAGGCGGCCCTTCACGCTGTCGTCCGTACTGGCGCTACTGCTTCCCGTCGGCCCGCGCGGCGCATTCGCCGCAGGTGCCGAAGATCTCGATGGTGTGCGCGACGTCCTGGAAGCCGTGCTCCTGGGCGATCTGATCGGCCCACTTCTCCACCGCGGGGCCCTCGACCTCGACGGCCTTGCCGCAGGCCCGGCACACCAGGTGGTGGTGGTGATCGTCGGTGCTGCACCGGCGGTAGACCGCCTCGCCGTCGCTGGTGCGCAGCACATCGACCTCACCGGCGTCGGCGAGGGACTGCAGCGTCCGGTAGACCGTGGTCAGCCCGACGGAGTCGCCCTTGTGCTTGAGCATGTCGTGCAGCTCCTGCGCACTGCGGAACTCGTCGACCTCGTCGAGTGCGGCCGACACCGCGGTCCGCTGCCGCGTCGACCGGCCGCGTACCGGAGATCCCGCGCTCGTCGCCACCGTTGCCTCCCTAGGACGTCAGTACGTCAGGATTTCCCCCTGCACGTGCGTCCCGCCATTGTGCCAGCTGATGCCCGGCCCACCGGTGAGACGCTTACCGGTACGCGCATCTGTCGGCCGACGGCGTGCGCCGGCGTGCCGCCGCCCGTGCTCACCCGGTCACGCTCACATCGTCCGTGGCCGTGCGGTCGCCGGGTACCTCCAGAGTGCACCCCTTCGAGGCTTCTGCGGCAGCCCTTGCACGCTTTTTCGCGAGCGGTGCGGCGAGTCCGGTGAAGACGATGAACAGTCCGATGGCGAACAGCACGATCGTGGCGCCGGACGGGACGTCCACGTAGTACGAGGTGGCGGTGCCCGTAAGGGTGACCGCGACACCGATCGCCACCGCCACCGAGAAGGTGACCGCGAAGCTGCGGCTGATCTGCTGGGCGGCCGCGACCGGGATCACCATCAGGGCGCTGACCAGCAGCAGACCGACGACGCGCATGGCGACGGTGACGGTGACCGCGGCGGTGACGGCGACCAGCAGGTTGAGCAGCCGTACCGGCAGGCCGGTCACCCGGGCGAACTCCTCGTCCTGGCACACCGCGAAGAGCTGGCGGCGCAGTCCGATGGTGATCGCCAGCACCAGGGCGGCCAGCACGTAGATCGTCGTCATGTCCTGCGGCGAGACGGTGGTGATCGAGCCGAAGAGGTAGGTGCCGAGGTTGGCGTTGGAGCCCGCGTCGGAGAGGTTCATCAGCATCACACCGCCCGCCATGCCGCCGTAGAACAGCATGGCCAGGGCGAGGTCGCCGCGGGTCTTGCCGTACCAGCGGATCAGCTCCATGACGACGGAGCCGGCGATGGCGACGGCGGTGGCGACCCAGATGGGGCTGGTGTTGAGCAGAAAGCCGAGGCCGACGCCGGTCAGCGCGACATGGCCGATGCCGTCGCCCATCAGGGCCTGGCGGCGCTGGACGAGGTAGATGCCGATGGCGGGGGCGGTGATGCCGACGATCAGGGCGGCGATCAGGGCCCGCTGCATGAAGGCGTAGTTCAGGATTTCCATGTCGCTCCACCTCGCGAACGAGCGCCGGTGCTCGGGTGTCGGCTGGGGGTGCGGGGGTCGTCCCCCGAAGATCGCAGCATCAGCTCAGCAGCCCCGTCCGGATCGGTTCCGCGGCCTGGTCGGCGTGCGGGTGGACATGGTCGTGGCCGGGCAGCGCGTGCTGGCCCACGGCCTCGGGCGGCGGGCCGTCGTGGACGACGCAGCCGTCCCGCAGCACCACCGCGCGGTCGATCAGCGGCTCCAGCGGGCCCAGCTCGTGCAGCACGAGCAGCACGGTGGTGCCGCGGCCGACCTGTTCGCGCAGGGCGGCGGCCAGCACCTCCTGGCTGGCCAGGTCGACGCCCGCCATCGGCTCGTCCATGATCAGCAGTTCCGGTTCGCCGGCCAGCGCACGGGCGATCAGCACCCGCTGGTGCTGCCCGCCGGACAGCGCGTTGACGGAGTCCTTGGCGCGGTCGGCCATGCCGACCAGCTCCAGCGCCCGGTGCACCGCGGCCCGGTCGGCCTTGCGCAGGATGCCCAGCTTCGTACGGGCCAGCCGGCCGGACGTGACGACCTCGCGGACGGTGGCGGGCACGCCGCCCGCCGCGGTGGTGCGCTGCGGGACGTAGCCGATCCGGGCCCAGTCCCGGAACCGCCGGAATTCCGTGCCGAAGAGGGCCAGCTCACCGCCGGTGAGCGGGACCTGGCCGATCACGGAGCGGACGGCGGTGGACTTGCCGGAGCCGTTGGCGCCGAGCAGCGCGACGACCTCACCGGACCGCACGGTCAGATCGACGCCGCGCAGCACCGGGCGGGCGCCCAGCGAGGCGGTGGCGCCGCGCAGGTCGATCACCGGCGGGGTGGACGACTCGTTCATGGTGATCTCCGTCACGTGCGGTGCGGTGTCCGTCACTTACTGCCGAGCGCCTTCTGCAGTGCGGCGAGGTTGGCGCGCTGCACACCGAAGTAGTCCTTGCCGCGGGACTTGGCGTTGATCCCCTCCAGCGGGTCGAGGACATCGGTCTTCAGGTGGAGGTCGCCGGCCAGGGCCTTGGCGGTGGCCGGGTTGGCGATCGTCTCGAAGAAGACCGTGGAGACGTGGTGCTCCCTGGCGAGGGTGTGCAGGTCCCTGATGCGCTTGGCGCTGGGCTCGGCCTCCGGGTCGAGTCCGCTGATGGCCTCTTCGGTGAGGCCGTAGCGCTCGGCGAGGTAGCCGAAGGCGGCGTGGGTGGTGAGGAAGGTGTCGGAGGACCGCTTCTTCAGGCCGTCCTTGAACGCGGTGTTCAGCCCGTCCAGCTTCTTCACCAGGGCGTTGGTGTTCTTCTGGTAGTCGGCCTTGTGGTCCGGGTCGGCCTGGGCGAGGGTCTTGTTGACGCCCTTGGCGACCTCGGCGTACTTCACCGGGTCGAGCCAGATGTGGGGGTCCTTGCCGCCCTCGGACTCCGAGTGGGAGTGGTTGTCACCGGTGGTGTGGTGGTGACCGTCGACCTCGGTGCCGTGCTCTTCGAGGGAGGTGAGGGCGGCCGCGTCGGCGACGTGCTTGGCGCCGGACTGCTTGACGGCCTCGTCCACGGCGGGCTGCAGGCCCTTGAGGTAGACGACGGCGCCGGACTCGCCGAGCTGGGCGGTCTGCTGCGGGGAGAGCTCCAGGTCGTGCGGCTCGGCCCCCGGCTTGGTGAGGCTGGTCACCTCGACGTGCTTCCCGCCGATCTGCTGGGCGAGGAATTCCATGGGGTAGAAGGACGCTGTCACTCGCAGCTTGCCGTCCTCGGTGCGGGCGCCGCCCGAGGGGGAACAGGCGGAGAGCGCCAGCAGGCCGAGCACCGAGACTCCGGCGAGGGTCGCGGTGGATATAGGACGGCGTATGTTCATGACACTCATGTTCAACAAAGTTGGAAACGATTGTCAACAACAAGTGGGGCGGTGTGAGCGGGGCGACAGTGGGGACGACAGTGAGGCCGGAACCGATTTGATCCAGGGGGTACGGCCGCCGGTACCCTGAACTATTCGCCCGCACGTCTTTGACCACCCCCTCATCGGGACGCCAGGGCGCCGCCCATCCATCGTTCGTCGTCGTAATGAAGAGAGCACCGTGGCCGCCGACAAGATCGATACCATCGTCAGCCTGAGCAAGCGCCGTGGCTTCGTCTATCCGTGCAGTGAGATCTACGGCGGCTCCCGCGCTGCCTGGGATTACGGTCCGCTGGGCGTCGAGCTCAAGGAGAACATCAAGCGCCAGTGGTGGCGCGCCATGGTCACCTCGCGCGAAGACGTCGTCGGCATCGACTCGTCGGTGATCCTGGCCCCCGAGGTCTGGCAGGCGTCCGGCCACGTCGCCACCTTCACCGACCCGCTCACCGAGTGCACCTCCTGCCACAAGCGCTTCCGCGCGGACCACCTGGAGGAGGCGTACGAGGCCAAGCACGGCCGGCTCCCCGAGAACGGCATGGCGGACATCAACTGCCCCCACTGCGGCAACAAGGGCGGCTTCACCGAGCCCAAGCAGTTCTCCGGCCTGCTCTCCACCCACCTCGGCCCGTCCCAGGACACCGCCTCGGTCGCCTACCTGCGCCCCGAGACGGCCCAGGGCATCTTCACCAACTTCGCCCAGGTGCAGCAGACTTCCCGCAAGAAGCCGCCGTTCGGCATCGCGCAGATGGGCAAGTCCTTCCGCAACGAGATCACGCCCGGCAACTTCATCTTCCGGACCCGCGAGTTCGAGCAGATGGAGATGGAGTTCTTCGTCAAGCCGGGCGAGGACGAGCAGTGGCAGGAGTACTGGATGGCCGAGCGGTGGAACTGGTACCGCGACCTCGGCATCCGCGAGGAGAACATCCGCTGGTTCGAGCACCCGGCCGAGAAGCTCTCGCACTACTCCAAGCGCACCGCTGACATCGAGTACCGCTTCAACTTCGGCGGCACCGAGTTCTCCGAGCTGGAGGGCGTGGCCAACCGCACCGACTACGACCTGTCGGCGCACGCCAAGGCCTCCGGCCAGGACCTCTCCTACTTCGACCAGGAGGCCGGCGAGCGCTGGACTCCGTACGTCATCGAGCCGGCGGCCGGTGTGAACCGCGCGATGCTCGCCTTCATGCTCGACGCGTACATCGAGGACGAGGCGCCCAACGCCAAGGGCAAGATGGAGAAGCGCACCGTCATGCGGCTCGACCCGCGCCTGGCGCCGGTCAAGGTCGCGGTGCTGCCGCTGTCCCGCAACCCGCAGCTGTCGCCGAAGGCGAAGGGGCTGGCCACGGACCTGCGCAAGAACTGGAACATCGAGTTCGACGACGCGGGCGCCATCGGCCGCCGCTACCGCCGCCAGGACGAGATCGGCACCCCGTTCTGCGTCACCGTCGACTTCGACACCCTCGACGACAACGCGGTCACGGTGCGCGAGCGCGACACCATGAAGCAGGAGCGCGTCAGCCTGGACCAGATCCAGGGGTACCTGGGGGCACGCCTCCTCGGGTGCTAGACCTCGCGGGGCGGCGCCGGTTCTTTGTGGGCGGCGCCCACCTGTGACCTCAAGCGCCGGTCGGGCTCGGAATTTCCGGGCCGGGCCGGCGTTTTTGTGTGCGCGCGGAATATCCCCTTGCCCTGCCGCGTTGTGGTCCCGAGGGGGCCCGTGCCTCCCTTACGGGTTCTGTTCGGCCGTGCCCTAGGTGACTTGGGGCTTCAGGTGCCTGGGGTGCTTCAGGCGTCCCAGGGCCTCTGCTTTTGGCGATTCGTCAGAAGTGGGCGGACACTGCGGTGTTGATGCTCTCCCAGTACGTCGAGGAGCGGTACGCGGCCGATCTGCTGGCGACGAACACCAGCGGGGTGGGTTATCTGCTCAAACAACGGGTCGCGGATGTCGAGGAGTTCATCGAGGCGCTGCGGAGGGTGGCGGCGGGCGGCACCGCGCTGGACCCGCAGGTCGTCGCCCAGCTGCTGGTGCGACGGGCGAGCGATCCGCTGGAGCGGCTGACGGCCCGGGAGCGGGATGTCCTCGCCCTGATGGCCGAGGGCCGTTCCAATGCGGGCATCGCCGCGCAACTGGTGGTGAGCGAGAGCGCGGTGGCCAAACACATCAACAACATCCTCGCCAAGCTGGATCTGCCGAAGGCGGACGCCGATCACCGCAGGGTGCTCGCGGTGCTTCATTTCCTGGGCGTGGGAGGGTAGTTGGGATGATCGGTGCTGCCCGCGACATGCAGGCCCTGGGTGTATGAGATCGCCTATAGGCTTGTCGATCATCTTGTCGGCACTCACAGTTCGAAGGAGTTGAAATGAAACAGCCTCCCTTTGCCGCCCTGTCCACCGGGCTGGCGATGTTCGGTACGGCCCTGGGCTTCCTCGCGCTCCAGTTGCGCGCGAACGGTTACGAGCCGTACGTCGAGTCCGTGGCCACCACCAGTGTCCTGATGTGGACCACGGCATGCCTGACGGTCGTGACGTGGGTCCGCTACCGGCAGCAGAACTCGGACTGAGTTCCACGGATGCCGACGGGCGTCCGGGCAGCAGCCCCGGCGCCCGTTGCGCGTCCGCCGGTGGGACCGGTTCCGTGGCCGCTCTCGGTAGGGTCGGGACCACGTACCGGATACGGAGGAGCCATGAGAGCCCTGCAGACCGTCACGCTCCTGGTCGCGACGCTTGGCACGGGCCTGATGGCCGGCCTCTTCGCCGCCTTCGCCTACGCGGTGATGCCCGGTCTGGCCCGTTCCGGCGACCGCTCCTTCGTACGGGCTATGCAGCACATCAACCGGGCCATCCTCAACGGCTGGTTCCTGCTCCCCTTCCTGCTGCCGATGCCGTTGCTCATCCTTGCCACCGTCCTTTCCTGGAACGGCCACGGGCGGGTGGCCCTGCCCTGGATTCTTGCCGCGCTGGTGCTCTACCTGGCGGGGTTCTTCGTCACCAGCGGCGTCAATGTCCCGCTCAACAACGCCCTCGACAAGGCCGATACGGAAGACGACGGCCGGGTCAGGGCCGCCAGGGCCGTCTTCGAGGGCCGCTGGGTGACCTGGAACATCGTCCGCGCCGCCCTCCACACCGCAGCGTTCGGCGTCCTCGCCTGGGCCCTCTTTCTGCATGGCACGGCAGGCCAGGCGTAGCGGCCGGCGGTGCTGCTCAGGTATCTATGCGCAGGCCGCGCAGGACCAGGCCGCGGACGGCTTCGAAGTCGGCGGTGATCTCGGGGCGGGACCACTCGGGGGCGTAACACGGGTCGTGGAAGCGGCCGGTGGCGTCGAAGACCGCGCGGGCGGTGGTGGCGGGGGAGGGGGTGTGGAAGTCGCCCTCGCTGACGCCGGCTTCGATGATGGAGGTGAGCTGGGCTTCGAGGTCGGTGATATGGCGGTCGACCACACCGCCGCTCTCTCCGATCAATGTCATATAGGTGGCGAAGAGTTCGGGATCGTCTCCGGCCTTGTGCCGCTTGGCCTCGAACAGGGCGGTCAGCCAGCGGTCCAGCCGCTCCGGGGCCGGTCCTTCCGCCGCGACGATGACCGACAGCTCCTGGCTCGTACGGTCCAGCCAGCGTTCCGTGACCGCTTCCCGCAGCGCCGCCTTGGTACGGAAGTGGCGGTAGACGCTGCCATGGCTGACGCCCAGGGCCCGCGCCACATCCACGACCGTGGCCTTGGCCGGGCCGTAGCGGCGCAGCACCTCCTCGGTGGCTTCGAGGATGCGCTCTGGGGTCAACGTCTCGGGGGGCATGGGACGGGGCGGCCTTTCGGGAGAGCGGGCGGTCACGGGGCGGCGACGGGGTGGGGCGCCGGCCAGGGCGTGATGGGGCGGGGATGGTGGTACGTACGGACGGTACCTGGCGTTGCCCCGTACCTGCTGCGGTGGGCGCACGCCGGGTGGCCTGCTGGCCCGGTGGCCCGGTGGCCCGGTGGCCCGGTGGCCCGGTGATCCGGTGGCCCGGTGATCCGTGTCCCCATGGGACCGCCTCGCCGTTACTCGTCCGCCTCCCCGTTCGTCAGTGCTCGCTGTCCAGGTGGGCCATCTGGTCGCTGGGGTAGCGGTCGCCGGCGGCGGCGCCGGCCGGGACGGCGTGCTCGATCGCGGCCAGATCGTCGGCGTCCAGGGTGATGTCCAGGGCGCCGAGGGCCTCGGCAAGCCGGTCGCGGCGGCGGGCGCCGACCAGCGGGACGATGTCCGCGCCGCGGGAGAGCACCCAGGCGATGGCGGTCTGCGCGACCGAGACGCCCTTCTGCTCGGCGGTCTTGCGCAGCGCGTCCACCAGATCGAGATTGCGGTCGAGGTTCTCACCCTGAAAGCGCGGGCTCCTGCCTCGGAAGTCGTTCGCGGCGAGCTTGCGGTCGCGGGTGAAGTGGCCGCTGATCAGGCCGCGGGACAGGACCCCGTAGGCGGTGACGCCGATGCCCAGTTCGCGGGCGGTCGGCAGGATCGCCTCCTCGATGCCGCGGGAGAGGAGGGAGTACTCGATCTGGAGGTCGGAGATCGGGGCCACGGCGGCGGCCCGGCGCAGGGTCTGGGCGCCCACCTCGGACAGGCCGATATGGCGGACGTGGCCGGCCTCGACCAGCTCGGCGATCGCGCCGACGGTCTCTTCGATTGGGACATCGGGATCGACCCGGGCGATCCGGTAGATGTCGATGTGGTCGGTGCCCAGGCGCTGGAGGGAGTACGCGGCGAAGTTCTTGACCGCGTTCGGCCGGCCGTCGTAGCCGGTGAAGCCGCCCTCGACCGTGCGCAGGGCGCCGAACTTCACGCTGATCTGCGCCTTTTCGCGAGCCGCCGCGGGGGCGCTGCGCAGGGCTTCGTTGATCAGCAGTTCGTTGTGTCCCATGCCGTAGAAGTCGCCGGTGTCGAGCAGGGTGATGCCCGCGTCGAGGGCGGCGTGAAGGGTGGCGAGGGATTCGCTGCGGTCGCTGTCGCCGTAGAGGGCCGACATGCCCATGCAGCCGAGGCCGAGGGCGGAGGTCTGCGGGCCGGTGGTGCCCAGGGTGCGGGTCTGCACTGCGTGCTCCTGAAGGTGACGGGAGGGCGATGAGGGGTGAGGCGGATGGAGAACCGCCGCCGTGTACTCACGATGACATGACGGCTGACAGATTTCAATATCTGTCAGCCGTCATTTCGTGCAGCGCGAGGTCAGCGCGGGGGCAGTGCGGAGTTAGTGCAGAATCAGCCCAGGTCAGGCCACGTCAGGCCACGTCAGGGCACGTCAGGGCACGTCACAGCGGATCAGGCGCCTCAGCGCACAGTTCGCGGCAGGCGCAGCGCGAGCAGGGTGGTGACCGCGACGATCGCCAGTTGCGTCAGCAGCGTGGCGAGCAGGGCGTCGCGGATGCCGATGGACGGCAGCAGCGAGAGGAAGAGCGTGCCGAGCGTGGCCACGCCCAGGGCGAGGCCGGACTGCTGCGTGGTGACCATGACACCGCCGCCCACGCCCGCCTGCGTGACCGGCAGTTCGCTCAGCACGATGCGCATCAGCACCGGCATCACCAAGCCCTGCCCGACGCCCAGGACGGCCATGCCCGGCGCGAGGCCGGCCACCGAGATCCCGGGCCAGCCCGCGTGCACGGTCAGCGCCAGCAGGGCCAGTCCGGTGCCCTGGATCAGCGAACCGGCGATCACCACCCGCCGCCCGAACCGCAGCACCAGCCGCGGACCGGCGAGCGAGGCGAGGAAGAAGGCGGCGCACAGCGGCGCCAGGGACACCCCGGCCGCGAACGGGCCGAAGTGCAGGCCGTTTTGGAGGGCGACCGCCACCGCGAACATGAAGCCGCCGAAGCCCAGCGTGAACGGAACGAGCATGATGAGTCCGCTGTTCATGGAGGGGATGCGCAGCAGCGAGGGCGGGACCAGCGGCGTACGGCCGAGGCGCTCGGCCCGGCGCTCGACCAGTACGAACGCGGTGGCGGCAAAGGGGAAGACGGCCAGCAGGACCCAGGACCACAGCGGCCAGCCAGCCGCCCGGCCCTCGGTCAGCGGCAGCAGCAGGGTGATCAGGCTGGCGGCGAGCAGGGCCGTACCGGGGCCGTCCACCCGTGCCGGGTGCGGGGAGCGGGTCTCGGGGACCGTACGGGCGGCCAGCAGCCAGGCCGCGGCGGCTATCGGGACGTTCACCAGGAAGACCGCGCGCCAGCCGGTGCCCGCCAGGTCGACGGAGACCAGCAGCCCGCCGAGCACCTGGCCGACGGCGCTGGACACCCCGGCCGTGCCGCCGTACAGGCTGAGGGCCTTGGCGCGCCGCTTGCCCGTGGTCGTGGCCTGGATGGTGGCCAGTACCTGCGGCAGCAGCAGTGCGGCCGCGGCGCCCTGGGCGACCCGGGCGGCCACCAGCGTCCAGGCGTCCGGCGCCACACCGCAGGCCAGGGAGGTCAGACCGAAGGCGGCCAGGCCCCACAGGAACAGCCGGCGGCGGCCGACCATGTCGCCGAGCCGCCCGCCGATGACCAGCAGCATCGCGTAGGCGACGCCGTAACCGGCCACCACCATCTCCAGCATCGCCGGGCCCGCGTGCAGATCGTGGTCGATGGTCGGCAGGGCGACGTTGACGATGAAGAAGTCGATCAGGGGAAGCGCCGCGCCCAGCAGCACGGTCAGCAGGCCGAGCGGGGTCAGTACGGTCGTGGTCCGCTGGTGCTGCTGTGGGGCGGGGGTGGGGGCGGCCGGTGCCTCCGGGGTTGCCGGGGTCTGCGGAAACGCGGCATCCGGGGTGGTGGTCGGGGCGCCAAGGGGTGTGGCGGGGGCTTCCGTGGTGGTCATTTGCGCTCGGGTATCGCTCACGGAGTCGACGATCGTCGACCGCTCAACCGGGTACCAGAGTGTTCTTATCCTGGTACCCGCGCTACCTGGCAACCGGCTCGGGCCTGCGGCACCCTGGACCCATGACCGTGCATTCGCCCCTGTCGCAGACTGCCACAGGCCCCGGTGGCCCCGCCGCCCCGCCGTACGGCACCGCACCGCGCGATGACGCCGCCCGCCGGGCCGAGCTGGCCGCCTTTCTGCGCAGCCGACGGGAGCGGATCACGCCGGAGCAGGTCGGACTCCCGCGCGGCAGCCGCCGGCGCACGCCCGGTTTGCGCCGCGAGGAGGTCGCGCACCTGGGCGCGGTGGGGGTCACTTGGTACACGTGGCTTGAGCAGGCCCGTGACATCCATGTGTCGCCGCAGGTCCTGGACGCGGTGGCCCGTGCGCTGCTGCTCGACCGGGCCGAGCGCAGTCATCTGTTCGCGCTGGCGGGGGCGGTCGATCCGAAGCGCGGCACGGAGTGCACGGGTGTCACGCGTGAACTGCGGCAGCTTCTGCACCAGCTCGCGCCGTTCCCCGCGGTCGTCCAGAACAGCCGGTTCGACATCCTCGCCTACAACGGCACGTACGGCCGTCTGATGTGCGACCTGGATGCGCTGCCCGAGGAGGACCGCAACTGCATGTGGCTGGCGTTCACCCATGCCGAGTGGCGGGCGAGCGTGGGCGATCTGGAGGGCACGATGCGGCTGATGGCCGCCAAGTTCCGGGCGTCGATGGCCGAGCATGTCGCCGAGCCGGCCTGGAAGGCGCTGCTCGCGCGGCTGATGGACGCCTCGCCGGAGTTCCGGGAGATCTGGGCGCAGCATGAGGTCATCCGCCCGGTCAGCTCCGTCAAACTCTTCCGGCATCCACGGGTGGGCACGCTGCAGCTGACCGCCACCAGCCTGTGGACGGGGCCCAACCCCGGCCCCAAGCTGCTGTCCTACACGCCCGTGGACGAGATGTCCCGGGAGCGGCTGGAGCAGCTGGCCGCGGAAGTGGCGGCGGAACCGGCGGCGCTCGCCGCGGTGTGACCGTGACTGTACGGATGAGGGGCGGCCGTATGGGCGAGGGGCGCGGGCGGGGTCCCGTACGGCCGACGAGCCTCCCGGAGGACGATGAGGAATCAACTTCCCTCTCTGGTAAGACATCTGACACAGTGAATCCCCTCGCATCAGTGCGACAACGAGAGATGAATGGATCTCATTGCCGCGAGGTGACTGGATCTCGCTCGATGAGGTCTGCAGAGGGGGACTCGCGTGACATCAACCGACCCGGTGGAGCCGTCGTGGAACACGTCGGCACAGGCTCAGGACACCGCCGGGGGCCCGCCGCCCACGGCCCCACCGCCGCCGCCCGCCGCTCCGCCGCAAGCTCCGGCCGGTCCGCCAACTGCCGCCGATCCCCACCCCGATGTGGCACCGCCGACAGTGGCCCAGCCGGTCATCGGGGTCGATCTGCGGGTCAGCAAGCGGCTGCTCTGGATCGGTGATGCCTACTACCCGCTCCAGAACGTCGCGCGGGTGTATACGCTCACCATCCACCCCCGGCGCAAGGACGCCGTGGTGCTCTTCGTGAAACGCCTGCTGCTCCTCGGGCTGGCCACCGTTTTCCTCTTCCTGCTGTCGGCCATGGGCGGCGGCTTCGGGAGCAGCGACAGCGACTCCGGCGGGCTCACCGCCCTCGTGGTGATCGCCGCGGGCGCCGCGCTGGTCTACTCCCTTGTGGAGATGCTGAAGGTGCTCAGCGCGGCCCCGCACTTCGTCCTGGCCGTGGAGACGACGGGCTCCTCCACCGCAGTGGTGACCAGCCCCGACCCGGACCAACTACGGCGGCTCGCCCACCAGATCGCGCACGCGATCGAGAACCCGGAGGCGGAGTTCGTGGTGCGGGTGAACACCGTCTCGGTCAGCCCCAAGCACTACTACTTCGGGGACAACGTCAACATGTACGGCGGTACCGGCAACGTGGGGATGGCGAGCTGATGAGCGGGGACCAGCACTACTACCTGGGCAGCGGTGACCACGTCACCCTGCACGGCGGTTCGGGCAACGTCGGTATCGACAAGCGCGTCACCCCGGCCCCGGATCTGGCGCCTGCCGTCCAGGAGGCGCTCCGCGAACTCCTCTCCCTGATACAGGAGTTGCGTGCCCAGGTGCCGCAGGCCGGTGCTGTTGCCCTCGATGACTCGCTGCCCGCCCTCCGGGCCGAGGCGAACGTCCCGCAGCAGGAGCGCCATCGCGCGCTGTATGCCGTCGCGGGCATCGCCGCGACCTTCGGCGCGCTCGGCGTACCGATCGTCGAGGCCGTCAACAAGGTGCTGGGACTCCTGGGCACGCAGTAAGCACCGGCGCGCACCTCTTCCGTATGGTGCCAGGGGCCGGTCGGCGCCCCTGGGACCGCGGTCCGCCCGGCAGCGCCCCTACGACCGCGCACCCGCCGTACGGACCTCTTGGCTCTCGTCCTCGAACAGCACCGCTGTGCGGGCGGCCGTCGCCCTCGCCCAGCGGCCCGTGGTCAGGGCGCCGAGCAGCAGGACGGCCGCGCCGCAGCCTGCGATGATCCACCACGCCGGGCGGCCGGCCGCGAGGAAGGCGTCCGCAGTGGCGGCGGCATGTGCCCCGCTCGCCAATACGGCGCCGATCACCGCGACGCCTAGGGACTGGCCGATCTGTCTGCTGGTGGAGGCGACAGCGGCGGCCACCCCCGCCTGGGCGCGGGGCATCCCGGACACCGCGGTGTTGGTGATCGGCGCGTTGACCAGGCCGAATCCGATGCCGAACAGGACGTAGCCGGTGAACATCAGCGGGTACGTCGACTGCGCGTGGAAGGCCGCGAAGAGCAGCCCGCTGGCCCCCATTGCCGTACCGGCCAGAAGCAGTGGCAGACGGGGGCCACGGCTGCCGACCAGCCGTCCGGAGACCGGCGCGAAGATCAGCGTCATCCCGGCCATGGGGAGCATGTAGAGCCCGGCGTCCAAAGCGGACAGGCCGCGGATGTTCTGCAAGTAGAGCGTGTTGATGAAGAGGAAACCTGCCAGCGCGGCAAAGGCGCAGACCGCCACGACCGTGGCCCCGCTGAACGGTGCGCTGTGGAAGAACCGCAGGTCGATGAGGGGTTCGCGGCGGCGTCGCTCATAGCCGATCAGACCGGCCAGGGAGGCCAGCGCGACCAGGACGAACGCCAGGATCTCCGGGGACGTCCAGCCGGCGTCCGGGGCCTCGATGATCGCGTACGTCAGCGAGCCGAGCAGCCCGATCACCAGCAGCTGGCCGATGGGGTCGACGCGGCGCGGCCGGGGGGCGCGTGATTCGGGGACGTAGCGCAGGGTCAGGAAGAGCGCGAGTGCGCCGATCGGGACGTTGATCCAGAAGATCGAGCGCCAGCCGACGCTCTGCACCAGCAGCCCGCCGATCACCGGCCCGGCCGCCATGCTGATGCCGACGACACCGCCCCACGCCCCGATCGCACGGGCCCGCTCCCGCGGCTCGGTGAAGGTGTTGGTGATGATCGACATCGCGACGGGGTTGAGCATCGAGCCGCCGACCGCCTGGACCATCCGGAAGACCACCAGCCATTCCAGGCTCGGCGCCAGACTGCACAGCAGCGAGCCGGCCGCGAAGACCACCAGTCCGATCATGAAGATCCGGCGCCGCCCGAGCCGGTCGGCGGTGGAGCCGGCCAGCATCAGCAGCGCCGCCAGCACCAGGGTGTAGGCGTCGATGGTCCACTGCATACCGGCGACCGAGGCATGCAGGTCGTGCTGGATGGACGGCAGGGCGACATTGAGGATGGTGTTGTCGAGGCTGACGATCAGCAGGCTCATACAGCAGATCGCCAGCACCACAAGACGCCGTCGACGACTGAGCTCAGGCATGCTTGAACGCTACAACGATCCACCGTCACCGGCCCTGGCGGGGCCACTCGCAAGGTGCGGGACAATGGGAGGTCGCAGCGGCCGGTCCCGTACGGCCGCAGCCGCCCGCCCCGCCAACGGAAGCCGAAGAAAGCCGAAGGTATCGCCGCCATGACTCTGCTGCAGATCGGTCCGCACGCGGTGCAGCCACCCGTGGTCCTCGCGCCGATGGCCGGGATCACCAATGCTCCGTTCCGGACCCTGTGCCGGGAGTTCAGCGGCGGCAAGGGCCTGTTCGTCAGCGAGATGATCACGACGCGGGCGCTGGTCGAACGCAACGAGAAGACCATGCAGCTGATCCATTTCGACGAGACCGAGAAGCCGCGCTCGATCCAGCTGTACGGCGTGGACCCGGACACCGTCGGCAAGGCCGTCCGCATGATCGCGGACGAGGACCTCGCCGACCACATCGATCTGAACTTCGGCTGCCCGGTCCCGAAGGTGACCCGTAAGGGCGGCGGCTCGGCGCTCCCGTACAAGCGGAATCTGCTGCGCTCGATCCTCCGGGAGGCGGTGGCGAACGCGGGCGCGCTCCCGGTGACGATGAAGATGCGCAAGGGCATCGACGACGACCACCTCACCTATCTGGACGCGGGGCGGACCGCGGCCGAGGAGGGCATCACGGCGATTGCTCTGCACGGGCGCACCGCCGCCCAGCACTACGGCGGCACCGCCGACTGGGACGCCATCGCGCGCCTCAAGGAGCATGTCCCGGAGATCCCGGTGCTCGGCAACGGCGACATCTGGTCGGCCGAGGACGCCCAGCGGATGATGCGGGAGACCGGCTGTGACGGGGTGGTCGTGGGGCGCGGCTGCCTGGGGCGGCCGTGGCTGTTCGGCGATCTGGTCGCCGCCTTCGAGGGCACCGGCACCTTCGCCCAGCCGACGCTCAAGGAGGTTGCGGCCGTCATGCTGCGGCACGCCACCCTCCTCGGCGAGTGGATCGGCGACGAGGCGCGTGGCGTGATCGACTTCCGTAAGCATGTCGCCTGGTACACCAAGGGCTTCTCGATCGGCTCCGAGATGCGCCGCGGTCTTGCGGTGACCTCCTCTCTCGACGAGCTGGACGCGCTGCTGTCCGAACTGGACCTGGACCAGCCGTGGCCGGTGGGCGCGGACGGCCCGCGCGGCCGTACGTCGGGCCGCAACCGGGTCGTCCTGCCGGACGGCTGGCTGGACGACCCGTACGACTGCGCGGGCGTGGACACGGGCGCGGAGCTGGACACCTCGGGCGGCTGAGCCTGCCGGGATGCCTCGGGCGGCTGAGCCCTGCCCGCCGGGAGCCGGCCGCTCCGCCGCGCTCCCTCCGGCCTACGGCACCCGTGTACCCGCGCGGCGTGTCGGCGCGCGGGAGCGGCCCGGTAGGAGGGGGCCGTCCTACCGTTTGACCCCGTACGGGAGCGCTCGTACGGCCGCCCGCCCCCGGTTCGGCAGGGAGCGGGCCGGCCCGCCCGAGAGGCCGAGGGAGTCGCTGTGGTGAGCGGGCACCGTTCCATCGGGGATACGGAGAGGGCCGTGCAGGCCAAGATCGGGGACACCCCGGTCCGCCATGAGCGGATGGCCGCGGTCGCGCACCTCTACCGTGCCGCGGCCGCGGTACGGCAGCACTTCGAGAACTCCGTACTGCGCGGCGTCGAGCTGACCTGGACCTCCTTCGTCGTGCTGTGGGTGGTGTGGATCGGGGGCGAGCGGGAGACCCGCCTGGTCGCCGAGGAGGCCGGGATCTCCAAGGGCACGCTCACCGGCGTCGCCCGCACCCTCCAGAGCCGCGGTCTGCTGGAACGCAAGGACCACCCGGCCGACGGCCGCCTCGCCCTGCTCGCGCTCACGCCCGAGGGCGAGCGGCTGATGGCCCGGGTCTTCCCGGAGTTCAACGCCGAGGAAGTCTTCGTCACCGAGGGGCTGAGCGACGACGAGGCGCTGGACCTGGCGGATCTGCTGCGCCGGGTGGTGGAGCAGATCGAAACCCGGGGCGAGGACCGGCGGCTGGAGCTGCTGGACGGCCAGAACCCGCGTCCGCGGCGGAGCGGGCGGCGGGCCAAGAGGTAGCGGCCGGGCCGGGAGGAGGCAGAGGCCGGGGCAGAGACGGAAGCCGGGCCGGGAGACAGCGGCCAGTCCGGGAGGCGGGGGAGTCGCGGGCCGTAGTGGTGCGCCGGTTCAGCTCCCCTGGCGGCCCGCGCCGTCAGCCACCAGCCCCGCGGCGCCGACCTCCCGGTAGCGGCCGAGGAGTTCACCGATCACCTGGGCCGCCTCCCCGTCGGCCGGCGTATAGACCCACATCTTGGCGTCCGGGACGGCCGTCGTCGTGAATCCGGTCGCCGTGATGGCGACCTCGCGGCCGTCGGCCGTCCGGAATCGTTTGCGGTGGGTGGCCAGGGCGGTGACGTCGTGCCGGGCCCACATCTCCACGAAGAGCGGGCTCGCCTCGGAGAGCTTCCGGATATACGCGCGCCAGTGTGGGTCATGCAGACGCCGGCCGAATTCGGCGCGCAACTGGCCGACCATGAAGGAGACCTCACGCTCCCAGTCGACGAGTGGCCGGCACTCCTCGTCCGCCGTGAAGAGCCGCCACAGCACATTGCGGTCGGCCGGTGGCAGCAGCACCATACGGGGATCCAGCGCCGCATAGGCGTCGTTGAACGCCAGCACGTCATAACTGGCGGACACCAGGCCGGTCGGCAAGGGATTCAGCGCATCCAGGATGGTCTGGGCCTCCGGCGGTAGCGGCTGCCCCGCCGGTGTGCGGGCCGCGGCGTCGGGGACCCCGGCGAGCCGGTGCAGATGCTCGCGTTCGGCCGGGCCGAGCAGCAGTGCACGGGCGATGGCATCGAGCACCTGCACACTCGGGTTGATGGCCCGGCCCTGTTCCAGCCACGTGTACCAGGCCACTCCGACACCGGCACGCTGGGCGACCTCCTCGCGGCGCAGTCCCGGGGTGCGCCGCCGCGGGCCGCCGGGCAGTCCGACGTCCGCCGGTGTGATGCGCTCCCGGCGGAGCCGCAGAAAGGCGGCGAGTTCACCGCGCCGGGCGGCCGTGGCGGCTGGGGAACCGGGTGGGGTGCTGGACACGGCACCATCTTGCGGGACGTCGTGATCCGGTTCCAGATACCGCCGGTACCAGGGTCAGGGGACTGGATACGTCCCTGAACGCTTTCCTTGATCACGTAGCCGTCGGTGGGTCCAAATGATGGAACCCGGTCACACATGAGCGCGTGATTCTCGCCACCCCTGATAGGGGGTGCGCTCAGATGAGCGGATGGAAGAGGGCTCCATCTCTCCAATGGTGGCACCGGGTGCCACGCTTCATGTGTTCGAGTAATTAAGCCATTCGTGGCAGTGAGTAGCACAGATCCGCATCTTTGACTGCGTAGCGGAGTGATGCATTCAGGTAATGAAGCATGGTCCAAACGCGTGATCACTTTCGATCTGGTGGCGGACGACTGGTTACACGGGTATGTCGACCAAGTGGACGTACCCATACGCCTTCGATCTGGGTATGTTCCTCGCCGTCAGGGCAGCCCGTCGGCGAGGAGTCAGTGCCGTGCCGGAAACACAAGATCCCCACGTAACCCAGCCTTCGGCCACGAAGTTCGTCTATGACTTCACCGAGGGCAACAAGGAGCTCAAGGACCTGCTAGGCGGCAAGGGTGCGAACCTCGCCGAGATGACCAACCTTGGGCTTCCGGTCCCTCCCGGCTTCACGATCACCACTGAAGCCTGCAAGGTCTACCTCGACAGCGGCACCGAGCCCGCGGCACTGCGTGCCGAGGTCTCCCAGCACCTCGATGCCCTTGAGCAGAAGATGGGCAAGAAGCTCGGCCAGGCCGACGACCCGCTGCTCGTATCAGTCCGTTCCGGGGCGAAGTTCTCCATGCCCGGCATGATGGACACCGTCCTCAACATCGGCCTCTCCGATGCATCGGTTTCCGGCCTCGCCGCGCAGGCCGGTGACGAGCGCTTCGCGTGGGACTCCTACCGCCGCCTGATCCAGATGTTCGGCAAGACCGTGCTGGGCGTCGACGGCGAGCTCTTCGAGGAGGCGCTGGAGGAGGCCAAGCAGGCCAAGGGCGTCCGCGTCGACATCGACCTCGACGCCGCCGACCTCCAGACCCTGGTCGCGCAGTTCAAGGACATCGTCGCCAAGGAGACCGGCCGCGACTTCCCGCAGGAGCCGCGCGAGCAGATGGACCTCGCGGTGCGCGCGGTCTTCGACTCGTGGAACACCGACCGCGCCAAGCTCTACCGCCGCCAGGAGCGCATCCCCGGCGACCTCGGCACGGCCGTCAACGTGTGCTCCATGGTCTTCGGCAACCTCGGCCCCGACTCCGGCACCGGCGTCGCCTTCACCCGCGACCCCGCCAGCGGACACCAGGGCGTCTACGGCGACTACCTGCAGAACGCGCAGGGCGAGGACGTCGTCGCCGGTATCCGCAACACCGTGCCGCTCGCCGACCTCGAAAACATCGACAAGGCGTCGTACGACGAGCTGATGCAGATCATGGAGACGCTCGAAACGCACTACAAGGACCTGTGCGACATCGAGTTCACCATTGAGCGCGGCAAGCTGTGGATGCTGCAGACCCGGGTCGGCAAGCGCACCGCCGGTGCCGCCTTCCGGATCGCCACCCAGCTCGTCGACCAGGGCCTGATCGACGAGGCCGAGGCCCTCCAGCGGGTCAACGGCGCGCAGCTGGCGCAGCTGATGTTCCCCCGCTTCGACCTCGGCGCGAAGTCCGAGATGATCGGCCGCGGTATCGCCGCCTCCCCCGGTGCGGCGGTCGGCAAGGCCGTCTTCGACTCGTACACCGCCGTCAAGTGGTCGCGCTCCGGCGAGAAGGTCATCCTGATCCGCCGCGAGACCAACCCCGACGACCTCAACGGCATGATCGCCGCCGAGGGCATCCTCACCTCCCGCGGCGGCAAGACCTCGCACGCCGCCGTCGTCGCCCGCGGTATGGGCAAGACCTGTGTCTGCGGCGCCGAGGAGCTGGAGGTCGACACCAAGGCCCGCCGGATGACGACCCCCGAGGGCACCGTCATCGAGGAGGGTGACGTCGTCTCCATCGACGGCTCCTCCGGCAAGGTCTACATCGGCGAGGTACCGGTCGTACCGTCCCCGGTCGTGGAGTACTTCGAGGGCCGGATGCACGCCGGCGCCGAGGACGCGGACGAGCTGGTCAAGGCCGTCCACCGGATCATGGCGTACGCGGACCGGGTGCGCCGGCTGCGCGTACGGGCCAACGCCGACAACGCCGAGGACGCCGGCCGCGCCCGCCGGTTCGGCGCCCAGGGCATCGGCCTGTGCCGCACCGAGCACATGTTCCTCGGTGAGCGCCGCGAGATGGTCGAGCACCTCATCCTGGCCGACAACGAGACCGACCGGGACGCCGCGCTCAGCCAGCTGCTGCCGCTCCAGAAGGCCGACTTCATCGAGCTCTTCGAGTCGATGGACGGGCTGCCGGTGACCGTCCGGCTGCTGGACCCGCCGCTGCACGAGTTCCTGCCCGACATCACCGAGCTGTCGGTGCGGGTCGCGCTCGCCGAGGCCCGCAAGGACGCCAACGAGAACGATCTGCGGCTCCTCCAGGCCGTGCACAAGCTGCACGAGCAGAACCCGATGCTGGGTCTGCGCGGTGTCCGCCTGGGCCTGGTCATCCCCGGTCTGTTCGCGATGCAGGTGCGCGCGATCGCCGAGGCGGCCGCCGAGCGCAAGAACGCCAAGGGCGACCCGCGTGCGGAGATCATGATTCCGCTGGTCGGCACCGTCCAGGAGCTGGAGATCGTCCGCGAGGAGGCCGAGCAGGTCATCGCCGAGGTCGAGAAGGCCCACGGCGTCAGCCTCAAGCTCACCCTCGGCACGATGATCGAGCTGCCCCGCGCCGCCCTCACGGCCGGTCAGATCGCCGAGTCGGCCGACTTCTTCTCCTTCGGTACGAACGACCTCACGCAGACGGTCTGGGGCTTCAGCCGCGACGACGTCGAGGCCAGCTTCTTCACCGCCTACCTGGAGAAGGGCATCTTCGGCGTCAGCCCGTTCGAGACCATCGACAAGGACGGCGTGGGCTCCCTGGTCCGCAACGCCGCCGCGGCCGGCCGGGCCACCCGCCCCGACCTCAAGCTCGGGGTCTGCGGCGAGCACGGCGGTGACCCGGAGTCCGTCCACTTCTTCCACGAGGCCGGACTGGACTACGTCTCCTGCTCCCCGTTCCGCATCCCGGTCGCACGGCTGGAGGCGGGCCGGGCGGCCGCCGAGTCCAAGGGCAGCGACAGCCGCTGACCCCACCGGGGCACCGCGGGCGCCTGGCGCGTCCGCGGCGTCCCTGACAGCCCACCGGAGCCGGCGGTCACGGCACCCTCACCCTCACCGCCGGGCTGTCGGCTCCGGCACCCCGACGAGGGCGGCACCTGTGCGGAGGTGCCGCCCTCGCTTTCGGGTGCGTGGCCGGTGGCCCATCTCTCGCGGGGCGGGCCGTCACATCCAGACGTTGTGGCCGCCGCCCCGCCATTCGATCAAGTCGTGGTCGTCGAGCGACACCACGTCGGTGTCCAGACCGGCCCGGCGCAGAAACTCCAGAAGATCGATGCTGCTGTACGCGAGGCCGAGGATCTCGCCCTCGATCGTGACGCGCCGGCCACCGGTCGGGGACGGCGGATGCACGATGACGGGCGGGTGCTCGGCCATGCCTCCAGCCTGCGCCTGTGGTCCCGGGGGTGCATCCGGTGGGGAGGAGTGGGGATCTCCGTGGACGAGGACGGCACCTGTGCGGAGGTGCCGCCCTCGTTTTCTCCGGACTCCCCCCTCGGGAGCTGCCGCCACCCCGGTCGGCGCGGGAAGGCGGCCTTCAACGGGGCTGCCGAGCGGCCGGTTGTGTGCCCATCACCCCCCACGGGATCGAGCAACCCGGTCCGTTCGTGCCGCCGTTGAATTGAGTACAGCATTCCTCCGCGGGCCCTGGTGGCGCGACCACTTTCAAGTCTGGCCAAAAGGGCATGGTGACCGCGCGTGTTGGCGTGCATACTCAGGCGTGCCGGGGGCCGACTGAGGAAACCAGGGGTGGGGGTTCGGTGTTACGCGTCCATTTCAGTGGACTCGATCTGGCCCGTGTGCGCATTGCGGCACGCCCGGACGCACTGTGGGAGACCGTCTTAAGCTTTCATCGGCTACGTGACAGACGGGACGATTCGGCGTTCGGTAAATGGCGATCGGAAACACGGGGAAGGTTGAATGGCGAAGCGCGTCTGCTGGCACCACTGGTGCCCACCCGCGGCTATTTTCCGGATTTCCTGACGCCCGCCGAAGGGCTGCTCGGGATGGGTGACGCGCTCGCCGCCCTGCGGGAGACGCCCTCCGGACGGCTGGGCGCCGAACTCGCCCGGCTCTCCACTGCCGCCCGCCCGTTCCCGTCCTGGATACGGGCGATGGCCGACGGCGACACCCGCGCCCTCGGCCGGCTCGCCGGGATACTCCAGCGCTACTACGAGGCGGCCGTCGCCCCGTACTGGCCGCGCGTCCAGGGCCGTATAGAGGCCGACCGGGCGGCCCGCGGCCGGGCGCTGCTGGACGGCGGCGCGGACCGGCTGCTCGCCTCGCTCCCGCCGATGATGCGCTGGCGCCCGCCGGTCCTGGAGGCCGACTATCCGGTGGACCGCGATCTCCACCTCAACGGCCGGGGCCTGTTGCTGCTGCCGTCGTACTTCTGCCGCCGCACCCCCGTCACGTTCCACAACCCGGAGCTGACGCCCGTCCTGGTCTACCCCGTGGAGCACCCCGCGCCCCGGCTCACCCCCCAGCTGCCGCCCGAGCGCTCGCTGGGCCGGCTGGTCGGCCAGACCCGCTCCGCGATACTCCAGCGGATCGGCGTCGGCTGCACCACCAGCGAACTCGCCCGTCGCGCCGATGTCTCGGTGGCCTCCGCCAGCCAGCATGCGACGGTGCTCCGCGACGCCGGTCTGCTGCTCACCCTGCGGCAGGGGAACGCGGTGCTGCACACCCTCACCCCGCTGGGCGCGGCCCTGCTGCGCGGTGCGCGCCCGTCGGAGGAGGCGGCGTACGAGCGGCTGCGATGAGGGGCGCTGGGGGTGGCTGCGGGGCTGCCAAGGGGCTTGTGCCGGGCGGCTGGTACACCACCCGGCCCCTGGGCGCCGCCACCGGCGCTCCGGTCAGTACGGGCGGTCGCCCGCGATGGCGACCCGTTCGGCGACCCGGCGGTGTGCCCCGTAGTCGTTCACGGCGTAGTGCTGGGTGGCGCGGTTGTCCCAGAACGCGAGATCCCCCGGCTGCCAGCGCCAGCGCACCTGGAACTCCGGCACCTGCGCCTGCTGGAACAACAGCCGTAGCAACCGGTCGCTCTCCGCCCGGCCGAGCCCCACGATGTGGGTGGTGAAGGACGCGTTGACGAACAGCATCCGCCGCCCCGTCTCCGGGTGCCGGCGCACCACCGGATGCTCGACCGGCGGGAACTCCTGTTGAAACGGCGCCAGTTGAGCGGGGGAGTAGAAGCGCGCGAAGCCCGGAAGATAGTCGTGCACCGCCCGCGCCTCATTGACCCGTGCCTGGATTTCCGGAGGCAAATTGTCGTATGCCGCCGCCATATCGGCCCACATCGTGTCGCCGCCGACGGGCGGCACCTCGCGCAGTTGCAACACCGCGCCCATCGCCGGGCGTTCCCGGAACGTCACATCCGTGTGCCATACATTCTCGAACGTCGGGACCGCGTCGGCCGCCTTGTCGAAGCGCACCACGTCCTTCGAATCACGGTGCGCCAGCAGCGGATTGGTCTCCAGCTCGCCCCAATTCCCGGCGAATTCCCGCTGTGCGCGGGAGCTCAGCCGCTGCCCGCGGAAGAACAGCACCTTCCACTCCAGCAGCGCCCGGTTCAGCTCCGCCCGCAGCTCCCCGGACAGCGGCCGGGACAGGTCCAGCCCACGGATTTCGGCCCCGATGGTGGCCGCCTGAGGTACGACCTCGAAGCGCTCGTAGGGCCGCTCGTCCCATCCGTCGGGGGTCCGGCGCAGCAGGCGGGGGCCTTCGTACAGGCCGTCGGCGGGGATGCGGTGGGGGCGCAGCGCGGGTGTGCGGGAGGCCGGGCGGGCGGCCGTTCGGGAAGCTGTGGCATCGGCAAGGGTCGTCAACTGATCCTCCTGGAAGGGAAAAGGGAGGGGAGAGGGAGCAGAGCAGGGCGGGGCAGCGTGCGGTGGGGCGCGGGAGGGCGGCGTCGCCGGGGCGCCGGCCGGGCCGGGCGCCGGATCACCGGCGGCCGGACATCAGCTCACGGAGCCGTCAGGACGTACAGGAACAGCCGGCCGGGGGAGATCCCACCCGGCCGCGGCGGCGCAGAAAGCTCAGGCCGCGGGGCGCGCACTCGCCGTGGGGGCCGCGGTCGCGCGGCTCCGCCTCACGGACGTCCAGGTGCGTGCTCATGCCACGCACCGTACCCCCTCAGCCGGGTGTCCTCAATGCGTCAGTCATCGATCCCACTGCGCTCCACCCCCGCGACGATGTACCGCTGCAACAGCAGGAACACCACCACCAGCGGGGCGATCGAGACCGCCGCGGCCACGAACAGCTCATGCAGATTGAGGTTCTGCGCGGTGGTGAACGTCGACAGGGCCACCTGCACCGTCCATGCCTCCTGGTCCTGCCCGATCACCAGCGGCCACAGGAACGCGTTCCAGGCGCCGATGAAGACGATCGTGCCGACGGCGGCGAAGACCGGCCGGGCGTTGGGCACCACGATGCGCCAGTACGTCCGCCAGTAGCCGAGCCCGTCGACCCGCGCCGCGTCCTCCAGCTCCCGGGGGAAGCCCAGGAAGTACTGCCGGAAGATGAAGCAGGCGAACGCGCTGAACAGCGTCGGAATGACCAGCCCGCGCAGCGTGGAGATCCACCCGAGCGACGACACCAGCACAAAGCTCGGCACGAACGTCACGGCCGCCGGGACCATCAGCGTCCCCAGGATCGCGTAGAAGACGGCATTGGCGTGCCGGTACGGAATACGGGCCAGGCCGTACCCCGCGAGCGAGGCCAGCAGCACCGTACCGGCCGTCGTCGACACCGCGATCAGCGTGGAGTTGAGCAGCGCCCGCCCCAGCGGCAGATTCGGGTCCTGGAACACCTCGGTCAGATTCGACCACTGGAGCACCCGCGGGAAGAACGTCCAGTCGGGCGCGGTGATGTCCCGTTCGGTCGCCAGCCCGTTCCGCACCAGCAGATAGAACGGCACCAGGAACAGCAGCGCCAGGGCGACCAGCAGCACCACCCGCAGCGCCCGCCCGGCCCGCGTCAGGGCATCGTCCATCCCGCTCACTCCTCCTTGCGGCCGAGGCCGAACCAGCGGGCCTGCACCACCGTCGCCAGCGCGATGATCAGCGCCAGGATCACCGCGCCCGCACTGCCCAGCCCGAGGTTCTGATCCCGGCCGAGCGCCGTGTAGTAGAGATAGACCAACGGCGGCCGCGCATACGGCGGATAGCCGCGCGCATCGCTCAGCAGGTTGTAGAACTCGTCGAACGCCTGGAACGCATTGATCACCAGCAGCAGGACCACCGCCACGGACGTGGCCCGCAACTGCGGAAAGGTGACATACCGGAAGGTCTGCCAGCCGGGCCGCGCCCCGTCCACCGCCGCCGCCTCGTACAGCTGCGGCGAGATCCGCTGCAGCCCGGCCAGAAACAGGATCATGTAGAACCCGGCCTGCAGCCACAGCCGTACGGTCACGATGACCAGCCAGTACCAGGGCGGATCGGTCGTCGACAGCCAGGCGGTGCCGTCC
Source organism: Streptomyces tubercidicus (assembly GCF_027497495.1). GTDB lineage: Bacteria > Actinomycetota > Actinomycetes > Streptomycetales > Streptomycetaceae > Streptomyces > Streptomyces tubercidicus. Next base: position 5,585,279 of record NZ_CP114205.1, read on the forward strand.
GCCCCGAACCACCCCAGCACGGTGTTGGCCAGCCCGAACCGCACCCCGTTGAAGATCGACAGCTTCCAGATCACCGCCGCGACGACATACGAGCAGGCCGTCGGCAGAAAGAACACCGACCGGAAGAACGCCTGGGCGATCCGCAGCCGGTTGACCATCAGCGCCAGCCCCAGCGAGAGGGCGTAGGTGGCCGGCACGATGAAGACCGTGAACAGCGCAAAGGTGCCGAGGCTGCCGAGGAATGCCTCGTTGGTCACCATCGCCGTGTAGTTGCCCAGCCCGACGAAGTCCGAGCCGGACGGGCTCACCGTGTTGTGCGCGTCGAAGAAGCTCAGGTAGACGCTCCATGCCAGCGGCACGTACGTGAACAGCCCCAGCCCGAGGGCGAACGGGCCGACGAAGGCCCAGAACCACAGGTTCCGCCGCTGGGGGCCCAGGAGGCGGGCGCCGAGCGGGCGTCGTCGCCCGGCATCCGGCACCGCCGGGGTCCGGGACGGTGGCGGATGCTCTGCGACTGCCCCTCCGCTCCCTCCCACTGTCATTTCTTCTTGACCCGCTGCAGCTCGGCGTTGACCTTGCGCACCACGGTCTTCAGCTCACTCTCCGGGTTGGCGCCGTCCTTGATGATCCGGCTCAGCGCGTCCTGATAGGCGGTACGGTCCGCGGTCGTCCACAACAGCGGTTCGGCATAGCCGTGATCGGTCGCGAACCGGACCGCGTCCGCCGCCGGCCCCTGCCGCAACTGCTCGGCTTTCTTCGCCAGGGAGATCCGGGCCGGGATGTGGAAGCCGTACGAGAGCGCGAAATCCTGCTGATAGTCGGTGCGGTCCACCCACAGCCACTTCGCGAAGGTCTTGGCCGCCGCCTGGCGCTTGCTCCTCGCACTGACCGCGCAGGCATAGGCGCCGACCTGAACGGAAGGCTTCCCGCCGCTTCCGTCCTTCGGGAACGGCAGCACCCCGAAGTCGTCCCCCAGCGCCTTCTCGATCTGCGGCAGCGCCCACAGCCCCGACCACTGCATCGCGGTCAGCCCCTGGATGAACGCGGCCGGATCGGACCAGTCCGTAGGGGCGCCCAGCAGCAAGGACTTGTCCGCGTACAGCTGCCGGATCTTCCCGAGCGTCCGGGCCGCCGCCGGATCATCGAACCCGGCCTTCCCGTCCTCGGTGATCAGACTCAGCCCGGCGGCGAACAACGGCGTCCCGCCCAGCACCCCGACCCCACCGTCATTCCCCAGAAACAACCCCTTGCTCTTCCTCCCGCTGAGCTTCTTCGCCCCGTCCACCAGCTCATCGAGCGTCCGCGGCGGCTCGACCCCGGCGTCCCGCAACAGGCTCTTGCGGTAATAGAGCAGCTGCACGTCCACGACCTGCGGGATGCCCCAGACCTTGTCCTGCCAGATCTTCGGCGCCAGCGCGGCCTGGTGGAAGTCATCCTTGACCGGCTCGACGACCTCGGTCAGATCGGCCACCTGCCCGCCCTGGATCTGCTCCAGCAGCGGCCCGTTGGCCTCGAAGACATCCGGCCCCGAGTCGGTGAGCAGCGCCGCCGCCGTCTGCCGGTCGTAATCCCCCGGCCGCCACTGCACCGAGACCTCCGCCTTCCGGTACGCGGCGGCATACCGCTTCACGGCCCGCTCGGCGCCCGGCTCCCCGTACTGGTGGTACCACTGACGGATCTCCGGCCCCGAACTTCCGCCACCCCGCCCGGTGTTGGACCCACACGCCGTCGCCAGCCCCGCGGCCAGGGCGCCCCCGCCCGCGGCCGCCAACACCCTCCGCCTGCCGATCTCCACCATGGCAACCCGCCCCCTGCGTCGTCACGTCCCGGTGATGGTCGATCACCGACGGTGTGATCGTCCATGGTGCCGTATGGGTGGGATGGGCGGCAGGGGGTCTTTGCTGTGTGGCGCCTTTGTCCGAACTGCGCCTGCCTCTGCCTGCCCGCTCGGGACAATGCGGAGATGACCTCGGACAGTGATGACGACCGACAGCGCGAGAGCGGAGCACCGGGGAAACTGCGCGGAACGGCGGTGTTGCTGCGGCCGACGACGGAAGCGGACGCCCCCACACTGGACCGCATCGTCCGGGAACCGGAAGTGGCGGCGTGGTGGTCCGTGCCCGACGACTACCAGGAGATGCTCGCCATTCTCCTCGACGACGAGGTCATCGGGGCGATCCAGTACTCCGAGGAGACCGACCCCGAATTCCGGCACGCAGCCATCGACATCTTCCTCACGTCGAGCCGGCACGGCCGGGGCCTCGGCACGGACGCCGTCCGCACACTCGCCCATTGGCTGATCCACGCCCGTGGCCACCACCGCCTGACCATCGACCCGGCCGCCGCCAACACCGCCGCCATCCGCAGCTATCGCAAGGTCGGCTTCAAACCGGTGGGAATCATGCGCGCGTATGGGCGTGACTATCGGACGGGTGGGTGGGCGGATGCACTGTTGATGGATCTGTTGGCGGATGAATTGACGTGAAGGGGCGGGGAGATACTGAGGGAGCGAGCGATCCGGCGAGGCGGGCCGGCAGATGCATTTGCTCTGCTGCCGTTAGGTGCCTGCCTGTCCCGCCCCGTGTCCTCAGTCCTGTACCCATCCGTCTTCCGCTAGAGCGGCCAGGCCCTTCTCCACGTCAGCCCGCCCCGGGCCGCCGGGTGACCACGTTGACCAGTAGATCGCCATATCGAACACCATCTCCCCCTGGTCCCTTTGGACTTGAAACTCAAACGGTGCGTGCAGGATGGACGCACCGATCGGTCCGTAGACCCAGTCACTCCCCGCATGCCTTTCGATGGGGTGGTGGAGGTGGTAACCCGCCACCTCAATCCGAATGCTGCTGCGCTCGTGCCGGCCATCGTCATCGGGCAGGCGCGCGGCCGTGGCGTTGAATGCGAGATCTTCCCAACCCACGGCCGGCTCGTCGCTGTCGTCAGAAGAAAGAAAATCCTTGATGAAGCTGGCGGCAGTGGCCGCATCGAACTCTTCCGCGAGGGTCGGCAGTTCGTTCCGGTAGCGCGAGTTTGCGTACAGCCTTTCAGGGAGGCGACGGCGTCGCAGCATGCCGTGTTCCCGCCGGGGCCTGGGTGAAGGGAGCGGCAGATCGAACTCGTCGTCCCAATATGCCGCCGTAATCTCCATGGAGAGCGGAAGGCACAGTCCCTCGGAAAGGAGGATGCCGCCCGTCAGGTGGCGAATGACTTGTCCTCGGCGAGGATCCCGTCCTGGTCCCATCGCTGACGACGCACTCGCCTGCCCTGAAGATTGAAGACGGAGTGCTCGGCCAGCTGCCCATTTGGGTACCACTGGCGCCACTCTCCGATGGCAAGACCGTACCTGGTCTGTCCTTCGTTCTTCTTCGACCCGTCGGAATACCACTCGGCCTGTGGACCGGATGGCACGCCCTCGACGTAGGAAATCTGAGCGACCACCCGGCCCGTGCCGTCCCGGTGAACGACTTCACCGGTCAATAGTTCATCCTCGTAGTGGACGCGGAAATCGTCGTCCAGGTAGGTGTCTTCATACTCGACGAGCATTGTTATCCCGTTGCGGGAGGTATTCGCTTCAGCATTTGCGGTAGTGGGCGATCCCTGAATCCGGGGGGATGCTGTGTGTGCGGCCGTTCCTGCTACGCGGGGGACTGGCGCTGCTGGCGGTAGAGGGCGATGGCTGAGTCCGTGGGGAGGTTGGGCACGGTGACGGTTTCGCCGGTGTCCTTGGCCACGATGATTGTTGCTCCGCCGGGCGGAGCTGGCTGAGGCTCGCCCGAGTCGTCGGTGGTGTCGGGGTACTCGGCGTACACGAGGTAGCCGATGTCGAATTCCTCGACCTGCATCGGAGCGGGGGAGCCGTCGGCCAGCGTGGGCTCGGCATAGCGACTACGGACGATGGCGAGCGCTTCGTCGGGGGTGGCTGGCGGTGCGGGGATGTCCTGGGGCATAGCCGATTCTCTCCTGACTCTCCTGGCGAGCATTGTTCTTGGGTGGGGTGGTTCTTGCGCGGAGACTGTTCTTCCGTGGGTAACCCGGGGGCGCGGTCACCGTGCAACAGCGCGGTCAGGACGCGAAGGGACTGATTTCCGTGAGGTTTCCGTCCTCGTTCCACTTCTGACGACGCATTGCGAATTCACTGCGCATGGCCATATCTCACGCCGTGTAGGTCTTGTCCACAGTGAGGTTTCCGTCCTCGTCCCACCTCTGGCGTTGCAGGTACCTCCCCTTGGGGCTGAAGACGGAGAACTCGGCGAGTTGGCCGTTTGGGTGCCACGTACGCCACTCGCCGACGGCCACTCCCAACCGGCAAGTGCCCTCCTCCTTCTTCGACCCATTGGGGTACCACTCGGTCTGTGGGCCGGACTCGTAACCTTCGAGGTAGGTGACGAGGCTGATCACTCGGCCCTCTTCGTCGTGCGTAACGACTTCGCCGGTGAATGGATTGTCTTGGTAGTAGACGATATTGCCGTTTTCCAAGTAGGTGTCTTCGTCGTCGATGCGCATTCTTACTCCGAGGCGGGTGGCTCGAATCCTTGTGGCTCTTGCCTTCGATAATCGCGATTTGAGAAGTGGTAGCGGCCAGAGAAGCTGGGTATGTCCCTGAGTATACAGTTGCAGTTTGCGCAGGCCGGAGCCGAGTCTCCCGGAGTGAAGTCGGGATTGTCCCTGCTGGGGTTCTTGAACCAGCGGGGGTCGAACCGCATTTCCTTCAGAACTTCGCGATCGAGTTCGCCTTCTTGCTGCCGCTGACGCGCCCACAGCAATTCGTTCACGGCCTTGACCTCGGCGTGCCGCAACGGCTGGTCCTCGTGAGCTTGTCCCTCCAGAATCCAGTCGACCCTCTGCCCCGGAATGGGCCTACCGTTTTCGTCGGTCGCGGGCCTCTGGGTGGGCACGTCCGGTGAATCCATCAGTGGATGCATCCACACGGCCATGTCCATGTAGTTGTCTCGCAACAACGGATGGAGGTGTTCCGGTGGAATGAGGTTCTTCGCCGTACCGTTGACGCCCTCGGTGATGATTCCGGTCCGAAGGTCGATCGCAAGGGCCGAGCACGGACCTTCACGTTTCGTCGATCCCAGCTCTGCGTAATGCAGAGCGCGCTGATGGGAAAGCTCCTGAAGATATTGCTTGACCGGCTTCTTGTCGATCTCCGTGATCAGCTCATTCTCGATGGTCACCCGTTTGGGGTCGATCGTTTCGACAATGGAGCCCCGAGATTTGTCCAGCTTGAACTTGGGGTCGCTGATATCCGGTGCGTCGCCCGGGTCCTCGACGTCCCCGAAGTCGATGGGAACATCAACCCGCTCGTCGCTCGCCGACAGGGGCTTGTGCCGCTCGGTGGGCTCGTCGACTTCGTCGCCCTGGTCTTCGTCGTGGTCGACCGTCTGGTCTGCTTCCTCTTCCGCAGGGTCGGCAGGAGGCTTGTTGTCGTCTTCGTGCTGCGCGGTGTCGGGATCGTCGCCGGACGGCTCGGCCGGCCCGTTGGGTTCGGGCTGGGTGAGGTTCTCAGGGGTCGGTGTTGAGGTCGGCTGGCCGGTGTCGGGGTTCTCGTGGTGCGAGTCCGGTGTGGGTGGCTGGCTGCCGGGTGCCTCGGGCCTGCCGTAGATGAACGGATTGCGGTCGTGGCGAAGGGCGTTGGCGAGGTGTTGCGAGACGCTCGCGCCTTGGCCCTTGGGGGCACCTTCGTGATTGCTGGAAGTGGTGGACTCCTGCTTATCGGTGGGCGCATTCTCCGGCCCCGTAGTGGAGTCCTTGCCGGTAGACGCCTTGTCCGGTGCAGTGTCGTCGGCGTCACTGGGCGACTCGTCTGCCGGGGTGTCGTTGTGTGGAGCGGGAGTGTCCTCGGGCTTGGATTCCGCCTGCTTGGTGGGGGTGTTGTCGGGCTTGGGCTCCGTCTGTTCGGTGGGGGTGTTGTCGGGCTTGGGCTCCGTCTGTTCGGTCGGCGAGTTCTCGGGCTTCGCCTCCGCTTGTTCGGTGGAGGTGTTGTCCGTGTTGGTTTCGGTCTGTTCGGTGGTGTCGGAGTCCTGCTTGGGCTCGGTCTGCTCGGTTGCAGACTCGCCGTCGGGCTTGGGCACCGCCATGTCCGCGTGGAGGGGCTGGCGGTTGGCGTCCAGGGGGATGTAGAAGGCGTGCGTTGCCTTGGAGATGTGGATGGGGTCGTGGCTGACCTGTCCGGTCTGGGTGTCGATCCAGACGATCTTGCCGTGGTAGTTCACGGCGTTGAAGGCATGGCCGCCGCCCCCGGGCTTGGGCCAGTTGACCTGGACGATCGCTGCCGACCCGTGACCGGCCTTCAGGAGGTCATTGGCGATACGGGCGGCGGTGTTCGGGTCCTTGCCCTCTCCGGCGTAGCTGTGCTTGGCGCCGCTCCAGCGAATCTGGTTCTCATTGGACGCCCGCTCCGGGGACCAGGTGTCGGGCTTGCCGTCCTTGTCGGTGTCGGGAGTACGGGGTGCGGAGACCTGCGGGTTGCCGAACCAGGTCTCCAAGAAGGAGCGGGAGCAGTCGGCGCAGTTGTTGCTGCGGCCGGGGACGGTGTTGCCGCCATCGTTCTGGAGCTGGGCCCACGAATCGAAGGGGTTGGCGAAGCGCTGCGGGGTGCCGTCCTCGTTGCGCGGCATGGCGTTTTGCAGCGCCTGCTGGTCCTGAGGGTTCGGAGGAAGCAGACCCTCGGGGTGGTGGTCGAGATCGTTGCGGATCGCGCCGTGGGTGGTGGGGTTCTCCTGCTGGTTCTGCGGAGGTGTGGGGTTCTCTTGGCTGACGGGCGGCTGCTCGTGGGGCGGCTGTTGTTGGTGGGGCTGGTGCTGGTGGGGCTGTGATTGCTGCGGCGTCTGCTGCTGCGGCGTCTGCTGCTGGTGGGGCTGTGACTGTTGCGGCGTCTGCTGTTGGGTGTGTGGTGCCTGCTGTTGAGGCGTTGGCTGCTGTGGCGTCTGCTGCTGTGGTGTGGGCTGTTGTGGCACCTGCTGCTGGTGAGGAACCTGCTGCTGTGGCGTTGGCTGCTGCGGTGCCTGCTGTTGAGGCGTCGGTTGCTGTGGCACCTGCTGCTGAGGGGGTGTGTGACTCTGCAGCGTGGGCTGGTGCTGCTGCGGCTGTTGCGCGTAGGGGTTTGGCTGCGGCTGCTGGTTCTGTAGGTGCGGCTGCTGCTGGTAGGGGTTCGGTTGTTGCGGCTGCTGCTGCGGTGTGGGCTGCTGGTTGTACGGGCTTGGCTGCTGTTGCGGAACCTGCTGCTGGTGTTGCTGGTATGGGCTGGGCTGCTGCTGGGCGTACGGGTGCTGCTGATGCGGCTGTGCGTAGGGAGCAGGCTGCTGTTGCTGGTACGGGTTGGGCTGCTGCTGCGGGACCGGCTGCTGGTGGTGCGGTGCCTGCTGTTGGGCGTGCGGGCCGGGTTGTTGGTATGGCTGGTTGTAGGGGCTCGGTTGCTGTTGCGGTGCCTGCTGCTGGTGCTGTTGGTACGGGTTGGGCTGTTGCTGGGCGTATGGGTGGGCCTGCTGGGCCTGCGCCTGGGCCTGCTGCTGGGCCTGCTGTTGGGCCTGTGCGTGTGCTTGGGCTTGTTGTTGGTTTTGGGTTGTGGTGGGGATGAAGGGCTGTCGGTTGGCGTCGAGGGTGAGGTGCCAGACTTTTGCGGCTTGGGTGTGGATGGGGCGTTTGCTGATTTTGCCGCTTTGGCTGTCGACCCAGACGACTCGCCCGTTGTGGTTGACGGCGTTGAAGACGTGTGAGCCGCCCAGTTCGCCGTTGGGCTTGTTCGGCCAGGCGACCAGGACGGCTGCTGATGCGCCGTGGCCGGCTTGGCGGAGCTCGTTGGCTATGTTGCGGTAGCTGTCCTTGGATTTGTTGCCGGAGGAGCGGAATCCGGTGCCTGCGAACTGTTCGATGTGGACGGCGCCGTCGCGTTCGCCGGTCCTGTCGTCGATGCCGCCCTGGCCGTCCGGGTCGAGGGTGCGGGGTGCGGAGACCTGGGGGTTGCCGTACCAGGAGTCCATGAAGGAGCGGGTGCAGTCGGCGCAGTTGTTGGATCGGCCGAGTACGCCCATGCCGCCGTCGTTCTGCAGTTGGGCCCAGGGCTGGAAGGGGTCGTTGAACGGCCGTGGGGTGCCGTCCTGGTGCCGTGGAAAGCTCGCCTCCAGCGCGCGCTGGTCGCTTTGGAACGGCATGTGCAGCCCGTGCGGGCGGTGGTTGAGTCCGCTGCGTACGTCGGAGTTCCTTCGGACGTGCGGGGGCTGCGGGACCGGAGTGTGGCCCTGGGGATGCTGGTTCGGCGGTTGCTGCGCGTGGTGGGGGTTCTGTTGCTGGTGGTGCGGCGCCTGCTGGTGGTGGGGAGCCGGCTGGTGGTGCGGCGCCTGCTGCTGTGGGGGCTGTTGGTGCTGGGGCGCGTGCTGCTGCGGGTGCTGCTGAGGGGGCGTGTGACTCTGCAGCGTGGGCTGATGCTGCTGCGGCTGTTGCAGGTAGGGGTTTGGCTGCGGCTGCTGGTGGGGCTGCTGGTGCTGTACGTGCGGTTGCTGCTGGGCGTATGGCTGCTGCTGGTAGGGGTTCGGTTGTTGCGGCTGCTGCTGCGGCGGCGTCGGCTGCTGGTTGTACGGGCTCGGCTGCTGTTGCGGAACCTGCTGCTGCTGGTGCTGCTGGTACGGGCTCGGCTGCTGCTGGTTGTACGGGTGCTGCTGATGCGGCTGTGCGTAGGGAGCAGGCTGCTGTTGCTGGTACGGGTTGGGCTGCTGGTTGTGGGGGCCGGGCTGGTGCTGCTGGAACGGACCCGGTTGCTGCTGGTGATGGGGGTAGGGCTGCTGTTGCGGGCTCTGCTGCTGCGGCTGTGGCTGCTGGGTGTGTGGTGGCTGCTGGTTGTACGGGCTTGGCTGCTGTTGCTGTGCCTGCTGCTGGTACGGGTTGGGCTGTTGCTGTTGGGCGTACGGCTGGGGCTGCTGTGCCTGTGCCTGTGCCTGCGCCTGCGCCTGCGCTTGCTGCTGTGCCTGTGCCTGAGCCTGAGCTTGCTGTTGTGCTTGCTGCTGGTTGTGCTGTTGCTGGGGCTGGGCGGATTGCTGGGCGTTGGGGACGTAGGGCTGGCGGTTGGCGTCGACGGTGAGGTGCCAGACCCTCACACCCTGGGTGTGGAGGGGCTGGTGACTGACCGCACCGGACTGCGCATCGACCCAGACCACCTGGCCGTTGTGATTGACCGCGTTGAACGCGTGGGAGGAGCCGTCCTTCCACTCCACGACGATGATGGAGCCGGCGCCATGGCCGGCGTTTTGGAGGTCGTGGGCGATGCGCGCGTATCCGTCCGCCGTTCCTCCGGAGTGGCGTAGAGGTGTGTTGGCCCAGCGATTGATGTTCGCGATTCCGTTGCGTTCGCCCGTACGGCGATCCAGGGTGCCGTCGGGGTTGGTGTCCCAGGTGCGCGGGACGGAGACCTGCGGGTTACCGAACCAGGTCTCCAGGAAGGAACGGCTGCAATCCACACAGTTGTTGGACCGGCCGGGCATGACCGGACCGCCGTCGTTCTGGAGTTGGGCCCACTGCTGGAAGGGATCCGGGTGGCGGACGGGCGTGCCGTCCGGATGCCGGGGTACCGCGCCAGCAAGCAGCTGCTGATCGATGGTGCGAGCCCGGAGCAGCCCGTGGGGGCCGCCCTGGAGTTCGTTGCGGATCCGGTCAAGGGAGTGCGGCGCGTCCGGAGGCAGGCCATCGTTGATCAGTGGCTGGTGTACCTGCGGGGGCTGGTGCGGAGCGGACTGCTGGTGCTGGGGCGCGTGCTGCTGCGGGTGCTGCTGAAGGGGTGTGTGACTCTGCAGCGGGGGCTGGTGCTGCTGCGGCTGTTGCGCGTAGGGGGTTGGCTGCGGCTGCTGGTTCTGTACGTGCGGCTGCTGCTGGGCGTATGGCTGTTGGTGCTGCGCGTATGGCTGCTGCTGCGGGTGGGGGAAGTTGGGGTTCGGTGCGCCGGGGCTTTGGGCGTCCGGGCGTGACGGGGCCTGGTCGGGACCGTCGGCCTGAGGCCGGTCCGTATGGGGCGAGTCCGACTGCTGGGCCGCATCCGGGTGCGTGGTGGTACCGCTCGGGTCCGCAGGGGCCTGCGGGTGGCTGTCGGCCTGGTCAGGCGAGTCCGGGCGATGGGGATCGGAGTTCTCGGGCCGGGAGTCGTCGTCGCGGGCGGGGCCGTCGAGACGAGGGTTGTGCGGGGGGCGTTCGGGGGTGGGCTGCTCGGTGTGATCGCGGACGATCTGCGAGCCGTCGGGGCGGCGGTTGTTGCCGGGGGGTGTGGTGGGGGTGTCGCGACGGGGACCGTCGAGGCGCGGGTTATAGGCGGGGCGGTCCGGGGTGGGCTGCTGGGTGTGGTCCTGGATCGCCTGGGAGCCGTCGGGGCGGCGGTTGGGGCGTGGGGAAGCGCTTCCGTTCCCGTTCCCGTTCCCGTTCCTGTCTCCGTTTCCGGTCCCGTTCGCGTTCCTGCCCGTGTTGGTGCCGTTGTGGGGTGGGGCTGTGGTGGGGCCGGACTGGGGTGGGATGGCGCCCGTCATCGTCGGGCCGTTGGCCTGGGGGACGTTGGGCTGTGCGGCCTGTTGGTGCGGGGTGGGGGCGGCGGGTGTGCCGGAGTCGGCGGTGTGCTGGGTGGGCGGGGGCATGGTGGCGGTGCCTGCGGACTGGGTGGTGACGGTGGTGTCGTCGTCCACGGTCGGCATGGGGTCGCCGGGGGCGGGGTCGCGCTGCTGGATCGGCTGGCCGGACGAGGGGGAGTGCTGTACGGGGGCGCCCTGGGGAGCGGAGCCGGCGTGCGGCATGGAGGGGCGGCCGCCGCTGCCGGTGGAGTTGTCCCCGTTGTTGCCGTTGCTGTCGGGGGAGCCGGTGGAGTTGTCGGCGGAAGAGGGCGGGTTGCCGACGACGGGGTCCGGTGTCGGCGACGGGTCCGGGGCCGGAGTCGGCTGGGCGGTGTCGGGGTGTGAAGGCCCGCTCGCCTGGGGTGTGTCCGGGCCGGCGGAGTCCGGGGTGTTGTCCGGAGCCGGGGCCGGGCGTGCACCGTCCGGGGTGTTGTCCGGGGCCGGTTGGGTGGTGACGTTGTCCGAGTCCGGGCGTACGGCCTCAGGGGTCGTGTCCCGTGCGGGCTGGGTGCTGATGTTGTCCGCGTCCGGGCGGGACGCGTCGGGGGTGTTGTCGGGGGCGGGCTGGGTGCTGAACGAGTCAGGGGACGGGCGGGAGGCGTCTGAGCTGGGGCCGTCCGAGTCGGGGGTGGGCCCGTCGTCCGCAGTGGGGCCGGAGTCGGAGGTGGGGGAGGTCCCGTACGGGCTGTCGTTGTTGCCTGCGTAACCCTCGTCGAAGGGGGAGCGCTGGTCGGGCGGCGGAAGAGGTTGGGCGTCAGGGACGTTGGGGGTGGCGTCCGGGCTGTTGGAGGGGCCCGAGTCGGAGTCCGCACCGGAGTTGTTGCTGCCGTCCGCGCCTACGTTGTCCGAGGCGCGGGGGGAGTGGCTGGTGGAGCCGCCGCTGTCCGAGCCGCCGCGGGTGTCGCCGCCGCTGCTGCCGCCGGAGTCACCGGACGCGCTGCCGGAACCGCCCCCGTCGGAGCCGCTGCCCGAGCCGGACGCCGAGTTGCTGCCGGAGCCGCCACCGTCGGCCCCACTACCGGAGCCGCCATCCGACCCACTACCGGAGCCATCTCCTGCCCCGCCACCATCGGATCCGCTGCTGCCGGATCCGCTGCCGGAACCGCTCCGCGAGCTGCCGGAGCCGCCATCGCTGCCGCTGCCGCCCGAGTCGCTGTGTTCGCTTCCGTGTCCCGCGGCGCTGTCCAGGCCGCCGCGGGCGCGGCGGCCTGCGCGGCTGCCGGCGCCGTCGCGGAGGCTCTCGCCGAGGGTCTCGCCGGTGTTCTTGAGGGCGTCGCCGGCGGCCTTCTTGCCCTCCTTGGCGGTGCGGCCGAGGTCGTAGCCCTTCTGGGCGCCGAAGTTCTGGTTGACGGTCTGGGTGATGAGGTCGGAAGCCATGGCCTGCAGTGCGGAGATCACCGGCTCCTTGGCGGCCTCCATGATCGCTTGCAGGAGCTCCTTGGCGACCTTCTTGAGGATCCTGCGGACCGCCTCACGTGTCGCCAGCGTGGCCGCCGCGCCCCCGATTTCGGACAGACCGAGCGTGAACGGGGCCGCGGCCTGCGCCGCGATGATCTCCGTGGCCAGAATCACCAGCTGGACAATCACGGCGACCTTCATGCCGAGGACCAGCATCGCGGCGGCCTCCAAGGTGAAGGCGATGATCTCGGCCGCCTCACGGGCATCGTTCAGATACCCCGAGTTGCCGCCGAGCTTCTCCCACGCCTTGCTGAACCCCTCGATGGCGTCACCGGAGTTCTCCCCGAGCACATTGCTCGCATAGGTCCTGCCGCGGGCCTGGTGCTCCGTGATCTCCGCCGCGAAATCACGCCAGACCTGCGCGCACTCCATCATTTTGTCTTCGTCCGCATGCGGCCAGTTGAAGCCGAGCATGTCCAGGACCCACTCAACGGCATTCGGTGGATTCAAAGACAAGGTGGAACTCCCCCGTGAAAAAAGTGCATTCAGGCACGGACCGGACGTGGCCCGGACGGGCCACTACGGCAAAAACTGTGGAGCGGCCGGCGGTGGCTAGTGGTGCCGCGCGGGCGTGATGGAGGTATGGACATTGGGGTCGACCGTCGGGTCCTGCCATGCCCTTTTGTTCTCGACGTGCTGCTTCATCAGCGAGTCGTTGAAGTCCTCGTTCTCCGCATGGTTTTTGGACATCGACTTCAGTGCCTTGCCGATCTCCTGGACCTTGGCGACGAGATGACCCATCGACTCGTACATGCCGTCCCGCACACCCTCATAGACGACACCGAAGTTCTCGCCGAGCTCGTCATCGCCCCACGGCGGGGCGCCGTTCTTGCTGTTGAAGGTCAGCAGACCGCTCAGGAATTGCTCGCCCTGCGACCTCTCGGGCGGTGCCTTCTCCTTGCCGTTGCTCGGCGGGCCGGCATTCAGCTTGTGCAGGCCGTCCATCAGCCGCGCGACCGACGATGCGAAGTCATCGCCGAGCTTGACGATGTTCGCCCCCTCGTGCTTGAGGCTCTCCACATCCGTCTGGAACCCGCCAGCGCCAGCCACAACATCCCCCGTGCTCGTACTGGTTACTTCATGCGATTCAAGCCAAAGTTTAACGGGCATCGCTGATCGCCCGCCAGGGCTCCCCTCCGGCGGGCGACCCGCCGGGCTCAGGAGCTGTCCGGGCGGTACACGTTGCGATAAATCTCCACCGCCGTCTCCTCGGGGAAGTTGGGCACGCTTGCCACCTGGCCGTCGATCTTGGAGATGACGATGTTGCTTCCCCCCGGGGACGAGGGGCGGCCAGTGGAGTCCGCGATTGCCGGCCAGCCCGCATGGATGAGGTAGCCGATGTCGAATTCATGCACGTACAGCGAGCTCGGTCCACCGGGTGAGCCGACCTCGGGGAAGTACTTTTGGCCGATCTCCAGCGCCTCTGCCTCATTTGTCGGCAGGGGCTCCGGCCCAAGCCGGGGACGGATCACGGGTGGCGTGGGGGGAAGGCTGGGGACGCTGCCCTGCGGGTGGTATTCGGTCATCGTGCTGGCTCCCTGTTGCTGATCCGGTGGATGGTCAAACTAACTCACGCCCTGGTGGGCCGATTGGTTCACGTCCGGGCGGCAGCAGTCGGCCGGCGAACCCGTGCTTTCACTGCTCTTCTGCGCAGCTCTCCACGGTGTCCGGTCGGCAGCAGACCCTCACCCGAACAGGACCCGCGCCAGCCAGAATTCCAGCAGTTCGGCGTCGCCGGTGATCTCGTAGGCGCCGCTGTCGGCGGGGGCGCGGCCGTAGATGAGGAGTAGGAGGTCCGTCAGGGGCGCGCGGACGGAGACGGCGGCCGGTTCCTGGGTGCGGCGCCAGGCGAGGGTGTCGCCGGTGAGGTCGACGAGCCAGTTGGCGGCCGCTTCCGGTGGGGTGTCCGTGGCCTGAAAGTGGAGGGTGCGGCCGGGGCCCAGTAGTTCGCGACGGTCGGGGTGGTAGTCGAACATCTCGGGCAGGGAGCCCAGTTCCATCCATTCGTCGAGGCAGTCGAGGGCGACCCGTGGGTCGACGGTGAAGTCCACGCCGAGGGTGAGGGTGGCGTCCGCTCGGTGCATGACCGTCTCGTGGGCCATGCGGCGGGCGAAGAAGCGCGGGGAGCCGGAGGGGAGCGGGGTCCAGATACGGGCGTCGGGGCCCGCGGCACGGAGGGTGTCCGCGAGGAGCCGGGCGCCCTCCGTGAGCCAGGCGGCGAGCGCGGCCGGGGGCTCGGTGGTGTCGCGGGGGAGGACTCTGAGCGCGGTGTCGGGTGGGGGCTCGGTCGCCCGGGTCCGGACGAGTTCCTCGACCCAGCGGTGCGCCTCGCCCAGATGCCGGAGCAGCTGGGCGAGGTTCCAGTCGGGGCAGGAAGGCACGATGGCCGTCAGGTTCGTGCCCTCGTCGATGCGGGAGGTCAGCAGCTCGGCCTGGTGGATGATTTCGGCGCAGTGGTCGGCGTAATCCATGGTGAGGTCCATGTCGTTACGGTAAGTGACGCCACTGACAATGGGTCGTCACCGCGTGTGAGTGCGCGGCGCCAGGCGAAAGCGAAGTCGGCAGATCGCCGCGTCGGTGTCCCGGCGGACCGCGTGCGCGACGACCGCGCCGCGCTGGTTCTGGAGCAGGCGCTGCCAGAGGTGGGCGGGTTCGGCCTCCGGGATCAGCACGGTGATGCGGGTGCCGGGGTGGCAGGCCGCCAGCCCGCTGACGTAGGCGGCGATGGGGCGGCCGACGGAGCGGGTGGCCGAGGGCAGTTCGAGGAGTTCCACGCCGGGGTTCCAGAGTTCCCAGTCGCGGCGGAGGGCCTCGGTGGCCGGGCGGTCCTCGGGGGTGTCATGGGTGACGGTGACCGCCACCACCTCGTCGCCCAGGGACACCGCCGCGTTCAGGGCCTCGCCGGTGAGCCGGGAGAGGTGCGAGACGGGGACGACGACCAGGGAGCGGGCGCGGCGCGGGGGTTCGGGGAGGCGGCCCAGGCCCAGGCACGCGCCGATCCGGGCATAGGCGCGGTGCACCGCCTCGAAGACGAGGACCAGGAGCGGCAGGGCGATGACGATCAGCCAGGCGCCCTCGGTGAATTTGGTGGCGGTGACGACGAGCGCCGAGACGCCGGTGAGCAGCGCGCCGACGCCGTTCAGCAGGGCCTTGCCCCGCCAGCGGGGCGAGCGTTCGCGCCGCCAGTGACGGACCATGCCGGTCTGGCAGATGGTGAAGCCGACGAAGACACCGATGGCGAACAGCGGGACGAGGGTGTTCATATCGCCGCCGGAGAAGACCAGCAGCAGGGCGGCGACGGCGGCCAGCGCCAATACGCCGTGGCGGTGCACCTGGCGGTCCGCCTTCAAGCCGAAGACATGCGGGAGGTAGTTGTCCCGTGCCAGTAGGCCCATCAGGACGGGCAAGCCGCCGAAGGAGGTGTTCGCGGCGAGGGCCAGCAGCACCATCGTGGCGAACTGGACGACGTAGAACGCCGCGTTGTGGCCGAGCGAGGCGTCCGCGAGCTGGGCGAGGACGGTGACGCCCTCCACTGGCTGGAGGTGGAAGCGGCCGATCAGGACGGACAGCCCGATCAGCATCACCCCGAGCAGGGCACCCAGCGCGACCTCGGTGCGCTGGGCGCGCCGGGCCGCCGGGGCCCGGAAGGACGGCACCGCGTTGGCGACCGCCTCCACCCCGGTCAGCGCCGAGCAGCCGGACGCGAACGCCTTGAGCAGCAGCAGCGCGCCGACCGCGGTGGCGTTGTCGGCGAGGACGGAGGCGTGTCCGTCGGCGGTGGCGGTGGAGACGGGGGCAGTACGGAAGAGGCCGACGGCGACCATCGTCAGGATGGCGCCGACGAAGACCGCGGTGGGAATCAGGAAGGCCCGTGCCGAGTCGACGATGCCGCGCAGGTTGATGGCGGTGATGAGGACGAGGACCGCCAGGCAGATCCCCACCCGGTCGTCGTAGAGGGCGGGAAAGGCCGAGGTCAGCGCCGCGACACCGGCCGTCACCGAGACGGCGACGTTCAGCACGTAGTCGAGGACGAGGGAGGCGGCGGCGACCAGGGAGGTGCGGCGGCCGAGGTGCGTCTTGGCCACGGCGTAGGAGCCGCCCCCATCGGGGAAGGCCGCGATCACCTGACGGTACGAGGCGACCAGGACGGCGAGCAGGGCGGCGATGGCGAGGGTGACGGGGAGCGTGAAACCGAGGCCGTAGCCGCCCGCCGCGGCCAGGACCAGCACGATCGACTCGGGGCCGTAGGCCACGGACGCCATGGCGTCGAGGGAGAGGGCGGCCAGGCCCTGGAGGGCGGTGAGGCGGTGGCGGGCGTCGGATTCGGAGGCCGGAGCGGTGGTGGGGGCGCCGGAGTGGGCGTGGCCGGGGGTGGCGTTGACGGCTGTGCCCGTGCGGGAGCCGCCGGGGCCGGGGCGGGACACGGGACCCGGGCCGGTGCCGCCGGGCCGGGTGGTGGTGACGGCGCTGGCGGCGGTATCCGGTGGTTCTTCCGGCCGGCCCTCGGGCTGGGATACCTGCGGCATTGTTCGTCGTACCTCCGTGCGCACCGTGCGGGACCAGGCCAGCGTGCGGGGCGCGACGGCCGCCACCCGCGGCCTTGGCGGCCCCTTGGCGGGCGGCGGCCGGTTCTTCACGGGTTCTTGACGCGGGGAGGGGCAGGGGAGGAAGCCGTCAGGTGCTTCCCCGTACGGGGAGCCGGCGGGGCGCCGGTGAAGTACCGGGCACACGCCCGCCGCTCCGCCCCGGCCCCGCGCCCCGCCCCGCCCCGCTCAGCGCCCGTATGCCGGAATGAGCGCCTGTAGGTCCTGGTAGCGGACCAGCCGGACCCCGCAGAAGTCCTCGGGGTCGTCCTCCATGTCGAAGCAGGCGGCGATGATCCAGACCACCAGGAAGAGGTAGCCGCCCAGCCAGCGGCGGAACAGCCGGGGGAGGCGCGGACGGCTGGCGTCCGCTTCGCGGACGACGCGGGTGCGGACGGCGAACTTGCCGAGGCTCGCGCCGGCGATCCGGGTCAGCAGCACATGGTTGAGGAACGACAGCCCGAAGGCCGCGCCGGCGACGGCGTAGAACGTCTGCAGGGCGGGCAGACCGGCGTGGTCGGCGGAGTTCAGGGCGACGTAACCGGCGATCAGGGCCAGCAGCCCGTCCAGGAGGATCGCCCCGAACCGGCGCATGTCCCCCGCTTCTTTGGGGACTCGCGGAGCCGCGGCCTGCGGCGGGTACGGGGAATGCGGAGCCGGCTGCGGGGGATACGGGTGCGACGGCCCCGGGTACGGCTGCGGCGATCCCGCATACGGCTGCTGCGGCGGTGCCGGGTACGGCTGTTGGGGAGGGCCCGGGTGGGGCGGCCCCTGATATGGGTGCGGCGACTCCCCGTACTGGGGAGCCTGCTGCGGTGACCCGTACTGGGGAGCGGCGGCTTGTGGCGGCCCCTGATACGGGTGCGGTTGATAGGGCTGTTGGTAGGGCTGCTGGGGCGGCGGGCCCTGCCGGCCGGGTTGCTGCGGAGAGAAAGGTCGCTCGTACACAGGTCCGGATCTTTCCATGCCGTACCGGTGTCGCCGTCGCGCCCGTCGGGTCAGAACGCCGCAGCGGGCCGTGCGAAGTCGTAGTGGACACCGGTGAGTTGCTCCGAGGCGGCCCACAGGCGTTCGCCGTTCGCGGCCTTCCTGGTCCAGGGGGCGCGGAAGGACGGGGCGGGGGCGCCGCGCAGTCCGCTGCGCGGGCCGATGAAGGAGCCCGGCCGCATGTGCGGGGCGGTGGCCGCGCAGAGCGTGCCCAGGGCGCCGCCGTCCGCGGACTGGGCGAGCACCCGGTTGGCCACGCCGACCATGCGCTCGGCAGAGGTGCGGCCCTCCATCCGGACGCCCGCGGTCGCGAGATTGGTGGCGGCGTATCCGGGGTGCGAGGCGGCCGCGACGACCCGCGAACCGGCCGCGGCCAGCCGCCGGGTCAGCTCGTGGACGAAGAGCAGGTTGGCGCTCTTGGAACGGCCGTAGGCGATCCAACGGCGGTAGGAGTGCTCGCTGTTGAGGTCGCTGTAGTCGAGGTCGGCGAGGGCGTGCAGCATGCTGGAGACGGTGACGACCCGGGCGCCGGGCGTGGCGAGGAGCTTGGGCAGCAGCAGCCCGGTCAGCGCGAAGTGGCCGAGGTGGTTGGTGCCGAACTGCATCTCGAAGCCGTCGGCGGTGGTGCGGTGCGGCAGGGCCATCACGCCCGCGTTGTTGATCAGCAGGTCGAGCCGGTCGCCGTCGAAGTCGTCGAGGGCGGCGGCGAAGTCCCGTACGGAGGACAGATCGGCAAGGTCCAGCGCCCGGAACTCGGCCTCGGCGGTGGGGACTTCGGAGCGCAGCCGCTCCAGGGCGGCGATCCCGCGCTCCTCATTGCGGCAGGCCAGCAGCACGCGGGCGCCCTTGCGGGCCAGTTCGCGCGCGGTGACATAGCCGATGCCGCTGTTCGCGCCCGTGACGACTGCCGAGCGGCCTGTCTGGTCGGGGATGTGGCTGGTGTTCCACCTGGTCACGCCTGCACTCCTCCGTAGGGGGCAACCAGGTTACGCCGCACGCTGGGGCGGATGGGGAGGGAGGGGCAGACGGGATGAGAGGGGCCGAGGGCCGGGTGTCCCAGGCGGCGGCCACCCGGTCCATCGCGGCCAGGCGCAGCCCTGGCCGGGCCCGTTCTCCACTACGGTGGCACGTTCTCAGCTGTCGCCCCCCGCCCCCACCCGTACGCGATACACCGGCACCGACACCGACGGATCGTCCAGGCAGCCGCCCGATGCCAGGTCGAAACGCTGCTTGAGCAGGGGCGATGCCACGAAGGGGCGGCCGTCGGCCGAGCCGGTCAGGCCGCGGGAGAGGACCTGGGCGCCGGTGAACGGGTCGCGGTTGGCGATCGCATAGACCTGCCCGGCGCGGTCGGTGAAGAGCGCGGCCTGGGTGCCGTCCGGGAGGAGCGCGGCGACACCGCGCCCCGGGAGGAGGTCGTCCAGGGTGCAGACCGCGACCCAGCCCCGGGGGCAGCGGATCTCCACCGTGACGGCCGTAGTGGCGGTATCGCCGGCAGCGATGCTCATCAGGCTCATCGGACTCATCAGACGGAAGCCCCTTCCAGGCTGCGTACGGGCAGAGTCGGGCCGGCCAGCAGCGTCAGGTCCGGCTTGACCTGGTCGCGCTCCGGCACGAAGCGGACGGACGGATCCGGTGCGTCGGGCGCGTTGACGAAGGAGACGAAGCGGGCCAGCCGCTCGGGGTCGGCGAGGGTCTCGGCCCATTCGTCGCGGTAATGGGTGACATGCGCGGCCATCAGGGCCTCCAGCTCGTCACCCAGCCCCAGGGAGTCATGGACGACGACATCCCGGACGTGGTCGAGCCCGCCGTCGATCCGCTCCAGCCAGGCGGAGGTGCGCTCCAGTCGGTCCGCCGTACGGATGTAAAACATCAGGAACCGGTCGATCAGCCGGATCAGTTCGGCGTCGCTCAGGTCCTGGGCGAGCAGATCGGCATGGCGCGGATCGGCGCCCCCGTTACCGCCGACGTAGAGATTCCAGCCCTGGGAGGTGGCGATGACGCCGAAGTCCTTGCCGCGGGCCTCCGCGCACTCCCGCGCGCACCCGGACACCGCGGACTTCAGCTTGTGCGGGGAGCGCAGTCCCCGGTAGCGCAGCTCCAGTTCGATGGCCATACGGACCGAGTCCTGCACGCCGTAGCGGCACCAGGTCTGCCCCACGCATGACTTCACGGTGCGCAGCGCCTTCCCGTACGCATGCCCCGACTCGAAGCCCGCGTCCACCAACCGGGCCCATACCTCCGGGAGTTGATCGACCCGGGCGCCGAACAGATCGATCCGCTGGCCGCCGGTGATCTTGGTGTAGAGGCCGAAGTCGCGGGCCACCTCGCCGATCACGATCAGCTTGTCCGGGGTGATCTCCCCGCCGGGGATACGCGGCACGATCGAGTACGAGCCGTTGCGCTGGAGGTTGGCGAGGAAGTGGTCGTTGGTGTCCTGGAGGGCGGCCTGCTCCCCGTCCAGGACATAGCCGTCGGCGCCGACACTGGGGGCGAGCGAAGCGATGATCGAGCCGACGGTGGGTTTGCAGATCTCGCAGCCGTCGCCGTTCCTCGCCTCCGGGCGGCCGTGCGAGTCCAGCAGCTCGGCGAAGGACGTCAGCCGCAGGGTGCGGACGATCTCGTAGAGCTCGGCGCGGGTGTGCGGGAAGCAGCCGCACAGCCCGGTGTCGATGGTGGCGCCGGACGCGGCCAGCTCGTCGTTCAGCACGGCGGTGAGTGACTTGACGCAACTGCCGCAGCCGGTACCGGCCTTGGTGCACTTCTTGACCTCGGGGAGGGTGCCGCAGGAGTGCTCGGTGACCGCCGCCCGGACCGTCCCCTTGGTGACGTTGTGGCAGTTGCACAGCACCGCGCTGTCCGGCAGCGCGGACGGGCCGAGCGCGGCGCCCCCGCCCCCCGACGCCCCGTCCGGCAGCACCAGTTGCTCGGCCGGTACCGGGGGAACGCTGCCGGTCAGCGGCCGCAGCATGCCGTACGCCTCGGCGTCGCCGACCAGCACCCCGCCCAGCAGCTCGCCCGCTGCGCCGATCACCAGCTTCTTGTAGACACCGCTGCGGGCATCGGCGTAGACGACGTCCAGACAGCCCTCGGTGGTGCCCTGCGCGTCGCCGAAGGACGCCACGTCCACGCCGAGAAGCTTGAGCTTGGTGGACAGGTCGGCGCCGGTGAAGCCCTCGGGGGTGCCGGTGCCGGTGCCGGTCTCGGGGAAGAGTGCGTCGGTGATGCTGCCGGCCGCCACCCGGGCCATGTCGTACCCGGGCGCGACCAGTCCGTAGACCCGGCCGTCGGCGGCCAGCGCGCACTCGCCGATCGCGTACACGTCCGGGTCGTCGGTGCGGCACCACTCGTCGACGACGATGCCGCCGCGTGCGCCGACCGGCAGCCCGCAGTCCCGGGCGAGCTGGTCGCGGGGCCGGACACCGGCCGAGAAGACCACCAGATCGGTCTCGATGACGGAGTCGTCCGACAGGCCCATGGCGGTCACCGCACCGGCCCCGTCCGCGACGATCTCCTTGCCGCCGACGCCGGTTTGCACCTCCAGGCCCATCTCCTCGACGGTACGGCGCAGCGCGCGGCCGCCGCCCTCGTCTACCTGGAGGGCCATCAGCCGCGGCGCGAACTCCACGATGTGGGTGCGCAGCCCCAGCCCCTTCAGCGCCCCGGCCGCCTCCAGGCCGAGCAGCCCGCCGCCGACCACCACACCGGTGCGGGCATTCTTGGCGTACTCCTCGATGGCGAGCAGGTCTTCGAGGGTGCGGTAGACGAAACATCCCGTGCTGTCCTTGCCCGGCACAGGCGGGACGAATGGGTACGAGCCGGTGGCCAGCACCAGGGCGTCGTAGTGGACGGTCAGCCCGGAGCGGGCGGTAACCGTGCGGGTGGTGCGGTCGACGGCCGTGGCGGGGTCGCCGAGGTGCAGTTCGATGCCGTGCCGGGCCAGGAAATCCGGCTCGGCGAGGCTCAGGTCGTCCGGGCTCCGACCGGCGAAGTACGAGGTCAGCTGGACGCGGTCGTAGGCCGGGCGGGGCTCCTCGCACAGTACGACCACCCGCGCCCGCCCGGTGACGCCGCGGTCGGCCAGCTCCTCCAGGAAGCGCTGGCCGACCATGCCGTGGCCGACGAGGACAAGAGTGGGGGTGGTGCCAGGCGCGGTGGCCGGGGTGGCGGCCGATGTGGTGGTCGGCGTGGCGGCCGGTGCGGCTTCCGGGTGCGGCGGCATCGAGGTCATGTTCCTCAGCCTGCGGTCCGGCTGTTACCCGCCCGCATCTGCCCTGTTTCCCGGGCGGAACGCTGCCCTCAGTGGCGGGCGGGCGGCCGTGTGAGGGCGGGGGAGCCGTGCGGGGGAGCCGTGCGGGGCGGGCCGCTCAGGCCCGCCCCCTGCCCCCTGCCCCTCGGGCTCCGGCTGAACCGGCTGAACCGGCTGAACCGGCCGGTCAGCCCGTCGCCGTCGCCTTCACCTGCGCCGGGCACAGCCGCCGCGGCTCCTTGTCCGTACGCAGCTTGGCGTCGACACAGCCGCCCGGCAGACCGTCGTGGGCCCGGCTGCCGAAGTTGGCGGTGACGGTCAGCGCGCCGTCGCCGAAGACGGTGCGCTGCACACTGCGGTCACCGGTCAGCCAGCGGAACGAGGTCAGCTGCTCGGTCCCGGCCGCGCGGTGCAGCGGCGAGAAGTACTTCTGCAGCTTGGCCAGCTCGGGCCCGTTCTTCTCCAGCGTCGGGCCGTCGAGGACGTAGTTGAGCGGGGTGTTGTAGAGCATCGCCAGCAGCGCCCGGGTGGTCTTCTGCGCCGGCAGCTTCTCGTACGACAGCTCCCACCGCTCCGCGTTGACCAGCGAGCCGTGCAGTGCGGTCTCGTAGAGCGGGGCGCGGTACTTGGGGTCGTACATGGCCTTGGCGAGCGCGGCGGGCAGCCGCACCGGCTTGAAGAAGGCGCCCGGGGCCTTCTCCGGGTAGTAGCCGCCCCAGGTCTTCCGGTCCTTCTCCAGCTTCCACAGGCCATCGGCGGCCGGGGTGCCCGAGCCGTGGTCGTAGGCCAGCACCTGGTTCGCCCAGGGCTGGGCCGACTCCGAGCCGAGGACGAGGTTCTCCGACAGCCGCCGCATCCGGGCCAGCCGCGCCTGGCGGTCCTCCGCCTTGGTCATCTCATGGCCCTTGCCGTAGTCGCGGAACACCTCGCCGGTCGCATCCACATCGAGGAAGTAGCTGTCCGCGCCGTTGGCGACCATCGTGCGGGTTCGGTCGGCGAGATAGTGCTTACTCGGTTCGGCCTTCTCGAAGGCGCGGGAGCTGAGATAGCAGCCACGGTCCCCGAAGCCGCCCTCCGGGGTGCCGTCCGCCTTCCGTATACAGAAGTCGGGGTAGACCCGGCCGGGCCAGACCGAGGTGGGGCTGTCGGCCTTCTTCGGGTCCTGCCCGTTGGCGAAGGTGTCGTACGGGCCGACGAGATAGCCCGCCTTCTTGGCGGCCCGCACCGCCGCCGCGTTCATCGGGTCCGGGCCCGCGTCGTACCCGAGCCACATCCGGTCCACGCCCAGCTGCTTCAGCCTGCTGACCCCTGAGGCGGTCCGGGCGTCGCCCCATACATAGGCGTGGAAGGCGCCGAGCAGCTTGCCGTTGGCCGGGTTCTGCCGGATCTTCCGGCGCAGGCTGCCGAGCTGTCCGCGCTGGGCGAGGTAGGAGCGGTAGTCGGCGGCGGGGGCGACCGGGTTGCCGTCGGTCAGGGCGAAGGAGACCTCGTAGTCACGGGTGCCCTCACCGGCGTCGAAGGCATGCGCGGCGGTGGCGCGCAGCCGTCCGCCGGTGGAGGCGAAGCGCAGCGAGGTCCCGATGTCGGTGGGCGTCAGATAGCTGACACCGGCCCCGCCGCCGGACGCGCCCTTACGGCCGCCGGACCCGCGCTCACCGCCGCCGGACGCGCCCTGACCGCCGCCGGACGCGCCCTTACCTCCGCCCATCGAGTAGCCCCACAGGGGGAGCGAGAACCCCTCGCCGACATCCACGGAGCTGCCGTCCAGCCCGCCCTTCTCCTCCCCACCGTTCCAGAACGCGTCCCGTACGGGTATGTCCAGGCCCTCCCCGCGCGGCAGTTGCAGAGCGGACGCGGCCCGGTCGGTGCCGGTCACCGGCCAGTTGACCGACCCGTCACGGTCCGCCCGCAGCTTGATCCGCAGCCGCCCGCGCTCCGAACTGGCCGTCACCTTCAGCCCCTTGGCCGGGTAGCTCCAACTCGCCCCGTCGCCCGTCCGCGTCACCGGCCCCGGTTTCCCGAGCCCACCGCCGCCCGCCGGACCGGACAGCACCAGCTCCCGCCCGCCCGCGGTACGCGCGTTCACCGCCAGCGAGGCGGTATCGACCACGGCCGTACCACCGGCCACAGGCAGTTCGAGCCGACTGCCCTCCAGCGTCCCGGCGGCGGCACTGTCACACCCGGCCACCCCGAAGGTGGTCGCGGTGAGGGCCAGGGAGGCGGCTAGGACGCGGGTGGCGGTGGTCCGGCTACGGGCGGTGTCCCGGGGGGACTTGGAAACGTCGGATGTCATGAGGACTGGATAGTCCCGGCTTTTAAGAGGGTTCTAAGAAGCCGCCTCATATGGCGAGTCCGCGGTGGGCGATGAGGAGCCCGCTAATAGCGGAGCGATGGGTACCAGTCGCCGCGGCCGTTGGGCGTGAGGTCGAGCAGGTGCCATACGGGGGTGAGCAGATCGATGCCGCGCTCTTGGATGTCGTCGGCCATGCGGGGGTGGACCGAGTAGGCGTGGCGGACCGCTCCGGTGTCGTCGCGGGTGAACACCGACACCGTCGAGTCCTGGTTGCCGTCGGCGTCCTCGCTGCCCAGGTCGTATTTGAAGGTGCTCGCCCCGGCGCTGAGCAGCCGCAGATTCGTCCACTGCCGGTCCCGGGCGTACGCACGCAGCTCCGGCAGTTCGGCCGCCGCGACGACGGCGAAGTCGGCGTTCTGCGTGATGTGGTCGACGATCCCGTTGAAGCCGTCGATCCACATCGTGCACATGGGGCAGGCCGGCTTCTGCTGCTTGCCGAACATGAAGTGGTAGACGATCAGGTCGCGTCCAGGCGCGCTGAACAGCTCGCTGAGCCGCACGGACCGTGCCGGTTCGTCCCCGGCGTGCAGATCCGCCGGGCCCTCCTCGAAGACGTAGTCGTCCACGACGGGCCCAGCCGGCAGCCCCCGACGCAGTTCGGCGACCCGTTCGCGTCGGCGCATCAGCTCGATCTCGGCCTGCCGCAGCTCTTCGCGGGCCTCGGCGTACTCGGCCGGTTCCCCGGCAAGACGGGTCTGGCGCATCGCATCTCCTGGACGACTCCGGGCACGCAGCCGCTGTCCCCGGCCGCCATCTGCTGTGTCCGCCATTGTTGGCGCACGGGCAGCGCCTCGCCAGGCGGGGCGGCCGGACGGGGGACCTCCGGTGCAGAACGCGTTCCGGGCACCGAACGTGTTCCGTCTGCCCGCCCCGGCCAAGCGGAGCGCCTCACGTCGCCGTCGCGAACGGCCTCGGCCAAAGGCTGACGCAAAACCGCCACTTTGCTATTCGTTGACTTGGTCTTGACTGTCAATTGACGATAGCGTCCAGCCCAGATCGGGCGATCCCGGTCAGGGCCGACCCAGCGTCCGAGGCTTCCCGTGCCGCAGTCGTATCCGTGCTCAGGCCGCAGAGTTGGCCGGGCCGGCCCAGCACTTCATCTGCTCCCCGGCTCCCCGTGGGCCGTTGGATGTCACCGGAGGATGCATGACCTCTCGTATAGCTGCCGCCATCGCCACCTGCGCGCTGAGTCTCGGTGCCCTCGCCTCGGGTGCGGGCGTCGCCGCCGCGGCCCCGTCGGCCCCCGCGGGCGACGCGTCCTCGCTCCGGCCGGCGGTCGACGCGCGCGCCGCGGCCGTGGACCGGTGCAGCTACCAGGTGGTCCGCTCCCACGACTCCCGCTACGTCTACTCGGTGAGCGGGGTCTTCGGCGACGGCGCGCGTGAGCTGACGCCCCAGAAGGAGGACTACGTGAGGTTCTCCGGCGACTGGCGCAAGGTCGTCCAGGTCGACGCGTGCGCGGGCGTGCGCGGTCAGGCCCCCACCGCGCTCCGCGTCACGGGGAAGCTGGAGCGCCCTGAGAACTACGATCCGTCCGTACCGCGCACGATCCACAGCAACGACCTCAAGCCCGCCGCCTCTTCGGTGATCCCGAAGGCGCCGGAGCTGACGTCCGTCGACCGCCTCGACGCGGCCACCGTCCGCGTCACGTGGAAGCCCGCGCAGGGCAACCCGGACCAGGTCGTCCTGATGGAGCGCAAGCCCTTCTACTCCAGCGAGGTCGGCGTGTGGCACCCCAACACGTTCCAGTGGGACGTCCGGGCCGGTGCCACTTCGATGGACCGCAAGCTGGAGCGCGACGCCGACATTCCGTCCGATGCCCGCGCCCACTCCTACTGGATGCGCGTGATCAAGGGGGGTTTCGTCAGCGACCTGCGTGCCGAGAAGCCGGTCACGGTCGAGCCGTAAACCGTCTGCCCGGTGCCGCCGTCCGCCTCCCGCCGGAGGTCCTAGGCGTCGGCGCCCTGCGGATACCAGCGGAGCTCGACGGTGTTGCCGTCCGGGTCGTTGACGTACAGGGACTGGCCGTTGCCACGGGCACCGAAGCGCGGCCCGGGGCCGTCGACCACCGTGAACTCGCCCGAGTCGACCACCTCCTGCCAGTCGAGCGGCTCGACGACCAGGCAGAGGTGGTCGACATTGGAGCCCTCGCGCGGCCCCTCGGCGAGGTCGAGGATGGTCGCCGGGCTCACCCGCACAGAAGGGAAGGGCACCTCGCCCGCGCGCCAGTCGTCCACGCGGACCGGCTCCAGACCGAGCTGCCCGCAGTAGAAGGCGAGCGACCGCTCGATGTCGGCGACGTTCAGCACGAGGTGGTCGAAGGCGATGACGCGCATGGGGGGCTCCTCCGGGTTGCGGACGCGGATGCGGATGCGAACGCCGGGCCCCGGGCCCGGCGCGGCAGATCGTTGTGCAACGAACCTATAGTCCGGGCAGCGGGCCCGCGATCGGCCGTTGGTCCTGCTCCGCCGGGCCGCTGCACTGGTCCACCGGTCCTAGTCCGCTGGTCCTGGTCCTGGTCCGCCCGTCGGCCCGTCAGGCGGTGAACTGCCCGCGCTTGACAGCCGAGACGAACGAGGACCAGCCGCGCGCGGGGAATATGAGCGCGGGTCCGTCCGGGTCCTTGCTGTCGCGGACGGGGACGAGGCCGTGGGGTTCGGTGAGGCCGCGGGAGAATTCGAGGCAGTCCCCGCCGCTGGCGTCGCTGTAGGACGACTTGACCCAGGTGAAGGTACGGGAGAACTCGACGCAGTCCCCGCCGTTGGCGTCGCTGTAGGACGACTTGAGCCACTCGGCTCCGGCGAGATTCAGGGCGGCGCTCATGCGCGGTACTCCTTCAGCAGAGTTTTAATCAAGGCCACTGATCGATCGGGGGCCAACGCGTGTGCCCTGAGCAGATCGTAGTCATCCAGGGCGGCGTCGACCGTTTGTGCGGAGTCGTGCATCCTGCCTCCTACCCGGGTCTCCGTGTAGAGCACCGTGCGGGAATCTGTGAAGCGGAGCACGGTGAAGGGTCGCGTGGAAGCGGCAGGAGCACCTGCTGAGAACGGCATGACCTGGAGCCTGATGTGTGGCGAGGCGGCGGCCGTCAGTAGATATTCAAGCTGTCCGGCCATAACCCCGGGGCCCCCTACGACCGTTCGCAAGCATGCCTCATGCACGATGGTCCACAGGGAAGGCGGTGTGGGCAGCTCGAACACATCCCGCCGCCGCAGGCGTGCGGTGACCTTGCCTTCGATCACCTCAGCTTCTTCCTGGGAGAAGTACGCCTCGAAGATCGCTTGTGCGTAGCTCTCCGTCTGGAGCAGGCCCTTCACGATATTTGTCGAGTAGTCCAGAATCCGCGACGCCTTCCGCTCCAGGTTCAGATACGGCACGAACCAGCTCGGGTGATCCCCTTCCTCGATCCTCCGCAGCAACCCCGCGAACAACTCCCCCGTCCCGAAGGTGAGATCGCAGCCCTTGGCGAACTTCTCGCTGGGTCGGGGCAGCAGCGTGCCGGATTCGACCTTGCTGACGTAGCCCTCGGAGTAGCCCGTGGCCCTGCCCAGTTGCTTCTGGGTGAGCTTGCGGGCGAGCCGTACTTGTTTGATGTCGCGCCCGAAGCGCTCTAGCGGATTCAAGTGCTCGGGCGGGGTCGTTTCGTCCAACGCCATGACCTCTCGGCATGTGGGTGCGTGCCGGTAGCGCGGCAGGCCGCAGACTTGCGCACCGCCGCTTCAAGCGCCCCGATTCTATTGCCCGTTGCGTTGTTCCGGTGACCAATTGGCTACACCCGGTATTCGCCGGGTGGCCGCCGGCACGGAGTGACGGAGTGGATGACATGAGCGACAGGGGCGATAGGGGCGACACGGGTGACCTGGGGGACATCAACGCGCGGCTGCTGCCGTGGTCGAGTGTGGAGGGGAAGCCGTGCTTCGTCGTGGGCGACGGCAGCGGGTACGTGTCGCGCCTCGCCGATGAGATCGAGGCGGCGCAGCTCGGGCTGGCCGATGAGCGTATTGAGGAGGCGCAGCGGCTGTTGGAAGGGCGGAAGTGGAGCTCCGGGGAACTACAGCTGCTGACCGTTGAGTTGACCGAGGCGCTCGTCGAGGTGCGCCGGATCGCGGAGAGCCGTGGGGCGCGGTTGGCCGTACTCAGGGGCAGGGACGGCGGCGGCCCGCAGTTGTCGGCGGAGGCGTACGACGACACCCGTGGTTCTTAACCCTCGGTCAGCCGATCCTCAAGGCCGCCTTAAGGATCGGCGGGGAGAGCCTGACCTGCTGTTTCCGGGGTCCGGGCGGCCGTAGTTTCGACGCCGTGTCCGACCCGTATGCCGCGCAGCCTCCCGGCCCCGCCGACCCGCCCGCCACCCACCCGCTCTACTCCCGGCTCACTCCCCGGTACGCCCCGCCCCGGCCGGCCCACGCGCCGCGCAGGGCCCCGGTGGCCGCGCCTCCGCTGCGCCTCGCGCCGTCGGAGTTGCTGCGGGGGCTGGCCGGTGGTGCGCTGCTGGTCGTCGGACTGTGGCTGGTGCAGGCCGAGCCCTCGGTACGGCTCGATGCGCTGTTCGCCACCCTGGCCCACCTCTGCGGTCTGCTCGCGGGCTACGGAATCCTGGTGATGCTGCTGCTGATGGCCCGGGTCCCGGCCATCGAACACGGCGTCGGCGCCGACCGGCTCGCCCGCTGGCACGCCCTCGGCGGCCGCTATGTCCTTACCTTGTGCCTCGCCCACACCGTCTTCGCGCTCTGCGGCTACGCGGCCCACACCGGCACCGATGTCCGTGCCGCCGCCGTCGGCCTGATGGGCTACCCGGGCCTGGTCGCGGCCACCGTCGGTACCGCGCTGCTGGTCGGCGTCGGGGTCACCTCGGCCCGTACGGTCCGCCGCCGGGTACGCCATGAAACCTGGCGCGCCGTACATCTGCTGACCTACGTGGGCGCCGCCCTCGCCTTCGCCCACCAACTGTCCGGACCGGATCTGGCGGGCGGCGCGCTCGCCGCCTGGCTGTGGACACTGCTGCACACCACCGTCGGCACGCTGCTGGTCTGGTACCGCCTGGTCGTGCCGGTACGCCAGGCGCTGCGGCACAGCCTGTGGGTCACCGAGGTCCGGATCGAGGGGCCGGACGTGGTCTCCGTCGTCATGCAGGGCCTGGGGCTGGACGCACTGCGGGCCGAGCCGGGGCAGTTCTTCCGCTGGCGGTTCCTGGACCGGCGGTTGTGGCGGACGGCCCTGCCCTTCTCGCTCTCCGCACCCGTACGGGACGACACCCTCCGGATCACGGTGAAGGCGTGCGGCGACCACACCCGCCGGATTCGCCGGCTGCGGCCGGGCGTACGGGTGCTGGCCACCGGCCCGTTCGGCGCGATGACCGCACACCGGCGGACCCGCCGCAAGGTACTGCTGCTCGCCGGCGGCGTCGGTATCACCCCGATGCGCGCGCTCTTCGAGACCCTGCCGGGTGGGCCGGGCGACCTCACCCTTCTCTACCGGGCGGGCGCTGCCGACCAGTTGGTGCTGCGGGAGGAGCTGGAGGCGATCGCCGCCGCGCGCGGGGCGGCGCTGCACTACCTCCTCGGCCCGTCCGACGGCCCCTTCGACCCGCTGGCCCCCCGGGCCCTGCGCAACCTCGTCCCGGACCTGGCCGATCACGATGTCTATCTCTGCGGCCCGCCCGGCATGTCCAGGGCCGCGGCCGCCGCCCTGGAACGGGCCGGGGTGCCGGCCGCCCGCGTCCACTCCGAGGAGTTCACCTTCTGAGGACCTCGTGGGGCCCACCGGCCGAGCACCTTGGTGCGCCGGATCGCCCAGCCGTCCCGATCGCCCCGCCGCCCGCAATCACCGCACCGCCCACAGCCCCGCCGCCCCCGATCACCACAACGCCCACAGCCCCCCATCGCCCGACCCGCGAGGAAGTCACCACCATGGCCCGACATCGCAAACCGCCCGCCGTCCCGGCCGTCACCGTATGGGCCCGTCGTCAGCTCGCCGCCTGCCTGGTGGGAGCGAGCGCGCTCACCGCCACCCTGGTGTCCCGTACGGTCACCCCGGCCGCGCCGGTCTCACCGGACCGGACACCGGCCGGGTACAGCGTCCCCGAGCAACCGAGCGGCGGCTCCGTCACGCTGGTCGGCACGGCATCGGCACCGGTCAGCACGACGTCGACACCGATCGGCACGGCGTCGACATCGACTGGCACGGCACCCTGAAGACCGCAGCCGAGACCGCAGCAGAGCCCGGTTCCCCGCGCGCCCTACGCCAACGCGTCCAGCAGCGCCAAGTCCCCCTCCGTGAGGGCGATCCGTCCCGCCGCGAGGTTCTCGTCCAGATGGGCCGTGGAGCCCGTCCCCGGGGTGGGGAGCAGGACGGGGGAGCGGTGCAGCAACCAGGCCAGGGCGATCTGCCCGGTGGTCGCGCCGTGCCGGGCGGCAACCGCGCCGAGTGCGTCGCCGACGCGCGTGCCGCCCGCCTGCCCGCCGCCCGCCTGCCCGTCGCCCGCGCCTCCCGCCAGGGCCCCATTCCCCAGCGGAAACCACGGCAGAAACGCGATGCCCTCCTGCTCGCACAGCTCCAGCACGTCCTCGGCGGCGCGGTCCAGCACGTTGTAGCGGTTCTGTACCGAGGCGATGGGGGCGATCTCGCGGGCCCGGGTCAGCTCGGCCGCGTCGATGGAGTCCAGGCCGATGTGCCGGATCTTGCCCTCCCGTTGGAGGTCCAGCAGCGTGCCCAGCTGGTCGGCCATCGGCACGTCCGGGTCGAGCCGGTGCAGCTGGTAGAGGCCGAGGGTGTCGGTACGCAGACGGCGCAGGCTCGCTTCGCACATGGCGCGCAGGTCCGTCGGGCGGCCTGCGATATGCCAGCCGTCCGGGCCGGTACGGATCACACCGCCCTTCGTCGCGATCACCAGCCCCTCCGGGTAGGGGTGCAGGGCGCGGGCCACCAACTCCTCGGCCACGTCCGGGCCGTAGTTGTCGGCGGTGTCGATCAGCGTGACGCCGTGGTCGACGGCGCGGCGCAGCAGCGCGACGGAGCGGTGCGGATCGTCGTGCCGGGGTCCCCAGTAGCCGGGGCCGACGAGCCCGGCGGTTCCGAAGCCGAGCCGCCGGACCGGGAGATCCCCGCCGAGGGGGAATTCGGGCAATACCGTTGCAGCATCCATGAACCGTGAGTCTAAGAGGGTGTCTCACGTGGTGAGTTTCGCAAGCTTCTTGTAGCAGGTCAGGGCTGCCGCGAGGCCGAGGAGCGCGAGAAAGTGGTTGCCCTTTCGCTCGTATCGGACGGTGAGCCGGCGGTAGCCGAACAGCCAGGGATCGACCGCTCAATCTTCGCCGAGGTCCAGTCCAGCTCGCCCCGGGCTGCCGAGTTCGTCCAAGACTGCCCGGTGTAGTCGGCGCCACAACCCGGCCTCGGTCCACGCCGTGAACCGGCGGTGCGCTGCTGCCGGAGAGACGCCGAACGTCGGCGGAAGATGGCGCCAGGCGCAATCGCTGGTCAGTACGTACACCACCGCTGCGAACACCGCCCGCTCGTCCACCGGACTCGTACCCCCGCCCTGCGGGCGGGACGTGAACTTCGGCAGCAGCGGTGCCGACAACTCCCACAACCCGTCCGGCACAAGCCGACGGGACAGATCGACAACCACAGTGCGGCGTCATGCCGCATCAGCAACTCGTCACGTGAGACGTCCTCTTGGCCAGGAGGAATGTCCGGCCTTCTTACATTCCTCTCACAACTGTGCTGCACCGTGGGGTTCATGGCGACCAAACGAATTGCTGTCGGTGTCGGAATTCTCGTGGCGATGGGCCTGACGGGCGCGGCCGCGGTGGCCTCTGGGGCTCCCGCTCCGGTGTCCGGAAAGGCTTCCGCCGCAGCGCCCGGAAAGAAGGCGAAGAACTATCTTTACGCCTCCATCGGGGATTTCGACACAAATGTGATGCCGTTGATCGATCGTCCCGATGTCGCCGGCGTGCAGCTGGTGGTGCCGTGGAAGGCGCTGGAGCGGAAGAAGAATCAGTACGACTTCTCGGAGATCGACCGGGCGCTGAACGCTCTGCAGTCCCGCCACAAGAAGCTGTTCATCCAGGTCCAGGACCGGTTCTTCGCGCTGCCGGCGAGGCTCCCGGACTATCTGTTGAAGGATCCGGAGTACAAGGGAGGCGCGGCTCCGACAAAGAACGAGAACGGCCTCGGCCCCGGTGAGCCCGGGGCGGTCGCGGCGCAATGGAACCCGCAGGTGCGGGGCCGTTTCCAGCAGCTGCTGAAGGCGATGTCACAGCGGTTCGACGGTCGCCTCGCCGGGGTGAACCTGCCGGAAACCGCTACCGAGGTGGACACCAAGAAGGACCACACCGGCTACAGCGACGACGCCTACTTCAAGGCAGAACTCGACAACATGGCCTATGGCAAGAAGGTCTTCACCAAGACGCCGTTCATCCAGTACGTCAACTTCTGGCCCGGTGAATGGAACAACAGCCGCAAGTACATGAGCCGCACCTTCGAGTTCGCCAAGGCACACGGGATCGGCCTGGGAGGACCGGACATCCTGCCGGACCGCCCGGCGCAGATGGAGAACTCGTACCCCTTCTTCAAGAAGTACCGGGGGCAGCTCCCCATGGTGGCCATGGCCGTACAGGAACCCGACTTCCAGTACAAGAACCCCAAGACGAAGAAGCCGTACACCCGGCAGGAGTTCACCGACTTCGGCACGAACACCCTCGGAGCCGACGTCATCTTCTGGGCCACAAGCGCGCCCTGGCTCCACCAGCCGACGGCACGATAGAGCCCCCATCCCTCACGGCTGGGGAAGGCGCCTTGTCGCCTGAGGCCATGAGGTGACCTGACGCCCGTCGGCCAACCCTAAGGAGGCACCGGTTCATAAGATCAACCGGTGCCTCCTGACATATCGCTGTTCACCCTGACCCTGCTCTGCCTGGCCGCGCTCGCGGCGGGCTGGATCGACGCCGTGGTGGGCGGTGGCGGACTGCTGCTGCTCCCGGCTCTGCTCGTCGGTTTGCCGCACACCCCGGTCGCGTACGTACTGGGGACCAACAAATCCACCGCCATCGTGGGCACCACCGCGGCCGCGGTCACCTACGTCCGCAGGGCCCCGATCGATGTGCGGAACGCGCTGCGGATCGGCCTCGCGGCGGTGGCGGGTTCGCTGGGCGGGGCGTTCTTCGCGGCCGGTATCAACAGCGCGGTGCTGCGTCCGTTGATCATGGCCGTGTTGCTGGGGGTGCTGCTGTTCATCCTGTTCCGGCCGGCCTTCGGGACCGCGCCCGCCCCCTCGGGGCCGGTCTCCCGGCAGCGGATCGTGGCGGCCGTCCTCATCGCGGGTCTGGGGATCGGCTTCTACGACGGGCTGATCGGGCCCGGTACCGGTGCGTTCCTGGTCATCGCGCTCGCCGCCGTACTGCATATGGACCTGGTCAGCGCCTCCGCCACCGCCAAGGTCGTCAATGTGTGCACCAACATCGGCGCGCTGACGATGTTCGCGATCCAGGGCACCGTGCTGTGGCAACTCGGCGCGCTGCTGGCGCTGTTCAACTTCACCGGGGGCCTGGTCGGCGCCCGGATGGCCCTCAAGCGCGGGGCCGGATTCGTCCGCGGGGTGCTGGTGGTCGTGGTCGTCGCGCTGCTGTGCAAGCTGGCCTACGACCAGTGGCTGGCGGTCTGACAGGGGACGGGCGCGGGTGGCTCGGCGGTGACCGCCCCGGCCCGTTCGGCCGTCCGCCCTTGGGTGGTTCCCCGCCGCTCAGAACCGGCAGTGGTACATCCGCGCCATGTCCCGCACCGCGGGCAGCTTCACCGACATCCGGGCCGCCATCCGGTTGCCCGGCGGCAGTTTCTCGATTCCGGGGATCTCCAGGGCGCTGATGTTCTCGACGATCTCCAGCCTCGGGCTCAGCGCGGCGATCCCGGCGGTGTCCGTACCCCAGTGGAGCCTCGCACCGGCCTTCACCACGACGCGGTTCAGCCACTGGACGCGGATCGCGAACCGGCTGAAGGCGTCGAAGGCCAGCTCACCGCCCGGCACATGGTCCATCAGCCGCCGCAGCAGCGCCGTGCCGTCCGTCTCGGTCAGATACATCAGCAGCCCCTCGGCCACGATCATCGTCGGCCGGTCCCGGGGAATCCGCGCGACCCACGCCGGGTCGGTCACGGACGACGGGATGGTCGTATAGCCCGCGCGCTCCGGGTAGAGCTGCCGCCGCAGGTCGATGACCTCGGGGTAGTCGATGTCGAACCACTGCACCCCGGGGCCCGGGTCGAGACGGTGGACGCGGCTGTCGAGGCCGCAGCCCAGATGGATCACGGTCGCCTCCTCGTGCCGGGCGAGGAAGCGCGCGGTCCAGACGTCCAACTGCCGGGCGCGCAGCGCGACTCCGGCGGCGTTGCCGGGGCTCAGCCGCATCTTGCTGAAGTCGTAGTCGAGCCGCTGCACGGTCTCGGCGGCGGTGGTGTCGCCGAGGATTGGATCCGGTGCGCGGCTGTCGACCGCGCGGGCGTAGAGCGTGGCGAGGAGGGTCTCCTTCTCCTCGGTCAGATGCACCTTGGGGCGGGGGTGGGGATCCGGGTGGGGGTCTGGGTGGGGACGCGGGTTGGTGCGCGGGTTGGTGCGCGGACTGGTCATGGAGTCGAGAATACTCAAGATTCAGAAAAATGTGAAGACTCAGAATTCTGGAGCCGCAATCCTGGACTCGCCCTGCTGGGTCCCGCCGGATCCCGCGCTATCTCGGGTCCGTCCCCGCGAGCGCCGCTTGGGCGCGCCCCGGCCGGGATCTCCGTGACGGCGGTCAGCAGCACCGCCGAGTCCTCCAGGGCCAGCAGGCCGTGCCGCTCGCGCGGGGTCATGGCGACCTGACCGGTCATCAGTTCCTGGCCGCCACCGGCCCCGGTCAGCCGGACCCGCCCCCGCAGGACCTGCAGGCTCGCCGCCGGGGGCGCGTTGTGCTCGTCCAGCGCGGCGCCCGCGACCAGTGCGATCACGGTCTGCCGCAGCCGGTCGTCGTGCAGGAAGAGACGGGCACTGCGCCCGTGTGCGGAGGCCCTGGCCTCGTCGAGCTGCTGGCGGGCGAGCGCATCGAGATCGTCCATGATGCTGGCCTTTCGCGTACGGACCGGCGGCTGGGCTGCCCTTTCCATCGTTGCCGGTGCACGGGGGGACGCAACCGGGGAGCGCGGCGGCGGAACGTCGGGCCCGGCGGGCGGGGCGGGCTGCGTCCGGGTGCATACCGATGCGGGGCGTGCCCGTACGCGGGCCGGTCACTTACGGGATGATCATCCGGTCCGTACGATGCGAGGCGGTCCGTGGCGCCGGCCGAGCCCGCTCGGTCATGCCAGGGACCCGTGCCGTCCGTTGGCCGAGTCCGTGGCGGTCGGCACGGTCACCGTCCCCTCCGTTCCCACTCGTCCCTTCCTCCCCCCCCCACTTCCCTCCCGACCCCCACCGTGAAGGATGCGCACCCGTGGCCGACCCGACTGCCCAGAACGACCCGCCCGACCCCACCGGGCGGCAGTCCGGATTCCTGACCGTCATGACGACCACCGACAGCGAAACCAAGGCCAGGAAGCTGGCGCGCGGGGCGATCGAGGGCAGGCTTGCCGCCTGTGCGCAGATCAGTGCCCCGGTGACCTCGGTGTTCCGCTGGGACGACGCGGTCGAGGCCAGCCAGGAGTGGCAGGTGCTGTTCAAGACGGCCGAGGCGCGCTACGAGGAGCTGGCGGCCTATCTCCTCGACGCGCACGACTACGACACCCCAGAGATCATCGCCACCCCCATCACCCGTGGCGGCGCCGGCTATCTGTCCTGGGTCGCAGAGGAGACCAGCTGACATGGAGCGCGACAGCAGCAAACGCGGCACCACGAAGCGAGTTGGCCACGCGCGGCCCACTCGCAAGCGCTGGATCAAGGCGGCGACGGCCGTGGCCGGAGCGACGGTGTGCCTGGCCACCGCGACCGTCAGCTATGCCGTCAACGAGGACCGGAGTCCGGCACCGAGCGCCGACAAGCCCAGCCCCACCCCCGGCGCCGACTGGACCAGCCGGGAGGCCGCCGCCTACTGGACGGCCGACCGGATGGCGGCCGCCGCACCGGCCGACAGCGACACCCTGGCCAAGCCCGAGGCCCCGGCACCGTCCGCCTCCGCGCCGTCCGCCGCGACCCGTTCCGCCGCGCCTAAGGGCGCCGCCGCCGCCCGCGCGGCCCGTAACGCCCGGCACTTCAACGGCATTCCGTCCGTCGGTGTGCTGTTCTCCGTCGACGGGGACACCAAGGCGCACCACTGCACCGCCAGCGTCGTGCACAGCCCGCACGGCAACCTGATCCTCACCGCCGGGCACTGCAATCCGGGGACACGTGCCGCGTTTGTCCCGCAGTATCGTTCCGGCGCGACCACCCAGCCGCACGGGGTGTGGGCGATCGAGGACACCTTCGCCTACCCGAGCCGTGACACCAGCGGCGCCGGGGCGGACCTCGACTTCGCCTTCGCCACCGTCGCCCCCAGTGAGGACGGCGACACCCTCGAAGAGGTCACCGGCGGCAACACCCTCTCCCCGACGCCCGGTTACACCAACGACGTCACCGTCATCGGCTACCCGAACGTCCGGAACGACCCCGAGGACCGGGCCGTACGCTGCGCGACCCGCACCAGCCGGCTGACCGGCACCCATGAACTGCGCATGGAATGCGGCGGGTTCTACGGCGGCACCTCCGGCAGCCCCTGGCTGAGCGACTTCGACGAGGAGACCGAGACCGGCCGGCTCATCGGGGTGATCGGCGGCCTCAACGGCGGTGGCCCGAAGGGCCCGGACGCCGACCGGATCTCCTACAGCCCGTACTTCGGGACGAAGATCCTCAACCTGTACGCCCGCGCGGCCGAGAAGTGATCCATGGGGTGACGGAGGCGCGGGTGTAGCTCCTGGCCCGGTGAAGCCCCTGGCGGGGTGTAGCCCCTGGCCGGTGAAGCCCCTGGCCGGTGAAGCCCTTAAGGGGCGTCGGCCAGCGCCTCCGTCACTCCCTTCTCCTGCCGCCCGAGGAACTGCGGATCGGGCCGCAGGAGCGCGTCCGCCGCCGCCTTCCCGGCCGCGAAGATCTCCCGCACCCCGCCATACGCCCAGGTCACATCGCGGTTCGCGGCCACCGCGACGCCGTTGGAGTCGACCCCGGCCGCGCCGCACAGCGCCAGCGCGCGCCGGATATGAAAGCCCTGGCTGACCAGCACCGCCCGGTCCACGCCGAAGATCCGGTGGGCCCGGCTGCAGGAATCCCAGGTGTCGAAGCCCGCATAGTCCGTCACGATCCTGCGCGCCGGGACACCGTGCCGCAGCAGATAGCCGCGCATCGCGTCCGGCTCGTCGTAGTCCTGCCGGCTGTTGTCACCGGTGACCAGGACCGCGCGGACGGCGCCCCGGTCGTACAGCGCGGCCGCCGCGTCCAGCCGGTGGGCCAGGTACGGCGACGGCTTGCCGTCCCACAGGCCCGCGCCGAACACGATGGCCACTGGAGCGGCCGGGGCGTCCGCGACGCCATACACCCGCGGCCCGGCCGTCGCATTCATCCAGGTCGCGGGCGCCAGCACCAGCACCGTCGCGGCCACCACCACCTGGAACGCACGCCGCTGCCCCCGCCGACTCCGCGGCAGCCGCACCTGCCCTACTCGGCGCACCTGGCTTCGTATCCACCCCATCGGCCCCGGCCCCGGCCCTGACCCTGGTCCCGCCCCGCGCATGCTTGCCCCGTTCCCGTTCCCGACCCCAACCGCGCCCGCCCGCGATCGATCTCGCAGGCTGCGACGCTGGGGGTACGGGGGATGGTTGCAGCGTCGGCTGGGCATGGTGGTCGGCCGGGCATGGTGGTCGGCCGGGCACGGTGGCGGGCCGGGCATGGTGGCTGCCCGGCCCCGTAGCGGGCCTGGCATCGTGGCAGGGGAACACCCCGCCCGGAGAGGACCGCACCACCATGACCCGCGAGCCCGAGCGGCTGCCGTTCTTCGTCTACGGGACGCTGCGGCCCGGTGAGGCCAACTACGGCCCGACCCTGCGGGGCCGGACCGCGGCCGAGGAACCCGCCCATATCGAGGGCGCGTTGCTGTACGACGGGCCCGGGTACCCCTATGCGACGGCCGGGCCCGACGGGGCGGTGGTGCACGGTGCGCTGGTCCGGCCCCGTGACACCGACTATGACGCGGTGTGCGCGGTCCTGGACCGTCTGGAGGGCTACACGCCCGGCGACCCGCACAACCTCTACGAGCGGGTGGTCACCGAGGCCGTGTGCCCGGACGGCAGGACCGTACGGGCCTGGGTCTACCTGGCGGCCGGGCCGCTCGCCGCTCGGCTGAGGGCCACCGGCACCCCCATTGAGGGCGGCGACTGGCCCGCCTCGCGGGCGGCGGCGGGATGACCGGACTGACCACCCACTGACCGGCGCGTCCGATGAAGGGCGCCGCCGCGGCCCCGGCCCCCGCCCCCGCTAACCTGGACGACCCCTCCCGTACCGGGACCCCACCCGTACCGAGGGCCCTTTCCGTACCGCAGAACAGGTGTGACCGCGTGGCTTCCTCCCCGTCCTCCCCCTCCGCCGCAACCGCCCCCGAGCCGCTGCCCAAGGCGGAGCTGCATCTGCACATCGAGGGCACTCTGGAGCCCGAGCTGGCCTTCGCGCTCGCCGCGCGCAACGGCGTCGAGCTGCCGTACGCCACCGAGGACGAGCTGCGCCGGGCCTACTCCTTCGCCGATCTGCAGTCCTTCCTGAACCTCTACTACGCGCTGATGGCCGTGCTGCGCACCGAGGACGACTTCGCCGACCTCGCGCACGCCTATCTCGCCCGCGCCAAGCAGCAGGGCGTACGGCACGCCGAGATCTTCTTCGACCCGCAGGCGCACACCGCGCGCGGCGTCCCGATCGGCACCGTCATCGACGGCCTCGCCCGCGCGCTCGACAGCGCCGAGGAGACCTACGGCATCAGCACCCGCCTGATCATGTGCTTCCTGCGCGACGAGAGCGCCGAATCCGCGCTGACGACCTTCGAGGCGGCCCGCCCCTACTTCGACCGGATCACCGCCGTCGGCCTGGACTCGGCCGAGGTCGGGCACCCGCCGTCGAAGTTCAAGGAGGTCTTCGCGCTGGCGCGGGAGGCCGGCCTCAAGTGCGTGGCGCACGCGGGGGAGGAGGGTCCCCCGGCCTATGTGTGGGAGGCCCTGGACGTCCTCGGCGTGGACCGGATCGACCACGGTGTGCGCTCCCTGGAGGACGAGCGGCTGGTGGCCCGCCTGGTGGCGGACCAGGTGCCGCTCACCGTCTGCCCGCTGTCCAACGTCCGGCTGCGGGTCATCGACGACCTCGCCGACCACCCACTGCCCGCCATGCTGGACGCCGGGCTGCTGGTGACCGTCAACTCTGACGACCCGGCGTACTTCGGCGGCTACGTGGACGACAACTTCACCGCCGTACGCGATGCCCTCGGCCTGGACCGGGAGACGCTGCGCACCCTTGCCCGGAACTCTTTCCGGGCCTCCTTCCTGGACGAGGCGACCCGGGAGCGGTATCTGCGGGAGGTGGACGCGAACCAGGGGTAGGGCACCCCGGGGCGGCAGGGGAGTGGCAGCGGGGGAGTGCGGTGTTCCCCTGCCGTCCGGCCTGTCCCCGCCGCCCGGCCCCCTGGCAGCCCTATGGAACACGGAGTTCGCCGCAGGGAAACGCAGCGGCAACGCCCGGCTGCCACGCTCGGGTCATGACGGCGCCGATACCGCACCTGCCCTCCGCGTCCTATGCCCCGCTCGGCACGGGAGACCTCGCCGCCGAGATCACCGCCCAGCTCAGCAGCCGGCTCTGCCAGGTCCGGCTGCGCGGCTTCCGGCCCCCGGAGGCACCGGCTCCCGCCCGCGCCGCCCCCACCCTCGTCGCCGTCGCCCACGGCAGCCGCGACCCGCGCGCCCTGCCCACCGTCCGGGCGCTGCTCGACCGGGTCCGTGCGCTGCGCCCCGGTCTGGCCGTACGGCTTGGGCACATCGAGCTGAACCGGCCGCTGCTCACCGACACCCTCGCCGAGCTGCGCGGCACCGCCGTCCTCGTACCGCTGCTGTTCGGCCGCGGCCATCACGTCACCCATGACCTGCCCGCCGCCCTGGCGGCCGCACCGCAGCTCAGCGGCCGGATCGCCGCGCCCCTCGGGCCGCATCCGCTGCTCGCCGAGGCGCTGCACGGCCGGCTGCGGGAGGCCGGGTTCCCCGAGGCCCCGTCCCCGCGCACCGCCGTGGTCCTGGGCGCCGCCGGCTCCCGGGCCCCGCGGTCCGCCCAGGACACCGAGCGCACCGCCCAGCTGCTCTCGGCCCGGCTCGGCGGCACCCCGGTCCTGCCCGCCTACGCCTCCTCCGCCGCCCCGACCGTCGCCGACGCGGTCCGCACGCTGACCGCCCGCGGTCACGACCGGATCGCCGTCGCGGGCTGCTTCACCGCCCCCGGCCGTTTTGCCGCCCAGTGCGCGGCCGCCGCCCCCGGGCCGGCCGCCGAGCCCCTGGGCGACCACCCCGCACTGGCCCGTCTCGTACTGCACCGCTACGACCAGGCACTCCATAACGACCAGGTACTCCGCTACGACCAGGCGTTCCCCTACGGCCGGGCGCCCCTTGCGGGTACCGGATGCGACCCGGAGACCGCCGGGGCGGCTACCGTCGCGGTATGACGGGCACACCACCGACCATCCCCGGCTACACCGCGGCCGACCTCGAACGCTGGGTCCCCGAGCCCGACAAACGGCCGGGGCGCACCGCCTTCCAGCGCGACCGCGCCCGGGTGCTGCACTCCGCCGCGCTGCGTCGCCTGGCCGGTAAGACCCAGGTGGTCACCCCCGGCGCACTCACGCCCGCCTGGGACGCCAGCCCGCGTACCCGTCTGACCCACTCCCTGGAGTGCGCCCAGGTCGGCCGGGAACTCGGTGCCGCGCTCGGCTGTGACCCGGACCTGGTCGAGACCGCCTGTCTGGCGCACGATCTCGGCCACCCGCCCTTCGGGCACAACGGTGAGCAGACGCTCAACGAAGTGGCCGCGCCCTGCGGCGGCTTCGAGGGCAACGCTCAGTCGCTGCGGCTGCTGGCCCGTCTGGAGCCCAAGCGGTTCGTGCCCGCCGAAGACGGTTCGACGGTCAGCGTCGGGCTGAACCTCAGCCGCGCCGCCCTCGACGCGGCCACCAAGTACCCGTGGGCGCGCGGCGGGCACCCCACCGACCCCGCGTCCCCGAAGTTCGGGGTGTACGAGGACGACGCGCCCGTCTACGAGTGGTTCCGGCAGGGCGCCCCCGACGGAGCCCGGAGCTTCGAGGCGCAGGTCATGGACTGGTCCGACGATGTGGCGTACTCGGTGCACGACGTCGAGGACGGGCTGCACGCCGGACACCTCGACCCCAACCTCCTGCTCGCCGACGCCGAACGCGCCGAGATCTTCGCGGTGGCCGGTGAGCGCTATGCGCCCGGCGCCGGCCCCGAGGAGCTGGCCGCGGCGCTGGACCGCCTCCTGGAGCAGGAGTGGTGGCCGCACGGCTACGACGGCTCCGCGCTCGCCCAGGCCCGCCTCAAGGACGCCACCAGCCAGCTGATCGGCCGTTTCTGTCTCGCGGCCGAGGGCGCGACCCGGGCCCGGTGGGGGACCGGACGGCTCACCCGCTACGGAGCGGAGCTGATGGTTCCGGCCGAAACCCGGCTGGAATGCGCCGTTTTGAAAGCCGTCGCCGACCGGTACGTCATGCAGCGTCCCGACCAGGAGGCGCTCCGCGCCGACCAGCGCGTCGTCATCGCCGAACTGGCCGAGGCGTTGCTGGCCCGCGCCCCCGACGGCCTTGATCCGCAGTTCCGTTCACTGTTCGACACGGCGCCCGACGACACCGCGCGGATGCGTGCCGTCATCGACCAGATCGCGGCCCTGACCGACACTTCGGCCCGCTCGCTGCACGCCCGACTCACCCGGCGCCCCGGTCACGGCGGGGCGAACCGCGGGTGACCCTGGAGGGGAGCCCCTCTTCCCCCCTCACGCTCCGTGCGGGACGCTCGAACCCCACCGTTTTCGAACGGAGCACCCTGACAACAGCGAACAGCGAGCCCTGACGACGGCGAACAGCCAACCCTGACGACAGCGCACGGGCCCGATCGGCGACGACCGGGAACCCCGATCGCTGGCGGCCGGGATCCCTGATCGGCGGCGAACGGTAAACCCGATCGGCAGCGACCCAGAACCCTGATCCGCGACGACCGGGAACCCCGACGCCGCCCGGAGCATCAACGGGGGAGAGCACCGGGGTAACCGGGGATTACACCGGGGGGATATCGGGGGCGTTCACGGACGCGTAAGCGGACGTACGGCACCGCAACGAGGAGGAAGCAAGTGGTCGACGCACACCAGACGTTCGTCATCGTCGGGGGTGGCCTGGCCGGGGCAAAGGCCGCGGAGACGCTCCGCGCGGAGGGCTTCACCGGCCGGGTGATCCTGATCTGCGACGAGCGCGACCACCCCTACGAGCGCCCCCCGCTCTCCAAGGGGTACCTGCTCGGCAAGGAAGAGCGCGACAGCGTCTTCGTCCATGAACCCGCCTGGTACGCCCAGGCACATATCGAACTGCACCTGGGCCAGCCCGCCGTCCACCTGGACCCCGCCGCCAAAACCGTCCGCCTCGGCGACGGCACCCTCATCGTCTACGACAAGCTGCTGCTGGCCACCGGCGCCGAGCCGCGCCGCCTGGACATCCCCGGCACCGGCCTGGCCGGTGTGCACCACCTGCGCCGCCTCGCCCACGCCGAACGGCTGCGCGGCGTACTGGCCTCCCTCGGCCGCGACAACGGCCACCTCGTCATCGCGGGCGCCGGCTGGATCGGCCTGGAGGTCGCCGCCGCGGCCCGCTCCTACGGCGCCGAGGTCACCGTCGTGGAGGCCGCCCCCACCCCGCTGCACGGCATCCTGGGACCCGAACTCGGCGGCCTGTTCACCGATCTGCACCGCGAACACGGCGTCCGCTTCCACTTCGGCGCCCGCTTCACCGAGATCGTCGGCCAGGATGGCGTGGTGCTCGCCGTGCGCACCGACGACGGCGAGGAACACCCCGCCCACGACGTGCTCGCCGCGATCGGCGCCGCCCCGCGCACCGCACTCGCCGAACAGGCCGGACTGGACCTCGCCGACCGGGAGACCGGCGGCGGCATCGCGGTCGACGCGACGCTGCGCACCTCCGACCCGTACATCTACGCCGCAGGTGACGTCGCCGCCGCCGACCATCCCGTCCTGGACAGCCGCCTGCGCGTCGAACACTGGGCCAGCGCCCTCAACGGCGGCCCGGCCGCCGCGCGCGCCATGCTCGGCCAGGAGGTCAGCTACGACCGCATCCCGTACTTCTTCTCCGACCAGTACGACGTCGGCATGGAGTACTCCGGCTACGCCCCGCCCGGCTCGTACGAGCAGGTCGTCTGCCGCGGTGACGTCGCCAAGCGGGAGTTCATCGCCTTCTGGCTCGGCGCGGACGGCCGGCTGCTCGCGGGCATGAACGTCAACGTCTGGGACGTCGCCGAGCCCATCCAGCAACTCATCCGCTCCGGGGCGCCGTTGACGCCCGAGGCACTGGCCGATCCGGAGGTTCCGCTGGCCTCGCTGCTCGCGTAGCGTGCGCGTATGACGCAGAGCCCCAGCGGTCCCACCGGCCCCGGCAGCACCGGCGTCCCGGACGCCGTCACCCTCGACGACGTCCGGGACGCCGCCCGGCGGCTGGCGGGGGTGGCACACCGCACGCCCGTACTGCGCTCCCGCACCCTGGACGCCCTGGTCGGCGCCGAGGTCCACCTCAAGTGCGAGAACTTCCAGAGGGTCGGCGCCTTCAAGTTCCGCGGCGCCTACAACGCCCTCTCCCGGCTGTCCCCGGAACAGCTGGCCCGTGGAGTCGTCGCGTACTCCTCCGGCAACCACGCCCAGGCGGTCGCCCTGGCCGCCCGGGAGCTGGGCAGCCACGCCGTCATCGTGATGCCCGAGGACTCCCCGCAGTCCAAGACGGACGCCACCGCCGGATACGGCGCCGAGATCGTCCGCTACGACCGCTACACCGGCGACCGCGTCGCCCTCGGCCGTCAGCTCGCCGAGGAACGCGGCCTCGCGCTGATCCCGCCGTACGAGCATCCGCACATCATCGCAGGTCAGGGCACCGCCGCCCTGGAGCTGATCGAGGAGACCGGCCCGC
This sequence comes from Streptomyces tubercidicus, assembly GCF_027497495.1. Taxonomy (GTDB): domain Bacteria; phylum Actinomycetota; class Actinomycetes; order Streptomycetales; family Streptomycetaceae; genus Streptomyces; species Streptomyces tubercidicus. Next base: position 5,629,684 of record NZ_CP114205.1, read on the forward strand.
TCGACGCGCTGCTGACGCCGGTCGGCGGTGGCGGGCTGATGGCCGGCTCGGCCACCGCCGCCACCGCCCTGGTCCCCGGCATCCGCATGATCGGCGTGGAGCCGGAGGCCGGCGACGACACCCTGCGCTCCCTGGCCGCCGGCCACCCCGTCACCATCCCCGTCCCGCACACCATCGCCGACGGCCAGGCCGTCGCCACCCCCGGCGAACTGACCTTCGCCATCAACCGGCGCCTCCTCGACTCGGTCGTCCTGGTCACCGACGACGAGATCCGCGCAGCCATGAAGTTCGCCTTCGAACGCCTCAAACTCGTCACGGAGCCCAGCGGCGCCAGCGCCCTGGCCGCCCTGCTCGCCGCCCGCGTCGCTCCACTGCCGCCTCGCATCGGCGTGATCATCTCTGGGGGGAATGTCGGGTTGGATCGGTTTTTGGAGCTGATGGGGTAGGGGGCGGGGGAGCCCGCGGTGTTCGCGGCAGCGGCAGCCCCCGCCCCCGGCCCCCCGCGCCCCCGCGTGACCCTGGCTGTCCGACCCCGGCCGTAGAATTCCCCCCGTGGCAGGCAGGATCAACGATGACGATGTGAAGGCGGTACGGGACGCGGTCCCGATCGACGCCGTCGTGTCCGAGTACCTCCAGCTCCGCAACGCCGGTGGCGGCAATCTCAAGGGCCTCTGCCCGTTCCACGACGAGAAGTCCCCGTCCTTCCACGTCAGCCCGGCCAAGGGGCTGTACCACTGCTTCGGCTGCCAGGAGGGCGGCGACACCGTCGACTTCATCATGAAGCTCGACCACCTCTCCTTCGCCGAGACCATCGAGCGCCTCGCCTCCCAGGCCGGGATCACCCTGCGCTATGAGGAGGGCGGCTACACCCCCGGCCGCCAGCAGGGCGAGCGCACCCGCCTGGTGGAGGCCCACAAGGCCGCCGCCCAGTACTACGCCGAGCAGCTCGACAGCCCCGAGGCCGAGATCGCCCGCAAGTTCCTCGCCGAGCGCGGCTTCGACCAGGCCGCCGCCCAGCATTTCGGCGTCGGCTACAGCCCGGCCGGCTGGGACCACCTCACCCGCTTCCTGCGCGGCCGCCGCTTCAGCGACCAGGAGCTGATCCTCGCCGGGCTCTCCCAGGAGGGCCGCCGCGGCCCCATCGACCGCTTCCGCGGCCGTCTGATGTGGCCGATCCGCGATATCGCCGGCGAGGTCGTCGGCTTCGGCGCCCGCAAGCTCCGCGACGACGACAACGGCCCCAAGTACCTCAACACCCCCGAGACCCCCATCTACCGCAAGTCCCATGTCCTCTACGGCATCGACCTCGCCAAGAAGGAGATCGCCAAGACCAACCGCGCGGTCGTGGTCGAGGGCTACACGGACGTGATGGCCTGCCATCTGGCCGGGGTCACCACCGCCATCGCCACCAGCGGTACGGCCTTCGGCGAGGGCCACATCAAGATCCTCCGCCGCCTCCTGATGGACAACGCCGGCTCCGAGGTCGTCTTCACCTTTGACGGCGACGCCGCAGGCCAGAAGGCCGCCCTGCGCGCCTTCGAGGACGACCAGAAGTTCGCCGCCGAGACCTCCATCGCCATCACCCCGGGCGGTATGGACCCGTGCGATCTACGGCTCGCCAAGGGCGATCAGGCCGTCGCCGATCTCGTCGAGTCCCGGACCCCGCTCTTCGAGTTCGCGCTGCGCCATGTCGTCTCCCGGCACAACCTCGACACCACCGTCGGCCGCGCCGCCGCCCTCGACGAGGCCGCCCCCATCGTCGCGCACATCAAGAACAGCTCCATCCAGCACGAGTCCGCCGTCCAGCTCGCCGGCATGCTCGGCATCCTGGACACCCAGTTCGTGGTGAAGCGCGTCTCCCAGCTCGCCCGCTGGGCCCGTGAACGCGGCCGTGACGGCGGCCCCGACCAGGGCCGTCAGCAGCGCCGCGGCCAGGCTCCGGCGCCCGCGGAGGCCCGCCCGGCGCCCGGCCCGCGCGGCCCCGCGCTCAACCTCCGCAGCCCCGCCCATCGCGTCGAGCGGGAGCTCCTCAAGCTGGCCCTGCAGCGCCCCGACCTGGTCTCCCCGGCCTTCGACGCCTACGGTGCCGACGAGTTCACCGCCCCGCCCTACGCCGTGGTCCGCCAGTGCATCGAGGACGCCGGCGGGGCCGCGGCCGGCGCCGCCGACCAGGGCTTCATCCCGCGGGTCCGGGAGGCGGCCCCCGACGACACCGTCCGCGCCATGGTCACCGAACTCGCCGTCGAACCGCTGCACACCCGCCGCGACCCCGACGAGGCGTACGCCGGTGTCCAGTTGGTGGCCGTCCGCCTCGCCGCCGTCAATCACCGCGTCACCGAGATCCGCGGCACCCTCCAGCGCCTCGGCCCGCGCGCCGACCCCGACCACCTCGCGGCCGTCCAGAACGAACTGTGGGTCCTCCAGCAGTACGGCCAGTCCCTGCGCGAACGCGGATACGCAGCCCTCTAGCCCGCCGGGACCCGCCCCGTTCCGGCCGGGGGACCCGCCTCGCCCCCGCCCTCCCGTAACACCCCGGGGTAGCCGTCCGGTCACGGACCGGACTCAAAAAGTGCTCGCACGCCCCTCGTGGCGGGCGTGTGTCGTACTCCACACTGAGAAGCGGTGCCTGAGTCCTCGGTGCGCGGCGGGCCCGGTCGCACCGCACCGGAATCCCCCGCGGAACCGCTCATGACGTACGGGACGGACGGCGGCTCGGCCGCATCCGCGCCCGACCTTTCTGCCGCTTCAGCAGCGATCACCCTGGAGGTCGCCCCCGTGCAGACCCAGACCCTCGCCGACGCGCCGGCCGCCACGGAACCCGATACGGAGCCCGGCGCGGAGCCGCTCACCGTGCCGCAGCAGGCCGAACCACCCGCCGCCGAGATGATCGTCGAGGAGATCACCCCGGAGCCGGCACCGCGCCCCGAGGCGGCCGGCCCGTCCTCCGACCTCTTCCGCCAGTACCTCCGCGAGATCGGCCGGATCCCGCTGCTCACCGCCGCCGAGGAAGTGGAACTCGCCCGCCGGGTCGAGGCCGGTCTCTTCGCCGAGGAGAAGCTCACCCATGCCCCCGACATCTCCTCCCAACTCGCCTTCGATCTCGACAAGTTGGTGGTCCTGGGCCGGATGGCTAAGCGCCGCCTGATCGAGGCCAATCTGCGTCTGGTGGTCTCCGTCGCCAAACGCTACGTCGGCCGCGGGCTGACCATGCTCGACCTCGTCCAGGAGGGCAACCTCGGACTGATCCGTGCCGTCGAGAAGTTCGACTACGCCCGCGGCTACAAGTTCTCCACCTACGCCACCTGGTGGATCCGCCAGGCGATGTCCCGCGCCCTCGCCGACCAGGCCCGCACCATCCGCGTCCCGGTGCATGTCGTCGAGCTGATCAACCGCGTGGTGCGGGTCCAGCGCCGGATGCTCCAGGAGCGCGGCTACGAACCGACACCCGAGGAGGTCGCCGCCCACCTCGATCTGACCGGGCAACGCGTCAGCGAGGTGCTGCGGCTGGCCCAGGAGCCGGTCTCGCTGCACGCCCCCGTCGGCGAGGAGGAGGACGTCGCCCTCGGCGATCTCATCGAGGACGGCGACGCCGCCTCACCCGTCGAATCCGCCGCGTTCCTGCTGCTCCGCGAGCATCTCGACGCGGTGCTGTCCACCCTCGGCGAGCGCGAACGCAAGGTCGTCCAGCTCCGCTACGGCCTCGCCGACGGCCGCCCCCGCACCCTGGAGGAGATCGGCCGGATCTTCGGCGTCACCCGCGAACGGATACGGCAGATCGAGTCCAAAACCCTCAACAAGCTCCGCGATCACGCCTTCGCCGACCAGCTCCGCGGCTACCTCGACTGAGCCCGCCGGGCCCGGCCCATACGCCTGGCACCCCCGCCCACCCGGTACGTCACCCCTCCCGCTGCAACGCCCCCGGATAGCTCTCATCGCGCACCGCCGCGTACTGCTGGCGCACGGCCTGGCCGACCGCCAGCTCCTCACCCGGCTCGAAGATCTGGCTCGCGGCGGCCGGCCACTGCGGGGGATCGACCCAGGCGGACCCGCCGCCCGCTCCGGACTCCGCACCGCCGGCCGGGCCGAGCGTGCCGTGTGCCACTCCCCACGCCCAGGCCGCCTGCCGGGCCGCGCCCAGCGCCGCGTACTCCGCCGGCTGCGGCACCACGACCGGCACCCCGAACAGCGCCGGCGCCACCGCCTGCACCGCGAACAGCTCCGCCGCCGCGCCCAGCAGGAACACCCGGCGCACCGCCATGCCCCGCCCGCGCAGCACATCCAGCGCGTCCGCGAGCCCGCAGAGCATGCCCTCCACGGCCGCCCGCGCCAGATGCTCCGGCTTCATGCTGTCCCGCCGCATCCCGTGCAACGACCCCGCGGTATGCGGCAGATGCGGGGTCCGCTCGCCCTCCAGATAGGGCAGCAGCACCATGCCGTACGCACCGGGCGAGGAGTTCATCGCCAGCTCGGACAGGCCCGCGAGATCCGTCCCCAGCATCTCCGCGGCACCGCGCAGCACCCGTACCGCGTTGCTGGTGTGCACCACCGGCAGATACCGCCCGGTCGCGTCCGCGAACGTGGTGATCGTGCCGCTCGGGTCCACCAGGGCCTCGTGATGAATCCCGAACACCGACCCCGAGGCGCCCAGCGAGATCACCGCGTCGCCCTCCCCGACGCCGAGCCCGAAGGCGGCGGCCATCGTCTCGCCCGTACCGGCCGAGATCAGCAACCCTTCCGGGGTGAAGCCCGCCGTCCCCGACGGGCTCAGCAGCTCCGGCAGCCGCACCTGATGGCCCAGCGCCAGCTCCACCAGGTCCGGCCGGTACGACTCGGTCGCCGCCGACCAGAAACCCGTCGCCGAGGCCCCGCCCCGGTCCGTCGTCCGCCGCGCGGGCCGCCCCAGCAGCTGCCACGCCAGCCAGTCGTGCGGCTGCATGACCTCCGCGATCCGCGCCGCGTGCGCCGGCTCCGTACGCGCCAGCCAGCGCAGCTTGGTCACCGCATGGGTCGCCTGCGGCACCGCTCCGACGGCCTGCGCCCACGCGGTACGCCCGCCGAGCGAGTCGATCAGATCCGCCGCCGCACTCTGCGCCCGCTTGTCATTGCCGACCAGGGCGGGCCGTACGAGATTGCCCTCGACGTCCAGCGGCAGCAGCCCGTGCGGCTGCGCGGCGACGCCGATGGCCTGCACCCCTTCGAGCAGCCCGCCGCCCGCCGCCTCACCGAGCGAGATCAGCCACGCCTGTGGATCGACCTCATGCCCCTTTTCGACGGGGTGCGGCGCATACCCCTGCCTGACGACGGCACCCGTGTCCGCATCGCAGACGACGATGCGCGTGCTCTCGGACGAACTGTCCAATCCGGCGACTATCCCCATGGCCCCAGATGATGCCCCATACGACGCATAGGGACAGCCTCAGGGTTTACCCGGGAGGGTCCCGCCTCAGGTATTGCTGGTGCCCCAGTCGTCCTCGTCGGAATCGCGCTGCTCGCGCAGCGAGCGGACCCGGTCGGTGACGGAGGCCGGCAGCCGGTCCCCGACCTTGGCCGATACCGTCCCGAACGCCTTCGACGCCGCCTCGCGCCCGGTCAGCGCGGCCGACTCGGCGGTGTTCCGGACCGCGGGGTTCTGGGAGACCCGCTGGGCGGCCTTGCGCAGCTGCTCGTACCGTTCCCGGCCGGCCCGTGAGCCGAGCACATACCCCGTGGCCAGTCCCGCGATGAACGTGAGCCGGTAGCGCATCGCTCCACCTTTCCTCTCATCGGTCCCGTCCGGTGCCGGTACGCACCGGAGTGCCGGGCTGTGCCGCGCGCCTACCCTCCGGGGCCGGAGATCACCCGAGGTGACCTGAGGCGATACCGATTGGCGGAGCACCCCCCTGCTTGCGCTAATGTATGTGTCGCAGCGAGCGCGCGCCGTCCGGAAGACCGGGCAGCGGTGCATTCGAGGCACACAGAGCAATCCCCTGTAGCTCAATTGGCAGAGCAGCCGGCTGTTAACCGGCAGGTTACTGGTTCGAGTCCAGTCGGGGGAGCTCGGTCCCCTGTAGCTCAATTGGCAGAGCATTCGGCTGTTAACCGGAGGGTTACTGGTTCGAGTCCAGTCGGGGGAGCAGAGAGAAGAGGACCCCGCGAGGGGTCCTTTTTCTTGTGCGCGGGAACCGAACGACCCGTGATCGAAGTCCTCTTGGGCGTGCGAGGTCGCCCGACGGCAGCCCACACGGGCAGCAGATCGTATGAGCGGCTATGCTGCGGCAGACGGCGCGCACAAATGTGCGCGACGCGCCGTGGGGGGCGGTAGCTCAGCCGGTTAGAGCAGCGGACTCATAATCCGTCGGCCGTGGGTTCGAGTCCCACCCGCCCCACCGCACGGCATCCAGGTGACCTGCGGGGACCTCCCTCCGGGGAGGCCCCCGCAGAGCCGGACCGCCACACGACACAGGCTTGAACTCCCAGCCCCTGTCGAAGCGGCCAACCTTCATCCTGCCTCGGTCCGGGCCCGACCCCGCGTGACCGAGGACCACATGCCGAACCACTGCTCGGCGCCGTAGGCCTGAAACCGCTCTACCTCGATGAAGCCCAGCCTCGCCGCGAGGCGCATCGAGGGGACGTTGGCGGTCTGGGCGGCGAGCACCACTGGTTCGCCGGGAAGCGCGTCGGCGAACCAGTCGCGTGGCGCTGCGCACGCCTCGGCGGCGTATCCGTATCCCCACGCCTCCGGCAGGAACAGGTAGCCCAGCTCGGCCTCCCCCGCAGCCGCCGGAGGCTGGATTGCAGAGCCTGTCAGGGGCGCTTAGCGTGATGTTGGGGGCGCCAGGGGCTCCAGGGGCTCGCGGGTGTGGTGCGGGGGCGGAGTCAGGAGGGCCTGCGCCCGGTACGGAGCGCAGCAGGCCGCTCGCCGAGTTTGTCGGGCGCTGAGAGACGGAAGGTCGCTCATGCCACAATCCATGCGCGCGCTCGTAGCCGGAAAGGTTGGCGAGCCGGCCGATGTCCTGCGGCTGGAATCCCGTCCTGTTCCCACGCCGGAAGCCGGTCAGGCGTTGATCCGTGTGAAGGCGACTCCGATTCACGCCAGTGATCTGCACGTGCTCCGTGGCCGCTACGGATTCTCTCCCGAATTTCCCGCTGTCGGGGGTCACATGGAATGCGTGGGCCGTATTGAGGCCCTGGGGCCGGATACCGAGGGGCTGAAGGTCGGCGAGCGTGTGGTGGCCGTTGCCGTTCCGGCGGTACCCGGGCCGCAGGTGGCCGGTACGTGGCAGCAATATCGTGTCGCCGATACGCGAAGGCTGCTTCCGGTCCCCGATCATCTGAGCGACTCCAGCGCCTGCCAGCTCGCCGTCAACCCGTTGACCGCGCTGCTTTTGGTGACTCGCGAACTCGACGTACAGCCGGGTGAATGGGTGTTGCAGACGGCCGCGGGCTCCACTGTCGGCCGGCTCGTCATTCAGCTGGCCAGGCATCTGGGTATGCGCACGATCAATGTCGTGCGGCGGCGCTCTGCCGTTGAGGAGATCAAAGCGTTGGGTGGGGACGAGGTCATTTGCACTGAGGACGAGGATTTGGTGCAGCGTGTGGCCGAGATCGCAGGGTCCGCCGGTGTGCGTAAGGCCACCGATTGTGTCGCGGGCGAGGTGGGTGCCCAGGTATCCCAGGCATTGGCTCCGGGAGGGGTGGTCGTGGTCTACGGCGCGCTCTCCACCCATCGGCAGACCGACCCGGCAGCGCTGACGATTCCGCTGCAGGCACGCTCGGTCATCTACGAGACCAAAGCGGTCCGTGGCTTCTGGCTGAACCGCTGGTTCGGCACCGTCTCACCTGCGGATGCGCTGCGTGCGCTGTCCGAGGTGCGCGGTCTCGTCGCTGATGAAGTGCTGAGCATTCCCCGGGGCGAGCCGTTCCCGCTCGAACGCTTCGCTGAGGCCGTCGCGTTCGCCGAAGCACCCGCGCACGGCGCCAAGCCGCTCTTTGTGTTCGAGGACGGCTGAGACGAAGGCGACAGGTAGAGGTCGTGTTCCTTTGCACGCTGGGAAGGTGAGGGCGATGGAGTTGTTTCCGGCGATTCCTTATGAGGAGTGGCGGGACAGTAAAGAGACGGTCCATCGGTTTGCGCAGGTGGTGGGGAAGGTGCGGCTGGCTGCCAGTGCGCGGCGTAATCACTGGTGGAATGTGCCGTTTCATCTGACGGGGCGGGGCATCACCACTCGGCCGATGGGGCAGCTGGATGGGAACCCGCTCTTTGCGATCGACTTCGATTTCGTGGGACATCAGCTGGTCGTGTCGGTGCTGGACGGCCGGGTGGTGTCCTTTCCGTTGGCCGGGCGGTCGGTGGCGGGTTTTTACGAGAGCCTGATGGGGGCGCTGGACGGGCTGGGGATCCGGGTGCGGCTTGCTATTCCGAGGCCGTTTGATCTGCCCGATGCGGGGCGGCCGTTCGCTGAGGACACCGAGCATTCGGCGTACGATCCGCAGTACGTCAATCGCTACTGGCGGGTGCTCAGCCAGGTGGCGGCGGTGCTGGAGGAATTCGCCGCGGGGTATTCGGGGAAGGTCAGTCCGGTGCATCACTTCTGGCATACCTTCGATATCGCGCACACCCGGTTCTCCGACCGGCATATCGATCAGCCCGGTCGGGTCGACTCGGTGACCCGGGAGGCGTACTCCCGGGAGGTCATCAGTTTCGGGTTCTGGTTCGGTGATGACACTTTCCGTGCGCCGGCGTTCTACTCCTATACCGCCCCTGAGCCCGCGGGGCTGGCCGAGGAGCCGTTGGAGCCCGCGGCGGCGCGGTGGGCCGATCGCGGGGCCAGCCACTTGGCGCTGCTGCCGTACGACGAGGTCCGCGCCGCGGCGGATCCCCGTGCGGCGGTGCTCGGCTTCTATGAGAGCGCGTATCAGGCCGGTGCCCGGCGTGCCGGGTGGGACAGGGAACGGCTCGCCTCTCCGGGCGGGGTGACGGACCCGTATCTGCTAGCTGGGCGGCGGGTCCCTCGGGTGATGTTCCGTTAGATGACCGGCGGGCGGCCCAGTCGGGTCATCCGCCACACCGTGCGCCAGCGCAGCGGACGGCGGCGGCCGCAGGGGGTGCGTACTCCCTCGGCGAAACCGGCGGCCCAGGCGCGCAGGCCCGCTGCCGAGGGGCTGCGGACGGCCGTCAGTACGGCCCAGACGCCGAGGTAGAGCGGAACCAGGACCGCGGGGAGGTGCCGCCTGGCCAGCCAGACGCGGTTTCTGGCGACCATGCGGTGGTAGACGGCGTGCCGGGTGGGTGAGGTGTACGGGTGCTGGAGCACGAGCTCCGGGGCGTAGCGGATGTGCCAGCCGTCGTCCAGGGCCCGCCAGGCCAGGTCGGTCTCCTCGTGGGCGTAGAAGAAGTCGTCGGGCCAGCCGCCGATCCGGTCCAGCATCGGTACGGAGAGGGAGTGCCCGCCGCCCAGGAAGGTGGTGACCGGACCGCCGCGTGCCGGGTCGCCGGCCCGCAGGCGGGGGACATGGCGGCGCTGGGTGCGGCCCCGTTCGTCGGCGATGCGGAAGCTCACGATCCCCAACTGCGGGTCGCGTGTGTGCAGTTCCGCCAGCCGGCTGAAGACGTCCGGGCTGATCAGCAGGCCGTCGTCGTCCAGGTCGACCACCAGGTCGACATCCCCGAGCTTGCGCAGCTCGTCCAGGGCGACATTGCGGCCACCGGAGACTCCCAGGTTCTCGCTCAGCTCGACGCCGACGGCGCCGTGCGGCAGCGCGGGGAGCGGGGAACCGTTTCCGATGACCACGATGTGGGCCGGCTGGAGGTCCTGCTTGGCGACCGAGTCCAGCAGCGCCCGCAGCGCGGCGGGACGGTTCCCCATGGTCAAGATGGCGACGCCTACGCGCAAATGACGCACAGAAGTTTGCTCCGTTCTTGGCGGTCTTGTCGGGATGCTAGCCGCCGGGTGCGGCGACCGCGTGCCACGGCGCCTCCCGGGCGACATCCGGCCGCTGAACGCTGGGGAACGTCCGGCGGGGCGGCCCGCCGGACGCGGTGGCCGGGCGCCCGGTCGCGGCGCACCATGGAAGGACCGGGGGGTGTGCACGGATGAGCAGGGGGGCGGATGGAGGAACCCCTCATGATGGAAGTCAAGACGGTAGACAAGCCGGATGAACGGCGCGACTTTCCCCGGGGTCACCTCGAAGCCCTGCACCTCACCGGGCTGGACTTCGCCGTGGCCACCTTCGAGCCCGGCTGGCGCTGGTCGGAGTCGCTGCGGCCCATCGCCGGGACCGACAGCTGCGAGGTCCACCACAACTGCTTCGTGGTCCAGGGCCGGATGCGGATCAGGATGAATGACGGCGCGGAGTCCGAGGTGGGGCCCGGCGATGTCTTCGTCCTGCCGGCCGGTCATGACGCCTGGGTCGTCGGGGACGAACAGTGCATCCTGTACGACTTCGCAGGTGAGATGGCCAAGGACTACGGCAAGGCGAAGAGCTGACGAGCCCGCGAGTGCGCACAGCGAGCACCGCCGGGGCGCGGTCGCCGGGGGCCGCGTCGGCCGGCCGGGTGGCGTGGGGTTTGCCACGTGAATCCGGATGTCTAGGAAGGCGATCGGTGGGCAGGGGTGCGGGACGGTCCGGCGTGCGGAATACGTCACGGGTTGATCCCGTTAACGCCGCCGGAGACCGACTGACAATCGTCGACAGACCGGAAGCAGGGAAGCACGCATGAGCACCATCGAGCTCACCAAGGAAAACTTCGACGAGATCGTCTCCGGCAACGATTTCGTTCTGATCGACTTCTGGGCCGAGTGGTGCGGGCCCTGCAAGCAGTTCGGCCCGGTCTTCGAGAAGTCCTCCGAGACGCACGAGGACCTGGTCTTCGCCAAGGTCGACACCGAGGCGCAGCCCGAGCTGGCGCAGGCGCTGCAGATCCAGTCCATCCCGACCGTCATGATCGTCCGGGAGAACATCGCGGTCTTCGCGCAGCCCGGCGCGCTGCCCGCGGAGGCCCTGGAGGACGTCATCGGCCAGGCCCGTGCGCTGGACATGGACGAGGTCCGGGCGTCGGTCGCCGAGGCCCAGCAGAGCGAGCAGGCCGAGGCTGAGCAGGGACAGCAGGCGCAGGGCTCGTGAGCGACCTCCTTCTGGTCCGGCACGGCGAGACCGAGTGGAGCAGGGACGGCCGGCACACCAGCTGGACCGATCTGCCGCTGACCGCCACCGGTGAGGAGCAGGCCCGCGCACTGCGGCCGCTGCTGTCGGACCGGAAGATCGGGCCGGTGTACGCCAGCCCGATGCAGCGGGCGCTGCGCACCGCCGAGCTGGCGGGCCTCGCCCGCCCGCAGATCGACGCCGACCTGCGGGAGTGGGACTACGGCGGGTATGAGGGCATCGCCACCGCCGAGATTCACCGCAGCCGGCCCGGCTGGTATCTGTTCTCCGACGGTGTGGCCGAGGGGCCCGCGGAGCATCCGGGCGAAACGCCCGAGCAGGTCGGGGCGCGTGCCGACCGGGTGCTGGCGCGGCTCGCGGCACAGCTCGCCGCCGATGAGGGCGATGTGGCGCTGGTGGCGCATGCGCACTTCCTGCGGGTGCTGGCCGCCCGCCGGCTCGGGCTGCCGCCCGCCGCCGGGGGGCTCTTCACCTTCGAGACCGGGGCGGTCGGCGTGCTGGGGACGGAGCATGGTCGGCCCGCGGTGGTCGCTTGGAACGCGCGGAGTTGACGCGCGGAGTGTGTGGGGGCGGGCCCCGTAGGGGCGAATCCCGTAAGGCGAATCCCGTAAGGGCGAACCCGGACCGCTGAGCCGGGGGCGGGTGGCGGTGCCGGAGGCGGTAGGCCCGGTGAGGTCCGTGCTGACGTGGGGGTCTTCTTGATCAGACCTGCCTGCGCTGCCGGGCAGTCGGCCTTCTAGACTGCGCGCGCACGCAAAGTTTGATCGGAGCATGACATGCGTCGTCTTATCCTCGCCCCTGCCCTCGTGGCGGTCGCCGCCCTCGCACTCGCCGGGTGCGCGCAGGACTTCGGCCACGGCCCTGCGGGCCGGGTCACCGACAAGACCAAGGACGGGAAGAAGTTCTACCTGGTCGTCGATCCCGCGAAGAAGGGCAAGGAGGGCAAGGACGGCAAGGGGACGAAGTTCAGGGTCAGCAAGTACGACTACCACGACTGCTACCGGGGCTCGCAGTACCCCAAGTGCGTCGAGGATTAGCCCACCGGCCTCGGTCGACGGACCGAAGGGACATCCCCTACCGGCCCCCATGGACCCCCTACGGGCCTTCTTGGACCCCCTACGGGTCCATCGGATCGAGGTGCAGGGGCTGAACCTTGCCCTCGATCATGGCGCCGAGCCCCATGACGGCGCAGGTGTCGGGGTGGTCGGCGGTGTGCACCGGCATGTTCGTGGCCTGGTGGATCATGGGCTCCAGGCCGGGAATCAGGGCGCTGCCGCCCGCGAGCACGATGCCGCGCTCCCCGAGGTCGGCCACCAGATCCGGCGGGCAGCGGCGCAGCACGGCGCCGATGCCGTCGAGGATCGAGGTCAGCGGGGTGGTGATGGCGTCCCGTACCCGCTCGGTGTCGACATGCACGGAGCGCGCCATTCCGCTGATCACGTCACGGCCGTGCACCTCGGTGGAGCCGGGGGTGACCCCGTCGCCACCGGAGAGGATCATCTGGAGCGGGCGTACGGCCTGCCCCGCCAGCATCAGCTCATGGTGCAGCCGCAGATGCTGGACGACCGCGTGGTCGATGGCGTTGCCGCCCACCGGCACGGTCTCCGCGGACACGATCGAACCGAGGGAGAGCACCGCGACCTGCGTGGTTCCGGCACCACACACCACGATCATGGTGGCCTCGGGCTGCTCCACCGGAAGCCCGGACCCCACCGCGGCGGCGACCAGGGTGTCGACCAGCTCCACCCGCCGCGCACCGAGCCCGGTGAGTGTCTCCACGGCCGCCCGCTGTGCCAGCGGCTCACTGCCGTACGGGAGACAGACCGCGGCCCGCATCGCCGGCCGGCGCCGCCAGGACTTGCGCAGCCTGTCGCCGACCAGGGTCCGCAGCAGCCGCTGGGCCATGTCGATATCGACGATGGTGCCGTTGGAGACCGGGCGCACCACCCGGATGTAGTCCGGGGTGCGGCCGTCCATCACCTCGGCCTGGGCGCCGACCGCCAGCAGCGCCCCGCTGCGGGTGTTGATGGCGGCGACGGTCGGTTCGTCGACGACCAGCCCCTGGTGCTTCACATACACCCTGGTCCGGGCCGCGCCGATGTCGATGGCGGCCGAACAGCGCCGCAATTGGGCGAGGCTGATGGTCATGGGTGATTCCTCCCCGATGGGCCGGTATGGGCGGAGCGGTCGCGCGGCCGGTTCGCAAGGACCGCTCGTGCGCCATCCTCCGGTCGTGCGGAGGGCGCCGCCCGCTGGAAAGGTCCGCTCGGGGGACGGGGGCGGGGCGGTTGCGGCGAAGGGGTGATACGGCGCGGAGCGGGCGGGGCGGCGGGCCCTCAGCCGGTCAGTCGCTGGTACAGCCCCCAGGTGAACTCGGGGACGATCTCCTGCGGGGTGCCGTCGGGGCCGGGCGCGGTGCAGACCAGCTGCCAGCGGGTGGGTGCGCTGCCCTCCTTGGGGCGGGCCGGGGCGAAGGCGTGCGCGACCTCGTCAACGGTGCAGGACCAGGGCCGCAGATCGGCGGTGCTGCGCAGGTCAGGGGCGGTGGCGCCGGGTGCCCGGACGAGCCAGGCGTTCCAGACGGCGCCCCGGGCACCGGTGAGGACCTCGAACCGCAGCTCGGGCCAGAGCGGAACCGGCCAGGTCAGGGCCTCACAGCGGAGATCACCGATACGGCGGGCGGTGACGGTTTCGGGGGCGCCGAGCAGCGCACGATACGGCTGGATCCCGCCGGGCGCTCGCGGGGCATGCATCCGCGCCTGCCAGCGGCGGTTGGCCTCGCGCATCTCGGCACGGGAGACGCCCAGGGTGCGCAGCGCGTCCTCGACCAGGCCGGGGTGGTGGTCGGCCATCCGGCGCAGCAGGACGACCTGGAAGGCGACCGGTCCGGGCAGCCCGTAGGGGGTGCCGGGGCCGCCGGGCGGATCATTGTCCGTGGTGTGGTCCATGAGGGACATGGTGGTGGACGGGGCGGTCCGCGGGGCGTGCGGGGCGCTGCCCGTAGGGGGCGGGGCGCTTCCCGTAAGGTCCGGGGCGCTCCCCGTAGGGGAGGAAGAGTACGGAGTTGACGTAGCGACGGTGCGGGGCGAGGGAGCGGCGCAGCAGCCCGTGCTCGGCGACATGACAGGTGCGGGACTGATGGGCGGGCAGATCGAAACCGTCCAGCGGCAGCCAGCGGTCGCGCGGCAGGACCCAGCCGCGGTAGCCACGGGCGGCCGTCCAGTCCAGTACGGACCCGAGCGGCTGGATGCGGGTCTCCAACTCCACGAACAGTGCCGGGAATTGGCGTTCGACGGTGCGGGCGGCGCCGCGCAGCACCGCCAGCTCCGCACCCTCCGCGTCGATCTTGATGAGGGTGACGGACGCCAGCCCCAGCGCGTCCAGCGGGAGACAGGGCACCTCCAGGGCGGCGGCGTGCAGCTCACGGCGTACGAGCGAGGAGACCCCGCGGTCGCCGCGGCCGCCCGGGGGCAGCCAGAGGGTGGCGCGGCCCGTGTGGTCGGTGGCCGCGGCGGACACCACCTCGACATGCGGGGGAGTGACCGAGGCGAGTAGACGGGCAAGGTGGGGCACCGGTTCGAGGGTGACTACCCGGTCGGCGCGGCGGGCCAGCCGCCGGGTCCACGGGCCGTACCACCCGCCGATGTCGACGGCCGTGCCGCCGGGCGGGCAGAAGTCGGGGAGCCGCCGCAGCTCCGGTTCGAAGCGCGGATAGAGCCCCGCCGCCAGCGCCGACACCAGCCGGCCCGGCAGCCGGGGCGCCAGCCGCGCGGCGAGTGTCACGAGCCCGGTTCCCGGTCCGTGAGCCGGCGCAGCGCGCGCAGATGCTCGGCGTCGGTGAGCTGTTCGCCGGAGGAGGGCAGGAGTTGGGGGATGCCGTCGAGGATCGGATAGCGGCGGCGCAGCCGGGGGTTGTAGAGGGCGTCACCGGGGGCGAGCAGCGACAGCGGGCCCTTGTCGAGGGGGCAGACCAGGATCGTCAGCAGCGGGTCATCGGCCTTCATGGAGCGGCTCCGGGGTTCGGGTGGGGGACGCGGGGGACGTGGGGGCGGGCGGATCATGGCGGGGCAGTGCGAGCAGCACCACCACGGCGACGGCGGTGCCGCCCAGCCGCAGCGCCCGCCGCAGTGGATCGGCGGGCAGTGGCTCACCGAACGCCACGGTGCCGCAGACGACGGTGAACACGCAGGTCACGGTGGTGCAGACGGGGACGATCAGGGAGGCCCGGCAGCGCTGCAGGGCGGTCTGGGACAGCACCAGACCGGCGGCCCCGGTGACCAGCAGGAGGTACGGGTAGGGCGAGCGGAGCAGCCGGCCGGCGGCGGCCGGGAGGTCGTCGGGCGTCAGCAGCCCGGCGACGCCCTTGATGGCCAGCGAACTGACCCCGTAGAGGAGGCCGACCGCCACCCCGTAGGGGACACCCGCCGTCGGCCGCCGGTGGCGGCGCCGGGCACGCCGTTCCGCCGAGCCGTACAGCAGCAGCCCGGCGGCCAGCGACGGCACCGCGATCAGCAGCAGCGTGGCGGGCGGTGCGGTGCGGGCCACGGCCCGTGCGTCCTCGCCCTGGAGGGAGGCGATGACCATCGCCAGCGCGACCAGGATCGCCACCATGCCCTGCCGCTCCCGGCCGCTGGTCCGCTCGCCCAGCACCACCGAGGACAGCAGCAGCAAGAGGACCAGGCCCGAGACGAACAGGCCCTGGGCGGCGGCGAGCGGCAGGGTCCGGTAGACGGCGAGCTGGGCGGCGAAACCGGCCGCCAGGGCGAGCGACCCGGCCAGCCACAGCGGGCTGGACAGCAGCCGTACGACGACCCTTACGGGCTGCCGGGTGCTCAGCGCGGGCAGCCCGGCCAGTGCGCGTTTCTCCAGCACGAAGCCGGTGCTGTACAGGACGTTGGCGAGCAGCGCGGACGCCACGCCCCACCACGGCACCGCGCTACTCCCCTGCCCGGCGGGCATGCGCGAGCAGGATCGAAGCCAGCGACGGGACGCGGCAGGCGGCGCGGTCCAGGGGGCGCAGCGGCCGCGGCACATCGTGATACGGCGCACCGGCGATCCGTACGACCTCGAAGCCGGACGCCCTGAGGAAACCGCGCAGGGCACGGGCCGTGTAGAGCCGCAAATGGCCGACTACCTGGGTGCCGGGCCGGCCGTGGATCCGGCGCATGCTCACCTCCGAGAAGACGGGCTGGACCCCGGCGAGCAGCAGCCCGCGGTTGTACCAGGCGGCGAGGTTGGGGGTGGAGAGCATCAGATGGCCGCCCGGGCGCAGCACCCGGCGCAGCTCGTCCAGGGCGGCGTCGGGGTCGACGAGATGCTCGATGACCTCGCTGAAGAGGACGGCGTCGGCGGAGCCCGCCGCGAACGGCAGCCCGCCGCCGGTGAGTTCGCCGCGCACCGCACAGGGGATCCGGGTCCGGGCGCGCCGCAGGGCGTCCTGTGACCAGTCGACGCCGATCAGCCGGTGACCGGCGAGCAGCTCCGCCGCGATGGCCGCCGCCGAGCCGTCGCCGCAGCCGATGTCCAGGATGGTGGCGGCCGGTGCCCCGCCGCGTACGGGCCCGAGGGCAGCCGCCAGGAGCCGGGCCTGCCGTCGGCTGCGGGCGGCGCCGGACGCGACCGGCACGGCGGGGTTCTCGTAGAAGTCCCGCAGCGCGGCCGGGGGCCGGGTCATCGGGCCGCTCCGTCGGCCGGGGTCGGGGTCCAGGCGGTGGCGGCCAGGGAGGAGCGGAACAGATCGCCGAGCCGGGCGCCGGCCGCGTCGTCCAGGAGGGCCGGGGACCAGCGCAGCGCCACCTGGATCCGGTCCGCCACGGAGGCCGTGGTGACGGTGAGACCGCGCGGCATCCTGGCCGGTGCGGAGAACCACACCGCGGTCGGCCGCCCGGCGTCCCCGAAGTCCAGCGGGTACGGGATCCGGCCGATGTTGGACAGCAGGGTGGTGGAGGTCCAGGGCGCGGCGGCGGTGCGCAGCGCGCGGGTGACCGCGCCGCGCAGCATGACCGGGAGGACGGGGGCGGTCAACAGCGTTGTGGGAACCCCTAGTTGACGTCCCGGAGGTGCGGCCTTGAGAGCGCGGGTACGGGCGGCGGTGCGCCGCAGCAGCCGGGCCACCGCGTCCGGTTCGGGCGGATCGGCGGTGAGCGGCCCGGCATCCCGCCGCTCCTCGGGGCCGAACCCGACCGTCAGCAGCCGGGTGCCGTTGCCGATGGGCATGTCGGCGCCGCGCGGCCGGTCGTCGACGGGCATGGTGATGGTGATGGGGGAGGTGGACGGGGAGGGGGCGCCGTGGGGGCCGGTCGGGGCGTTCAGGCGGTTCCAGCGGGCGATCATCAGCCAGGTGGCGACCAGGAGTTGGTCGTTGACGGTGTAGGGCGCTGCTTGGCCGGGAGCGCGTGGTGGGCGGGGTGGGATGGGCAGGTTGGTCAGGAGCATGCCGTTGCCGGGCGGGGTGCCGTGGCCGGGCGGGGCGTCGTGTGCGGGCCGGGCGTTGTGGCCGGGGCGGGCGTCGTGTTTGGACCGGTCGTCGTGTTCGGGCCGGGTGCTGCGGCCGGGTCGGCCGCCGTGGCCGGACCGGTCTCCGTGTGGAGTGCGGCTGGGGGCGGCGGCTATACGGGCCGGTCGGGAGAAGCGCTGTCCCGCCGCCGGCCGGTCGTCGGCCTGCGGGCGTTCCGTACCGGGGCCGGCGGCGCGTACGGGGGACGGGCCAGGGGCGCTGTCGGCACCGCCGTACAGCGCGGCGGCGGTGGCCAGCACCCGCAGACAGGCCGGCCCGTCCAGAGCGGTGTGATGGACGGTGAGGAGCAGTACGGTGCCGCCGCCCGCCTCCTCGATCACCTCCAGCCGTACGGGCGGCGAGGCGTCCAGCGGCGGGCAGGCGTCGAGCGCGCGTCGCCGGGCGCGGGCCAGCGCCTCGGGGCCGGGCGGCGGGAAGTCGACCGGGTCCACGTCCGGGGCGGCGGTGAGCTGCCAGGTGTAGTGGCGGTGCCACCAGCGGACCGGCGCCTGGCGCATCAGGATGCGCGGATGGCGGGCGAGCGCCCGGTGGAACGCGGTGCGGAGCCTGGCCGGGTCGACCCGGCCGGGGAGGTGCACTTCGATGTGCACGGTCTCCGGCTGGCTGTCGTCCAGACAGTGGCGGGAGATCTCGTCCACGGTGGGGAAGGGGACGCGGGCGAGGGTGATGGCGGGGGGTTGGGTTTCGGTGGGGGGTTGGGTTCTGTTGGAGGGCTGGCGTCCGTCGTGGGGTTGGCTTCTGCCGTGGGGCTGGCTCACGTTGGGGCGCTGGCTCCTGCCGTGGGGCTGGTTTCCGCTGGGGGTCTGGCTCCCCCCACCCCCGAACCCACCCCCCGCCCCCTCCCCCGAAGGGGGAGAGGGGGAGGGGGCGGGGGAGAGCTCGGACGGGGCGTCGGGTGGTTCGCCCCGCTTGTCGGGTGGTTCTGGCCGGGCTGGCTGGAGTGCGGTCATCGGGTGGTGCCCTCCCCGCTGTTGTCGGTCGGCGTGACGGGCCCGCTGCCGGTCGGCCGTACGGGCCCGCTCGACCGGGACCGGTGCCGCTCTGCCCAGTTCGGGCCGGGGCCCGGTGCCGGTCCCCGGGCCACGATGGGACGTCCGACAGCGGCCGGACCGCCATCACGGCTCTGCGCCCTGCGCGGAAGCGGCGGTGGCGCGGACGGGGCGTGCGCGCCAGGCGGGTCAACCGGTGCGGACGACCCGGACGACCCGGACGGCCCGGACGGTCCAGGCGTTCCAGGCCGCCCGGACAGCCCGGACAGCCCGGACAGCCCGGTTGACCCTCTCCCCGCCCCGTACGCATCCGCCCCCGGCTCCGCCCCATCCGCACCCATCCCCGGCTCCGCCCCATCCGCACCCATCCCCGGCCCCTCCCCGGACGCCGGCTGCCGCGCTGCCCGGCCGCCCGGCACGGTGACCACCGCCGCCGTCAGCGCGAGCAGCGCCAGGGCCTGTGCGGTGCCGCTGAAGGCGCCCTCGCCCGCGGCATGGGGCTCGCCCGCTCCGAGGGCCGCGACGACTCCGGCGCCCACCATCGCCACCAGGGCCAGCGGGACGAGGAGTTGTGGCCGGAAGTGCGCCACCAGCGCCAGGGCCGGCACGATCAGGGCGTAGGGGCCGGAGGCCAGGGCCAGCACCGCGGTCAGTGCCAGGACGCCCAGGACCCAGGACGGGGCGGGTGGGGGCAGCGCTGCGGGCGGCGGGGTGCGGGGGGAGCGGCGGACGAGGGCGGAGACGAGCAGGAGCGCGACGCCGAGGGCACCGCCGACCAGTCCCAGGTCGTAGGCGATGGCAGGGGCGTAGGAGAGCTCGACGGTCCCGCCTGCTCCGGCCGGGATGAGGAAGGACTGTTGCCAGCCGTCGATCCGGAGCGGGGTCAGCCGACGGCCGTTGAGGGTGGCCTGCCAGCCGTCGTTGGCGTTCTCGTGCATCTGGAGGTAGACGGCCCGGCCGGCGCCGACCGCGACGCTGCGGCGGTCCCCCGACCAGTCCTCGGCGGAGACCTTCCGCACCGGCGCGGCGGTCTCCTGCGCCGGTCCGGCGGACTCCTGGGCCGGTCCGGCGGCCTCCTGGGCCGGTCCGCCACCCGCGGCACCCGGCCCCGCCCCGTCCCCCCGCCGCAACGTAACCCCCACCAACCCCAACGGCCCCTGTCCCCCGGCCTCCACCCGATGGCGCCCCGACGGCAGTTCCAGCCGCCCGTCGCGGGCCGGTCCGGCGCACAGCCGTACTTGCACCGGGCGGCGTTCCGTGAGGTCGCGGACATACCCGGCGGCCTTGGTGGCGTGCAGGACGCCGTCGACGGCGAGCATCGGGCCCTGGCCGCAGCCGAGGGAGAAGCGGGCGTCGGCGGCGGGGCGTGGGGTGCGGTAGGAGTCGAGTGCGGGGAGGTGGATCTCGCTGAGGCCGACCGGGAGTTGGAGTGGCCGGCCGGCTACCGGGTTGTGCAGGGTCAGGGGTTTGACCTTGCTGATGGTGATGTCGAGGCGGTCGGTGGTGATCGGGTCGAAGCGGGCCTGGCCGTTCTCGTCGACGCCCGCGGTGGCCGCCCCGTCCGGCGAGTTGACCAGGATCTGTTCCGGACGGGTGGCGAGACCGCCGGCCCCGGCCAGCACGATCTGGTCGATCTTCTTCCGGCCGGGCCAGCGCAGATGCACGGTGGGCCGGTCCCCGGCGATCCAGGCGGTGGTCAGATCGCCGTCGACGAGGTTGCGGGGGCTGAGCGAGGGGCCGAAGCCGAAGGCGGTGGAGTCGGCGGTGGCGGTGATCCGGTTGCGGTGGCCCGGTGCGAGGCGGTCCAGGAGCTGGTCGAGTTCGGGGCCGGGAACGGCCAGGGCCTGCCCGGAGATCCCGTAGGGGGCGGCGGCGCCGGTGTGGAACTGGCGGTGCAGCCCGGATTCCGCGGAGACCGGGGAGAGGCCGCCGGGGTCGCTGCCGCGGTGCAGCGAGATGATCTCGGCGGGGGCGTCGGAACGCCCGGCGTCGGTGGGGAGTTGCAGCAGCCGGGTGACCTGGACGCCGGGGACGGAGATCTCCCGGAATCCGGAGCCGGAGAGTCCGGCCCGTGGTGTCTGGGAGCCGAGGATCGTCACCTTCAGCCAACTCGTCCGGCCGGGCGGGGCCTTGACCCGCTGCGGTGTCCCGTCGGGGCGCAGGGTGTCCTCCGTACTGCCCCGGTCGGTCTGTACCCGTACGGAGGTCGGGGCGGCGCGCAGCCCGTCCCCGGGCAGGGGAGTCAGGGACAGGGCGGAGGGGAGGGTGACGGGCCGGTTGAAGGCGATCCGGACCCACTGGCCCACGGGGTCGCCGGTGCTGCCCTCCGCCCAGGCGGTGTCGGGGTCGCCGTCGAAGGCGTTGACCGGGTCGTACTGCGGCAGGTGGAAGAGCCAGTTGCCGCTGGTGGACGCGGTGACCGAGGAGGCGCCGCGGAGGACGGCGGTGGTCTGGTGGCCGGGGCCGGTGGTCGGCAGGATCTGCCGGGGCGGGCGGCCGGGGTCCTGGACGCTGTCGGGAGGGTTCCGCTCACCGGCGGTGTAGGTGTACGAGGTGTTGCTGTTGACCAGCCCGAAGCGGGTGTCGGCGCGGCGCAGTCCGTCGGCGGTCAGCTGGAGCGGCGGGGTGCCGAGGCCGGGGTGGCGGTCGCCGGTCAGCACGGTGGCGCGGTGCCGCAGCGACGGGTCGGCGGACAGCTGGAGGAGGGCTTCGGGGCCGCCGCTGAGCTGTGCGGTGTCGGCGACGGCCCGGGTGGTGACCGGGCCGGGCTCGGTGGTGTCCCGCGGTCGGTAGATCTCGACGGCGCGCTGGCGCGGATAGAGGCCCTGGACCTGGAGGGGTGCCCCGGAGGGGATCCGGCCGCCGGTGGTGAGCGGCCCGAAGGCGGCCACCTTGCGGTAGCCGGACGCCTGGAGGGTGCGTTTGACGGTCTGCGGCGGGACGTAGCCGATCTGGTCCGGGTCGAGGTCGTTGCGTACGACGATGTGGTGCAGGCCGGCCCGGCCCAGGTAGTCGCGCAGTCCGGGGACTTCGGAGCCGGTCAGCAGCGCCTGTTCGACGGCGTCCAGGGTGCGGCGGGCGCCCGGGGTGCCGAACGGGACGAAGTCGCGCTGTGTCCAGGGGGAGGTGGCGAGGACGTCGAGCGGCTCGTCGATGGGTGAGCCCCAGGTGTAGATGCCGTGCGCGGTCGCGGGGACGACCAGCGCCCGGCTGTGCGGGGAGTGCTGGTGCAGCCAGGCCGCGGCCCGTTCCCAGGAGGCGGGAAGTTTGGTGAAGGCGCCGGACTGGAGGACGGTGCCGGTGAGGAAGGGCAGCGCGAGGGCGGGCAGCACGAGGAGCGCCGTGACCAGCGGGAGGCGGCGGCGGGCGGGGATCCGGCGGGTGCCGCGGCGTTCGGTGGCGACCGCGAGCAGATGTGCCAGGCCCAGGGTGAGGGCCAGGGCCAGGCCCGGGGTGAATTTGTAGATGTTGCGGAACGGGCGCAGCCAGCCGTTGAGCCAGTCCTGCCACAGGCCGTGCAGCGGCCCGCCCAGCGTGCCGCCGTACCCGGCCAGCGCGATCAGCGCCACGGCCAGCCCGGTCAGCAGCAGCCAGCGGCGCTCGGGCAGATCCCGGCGGGCCAGCCCGGCCAGGCCGAGCGCCGCGGCCAGCGCCGAGCCGAGCACCGCGACGGGGTGGGCCGTCAGGGTCCAGCCGGCCGGCAGCCAGGGCTCGCCGAAGCGGAGGTAGCCGACCCAGTTGCCGGCGCCGCGCAGCAGTTCGGTGGCGGACATGGTGCCGGTGGTGGTGTCGGCCTGCTCGATGAACGGCATGAAGTTCTCGCCGTGCAGGCCGAGCAGCAGCAGCGGCACCACCCACCAGGCGGTGGCCAGCACGACACCGGGCAGCCACCAGGCGAGCAGCCTCGCCCGGCGTGGCCCCGTACGGGACAGCAGATACAGGCCGACGGGCAGCAGCGAAGCCAGCGTCGAGGCCGCGTTGACCCCGCCCATGAAGGGGATCAGCAGCGCCGAGCGGGTGGCCGCGATACGTGCGCTGACCCGCGCGTTGGTCAGCGGCAGCAGCACCCACGGCAGCAGCGCGCCGGGCAGCGCGGCGGCGGAGGTGGAGCCGATGACGAGGGTGAACGTCGGCCACAGGGCGTAACAGGCGGCGGCCAGGAGCCGGGCCGGCCCGGTGCCGACGCGGAGCCGTTCGGCGAGCCGCAGCGCACCCCAGAACGCCGCCGTGACGATCAGCGACATCCACAGCCGCTCGGCCAGCCACACCGGCACGTGGGCGAGATCGGCCAGGCCGTAGTAGGGGAGCGTGGGGAAGGCATAGCCGATGTACTGGTCGGCGATGCCGCCGAGGCCCGCCCGGTCGTGCCACAGCTGCCCGAGGTCCGCGAGGAACTTCCACGGGTCGGTGGTCACGCCCAGCTTGGTCTCGAACGTCATCTTCCCCGGCGCGGGCGCGAGGAACCCGGCCAGGGCGAGCGCCCAGAACGCGAACAGCCAGCGTCTGCACCGGGGTTGGCCGGGCGGCGGGGCGGGGGCGGGCGTCGGGCGTCCTCCGGCGTCGGGCGATCCGGGGGACGGGAACGGCCTCAAGGTCTGGGTCATGGCAACCGCCGGAGGATGAGGAGGAGGTTCCAGGTGGCGAACTCCCGGACGCCCGGGAGGCGGGGGATGGCCTCGGCGAGGAACGGCGCATAGCGGGAGCGGGCGGTGACGAGGGCGATGTCGTCGCGGGCCCGTACCTGGCGCAGGGTGGGGCCGATGTGCACGGCGAACAGGTTGACGCCCAGGGTGTGTTTGGCCGGGTGGCCGGTGCGCCGCCGGTAGTGGGCGCGGGCCCGCGCGGCGCCCACGTAGTGCCAGGGAGCGGTCTCATGGCCGCCCCAGGGGGAGAACCAGTTGGTGAAGGCGACGTAGATCAGTCCACCGGGGCGGGTGACCCGGATCATCTCGCTCAGGAAGGTCTGCGGGTCGGCGACATGCTCCAGGACGTTGGAGGAGAAGCAGAGGTCGACGGCGCCGTCGGCTAGCGGCAGCAGATAGCCGTCGGCGAGCACCGCGCCCTCCGGGGGCGGGCCGTGCGCGGTCAGCTCCGCCGGATCGGGCTCGAAGAGCCAGCACCGGGCGCCGCGGCGGCGGAACTCCGCGGTGAAGTAGCCGCTGCCGCCGCCGACATCGGCGACCACTGCGCCCCGCAGCGGCACATACCGTTCGACCTGGTCGGCGGCGTCCCGGGCGAGCAGCCGGTAGCAGTGTCCGGGGTCGGTCCGCTCCCGGAGAAAGGCCCGGAACAGGGCGGCTGACCTGCGCAGCGAAGGGTCGCGCACCGGTCCGTCACCGCCTGGGGAGCGGGTCGAGGACCGCTTCCGCGGCGACCGCCCGGAAGCTCTGCACCGTATGGCTCCACCGGAAGCGAGCGGCGCGCGCTGCGGCGGCGCGGCCCAGCGCGTCGCGGCGCCGGGCGCTGAGGGCCAGGGCGCACCAGTGCGCGGCGAACGCGCTCTCGCCGCGGGCCAGCAGCCCCGTGACGCCGTCCTCGACGGAGTCCCGCAGGCCCGGGATGTCGAAGCCGACGGCGGGGGTGCGGCGGGCGGCGGCCTCCATCACCACCAGTCCCCAGCCCTCGACGAGCGAGGGATGCAGTAACAGCCAGGCGGAGCACAGCAGTTGGTGCTTGCGTTCCTCGGAGACATGACCGGTGAAGGTGACGCCGGGCCCGGCCATGGCGGAAAGCCGGGCGCGCTCCGGACCGTCGCCGACGATCACCAGCCGGCCGCCGGTCACCGGCCGGACCCGCTCCCACAGCCGCAGCAGCAGATCGATCCGCTTGTACTCGACCAGCCGCCCCATGGCCAGGAACAGCGGCTCCGGCGCCTTGGGGGCCAGTGGGCCGGGCTCCGCCACGCCGTTGTACACCAGCCGGATCCGGTCCGGGGCGACCCCGAGGCCGCGCAGCGCGGACGCGGTCGAGCCGGAGACCGCCACCATCAGATCCCGGCGGTGCGCACCGGCCAGCGCCCAGTGCTCCAGGCGGCGGCCGAGCCGGGCGGCGGGCCCCGGGCAGCGCAGCCGCCACAGGTCCGTATGGACATGGTTGACCAGGCACAGGGTGGGACCGCGGTGCCACAGCGGCGCCAGATAGGGCATGCCGTTGCAGACCTCGACCAGGAGGTCGCAGTCGCCGACCCGGCGCGCCAACTGGCGGGGTACGCGCAGGTAATGACCGGCGTCGCCGCCCGCGGACACCACCCGGTAGCCGCGGGTGGGGGCGCCTCCCGGATCGGGCCGCGCCGGGAGCCCGGGGGACGGCGGCCCGCCGCACAGCAGGGTGACCTGGTGGCCGTGGGCGGCGAGTCCCTCGGCGATCCGGTCCACCAGCAGCTCGGAGCCGCCGGCGGCGGGGTTGCCCAGATCGCGGCGGGCGAGGAAGACGATCCGGCGGGGGAGCGGCGGCGGGGACGGGGACGGGCGCAGGTGCTGGCGTACGTGCTGAGGCAGGTGCTGGGGCATGTGCGTCCAACTCGTCTCAGGGTGCGGTACCGGCGGTGGGGGACGTACTGCGTACTGAGTCGTGCGGGCCGTGCTGCATCATGCGGTGCCGTGGGCGCCCGTACGGCGGGGCCGCCCCGGATGCCGCGTCGCTGGGCTGCGCTGAAACGGACGTGCGCCGACCGGGGCCGGACTGCTGCGTGTGGGGTGGACAGTGTTCGCCCGCCGCGCGCGCCGCGGCTACTCACGGGAGTGACAAAAACCGCCCCGAGAGCAGCTGACGGTTCATCACTTCGCTCAGGACCGGCCGCCCGTCCGCCGCCCGCGCACCACCCACACCACCCCGGCAGGGACGAGCACCCCGCCCGCCGCCGCGGCCGTGACCGGCAGTGTCCGGCCCACCAGCACCAGCTTCTCGCTGTCCGCCTTCGCCAGCCGCACCTGCGCCCGCTGCGTCCCGGGCGTGAACTCCAGCCGCTCGCCGCGCAGCAGCGTGACCGCCGTACGGCGGGATCCGGGCGCCCGCAGCGTCTTGACCGGCGAGAGCACCGCATTCATGATCCGGCCGGTGCGCGGCTCGACGACCAGCTCGATACCGGAGTTGGCGTACCACTCCTCGGCCTGGATCTGGCCCTGCCGCGGCCGTCCGACGAGCCGGCCGGGGACCTGACGGCTACCGGTCCTGGTGGCCGGGACGGTCCCGGTGAAGCGGTAGCCCGGGTAGCCCTGGACCTCCCGCGTACCGGCGAAGCGGAGCGGGACGGCGGCGCCCAGGGTGTTGTCCCACCAGCGGTAGCCCGTCTTCCGCACATCGAAGGGGAACTTGAGGTAGGCATCGCCGTCGAACCGCGTCGGGGCCTCCTCGCAGCAGTGCACCGGCGCGTTGCTGCGCCGGTCGGTGACCCAGCGCTCGGTGGTCCACTGGAACGCCCTGCGCGGATCCTTGAGGGCCAGCGTCTGCGGGGTGTCGACCGTAGTGGAGACGTCCCACACGGCCCGCCCGCTCTTCTCGCTCGCCGCGACATCGCCCAGCACGTGCCGGGTGATGGTGATCCGCCGGTGGTCCCTGGTTTTCAGCGCGGCGGTGTCGAAGTAGCTGCCGCTGCCGGTGAAGACGGTGGTGACATCCACGTCGACCGGCGTGACCTTGGCCCGTGGCGTGACGTACCAGGCCAGCAGGGGTGCCAGGACCAGCAGGAAGACGCCGAGACCGAGGACGGCCAGCGACAGGGGCGGGGCGGTGCGGGCGGCGGTGGCCGTAGTGGGGGAGGCGGCGGGCTTGCCGGATACGGGCATACGGGCACTCCTGGAAGCGGTGGGGGAATCACGCTCTGGTGCACGTGCGGCGCCTCGGGGCGCCATGGGCCGGGAACGTAAGGGAACTCTTGACAGGTCGTCAATGCCCTTCCACACTCGGCAGGCACCACGCTCCAGTGGTGCCGCGCCGTGGGACGCGGCACCGGGCCGGCCCGAGGGCCGCGCCGTGTGCCGCCGCCAACCTCGACGGAGACCGCCGACGGGCTCCGGCATCGACGAAGGGCTCGCCGCGCCATGCACCGTACGCTCGCCGCCGCACTGACCGCGCTGACCGCCGCCGCCCTCGCCGTCGGCGTCGCGCTCGGCATCGTCGCCGCCCTGGACGCCACCCCTGAGCAGCCGAATGTGCCGTTGGTGACCTTCGACCGGAGCGGCGGCTAACGGGCGGGGACGGGAGCCGGGGCGTGCCGATACGGGCCGTGCGGAGGCGGGGCGCGCCAATACGGGGCGTTGCGATACGGGGCGTGCCGATACGGGACGTGCTGAGGAGGTCCGCGTCATGGTGACGGCCGTCCGCTCGGCCTGGCGGGAGGTCCCGCCCTACCAGGTACGGCAGTTCGCCGCCCTGGCACTGGAGGAGGTGCCCACCCTCGCCCAGGACATCCTCCGGGAGATCCGCCGCGCCTACCCTCAGCTCCCGTTGGTGCCCGATGAATTCGGGGAGCCCCGGGCGCTGGTGGGCATCCGCCAGTCGCTGGAGCACTTCGTCGCACATCTGACGGCCGGCCCGGACCGCCCGCATGTGCACCCGCGGGTCTTCCAGGAGTTCGGCCGCGGCGAGGGCCTCCAGGGCCGCAGCCTGGATGTCCTGCAGGCCGTATACCGGCTGGGCGTCCGGCTGGCCTGGCGGCGGCTCGCCGAGATCGGCCAGCAGGTCGCGATCCCGGCCCCCGCGATGTACGAGCTCGCCGAGTCCGGCTACGAGTACCTGGACGGGCTGGTCGCCGAATCCGTACGCGGCTACGCCGAGGCCGCCGCCCGCCAGGCCGGTGAGCGGCTGCGGCTGCAACGGCGCCTGATGGAGCAGCTGTTCACCGGACCCGGCAGACGGGGGCGCGGCGCGGGAGCGGCGGACGGGGTGCCGCCGGCCCTGGCCGAGCGCGCCGCCGGGCTCGGCTGGGCGCTGCCCGAGCGGGTCGCGGTCGCGGTGCTGCTGCGCCCGGCCCGGGAGGCGGTCGCGCCCGCCGTCGCCCCGGACGTCCTGCTGGACATGGAGAGCGAACGGCCGCGGATGGTGGTGCCCGAGCCGGACGCCCCCGGGCGGCGGGAGCTGCTGGCCCGCGCGGCGGCCGGCTGGTCCGGTGCGATCGGCCCCGCCGTACCGCTGCTGGACGCCGCCAAGTCGCTGCGCTGGGCCGGGGCCGCGGTCGACCTGACGGAGCGCGGACTGCTGCCCGCGGGCGAACTGCTGCAGTGCACCGAGCACACCGAGGCGCTGGTCCTGCTGCCCCCGGCGGAGCTGATCGAGGACCTCACCCGCCGCCGCCTCGCCCCCCTGGACGGCTGCGGTCCCGCCCATGGCCGACGGCTCGCGGAGACCCTGCTCGCCTGGCTGGAGACCCGCGGCGGCGCCCCCGAGGTCGCCGCCCGTCTTGGCGTCCATCCGCAGACCGTGCGCTACCGGCTGCGCCAGATACGGGAGTTATGGGGCACCGAGATCGACGACCCGGACCGACGCTTCGAACTGGAACTGGTGTTACGGGCCCGGCGGCTGCGCGGCGAGCTCAGCTGACCACGGTGGCGGGCTCCGGCGAGCTCAACTGATCCCGATGGCAGGTTCCGGCGAGGTCAGCCGACCCCGCCGGAGCCGGCCGCCCGGCCCTCCACCAGCGTCGCCATCCCGTCCAGCAGCCTGGCCAGCCCGAACTCGAACAGCGAGGTCAGATTCACCACGTCGTCGTCGTGCCCCGCGACACCCCCGTACATGGGGTAGGAGCCCGAGGAGACGATGCCCTCGAAGACCGGCTCCATGGACGCCATCCACTGGCTCTGGTCCATCCCGCTCTCCTGCTCGGCCTCCAGATCGTCCTCGAAGCCGGCGGCGGTGGCGCGCACATGGTTCAGCAGCGTGATGGCCATATGGATCAGCGTCACCGGGTCCACGCCCGTCACCCGCGCCATGGTCCACTCGATGAGCGCCATCGCCCGCGGCATCGGCTGCGGCCTGGTGATCGACAGATAGTGCGCCAGCCACGGATGCCGCTGGTAGAGCTCCCATTGCAGCCGTGCGCCCGCCTCCATCCGCGCGCGCCAGCCGTCCGGCGCCGGGTCCGGGAGTACGACATCGCGGAACGCGGCGTCCGCCATCAGCACCACCAGTTCGTCCTTATTGGCCACATGGCGGTAGAGCGCCATCGAGGACACCCCGAACTCGGCGGCGACCCGGCGCATCGACAGCGCCCGCAGCCCCTCGGCGTCGGCGATCTTGAGTCCGGCCCGTACGACGCTCTCGCGGCTCAGCCCGCGGTCTGTCTCGCCCGGCCGTCGCGTACGCGGGAGTTCGGGGCGCGCGGCCCGCTGCGACGGCGACTGCGGCCGCCGCTCGGGCTCCGGCTCCGGCTTCGGCTCGTCGACCACCGTGCCCACGCCCGGCACGGCCCGGACCAGGCCCTCCTGGCGCAGGGTGGTGAGCACCTTGGTGGCGGTCGCCATCGCCACCCCCCACTCCTGGGTGATCCGCCGGGTCGAGGGCACCCGGTCGCCCGGCGCCAGCTCGCCGGTGTCGATACGGCGCCGGATCTCGTCGACGATCCGGCGGTAGGGCGGCGGGGCCGGCTGCTCCACGGGAGGGCCTCCGTACTAGTGCACCAGGGGAATTTCGCTGACGTTGAGGGTATCAGCGCCGGTCCCATCAGGGCCTCGCGCCGGGCAGGTGCACTAGTGTGATGCACCTCCAACTCCCTTACTGGTCGCGGAGTTTGCGCCGTAAGCACACCCTGCTTACCGTGTCACCCATGTCGTTTACCACGTACACATCCCCACCGTCGGCCGGCCGACGGGAGTGGACCGCCCTGGCCGTCCTTCTGCTGCCCTGCCTGCTCGTCTCGATGGACGTCTCGGTGCTCTACTTCGCGGTGCCGTTCCTGACCGCGGAACTGGAGCCCAGCAGCGTCCAGCAACTCTGGATCCTGGACGTCTACGGCTTCGTCCTGGCCGGACTGCTGATCACCATGGGCGCGCTGGGCGACCGCATCGGCCGCCGCAGGCTGCTGCTGTCCGGCGCCCTCCTCTTCGGCCTCGCCTCCGGGGTCGCCGCCTACGCGCAGAGCGCCGAGATGCTCATCGCCGCACGCGCGTTGCTCGGCATCGGCGGGGCCACCCTGATGCCGTCCACGCTCGCGCTGATCCGCAACCTCTTCCATGACGCCAAGCAGCGCGGCAAGGCCGTCGCGATCTGGTCGTCGGCGATGATGGGCGGTATCGCGGTCGGCCCGGTGCTCAGCGGGGCGCTGCTGGAGCACTTCTGGTGGGGCTCGGTGTTCCTGATCAACACCCCGGCGATGGTGCTCCTGCTGGTCTGCGGGCCGCTGCTGCTGCCGGAGTTCAAGAACCCGGCGGCCGGGCGCTTCGATCTGCCCGGCTCGCTGCTGTCCCTGCTCGCGATGCTGCCGACGGTCTACGGAATCAAGGAGATCGCCCGCGACGGACTGGCGCTGCGGCCCGTCCTCGTCCTGGTGGCCGGTCTGCTGGCCGCCGCGGCCTTCGTGTACCGCCAGCGCACCGCCCGCCATCCGATGCTCGACCTGGAACTGTTCCGCCGGCGCGGGTTCAGCGTCTCGGTGCTGATGAACCTGCTGGCGATGTTCGCGGTCGTCGGCTGTGCGGTCTTCTTCACCCAGTACCTGCAGTCCGTACGGGGGATGAGCCCCATGGAGGCCGCGCTGTGGAATCTGCTGCCGACGCTCGCGGTGGGCGGGATGGCACCGGCGGCCGCCGCGCTCGCCCAACGGATGGACCGGGCCCATGTCATCGCCCTGGGCTTTGTCATCGCGGCCGGCGGCTTCCTCTGGCTCTCCTGGCTGGAGCCGGGCTCTGCCCTGTGGTTCGTCCTGGTCGCCTCGTCGGTCTACGCGTCGGGCCTGGTGATGGTGATGTCCCTCGGCAATGAACTGGCCATCGGCCTCGCCCCGCCCGAGCGCGCCGGCTCCGCCTCGGCCCTCCTGGAATCCGGCACCGAACTGGGCGGCGCGCTGGGCATGGCCATCCTGGGCAGCATCGGAAGCGCGGTCTACCACGCGGACATGGGCGGCGCACTACCCGCCGGCCTCCCGTCGGCCGCCTCCGACACGGCCCGGGAAACCCTGGCCGGCGCCGCAGCGGTGGCCGCCCAACTCCCGGACCGGGCAGGCGAGGCACTCCTGACCGCGGCCCGGTCCGCCTTCACCGACGGCCTCCAGACGGCCGTACTGGGCGCCGCGGCCGTCATGGCCTGCGCCGCGGTGCTGGCCCTGACCCTGCTGCGAGGGCTCCGGCTGCCGGGAGTTGAGGGGGAGCCGGACGTCAGGGGGGTGGCCGGTACGCCGCAGGGCAGTGCCGCGCCGGCCGGGGTGGAGGCGGTCGGCCCGTCTGCGCCCTAGAGGGGGCGCGGATTCGCACCCTGGCGGGGCATGACGGGTGTGACGGGCGCGACGAGTGTGACGGTGCGACGGGTGTGACAGGCGTGACGGGGGTCACGGGTGTCATCAGGGGGCCGCACGCCGGGCCGGGGCGGGGACGGCCTCCGGGTCCGGCGCGGTGTCCGGGCCGATGCGCGGGCCGATGCGCAGGGACTTCACCAGCTCCCCGTACAGGGCGTCGGTCGCCAGCAGTTCCGCGTGGCTGCCCTGGACGCGGATGCGGCCCGCCTCCATCACCACGATGCTGTCCGCGTCGATCACGGTCGACAGCCGGTGGGCGATCGTGACCACCGCACCCGTGGCCGCGCGGGCCCGTATGCAGTCATGGACGGCGGCCTCGGTCAGCCCGTCGAGCTGGGCCGTCGCCTCGTCGAGGAGCAGGACATCAGGGGTGCGCAACAGGGCTCGCGCCAGGGCGATGCGCTGGCGTTCGCCCCCTGAGACGGCCGTGTCGGACAGCGGTGTGTCCAGGCCGTCATCGAGGCCATCGATCTTCTCGGCCAGCCGGACATCGCACAGGACCCGGCGCACTTCCTCCTCCGTCGCGTCAGGGCGGGAGAGCAGCAGGTTGTCACGGATGCTCCCGGGCACGATCGGGGTGTCCTGCTCCACATACGCCAGTCGCGCCCGGGTCTCCTCATGGGTGTGCTCGCGGTACGGACGGCCGTCCAGGAGCAGTTCGCCCCGCGTCGGCTCCAGAAACCGCAGGAAGAGGGAGAACAGGGTGGTCTTGCCGGCTCCCGACAAGCCGACGATCGCGGTGTGCCCACGCCGGGGGACGACCAGGTCGATATCCCGTACGGCGGGTTCGGCGTCGGGCCCGTACGCCGCGGTGACCTGCCGCAGCGCCAGTACGGGCACGTCGTGACGGGTACCCCGGTAACCCCCGTTTGGCGCTGGGCCGTTGGCGGGCACCGGCCTCGCGGTGCTCTCGGTCGGCAGGTCGGCCGTCTCACGGATGCGTTCCGCGGCGGCGATACCGGCCTGTAGCGCACTGACATTCGCGCTCAACTCGGTGATCGGCTCCATGAGCCCGAACGCGTACAGCAGGAAGGCGATCAGACTGGAGATCTCCATCTGCCCCTCGCCGACCCGCCAGGCGCCCACACCCAGGATCGCGATGGTCGCCAGCTCGATACCGGACAACGAGGCCGTCCAGGCCAACGCCTCACGGCGGACCGCGCGGATGCCGTACGCGGCGGAGGAGCGCGCCTCGGCCAGAATCCGCTCGGCCGTACGCTCCTCGGCGCGGCTGACCTTCACCGTCTTGATGGCGCGAAGAGTGCCCTCCAGTACGCCACCGAGCCGGCCCAGGTGCTCCTGGGCCCGCCGCTGCGCCGCGGCGATCCCGGGCATCAGCACCGCGAACAGCACGCCGGTCAACACCACGGCCGCCATCGTCGTCCCGAGCAGCACCCCATCGAGCACGCCCATCATGACGAGGGTGCCCAGCAGCATGACCGTCCCGTTGATCAGGCCGACCAGCGCACCGGTGGCCGCCTCGCGCAGCAGGACCGTGTCGGAGGTGACGCGGGTGACGAGCTCACCGGTCGGGCGCCGGCTGACGGCCGGCACGGTGGCCCGCAGAAAACGCCGCACCATCGACTCACGGGCCTCCAGCACCACACGTTCCCCCACGGTGCCGAGCAGCGTCCACTGCCGGAACCGGACGGCCCCGCCGACCACGAGCAGCACCAGCAGCGCCACCACGGGCCCCTTCAGTGACGCCGAGGCGCCCAGCGCATCGAGCACCCACTTGGTGACCATGGGCGTAGCCAGCCCCAGCGCCGATGCCACCAGTCCCAGAAGCAGCGCCCCGACCAGCGCACCCTTGTGCGGCAGCGCGAACGACCACAAGGTCCGCAGCCGCGGCGCGGCCCCATCCCGGGATAAGAAGTGACGATCAGTCATGCCACCGAGTGGAATCTGCGGACTCCGCACGGTGCAAGCGAATTTCGTCCGATGCGGCTGCTGTTGGGGGCTACGAGAAGAGGGGTTTGACGTCCGTCTCCCCGTCCCCCCGTCCCTCCGTCCGCCCGCCCGCCCGTCCGTCCGTCCGGCCTATTCGGGGGCGACGCCCAGCATCTTCTGCAGCAGTTCCTTCAGCAGTGTCCGCTCGGCGGCCGTCAGCCGGCCGAGGGGCTCTCGCGCGAAGTCCAGGGATGTCCGCAGGGCCTGTGCCAGGCTTGCCCCCTCCTCGGTCGGGGCGGCGAGCTTGACGCGGCGGTCGGCGGGATCGGGGCGGCGCTCGACCAGGCCGCGGGACTCCAGGCGGTCCACGATGCCGGTGATATTCGACGGCTCACACTTCAGGCGCTGGGCGATCTTGCGCATGGGCAGCGGCTCGACGGAGAGCAGGCTGAGCACCCGGGCCTGTGCGCCGGTGAGGGAATGCTCGGTCGCGGCCTGCTCGTACTCCTCGTAGTAGCGGGCCACGACGGTGCCGATGAGGCCGACGACCTCGACGGTCAGGGGGTCTGCGCGGGGGGTCATGCACACGAGGATACCCATTTGCTTGACAATCTGAAATATCGAGGTGCATGGTTGTTTCAGCACCTGAAGTATTTAGGAGGATCGCGCTTATGTCCGCACTGCCCACGACCAGCCGCGAATGGCACCTCGTCGCCCGCCCTCACGGCTGGCCCACCCCGGAGGACTTCGCGCTGCGCGAGGCCGCGGTGCCCGAGGTCGGCGAGGGCCAGATCCTCGTCCGTACACAGCACTTCTCCGTCGACCCGTACATGCGCGGCCGGATGAACGATGTGAAGTCCTACGTCCCGCCCTTCCAGCTGGACCAGCCGATGGAGGGCGGCGCGGTCGGCGAGGTCCTCGCCTCGCGCGACGAGTCCATCGCCGTCGGTGACCATGTCCTGCACGGCCTCGGCTGGCGTGAGTACGCGGTCCTGGACGCCAAGCGCGCCGCCAAGGTGGACCCGTCGCTGGCTCCGCTCACCGCCTACCTCGGTGTGCTGGGCATGCCCGGCCTGACCGCCTACGCGGGGCTGATCGAGGTGGCCTCCTTCAAGGAGGGCGACGCCGTCTTCGTATCCGGCGCGGCCGGTGCGGTGGGCAGCGAGGTCGGCCAGATCGCCAAGCTCAAGGGCGCCTCCCGGGTCATCGGCTCGGCCGGCTCCGACGAGAAGGTCAAGCTCCTGGTGGAGGAGTACGGCTTCGACGCCGCCTTCAACTACAAGAACGGCGACGTCAGCAAGCAGCTCAAGGAAGCCGCCCCGGACGGTATCGACGTCTACTTCGACAACGTGGGCGGCGACCACCTCGAAGCGGCCATCAGCTCCCTCAACGTCCATGGCCGTGCCGCCATATGCGGCATGATCTCGATGTACAACGCCACGGAGCCGACCCCGGCGCCCCGCAACCTCGCCATGGTGATCGGCAAGCGCCTGCGCCTCCAGGGCCTGCTGGTCAGCGACCACGCCGCCCTCCAGCCGAAGTTCGTCGAGGAAGTCTCCGCCTGGATCCGCTCCGGCGAACTGAAGTACGCCGAGACCAAGGTGTCCGGCATAGAGAACGGCGTCGATGCCTTCCTGGGCCTGCTGCGCGGCGAGAACACGGGCAAGATGATCGTGAGCCTGGAGGGCTGAGGGCTGAGGGCTAAGGGCTAAGGGTTGAGGGCTAAGGGCTGACGACTCGGTCCGCGATGAGGGCAGAGCGTGCTGGCCTGACGGGTCGGCCGACGGGCGGAGGTCCGTGACCAGCGAAGCGACCCCGCACGCTGGGCACGCCGGGCCGCGGCGCACTGATCGAGCGGCATCGCGGACCGGGTCGTAAACCACTGGCCTACGACTTGTCCCGGCGGGAGGCTGGGCCCCATGACGACAACGTTAATCACCGGGGCCAACAAGGGTCTTGGCTACGAGACCGCTCGGCGCCTGCTCGCCGCGGGGCACACCGTTTACCTGGGAGCGCGCAACACCGACCGGGGCATGGCGGCAGCGTCCGAGCTCGGCGCCCGGTTCGTACACCTCGATGTCACCGACGACGCGTCGGTCGCCGCCGCGGTCGCCACCGTCGAGGCCGCCGGCGGCCTGGACGTCCTGGTCAACAACGCCGGAATCGAGGTGCGTTCGCCCGAGGGCGAGATCATCCGCGCCGCGGAGCTGACCGCCGATGTGATGCGGGAAGTGTTCGAGGCCAATGTCTTCGGCCTGGTCCGGGTAACCCACGCCTTCCTGCCACTGCTGGAACGGTCCGCCGCACCGGTGATGGTCAATGTCAGCAGCGGCACAGCTTCGCTGGCCCAGGCCGGCAAGGGGTACCCGGGGGTCGCGTACCCGGTCTCCAAGACCGCGGTCAACATGCTCACCGTGCAGTTCGCCAAGGCGTTCCCACGGATACGGATCAACGCCGTGGAGCCCGGCTACACCGCGACGGACCTGAACCAGCACGAGGGCACGCAAACCGTCGAACAGGGCGCCGAGATCATCGTCCGGATGGCTCAACTGACTCCGGACGGCCCAACCGGCGGCTTCTTCGACGCAGCGGGCCCTCTCCCCTGGTAGGCAGCAACCCCAGACGCCCACGCCCCCTCATCACTTCATTCCACGCGCCGTTCGTCCCGCCCGTTAGGCTCGGTGGTACGCCGTCGTGATCCGTGGGCGCGAGTCGCGGCGAACCACAGGAGGATTTGGTATGTCCATCCAGACCGTCGACGTCGTCTACACCGCCGTCGCCACCGCTGAGAACGGCCGGGACGGCCGCGTCGCCAGCGACGACGGCAAGCTCGATGTGGTCGTCAACCCGCCCAAGGAGCAGGGTGGCAGCGGCGCCGGCACCAACCCCGAGCAGCTCTTCGCGGCTGGTTACAGCGCCTGCTTCCAGGGTGCGCTCGGCGTCGTCGCCCGCCGGGAGAACGTCGATGTCTCCGGCTCCCGGGTGACCGCCAAGGTCGGCATCGGCAAGACCCCGGACGGGGGTTTCGGCCTCACGGTCGAGATCGCTGCCTCGATCCCGCAGGTCGATGCGGCCACCGCCCAGGACCTCGTGGAGAAGGCGCACCAGGTGTGCCCGTACTCCCGCGCCACTCGCGGCAACATCGAGGTCAAGCTGACCGTCTGACCGTCGCCTGACCTCGTGGCGCCATCGGCGCTTTCACGGGGGCCGTATCCCGGACACGGGGTGCGGCCCTTTGGCGTGCGCGGCGCGGGGCTGCCGTCCCGCGGCCGTAGCAGGGGCGGGGACCAGGGGCGTGCTGTGGGGCTGCACTTGAGGGTCGTGCGCCGGGATTGATGCGGGGGCGTGCGGCTGGGGAGCGCCGCGTGATGGCGCTTCGTGGCTTGGTTTTCGCGGCTTGGTTTTCGGTGCTGTGGGGGCTCAACTCGCGGTATTCTGCCGGTGCTTCACCGCGTTCCTCCCCACAGCTCCGTCGGCGATCGGCCGGCGGGGGCCCTGGCCTTCGGGGCCTGTCCGGAGGAGCGAGGAGGAGCGATGGACGATCAGGACACGGAGCAGGAGACCGACCGATGGGCCCCATCTGACAGATGGCAAGTCGTCATCGGGGTGCTGGGCCTGCTGGTGGCGATCGTCGCTTGTGTGGGGCAGTTCGCCCGGTAAGCGCCGGGGCCGGCCCCATGGGTCCGGACACGGCCGGTGCCCGTCGTCGAGACGGGACGGTCAACGGGGGAGTGCCCGGGTTCGACCGCACGTCCCGCATGATCGGCATGGATCGTGGCCAGGGCCGGCATGGGGTGTGCCCTTGCGCCTCGCCCTGTTGTGCCGCGCGCCCTGCGCCTCGCCACGTCGTGCCTTGCGCCGTAGTGCCTCGCGCCCCTGCGCCTCGGGCCCGTCACGCCTTATGCCCTCCGCCTCGGCTCGACGTGCCTTGCGCCGCACCCGTTCACCCCCACCGCCACCCCCACCCCCATGTGACGCAGGCAACATCCACCCCATCTTGACGCACCCACCATGTAATCGATTTCGTATCCCCCACGCATTTCTCACGGAAACGATTACACGCCGTCCAGGTACACGGCGATCAGGCGACCCCGCTCCCGTATCGGAAGCGCTCGCGCGGACAGATGGAACGGCGACGGTGCCATGGCGAACATCAAAGATGTGGCGGAGCGGGCGGGAGTTTCCGTTGCCACGGTCTCCCGGGTGCTCAACGGGCACAGTCCGGTTGCCGAGACCCGTGAGCGGGTGCTGGCCGCCGTACGGGAGCTGGGGTACCGGCCCAACAACGTCGCCCGCGCGCTGCGCACCGCGCGGACCGGTGCGCTCGGGCTGATCATCAGCGATCTCACCAACCCCTTCTTCACCGAGCTGGCCGACGCCGTCGAGGACGAGGCCCGCAGCCTCGGATACAGCCTGGTCATCGGCAATGCCGGCGAGCGCCCCGCGCAGCAGGACGACTACATCCGCACGCTCCTCGACCGCCGGATCGACGGTCTGCTGGTCAGCTCGGCCGGCACCGGTTCGGCGATGCTCAGTGAGGTGGTGGCCTCCGGCACCCCACTGGTGCTGCTGGACCGCACGGTGCCCGGCGTCGACGCCCCCTGCGTCCGTGCCGACGGCCGTGCGGCGCTCACCGAGCTCGCCGCCCATCTCGCGGCGCACGGCCGCTGCCGCCCGGCGATCATCGTCGCCCCGGCCGGCACCCCCACCGGCGACGAGCGCCTCAGCCTCTTCCGTACGGCGCTGGGAGGGTACGGCCTCACCCTGCCCGACGAGCGGGTCGGTGCCACGCCCGACCTCCAGCACACCGGCGGCCGGCAGGTGATGAGCGCCTTCCTCGACCTCGCCGAGCCGCCGGACGCGGTGCTCGCCACCGACAACCTGATGGCGCTGGGTGCGATGGATGAACTCCGGTCCCGTGGGCTGCGGGTCCCCGATGATGTGGCGCTGGTGGTGTACGACGACGTGCCGTGGTTCACCCACACCGATCCGCCGCTGACCGCCATCGCCCAGCCCACCCGTGAACTGGGCAGGGCCGCGGTCCACGCCCTGCTGGCACGGATCGAGGGCCGGCCCGTCGACTCGGTGCTGCTGCCCGCCCGGCTGGTCACCCGCCGCTCCTGCGGCGAACTGCCCGCCCCCTGAGCAGGCCCGCCCGGAGCCAGGCCAGGTACCCCCGGCCCGGCATCCCCGTTCCGGGCGGGCCACCCACCAGCCCTCACGACCCAGCCAGCCGCCACCCACCAGCCGCCCTCACCCACCCAACCGGCCATCACGACCCACCCGACGGGCCAGCACGACCCATCCGACGGGCCACCACCCACCCAACCCACCCAAGGAGAGAGGGGCAGCGCATGACCGGCGTCAACGACGACGAACCGGGCGGCCGCGAACTGCTGCGCGTGGAGGGGGTGACGAAGTCGTTCCCGGGGGTCCGTGCGCTCGATGGTGTGGATCTGAGCCTGCGCACCGGTGAGGTGCATGTCCTGCTCGGTGAGAACGGTGCGGGCAAGAGCACCCTCATCAAGATGCTCTCCGGCGCCCACCGGCCCGACGGGGGCCGCCTCCTCGTGGACGGCGACGAGGCCACCATCCGTTCGGCACAGGACGCCGAACGGTGCGGCATCGCCACCATCTACCAGGAGTTCAACCTCGTCCCTGGGCTGACCGTCGCCGAGAACATCTTTCTGGGCCGACAGCCGCGCACCAAGCTCGGCCTGGTCGACAGGAAGGCGATGCGGACCCGGGCCGCCGAACTGCTGCGGCGGGTACGGCTGGACGTGTCCCCGGACACCCCGGTCGCCGAACTGGGCATCGCCCGGCTCCAGATGGTCGAGATCGCCAAGGCGCTCAGCCTGGACGCCCGGGTCCTGATCATGGACGAGCCGACCGCGGTACTGACCTCCGAGGAGGTCGAGACCCTCTTCGAGATCGTCCGCGAACTGCGCGACACCGGTGTCGGCATCATCTTCATCACCCACCACCTGGAGGAGATCGGCGCGCTCGGCGACCGGGTCACGGTCCTGCGCGACGGCCGCTCCGTCGCGGAGGTGCCGGCCTCGACGGACGAGGACGAGCTGATCCGCCTCATGGTGGGACGGGACATCGCCGAGCAGTACCCGCGGCAGCGCCCCGAGGAGCCGGGTGCTCCCTTGCTGCGCGTCCGCGGACTGACCCGCGACGGCACCACCCCGGCCGGGCCGGTCTTCGAGGGTGTCGACTTCGAGGTGCGGGCCGGTGAGGTCGTGGGCCTCGCCGGGCTGGTCGGTGCGGGCCGTACGGAGGTGGTCCGGGCGATCTTCGGCGTCGACCGCTATGACGCCGGCACGGTCGAGATCGACGGCAAGGAGCTGGCCCGCGGCGATGTCCGGGCCGCGATGCGCGCCGGGCTCGGCCTCGTACCGGAGGACCGCAAGGGACAGGGCCTGGTGCTGGACGCCTCCCTCCAGGACAACCTCACCCTCGCCCGGCTCGACCGCGACACCCGCGGCGGGCTGGTGGACCGCAGCGGGCAGCGGCGCGAAGCGGCCACCGTCGCCGCGCAGTTGAAGGTCCGGATGAGCGGCCTGGGGCAGAGCGCCCGCACCCTCTCCGGCGGCAACCAGCAGAAGATCGTCATCGGCAAGTGGCTGCTGGCGGACACCCGGCTGCTGATCCTCGACGAGCCGACGCGCGGTATCGACGTCGGCGCCAAGGTCGAGATCTACCAGCTGATCAACGAGCTGACGGCGTCCGGCCGCGCGGTCCTGATGATCTCCAGCGATCTGCCGGAGGTGCTCGGGATGAGCGACCGGGTGCTGGTGATGTCGCAGGGCCGGCTGGTCGGTGAGCTGTCGGCCGAAGAGGCCACCCAGGACGCCGTGATGGAGCTGGCACTCCAGACCCCTGGCACCCCCAAGAGCACGAAACAGCACGACGAGAGCGCGATGGAGGGCTCCGATGTCCACTGAGGTGAAGACAGGAGCCGCCGCCGAGGCGGTGGGAACGGCACCGGACCGGGACGGCTTCGGGCCGTGGTTCTCCCGGGCGGTCCTCAGGAACGGCCCGCTCGGCGGCCTGATCGCGCTGGTCGTCGTGATGGCGGTGCTGTCCAGGGACTTCCTCAACGGGCAGAACCTCCTCAATGTCGGCGTCCAGGCGTCGGTCACCGCGATCCTCGCCTTCGGCGTCACCTTCGTGATCGTCTCGGCCGGTATCGATCTGTCGGTCGGCTCGGTCGCCGCGCTCTCCGCCACCGTGGTGGCCTGGGCGGCCACCGGCGAGGGCCTGCCCGTCTGGATGGCGGTGCTGCTCGGCCTGGCGGTCGGCGCGGCGGCCGGTCTGGTCTCCGGCGCACTGGTCGCGTACGGCAAACTGCCCGCCTTCATCGCCACACTGGCGATGCTCTCGGTCGGCCGCGGCCTGGCCCTGGTGATCTCCGGCGGCTCACCGATCGCCTTCCCCGGCTCGGTCAGCGCGCTCGGTGACACCCTCGGCGGCTGGCTGCCGGTGCCCGTGCTCGTCATGATCGTGATGGGGCTGATCGCCGCGCTGGTGCTGGCCCGTACGTACGCGGGCCGCGCGATGTTCGCGATCGGCGGCAACGAGGAGGCGGCCCGGCTCTCCGGCATCAACGTCAAGCGCCGCAAGCTCGCGATCTACGCGCTGTCCGGGCTGTTCGCCGCGGTCGCCGGTATCGTGCTCGCCGCCCGGCTCACTTCCGCCCAGCCGCAGGCCGCCACCGGCTACGAGCTGGACGCCATCGCCGCCGTCGTCATCGGCGGGGCCAGCCTCTCCGGCGGCTCCGGCAAGGCCTCCGGCACCCTCATCGGTGCGCTGATCCTCGCGGTACTGCGCAACGGCCTGAACCTGCTGAGCGTTTCGGCGTTCTGGCAGCAGGTCGCCACCGGACTGGTCATCGCGGTCGCGGTGCTCCTGGACACGCTGCGCCGCCGGAGCACGCGATGAACGCCCGGCGGAACTCCCCGCGGACCTGGGGGCGGAACTCCCGGCGGACTTCCCTGCGGGGCCCGCGGCCGAACGCGCTGCGGACCCACCGGCAAAACCCCCGGATCAAGGCGTCGCTGGCGGCAGGGCTGGCCGCGACCGTCGCCCTGGGCCTGGCCGGCTGCGACCGCGGCGGCAACACCGACCTGGGGCTGGCGCTGTCCACGATGAACAAC
This sequence comes from Streptomyces tubercidicus, assembly GCF_027497495.1. Classification (GTDB taxonomy): domain Bacteria; phylum Actinomycetota; class Actinomycetes; order Streptomycetales; family Streptomycetaceae; genus Streptomyces; species Streptomyces tubercidicus. Next base: position 5,670,826 of record NZ_CP114205.1, read on the forward strand.
CCGTTCTTCGTCGGCATCAAGAAGGGCGCACAGGCCGAGGCGGACGCCCGCGGACTGCACCTCAACATCACCGACGCCCAGAACGACCCCACCCAGCAGATCAACCAGATGGAGACGTTCACCAGCCAGAACGTCAAGGCCGCCATCATCAACCCGGTCGACTCCGACGCCGCGGTCCCGGCCGTCGGCGTCGCCAACCGGGCGAAGGTGCCGGTGATCTCCATCGACCGGGACGTCAACGGCGGAACGGTCGGCTCGACCATCGCCTCCGACAACGTCGCGGGCGGCCGGCTCGCCGCGAAGACCCTGGCCGAATCGCTCGGCGGCAAGGGCAAGGTGGCCTTCCTGGAGGGCCAGGCCGGCACCTCCGCCGCCCGCGAGCGCGGCAAGGGCTTCGAAGAGGGCATCAAGAAATACCCCGGCATCCAGGTCGTCGCCCGGCAGCCCGCGGACTTCGACCGCACCAAGGGCATGGATGTGATGACCAACATGCTGCAGGCGCACCGCGATATCGGCGGGGTCTTCGCCGCCAATGATGAGATGGCGCTGGGTGCGGCCAAGTCGCTGGGCGGCCGCTCCGGCAAGGACGTCAAGGTGGTGGCGTTCGACGGCACCCCGGACGGGGTCAAGGCGGTGCGCGGCGGCACGCTGACCGCCACCGTCGCCCAGCAGCCGGAACTCCTCGGCAAACAGGCCGTGGACTGGGCGCTGAAGGCCTCCCGCGGTGAGAAGCTGCCGCGGTCGGTCAGGGTGCCGGTGGTGCTGGTGACCGCCGAGAACGCCGCGAAGTTCGATGACTGAGCGCACGGCCCGGCACCTCCGGCGGGCCGCCGCGCAACGGCAGTCGCACAACTACAGACGCGAAGACGAGAGATGAGAAGAAGTGGGAGAGCGGTGCATGTATGACGTCCTGGTGGTCGGCTCGGCCAACGCGGATCTGACGGTACGGGTCGACCGGCGGCCCGGCGCGGGCGAGACGGTGCTCGGCACCGACCTGGTCGAATCGGCCGGCGGCAAGGGCGCCAACCAGGCGGCCGCCGCCGCCCGGATCGGCGGGCGCACCGCCCTGCTGGCGCGGGTCGGCGGCGACGCGTACGGGGAGCTGCTGCTCGGCGCCCAGCGTGCGGCAGGCACCGATGTCACCCCGGTCATCGTGGACGAGACGGCCCGCACCGGCACCGCGATGATCATCGTCGACCCGGACGGCGACAACAGCATCGTGGTCTCGCCCGGCGCCAACGCCGCGCTCACCCCGCAGGACGTGGCCGCCGCACAGGACACCATCGCCGCCTCCGCCGTGGTCTCCCTCCAGCTGGAGATCCCCATGGAGTCCGTACGTGCCGCCGCCGCGGCCGCCGAACGGGCCGGTACCCGCGTCGTGCTCAACCCCTCCCCGGCACCCACCGCCGCACTGGCCCCCGAACTCCTCGCGGTGGCCGACCCGTTGGTGGTCAACGAGCACGAGGCGCGGCAGCTCTCCGGGCTGACCGACGGCACGCCCGCCGAGTGGGCGCAGGCGCTGCGCGACCGGGGCGCCCGCTCCGTCGTGGTCACCCTCGGCGGCGAGGGCGCGCTGGTCCTGGACGCCGACGGCGTTTCCGGTGTCCCGGGCGTACGGGTGAAGGCCGTGGACACCACCGGCGCCGGGGACGCCTTCACCGGCGCCCTCGCCACCCGCCTGGCCCGCGGCGACGCACTCCCCGAGGCGGCCCGCTTCGCCGTACGGGTCGGCGCCGCCGCCGTCACCAAGCCGGGCGCCCAGCCGTCCTACCCGACGCGCGCGGAGCTGGAGGCGCTGGCGCCGGAGGGGTCGCGGGGCTGAGGCCGACGGGGCGGGATCGCCCGGCCCCGGTGCCGCTTGGGCGCCAGGCCGGGCGTGCGGACGGCCACCGGCGTCACGTCCCGGCCGGTTCCTTCACCTCCGCCGCCCCCGTCAGCCCCTCCCACTCCTTCGGCCCGTACAGCGCATGCTCCGCGCCGCTCGCCAGCGCCCAGTAGCGGTCGCCGTAGGACCAGTGCCACCACTCGGTCGGGTAGTTGACCAGACCGGCGGCCGTCAGCGCGGCGTTCAGCACCCGGCGGTGCGCGCGGGCGGTGGGCGTCAGATCCGGCGCACCCGTATAGCAGGCGCCGTCGCTCTCCTCCGGGGAGGCATTGATCGGTGTCCCCATGTCGACATGCTCCCCCTCGGTGGTGACGAGGGTGAGATCCACCGCACCACCGGCGCTGTGCGGTGCGATCCCGGGCGGCGACACATAGCGGCTGGCGGCCTGGTGGACGCGTGCGGCGTCCCAGTCGGGGTGGGCGGCGCGCAGTTCGTCCGTGTACTCCTCGAAGTAGCGGCGCTGCAGCCCCGGCGGCCGGTAGCCCTCGACGAACTGCAGCCGGAGCCCGTCGGGCAGCGACTTCTGCGCCGCCAGCAGCCGTTGGAGCACACCTTCGCGCAGAAAGGCGTAGGCGCCGAGCGGGTCGGTCCGGTCCTCGGCCACGAGCAGCGCGGGCGCCGCGGTCCGCACGTCCACCAGCGGCTCACCGCACTCCTCGACGGGGATCGCGGCCACCGCCGGGTCCGACATCAGCGTGATGCGGTCGCGGACATCGGTGAACACCAGCTCCGCGCCGTCCCCCGGCGTCGCTCCCGTCCACTCGGCGGCCGCCGCCACCCGCTCGCCCGACGGCAGCCAGGCGCCACTGAGTCCGCACCCCGAAGCGGAGCTGCTCGTTCCCATCCCGTTGGCGAGCAGTACGTGCAGCCCGTGGTCCCGCGCCTGCTGCGCATACCGCGCCACCCGCTCCGCCGAGCCGTGGAAGGAGCTGGCGAGAGACACCCGGCAGCCGTCCGCCGCGGCCCGCGCCGCCACCTCGGGGAAGCTGTTGTCGAAGCAGGTGGCGAGCGCGAAGCGGATGCCGCCCAGGGTGCAGCGGCCCTCGGTGGTGCCCGGCGCGAAGACCGCGTCCTCGCCCTCGAAGAGATGGACCTTGTCGTAACGGGTGACCAAGGCGCCGTCCGGGCCGAAGACGAACGAGGCGATGGCCGGGCGGGATCCGCCACCGGGGGCGCGGCCGGGCGCGTTCACCACCGCCGCGGTCCCGGTCGCCCGGCAGGCATCCCGTACGGGGGCCAGCCGGGCGTCGTCCTCCGTGACCGCCAGACCCTGCGGGTCGGCGGCTATCAGGTCCAGGTCGTAGTGCGTCAGGGCGAGTTCGGGGAAGACCACCAGCCCCGCGCCGCGCCCGGCGGCCTCGGTGATGAGCCCGGCCATCCGGGCGGCATTGGCCTCGATGTCGCCCGGCACCGGGAGGAATTGTGCGGCAGCAATGATCATTCGCCCATGATGCCGGGAGGGTTGGGCGGACCGGGCGGGTTTTCCCGCCGCCGACCAGCTGGTCCGCCGGTCCGCCGGTCCGCCGGTCCGCCCGCCCATGAGACCGCCTACTTGCGCGCCGCCTCCGACGCCGCCACCGTCACAACCGCCCGCACCTGCCCGGTGATCGCGGTCCGGTTCCGTACGAAAACGGGGTCGGTGATCTGGCCGTCCGCCGGGTCCGTGTTGCCGGGCCCGAACTCCAGCACCGGGGTGTGCAGATGCCCGCCCGGAATGCCCGGCCGCACCGCGTCCCTCAGCAGCGTCGCCCGGTAGGCGATCTCGTTGGACAGATAGTCCCCGCCACCACCGGCACGGGCCGTGGAGCCCGGAGTCGGGCCGTCCGGCCGGTCGACGGGTGCGCCGCCGCCCGCCGGGATCTCGGTGACGGCGGTGTCGTCGACCACCGGATACGGTCCGGTGCCGGCCGCCACGATCCGCGCGTACGGCAGGCTGGTGGTCGTCCACTGCGGCTGCGGCCGCACGGTCGGCACCCCGGCGGGAATCGGCACCTGCTCCGTCCGCGAGACCCGCGCATTGTCCGGATAACCGCCCCGCCAGGCCCCGTTGGTCCGCTCGACATCGAACCGTCCGGGCCGTCCCTGACTGACCGTCGTGAACAGATCGGCCTGCCGCGGCCCGCTCCGGAAGTGCGGCAGCAGGGTGCGCTCCACCGTGCCCGCCGCGAAGTCGGCCCACCGTACGGGGAAGACCGCGGTTTCGATCCGGGCGGGCTTCCCGGAGGCGGTCCGCACCGTCGTCCCGTCCAGCGCGAGCGCCGCCGCCCCGGACGGATTGCTGCGCCGGGCATCGTCGTCCAGCTGGAACGGGTCGAAGCCGGTCACCACGACCCGCAGCACCTCCTTCCCCCCGGGCAGCGCGATCGAGTCCTGCCCGCGCGAACTCTGCTCCAGCGAGTCGAGCAGGGCATCGCGCCGGGCCTCGGTCAGTGCGAACTCCGGCCGCCACTGCCGTAGTTCCTTCGTCATACCGAGCCGCGCCCAGTACAGCGGCCGGTCGTCGTCCCGGCTCAGATCGCCTCCGTCGGGCCCGCGGCCCTGCGCCCGGTCCACGGCCCGCCGCCACAGCGCCCGCCCCTCGTCCGCGACATAGCGCCTGGCCTCCGGGAAGCTCGCCACCCGCGCCAGCCCCTGCGCGAACTCCCGCTCCCACTGGTCGAATCCACTCCGCCGCAGGATCTCCCGCGGCGCCGCCTGCGCCAGCCGCCCCTCCTCCACCGTGCTGCCCGCCGCGGGCGCCGCGACGGCCGGAGCCGTCAGAGCCATCGGGACGGCGGCCACCAGCGCGACACCGAGCGCGCCCATCCTGGTACGTATGCGTCTCATGGGGCGAGTAAAGCGGTGCGCGGACGGGGCCGGTAGAGGCCCCGCTCGGACCACCGGCCTGTTTCCCTCCCTTTACGGCGGCCCCCGACCCGGTAGCCGCACCGGGGGCCACGGGCTCTACGGGGCCCACGGGCTCTACGGGGCCCACGGGCTCTACGGGGCCCATGGGCTCTACGGGGCGCTTGGGCCAGCCCCCGGGCCCCCGTCCGGCCCCTTGCCCGGCTCCCCATCCAACTCCTCGCCCGGCTCCCCGCCCCGCGCCTCCCCAGCCCCCTCGGCCGGCTCCTCCCCAAGCCCGTCACTCCGCCCCTCCCCGCACCCGAGCAGCGCCAGGAAGTCCCGGAAGGCCGCGGGCATCTCCACCTCTTCCGGGTCCAGCAGCCACTGCAACTGGAGCCCGTCCAGTACGGCGGCCAGCAGCGGTGCCGCACGCTCCGGGGTCAGACCGCCGGGCAGGGTGTCGCCGCATTCGGCCCGCAGTACCTCGGCCATCCCGGCGCGGACGGCGCGGAAGCGGGATTCGAAGAAGGCGCGGGCGGGGTGGTCCTCGGTGACGCTGTCGGCGGCCAGGACCGTGTAGGTCCGGACGACGCCGGGGCGGGTGGCGTTGTAGTCGACGAGCTGGGCGAGGGTGTCGGTGCGCCGGGTGCCGGCCGCCGCGGCGGCCGAGGCCAGATCCCAGCGGTCGCGTGTCTCCAGCACCCCCACCAGCAGCAGGTCCTTGGTCGGGAAGTGGTGCAGCAGGCCCTGCTGGGTCAGTCCGGCGCGTTCGGCGACGGCGGCGAGCGAGGTACGGCGGTAGCCGCGCTCGGCGATCAGCTCCATGGCGGCCTCCAGGATGGCCGCGCGCCGCTCCGCGCGCTGCGCCTCGCGCCCGCGGCCGGTCCGCCGCGCGCCCGGTCCGCCGCTGGATCCGTGCTGGTCTCGTGCAGTCACCGGCCGAGCGTAACCCTCCCGTGGAGATCCCGTACGACTGATGTATCGGAAAAGTAACGGCACCTACCAGCTGGCAGGTGGACCGGTAAGAAGTGGGGGACAGGGGGTCCGCACGTCCGCACAGGGAACACCGGAGAACAGCATGACTGACCACCATCCTCACGGCCCCACCGCCGAAGCCGCCCACCATCATGCCCGGGGCCGCGCGCAGCAGCATGCCGCGGCCGTCGAGCGGGCCCTCGCCGCGCTCGACCTCGACACCAAGGCCCGGCTGCTGTCCGGCCAGGACATGTGGACGCTGCCGTCCGTGCCCGCGATCGGGCTCCGGTCGCTGGTGATGTCGGACGGCCCGGTCGGCGTGCGGGGGCAGGAGTGGAACGCCGGGGACCCCTCGGTCGCGCTGCCCAGTCCCACGGCGCTGGCCGCCACCTGGGACCCCGAGCTGGCCCGCCGGACCGGTCACCTCCTCGCCCAGGAAGCCCGCCGCAAGGGGGTGCACGTCCTGCTGGCGCCGACCGTCAATCTGCACCGCTCGCCGCTGGGCGGCCGGCATTTCGAGTGCTATGCGGAAGACCCGCTGCTCACCGGCGTGATCGGCGCCGGATACGTCCGCGGGGTGCAGGAGGGCGGCGTCGGTACGACCGTCAAGCACTTCGTGGGCAACGACGCCGAGACCGACCGGCTCACCGTCGACAACCGCATCGCCCCCCGCCCGCTGCGTGAGCTCTATCTCGCGCCCTTCGAGTACATCGTCGAAAACGCCCGCCCTTGGGGGGTGATGACCGCCTACAACCAGGTCAACGGCTCGACCATGACCGAACACCGCGCGCTGGTCCAGGACGTGCTCCGCGGCGAATGGGGCTTCGACGGCTGCAATGTCTCCGACTGGATGGCCGCCCGCGACACCGTGCGCGCCCTGCGCGGCGGCCTGGACGTGGCGATGCCGGGGCCCCGTACGGTCTACGGCGCGCCGCTCGCCGAGGCCGTCCGCCGGGGTGAGGTGGCCGAGTCGGAGGTGGACGACGCGGTGCGCCGGGTGCTGCTGCTCGCCGCCCGCACGGGCTGTCTGGACGGGGTGCCGGCCGCGGTCGACCCGGACGGTGTCCCACAGGGGATCGACGGCCGGGCGGTGGCCCGTGAGGTCGCCCGGCGGGCGTGTGTCCTGCTGCGCAACGAGCCGGTGGGCGGTGGGCGGCGGGCGCTGCCGCTCGATGCCGGGGCAGTCCGCAGGGTCGCCGTCATCGGGGCCGCCGCGCGTGAGGCCCGGGTGCTCGGCGGCGGGTCCGCGACCGTCTTTCCCGACGCGGTCGTCTCCCCGCTGGAGAGGCTGCGCGCCGCACTGCCCGACGATGTCGAGATCACCTTCGCGGCCGGCGCCGAGCCGTACTCCGGCGTCCCGCTCGCCCGCGAGGGCTTCACCCTGCGCACCCGCTACCTGGCCGCGGACGGCCGACTGCTCGCCGAGACCGCCCAACAGGACGGCAGGGTGCGGGTGATGGGCCGCTTCCCCGACGGCGTCACCCGGCAGAACCTGAGCGCCGTCGAACTGACCGGCAGCTTCACCCCGCAGCACACCGGCCGGCACACCCTCAGCGTCTCCGGCACCGGTGAGCTGCGGCTGACCGTCGGCGGCGAGGCGCTCTTCGACGGCCGCTGCGCACCCGGGGGCGCCGACCTCTTCGAGGCGTTCCTGAACCCCGCCGAACGGCAGGTGACAGCCCAGCTGACGGCGGGCGAGCGCGTCGATCTCACCCTGCGGTTCGTGCCGGACGGCGCGGGCTCCGGGGAGGCGCCGGCCGCGCTGCACTTCCGCCTCGGCCACCGGGCGCCGCAGGCCGATGCGGAGGCGGAGATCAGCGCGGCGGTCCGCGCCGCGGCCGAGGCGGAGGTGGCCATCGTCGTCGTCGCCACCACCGAGGAGACCGAGTCCGAGGGCTTTGACCGCGGCGATCTGCGGCTGCCGGGCCGCCAGGACGAGCTGGTCCGCCGGGTCGCCGCCGCCAACCCGCACACCGTCGTCGTGGTCAACTCCGGCTCCCCGGTGGAGCTTCCGTGGCGCGAGCAGGTCCCCGCCGTACTGCTGAGCTGGTTCCCCGGCCAGGAGGCCGGGGCGGCGCTGGCGGACATCCTGCTCGGCGCCCATGAGCCGGGCGGCCGGCTGCCGACCACCTGGCCGTCCCGCCTCGACGACGCCCCGGTCACCACCGTCACCCCGGTCGACGGCCAACTCGGCTACTCCGAGGGCATGTTCATCGGCTACCGCGGCTGGCAGCGGTCCGCCGCCGCACCCGCCTACCCCTTCGGGCACGGCCTCGGCTACACCGACTGGGAGTACGAGTCGCTGGACACCACCCCGGACTCGGTACGGGTCCGCATCCGCAACGCGGGCGACCGGACCGGCCGCGAGGTCGTCCAGATCTATCTGGCGCCCACCGCGGACGCCGCCCCGGACGCCCCGGAGCGCCCGGCGCGCTGGCTGGCCGGTTTCGCCGTCGTCGAGGCTGGCCCCGGTGAGAGCGCCGAGGCCGAAATCCCGCTGCCGGACCGTGCGTTCGCGGTCTGGGACGCGGAGGACCGCGGCTGGCAGCGGGTCAAGGGCGTCTACCTGGTGGAGGCGGCGCACAGCGTCGACGACCGCAGGCTGACGGCGGAGGTCACCGTCGGCTGACCGGGCCGGGGGCGGGGGCGCTCCTCCCCAGGGGCGCCCCCGCCGGTCCCCGCGGCCCCTCATGAGGGCATCACCGACACATCACCGCCGCTCGTCCGTGCCGTGACCTTGTGCGCGGAGCTCTTGTCCGTCGGGACGGAGACCTTGCTGCTGCCGCCGCTCGTCGTGGCGTCCACGGCGTAGGAGCCCTTCGGCAGACGGATGGTGACATCGCCGCCGCTGGTACGGCCCGACACCTCGTCGGGCGCCGAGGACAGCGCGAGATCCACATCGCCGCCGCTGGTCCGCGCCTTCGCCCTGCGGGCCGTGGAGTCCTCGACGGTGATATCGCCGCCGCTGGTCTCCGCGGCGATCCCGCCCGTGGCGCCGCGGACGGTGATGTCCCCGCCGCTGGTCCGCAGATCGACCGAGGCATCGCGCGGCAGCAGCACCCGGTAGGCGACCGAGCACCGGCGCCCCATACCGCAGTCCTCGGCCTTCAGCGTCAGCCGGCCGCCCTTGACCTCGTGTGCGGGGCTGGGCTTCCGGTCGTTGTAGACATACTTCTCCGTCACCTTGACCGAGCCGCCGGCGCCGACCGGGACGACCTCTATGTCTCCGCCGTGCGTGGTCGCCGACAGCGCGCTGACCTTCCCGTGCACGGTGTACGTACGCTCCGCCTTCTTGTCCGGGCCGAACCCGGTCAAGGAGCAGCCGGTCATCAGCACGCTCAACGCGGCGCAGGACAGCACGAGATGAGAGGTACGCAGGCGGGCCATGGCGAGAGGTCTCCTGAGGGCAGGCGGTGAACGGATACGGAACGGACCGGACAACCGATCACTGACATCGTTCCGCCCAGCCCCCACTCGCGTCGTCGCCGCACAGGATGACCTTGCGTCGCCGTGCCCTTAGGGGAACCCCGCAGCCCGCTGCCGCACCGAAAAGCCGTACACCGTCTCCGAACGATAGGTCTCCCCGGGCCGCAGCACCGCGCTGGGGAAGTCCGGGCGGTTCGGGGAATCCGGGAAGTGCTGAGTTTCCAGGGCCAGTCCGGCCGCCGGACCGTAGGGGACGCCCGAGGTGCCGGTCAGGGTGCCGTCGAGATGGCCCGCGGTGTAGAGCTGCAGACCGGGCTCGGTGGTGGCCAGCGCCAGCGCGCGGCCGGAGCCCGGGTCGTACAACTCGGCGACCGTGCGCGGCGCGTGGCACACCCCGCCGTCCAGCACGAAGTTGTGGTCGAAGGCACCGCCCACCTCGCGCGCCGTCCGGAAGTCGAAGCGGGTACCGGCGACCTCGGCGGGTGCGCCGGGCAGCGGAATGCCGCCGTCATCGCACGGGGTGTACCGGGACGCCGCCAGCCGCAGCTCGTGCCCGGCGGCGCTGCCGCTGCCGTCCCCGCCCAGATTGAGGTAGGTGTGGTTGGTGAGGTTGACGACGGTCGGGGCGTCGGTCCGCGCACAGGAGACGATGCGCAGCGCGCCGCCGGGGGAGAGGGTGTACGTCACGCGCACCTCCAGGGCGCCCGGGAAACCCTCCTCGCCGTCCGGGCTGACCCGGTGCAGCTGCACTCCGCCGTCGACCTGCCGGGCGTCCCACACCACCCGGGAGAAGTTCCGCGGCCCGCCGTGCAGGCTGTGGGGCCCGTCGTTCGGCGTCAGCGTCCAGGTCCTGCCGTCGAGCCGGAAGGCGGCCCCGGCGATCCGGTTCGCATAGCGCCCGACCAGCGCACCGAAGTGCGACCCGCCGTGCGCGACATAGGAGCCGAGGTCGTCGAAGCCCAGCGCCAGCTGCCCCCGCACCCCGTCCCGGTCCGGGGCCTCCACCGTCTGGATGATTCCGCCGTAGGTCAGGATCCGGACCCGCACCCCGCCGGCCCCCGACTCCAGGGTCCAGCGGTCGACCCGCGTACCGTCGTCCAGTGCGCCGAAGGCTTCCCTGCTGACCTGCGTCGTCATGGCAGCGACCCTATGCCCGCCCGGCCACCGCGCGGCGCCCGGGGAGCGCGTTCAGGCGCTGCGGCCGGGCCGGGTGATCGCCCGGAACGCCAGCTCCGCCAGCTCCTTCTGGCCGCCGGTGCCGGGGTGGAACCAGTCCCACGTGCTCAACTGCCGCCCCGTGAAGCGGTAGTCGAAGACCGACTTGTCGAACCGGCACAGCGGGTCCGCGCCGCACACCTCCGCCAGCGCCGTGTTGTACGCCATCACCCGGCCCCGGACCTCCGTGCGCCGGTCCTGCGCCGCCTTGGTCAGATCGTCCGGATCGCGCAGCATGGACCCGCAGATGCCCAGCTTCCACACCTGCTTGCCGAGCGGGTTCTTACGCCCCTCCGACCACAGCCGCAGCAGATCGGGCACCGCCGCGACATACACCTGGGTGCGCGGCAGGGCGCGCCGCAGATACTTCAGGGACCGCGCGAAGTCGGCGCGGAAGGCGGCCGTCGGCGTCATCGAGCGCGCGTCGCGCCGGCAGGCGTCGTTGGCGCCCATCAGGACCGTGACCAGTTCGGGCCTCCGGTCGGCGGCCGCGGTGACCTGGTCCGGCAGGTCCCGCATCAGCGCACCGGTCCTGGCGAGGTTCCAGCTGTGGGTGGCGGGGTGTTTGACCAGCCGTCGGGCGAGACTGTCGACCTTGGGGTCGGTGCCGGTGGCCCAGGAGACCTGCGGGCAGTCGGAGAGGACCGTACAGGCGTCGAAGCCGACGGTGATGGAGTCGCCGAGGGCCGCGACCGAGTGGGGGTCGGTGCGCCAGACGGGCGCGTTCGGGGCTTTGCGCTTGCCCGCGCCGCCGGACTGCGAAGCGGAGCCACTACAGGCGGTGAGGGCGATCACCAGTGCGGAACCGAGGGCGACGGTGCGTGAGGAGCGGAGGGCGAAGCGGCGGCGCCGGGCACGAAAGGGCCGATGGATCCGCGTCATCCCCTGTCCCCTCCGGCGTGCGAGTGATATCTCTTCGGGTACCGACGGTACGTCACCCCTCGACCGGCACCGCGCGATAGCTTTGCCCCGTGCTTGCCGGGCGGTAACCCGAAGTGGCAGGTGCAGTCGGCAGAGACAAATTACATCACGTCATTACCTGTCGCTTTTGCGGCAAATTCCGCCCAATGGTGTTTACTGTAGGTCACCAGCATGCTGGTGCCGAAGTGACCACTGGGGCAGAATGACCACTGTCCCGGCCGCGACCGGAACGGGCACGAGGCCGCTGGGGAAGGCGAACCTCGAACCGCACGGGAGGTCCCGGTGACGACACGTGGAGTTCTGTACGTCCACTCCGCTCCGCGCGCGCTGTGCCCGCATGTCGAATGGGCCGTCGCGGGCGTCCTCGGTGTGCGCGTCAACCTCGACTGGATCCGCCAGCCGGCGTCCCCGGGCACATGGAGAGCCGAGTTCTCCTGGCAGGGCGAGGCCGGTACGGCCTCCAAGCTGGCCTCCGCGCTGCGCGGCTGGCATCTGCTGCGCTTCGAGGTGACCGCGGAACCCTGCTCCACCGCCGAGGGCGAGCGCTACAGCTCCACCCCCGATCTGGGGATCTTTCACGCCGTCACGGGCCTGCACGGCGACATCCTCATCCCCGAGGACCGGCTGCGCGCCGCGGTCGCCCGCTCGGCAGGCGGCGAGACCGAGCTGGCCGACGAGGTCGCCAAGCTCCTCGGCAAACCCTGGGACGACGAACTGGAGCCCTTCCGCTACGCGGGCGAGGGCGCCCCGGTCCGCTGGCTCCACCAGGTCGTCTAGGGAAAGCCCCCCCCAGGCACCGGCACGCGCCGCCCCGACACGCGGCGACCGTTGCCTTCGAGCCCGCTCGACGTCTTAGCGTGCCGTCATGGCCGACAACACGTCTTCCGACACTCTTTCCGTAGCGGTGCTCGGCACCGGAATCATGGGCGCGGCGATGGCCCGCAACCTCGCGCGCGCCGGTCTGGACGTCCGCGCCTGGAACCGGACGCGCGCCAGGGCCGAGCCGCTGGCTGCCGACGGCGTCCGGGTCACCGGCAGTCCCGCCGAGGCGGTGGACGGCGCCCAGGTGGTGCTCACGATGCTGCTCGACGGGGCGGCCGTCCTCGACGCGCTGCGACAGGCCGCCGACGCGCTGACACCCGGCACCCTGTGGCTCCAGATGAGCACGGTCGGGACCGAGGGGCTCGCCCCGCTCGCCCGGTTCGCCGACGAGCACCGTCTGCGGTTCGTGGACGCCCCCGTACTGGGCACCAAGGCGCCCGCGGAGAAGGGCGAGTTGACAGTCCTGGCGGCCGGCCCACAGGACGTACGGGAGCGCGCCGGGCGGGTCTTCGACAGCGTCGGGAGCGCCACCCGGTGGGTCGGCGAGGACGGTGCGAGCGGGGCCGCCAGCCGCCTCAAGCTCGTCATCAACAGCTGGGTGCTGACGGTCATCAACGGCACCGGCGAGGCGCTCGCACTCGCCGAGGGGCTCGGCGTGGACCCGCGCGACTTCCTCGCCGCGGTCGCCGGTGGCTCCCTTGATCTGCCCTACCTCCGGCTGAAATCAGAGCTGATCCTGGCCGACAACTACCCTGCGAGCTTCACGGTGTCCGCGGCCCGCAAGGATGCCCGGCTCATCACGGAAGCCGCCCAGGGGGCCGGGGTACGGATGGATCTGGTGGCGGCCGACGCGGAGCGTTTCCGCCGGGCCGAGGAACAGGGCCATGGCCAAAAGGACGCCACGGCGGCGTACTTCGCGAGCTTCGACGCCTGAGACAAGCCACGACGGGCCACGACAGCCACGATCGCGGCAGGCCACGACACGCCGAGGGCCCGCCCGGTGGGTGTCACCGGGCGGGCCCTCAGGGTGTGCTGAGCGTGCCTCAGACCGTACGGAAGGCCAGGACAACGTTGTGCCCGCCGAAGCCGAACGAGTCGTTCAGGGCCGCGATCCGGCCCTCGGCCGGCAGCTCGCGGGGCTCGCCGCGGACGATGTCGGCGTCGGCCTCCGGGTCGAGCTGGTCGATGTTGATCGTCGGCGGGGCGATGCGGTTCTTGAGCGCGAGGACCGTGGCCACCGTCTCGATACCGCCCGCGCCGCCCAGGAGGTGGCCGGTCATCGACTTGGTGCTGGTGATGGCCATGTGGTCGACGTCGTCACCGAACGCCTTGCGCAGCGCCCGGAGCTCACCGACGTCACCGGCCGGCGTCGAGGTCGCGTGCGCGTTGACGTGCACGATCTCGGCGGGCTGGAGGTCGGTGTTGTCGAGCAGGTTCTGCAGCGCCGCCGCGATGCCGTTGCCGGACGGCTCGGGCTGCGTGATGTGGTGCGCGTCGGCCGAGATGCCCTGGCCGACGGCCTCCGCGTAGATCTTGGCGCCGCGGGCCCTGGCGTGCTCCTCGGACTCCAGGATGATCACGCCGGCGCCCTCGCCGAGCACGAAGCCGTTGCGGTCGACGTCCCAGGGACGCGAGGCGCCCTGCGGGTCGTCGTTGTTCTTGGACATCGCCATCATGTTGCCGAACGCGACGATCGGCAGCGGGTGGATGGCGGCCTCCGTGCCACCCGCGACGACGACATCGGCGCGGCCGGAGCGGATCATCTCGATCGCGTAGCCGATGGCCTCGGCGCCCGACGCACACGCCGAGACCGGGGTGTGGACACCGGCGCGGGCGTTGAACTCGATGCCGACGTTCGCGGACGGCGAGTTCGGCATCAGCATCGGCACGGTGTGCGGGGAGACGCGGCGTACGCCCTTCTCCTTGAGCACGTCGTACTGGTCGAGCAGGGTCGTCACACCGCCGATACCGGAGGCGATGACGGCGCCCAGACGGTCGGGGTTGACCGAGGTGTCCTCGCCCGCCTTGGCGGTGAAGCCCGCGTCCTTCCAGGCCTCCTGGGCCGCGACGAGCGCGAACTGCGCCGAGCGGTCCAGCTTGCGGGCCTGCGGACGGGGAATGATCTCGGAGGGCTCCACGGCGATCTGTCCGGCGATACGAACCGGCAGATCGGTGGCCCAGTCCTGTTCGAGGGTGCTGACACCGGAGCGTCCGGCGAGCATGGCCTCCCAGGTCGAAGCGGTGTCGCCACCCAGCGGTGTGGTTGCGCCGATACCGGTGACGACCACGGTGCGATTGGTCGCATTCACGGGAATTCTTACTCCACGGGTAGAGGGGTCTGAATCGACGGCGCCACCGCGGGGTGGCGACATGCGCGGGAGCTGGATCAGCTCTGGTGCTTGAGGATGTACTCGGTCGCGTCGCCGACCGTCTTGAGGTTCTTGACGTCGTCGTCCGGGATCTTCACGTCGAAGCGCTCTTCGGCGGCGACGACGACCTCGACCATGGACAGCGAGTCAACGTCCAGGTCGTCGGTGAAGGACTTGTCCACCTGGACGTCCTCGGTGGGGATCCCGGCGATCTCGTTCACGATCTCGGCGAGACCGGCGACGATCTCTTCCTGAGTGGCGGCCATGATGGCGCTCCTTCGGTCATTTTAAGGGGAAACTGCGTACTTGCGGTGATGATCCGTGCGACGGCCGACACGTCCGGGGACGTACGGTGCTGCGCAGATCTTGCCTAGGGGAGGGTAACCACCGTCGCGGCGTAGACGAGACCCGCCCCGAAGCCGATGACCAGCGCGGTGTCGCCGCTCTTGGCCTGTCCGGTCGCCAACAGCCGCTCCATGGCGAGCGGAATGGAGGCGGCCGAGGTGTTGCCGGTGGTCTCCACATCGCGGGCGACCGTGACGCTCTCCGGCAGCTTCAGAGTCTTCACCATCGAGTCGATGATCCGCATGTTGGCCTGGTGCGGAATGAAGACATCCAGGTCGTCCGGGCTGACTCCGGCCGCGTCCAGCGCCTGCTGGGCGACCTTCGCCATCTCGAACACCGCCCACCGGAAGACCGCCTGGCCCTCCTGTGTGATGGCGGGGTAGCGGATCTCCTCCGGAGCCGGGCGGCCCTCGGGCGCGTCCCCTCCGGGGACCGGGGTGGGACGGTAGACGTCCCAGCCGAGGGTCTGCTTGATGGTCTCGGCCTTGTCGCCCTCCGAACCCCAGACCGTGGGGCCGATCGCGGGCTCGTTGGCCGGGCCGACGATCACCGCACCGGCCCCGTCACCGAAGAGGAAGGCCGTCGCGCGGTCCTCCAGGTCGGTCAGGTCCGAGAGCCGCTCCACACCGAGGACCAGCACATACTCCGCCGACCCCTCGGTCACCAGGCCCTTGGCCAGGGTCAGTCCGTAGCCGAAGCCCGCACAGCCCGCCGAGATGTCGAACGCGGCCGGCTTACCTGCCCCGATCCGGTGCGCGATCTCGGTCGCGATCGCCGGGGTCTGCTTGAAGTGCGAAACGGTGGAGACGATCACGGCGCCGATCTGCTCGGGCGTGATCCCGGCGTCGGCGATGGCCTTGCCGGACGCCTCGACCGACATGGTCGCGACGGTCTCCTCGGGGCCCGCCCAGTGGCGGGTCGCGATACCGGACCGCGAGCGGATCCACTCGTCGGACGAGTCGATGTGCTTGAGGATCTCCTCGTTCGGCACGACACGCGTCGGGCGGTAGCCGCCGACGCCCATGATCCGCGCGTACGGGGCGCCCTTCGAGGGCTTGATCTTCGAGGTCATGCGCTGCGGACTCCTATTCGGCCGGTGCGGATTGCTCGGCGATCAGCGTGCGGGCCGCGTCGAGGTCGTCGGGCGTCTTCAGGGCGAGGGTCCGCACACCGGGCAGTGCGCGCTTGGCCAGGCCGGTGAGCGTGCCGCCGGGCGCCGCCTCGATGAGCGCGGTGACCCCGAGCTCCTTGAAGGTCTCCATGCACAGGTCCCAGCGCACGGGGTTGGCCACCTGGCCCACCAGCCGCTGGACCAGCTCCTGGCCGGAGGAGACCGCGGCGCCGTCCTTGTTGGAGACGTAGCGGGTGCGCGGATCGGCGACCGACAGCTGGGTGGTCGCGGATTCCAGGGCCGAAACGGCGGGTGCCATGTGGTGAGTATGGAACGCGCCGGCCACCTTCAGCGGTACGACCCGGCGAGTGCCCTCCGGCTTGTTCTCGACGAGCGCGGCGATCTGCTCGGCGGTGCCCGCGGCAACGATCTGCCCGGCGCCGTTCACATTCGCCGGCGTCAGGCCCAGCTGCTCCAGATGCGGGATGACCACGGCCTCGTCGCCGCCCAGCAGCGCGGCCATACCGGTCTCGGTGACGGCGGCGGCCTCGGCCATCGCCTGGCCGCGCCGGCGCACCAGCGTCATCGCGTCCTCGTCGGACAGCGTGCCGGCCAGCGCCGCGGCGGCCAGCTCACCGACGCTGTGACCGGCCACCGCGCCGGTCCGCGTGGCGACCTCGTCGGTCGTGGCGAACAGCTGACGGGCGGAGAGCAGGGCCGAGGCCACCAGCAGCGGCTGGGCCACCGCGGTGTCGCGGATCTCCTCCTCGTCCGCCTTCGTTCCGTAGTGGACCAGGTCCAGGTTGATGGCGTCCGACCAGGTACGGAGCTGGGCCTCGACACCGGGAAGGTCGAGCCAGGGAGTCAGGAAGCCGGGCGTCTGAGCGCCTTGGCCGGGAGCGACGAGTACGAGCACCCTCACACTCTCTCTTGTGGGTGGTTCCGCCCGCCCGTGGGGACAAGGACGAAGAACCATCGGGGGAATTGTTGGTGTCCGACAAAAGTCTAGGGCTGTGCCTCACCGTCAGCCAGACGCCCCAGAATCAGTGCGATACGGAGGGTGAACGCCGAGCGCACATCGGAGGGTGACCATCCGGTGACGTCGGTCACACGTCGGAGCCGATAGCGCACGGTGTTGGGGTGCACGAAGAGCATCCGGGCGGCCCCCTCCAGACTGCTCGCCTGCTCCAGATAGACGCTCAGTGTCTCCAGCAGCGCCGACCCGGCTTCCTCCAGCGGTCTGTAGATCTCCTCCACCAACTGCTCACGCGCGACCGGGTCCGAGGCCATCGCGCGCTCCGGCAGCAGATCGTCCGCGAGGACCGGCCGCGGGGCGTCCGGCCAGGCGGCACACGCCCGCAGTCCGGCGGCGGCGGCCTGTGCCGAGCGGGTCGCGGCCAGCAGATCGGAGACCACCGGGCCGGCCACCACGGGCCCGGCGGCATACGGGCCGATCAGCGCCTTGGCGGCCTTCAGCGGATTGTCCGAACCGCCCGCGATCACCACCAGACGGGAGCCCAGCACCCCGGTCAGCACCTGGAGCTTGGCGTGCCGGGCGGCCCGCCGGATCGCCTCCACGGTCAGCTCGCTGTCCCCGTCCGGCGCGGTGCCCAGCACCACACACACATGCTCGGGGGAATTCCAGCCCAGCGCCGCCGCACGGGAGACCGCGCCCTCGTCCGCCTCCCCCGACAGCACCGCGTTGACCACCAGCGACTCCAGCCGGGCGTCCCAGGCGCCGCGGGCCTCGGCGGCCTGGGCGTAGACCTGGGCGGTGGCGAAGGCGATCTCCCGGGCGTAGACCAGCAGCGCCTCGCGCAGCACGGACTCATCGCCCGGGGCCGCGACCTCGTCGATCGCGGACTCCATGACCTCGATGGTGGTCCGGACCATCTCGACGGTCTGCCGCAGCGTGATCGCCCGGGTCAGCTCGCGCGGCGCCGTGCCGAAGACGTCGGTGCTGATCGCCTGGGGGGTCTCCGGATGCCGGAACCATTCGGTGAAGGCGGCGATACCGGCCTGTGCCACCAGGCCGATCCAGGAACGATTCTCCGGGGGCATCGCGCGGTACCACGGCAGCGTGGCGTCCATGCGGGCGATGGCCGCGGCCGCCAGTTTGCCGGAGGAGTTCTCCAGGCGCCGGAGGGTGGCGGAGTGCGGGTGCGCGTCGCGCGATGCGGGTTCAGACACGGGACAAGCCTGCACTATCGGGGCGGGCAGGTGCGGGGGCGGGGCTACCGTGGGCCCATGATTCAGGTGCGGAGAGGCCATGAGCGGTATCCGGGCGGGGACGCGGAGGCCGGGATCGAGTCGCTGCACGCGTTCTCCTTCGGGCACCGTTTCGACCCGGAGAATCTGCGTTTCGGGGCGCTGATCGCCTGTAACGAGGAGCGGCTGGCGGCCGGCGCCGGCTTCGACGAGCATCCGCACCGCGACACGGAGATCGTGACCTGGGTGGTCGAGGGTGAGCTGACCCACCGCGACTCGGCCGGACACGAGACGACCGTGCGCCCCGGCGATCTCCAGCGGCTCAGCTCGGCGGGCGGCGTCCGGCATGTGGAGCGCAACGACGGCGACCGGCCGCTGTGCTTCGTCCAGATGTGGCTGGCGCCGCGGGAATTCGGCGGGGAGCCCTCGTACGAGGTGGTGCGCGGGATCGCCGACGGCACCCCGTACGCGGTGCCGCGGGCCGGTGCCCTGCTGCATGTGCGCCGCCTCGGCGAGGGTGAGCGCACCGCGGTGCCGGATGCCGCACGGGCCTATGTGCAGGTGGTGCGCGGCGCCGTCCGGCTCGGCGACGAGCGCCTGGAGGCCGGCGACGCGGCGCGGATCACCGACGGGGAGGGGCTGGAGCTGCGGGGGCTGGCGGCGGCGGAGTGCCTGGTGTGGGAGATGGGGCCGGAGCCGGTCTACGGGTGAGCCGGCTCCGGGGGCGGCCGGTGGCGTCCGGCGCCTTCCGGGCGGGTCAGGCCGTCTCCGCCAGTTCGGCCAGCACCGCGTCCGTCAGCGGCGGCCAGGTCTCGATCGCCCACGGTCCGAAGGCCCGGTCGGCCAGCGCCACACAGGCCGCGCCGGCATCCGGGTCCACCCACAGGAACGTCCCGGACTGCCCGAAGTGCCCGAACGTACGGGGCGAGGACGACCCGCCCGTCCAGTGCGGTGACTTGCCGTCGCGGATCTCGAAGCCCAGGCCCCAGTCGTTGGGCTTCTGGTGCCCGTAGCCCGGCAGCACACCCGACAGACCGGGGAAGACGACCTGGGTCGCGGCCGCGAGCGTCTGCGGGGCGAGCAGCCGGGGTGCCTGCAGCTCGGCTGCGAAGCGGATCAGGTCGGCGACTGTGGAGACGCCGTCCTTGGCGGGCGAGCCGGACAGCTCCGTCGCGGTCATCCCGAGGGGGGCGAAGACCGCCTCGTGCAGATACTGCGCGAAGGGGATGTCGGTCGCCTTGGCTATGTGGTCACCCAGCGCCTCGAACCCCGCGTTGGAGTAGATCCGGCGGGTGCCGGGCGCGGCCATCGCGCGCTGCTCGTCGAAGGCCAGCCCCGAGGTGTGGGCGAGGAGATGACGCACCGTGGACCCCTCGGGCCCGGCCGGTTCGTCCAGCTCGACGGCGCCCTCCTCGACGGCCAGCAGCGCGGCGTACGCGGCCAGCGGCTTGGTCACGGACGCCAGCGGGAAGCGGTGCTCCAGGGGGCCGTACGCGCCGGCCACCGACCCATCGGCTCGTACGACGGCGGCCGCAGCGGTGGGCACCGGCCAGTTCTCGATCATCCGCAGGCTCTGCATGCCCACGAGCCTAACGTCCTCAAATTCCGGTCAAGTCTGCCCGTGACCGTCGCTTGCCTGGAGTGCACTCGAAGTCTCTAGCGTTGACGACGTCGAGAGGCTTCCGGCGAAAACGCCGGGGCCGTCCGGCGCAACAGGGGAGACGGGCATGACGGTGACGCAGATCCAACCGGCGGCGAGCGGCGCGACCGCGGCCGGGAGGGGGCCGACGGCGCTGCGCGACTGCCGCACCGCGCCCTCGCATCCGCTGCCCACGGGCCGCGACCGCTACACGATCAGCGAGGTGGCGCAGCACACCGGGCTCAGCGCCCACACCCTGCGCTGGTACGAGCGCATCGGCCTGATGCCGCATGTGGACCGCACCCACACGGGGCAGCGCCGCTTCAGCAACCGCGATCTGGACTGGCTGAGCCTGGTGTCCAAGCTGCGGCTGACCGGTATGCCGGTCGCGGACATGGTCCGCTACGCCGAGCTGGTGCGGGCCGGTGAGTGCACCTTCACCGAGCGGGAGCAGCTGCTGACCGCGCACCGCGAGGACGTACGGCAGCGCATCGCCGAGCTGCAGAGCACGCTGGACGTCCTCGACCACAAGATCGATATCTATGCCGACGCCCGGCGGGCGTCCGAGAGGTTCTGAGGTTTCCATGGGCAGCGAGAAGATCGAGACCGTCGAACTGGGCAACGGTGGACCGCGGGTCGGGGTACAGGGTCTCGGCTGTATGGGCATGAGCTTCGCCTACGGTCCGACGGACACGGATGAGGCACGGGCCACACTGGAGCGCGCCCTCGAACTGGGCGTGACGCTCTTCGACACCGCCGATATGTACGGCATGGGGGAGAACGAGAAGTTCATCGCCCCGTTCATCCGGGCGCACCGCGACGAGGTCGTCCTGGCCACCAAGTTCGCACTGGCCGTCGACCCGGACGACGCGACGAAACGCATCATCCGCAATGACCGCGCCTACCTCCGCCAGGCCGTCGAGGGCAGCCTCCGGCGCCTGGGCGTGGACCAGATCGACCTGTATTACATGCACCGGCGCGATGTGAACGTCCCGATCGAGGAGTCGGTCGGCGCGATGGCCGAGCTCGTCACCGAGGGCAAGGTGAAGCACCTGGGGCTGAGCGAGGTGACCGGCGGCGAACTGCGGGCCGCGCAGGCCGTGCATCCGATCGCGGCGCTGCAGTCCGAGTGGTCGCTGTTCAGCCGGGACATTGAGGACGGTGTGGTGCAGGCGGCGGCCGAACTCGGTGTCGGTGTGGTGCCGTACTCACCGCTCGGCCGGGGCTTCCTGACCGGTGCGTTCGTGCACGCCGACCAGGAGCTGGGCGCGGACGACTTCCGGCGTCAGCAGCCCCGCTTCACCGGCGACAACGCGGCCGCCAACGCCGCGCTGCTGGAGCCGGTCCGCGCGATCGCCGCCGCCCATGACGCCACGCCCGGCCAGATAGCGCTGGCCTGGCTGCAGCAGCAGGCCGACGCACGCGGTCTGGCCGTCGTCCCGATCCCCGGCACCCGTAAGCGCGGCCGGGTCGAGGAAAACACCGCGGCGACCCGGATCCGGCTGACCGAGGAGGATCTGGCGCGGCTGGAGCCGATCGCCGGGCAGGTCGCGGGGGCGCGGTACGCGGATATGTCGTTCACCTCGGCGGGGCGGGAGTAGGCCGGCAGGGGGCGGGGCGCCCGCCCCCTTTGCCGTACGGAGCGAACCTCGCCCTAGGCCAGCCCCAGCGCGAAGGCCCCGAACCCGGCGGCCAGCAGCGCGGTGGCGGCCCGGCGGGCCCCGGTGACACCCGTCCAGGGCGCGTCGAAGCGGCGGGTGGTGCGGCCGATCAGGAGGAGCGCGGCGGCGAACACCGGCAGCCAGGCGAGCCGGGCCAGGAGCCAGCCGAGGGAGTCGGGCGCCGCCGTCAGTCCGGGGATCTGTCCCAGGAAGGATGCCGGTACGGCCGTCGACAGCAGTGCTGTCTGGTGCCAGCACAGGATCGTCAGCGCGGAGAGGTTGACGAGCGCCACCGGAGTCCACAGGGCGGGGCGGCGCAGCAGCCGGGCGAGCCGGTCACGGAGCAGCACCGCCGCACCGGACTGGGCCGCCGCCAGCGCCAGGACCAGCAGCGACGGCGGGTGGGAGTTCGTCCGGTGCTGCCCGGGGACGCCGACCATGCTCGCTGGGTAGTGGAAGAACAGCAGCAGCGCGGCGAACACCGCGGCGCCGCCGAGCAGCAGCGACCAGGCGGCGCGCCGCCCGAGCCGCCGCTCGCCCCAGGAGACGCCGAGCTGATAGGCGAACATCCAGCCGGGCAGCAGGTTGAGCAGGCTCAGCCACGGTGGCACGGCATCGGCGTACGGCCCGTAGCGCAGGAAGTCCACCGCGGCCACGGACGCCGCCAGGGGGGCCGCGGCCCAGGCACCCATCCACCGGGCGGCGCGAACACAGCAGGGTGTCAGCGCGGTGATCACCGCGTACACGCCGACGAACCACAGCGGCTGGATCACCAGCGTCGCCCCGGTCCGCAGGGTCGCCTCCGGCACGCCCAGTGTGTAGAGCAGGGGCAGCAGCATCGCCCATACGGCCGTCACCCCGAGCACCGGACGGCCCAGCCGCACCAGTCGGCCGCGCAGCCAGGACCGGGTGGACTCGCCCCGCCCGGTGGCGCGCCGCAGGGACAGCACCGACGCATGCCCGCCGACCAGAAAGAAGATGCCGAGCATCTGCAGGACCCAACTGGCCGGTGCGAGCCCGCCGACGGCGGTCAGCAGGCTGGCGTTGTGCAGCGCGCCCCCGGCGTCCAGGGTGAAGCCCCCGATCAGCCAGTGGCCAAGGGGGACCGCGAGCAGCGCCAGCGCCCGCAGCCCGTCGAGCGCACGGTCGCGGTCCGCGGGCGTGCGGTCCGCCACCGCGGCCGCGCCGACGGTGAACGGGCGTCTGCCGCGCCGGACGATGCCGCACAGGCTGGACATGATGGTGTCTCCCTCTCCCGGAGGCGTGCCGGAGGGAAACCTAGGAAGAGGGGGCATGGCGGGTCGTCACACCGTGGAGGGGACTCCCGGGGGCTACGGGAGTAGGGGCGCCCCGGCCGCGCTCGTCCTCAGGGAGGAGCGCGCGGGCGCTATCGCTCCCCTGGAGCGACCAGCCCCGACTCATACGCGAAGATCACGGCCTGGGCGCGGTCCCGGAGGTCCAACTTGGCCAGCACCCGGCTGACATGGGTCTTCACGGTCTGCTCGGCGACGATCAGCGCATCGGCGATCTCCTGGTTCGACAGCCCGCGGGCGATCAGCTCCAGGACCTCCGTCTCGCGCGGTGTGAGGCCGTTCAGCCGCAGCGCGGGCCGGCCCTTGCGGGGCACCGGCCCCGAGCGGGCGAAATCGGCGATCAGCCGCCGGGTCACGGACGGTGCGAGCAGCGCCTCACCGGCCGCCACGACCCGCACCGCGGAGATCAGATCGGCCGGCGGCGCGTCCTTGAGGAGAAAGCCGGACGCCCCCGCGCGCAGCGCCTCGTAGACATAGTCATCGACATCGAACGTGGTCAGCATCAGCACCTTCGGCCGGTGGGTGACACCGGCGGGCGGCGCGAGCAGCTGACGGGCCGCCGCCAGCCCGTCCATCTCCGGCATCCGCACATCCATCAGCACCACATCGGGGTGCGTCCGGCGGCTCAGGGCCACGCCCTGCACCCCGTCCGGGGCGTCGCCCACCACATCGATATCGCTCTGCGCGGCGAGCAGCGCGGCGAAGCCCGCGCGCACCATGGCCTGGTCGTCGACGATGATCACGCGCGTGGTCATACGGAGTGGGAATCCTTTGCGGAGAGGGACGGCGCCGCGGAGGGCGGCGGTGAGAGGGGGAGCCGGGCGGCGACCCGGAAGCCGCCGTCGGGCAGCGGCCCGGTGTCCAGCGAACCGTCGACCAGCCGGACCCGCTCACGCATACCGATCAGGCCATGGCCGGTGCCGGTGGCCTCCAGCGGCGCGGAGGGCGCGGACGGCGCGGAGTTGACGACCAGTACGGTCAGCCGTGTGCCGTCCGCGCCCGTGGTCACTGACACCCGGGTCCGCGCCCCCGGGGCATGCCGCACCACATTGGCCAGCGCCTCCTGAACGATCCGGTACGCCGACAGATCCACCGCCGGTTCGAGCGCCACCGACTCCTCCGGCAGCGCCAACTCGACCGGCACACCCGCCCGTACGGTCCCCTCGACCAGCTTCGGCAGCATGCCGATCCCGGGCTGCGGGGTCTTCTCCGGGCCGCTGTGCTGCTCGGTCTCCTCGCTGCGCAGCACCCCGAGCAGCCGGCGCATCTCCGCCAGCGACTCCCGGGCGGTCGCCGCGATCGCCCCGAACTCGTCCTCGGCCTCCCGGGGAATCCCGCTGAGTCGATAGGGCGCGCTGGCCGCCTGAACCGTGATCACCGACATGTGGTGGGCGACGACATCATGCAGTTCACGGGCGATCCGGGCGCGCTCCTCCAGCAGCGTCCGACGGGCCCGCTCGGCCTCGCTGATGGTCTCCTGCTCGATCAACTTGCGCTGGGCGTCGCCGCGTTCGCGCAAGGTGGCACCCATCATCAGCACCACGCCAGTGAGGACGAACAGCAGCACCCAGGTGCTGTTGCTGCCGTCGGGGGTGAACATCCCGGAGAGCAGCCCGGCCACACCGGTCGTCAGCCAGACGGCGGTCAGAGTGCGCCGCCGCTCGCGCAGCGACAGCGCCAGCATCAGCGCGAGATAGCCGACGATCGCCGTCGGCGGCCAGGGCCAGGCGCGGCCCGCGACACCGTCGGCGCCGATGAGCGCCACGGCACCGAGGACATCCGCGGCGAAGATCACCCACCAGGCCTGCAGCGGCCGGGTCACCGCGAGCAGCAGCGGTACGGTCTGCGCGGTGGCGAGCGCACCGGTCAGCCCGCCGGCCAGGCCGTAGTCGTTGCGCAGGACGTTGATGGTCGTCGGCAGCAGGGACACCGCGAACCCGAACGCGACAACATAGGGCAGGCGGCGCAGCCAGCGGCTCCGGACGGTGCCCAGCAGCGGGGTGCCGGGCTCGGTCGGGGTGCCGAGCTCCACGGCCAGCACCCGCAGCGCCTGCCGTACGGCGCGCAGCGCCCGTTGACGGCCCGGCTCATGCAGGGAGCCGTGGGCCGACCCGAGTTCGGGGCTGGAAGATCGCTCACTCATCGCCCCTCCATCTAAGCGGAGCGCGCCGGGCCCGGCGTCATACCAGGGGCCGGACTTTCGCCCCGTACCACGGTATGAGTCCCCGCCGGGGCAACGGGCCCGCGGTGCCGCCCTGATCGGGAAGCGGCGGCGGGCGGCGGAACCTACAGCTCCGCCAGCAGTTCGG
Organism: Streptomyces tubercidicus; assembly: GCF_027497495.1. Classification (GTDB taxonomy): domain Bacteria; phylum Actinomycetota; class Actinomycetes; order Streptomycetales; family Streptomycetaceae; genus Streptomyces; species Streptomyces tubercidicus. Next base: position 5,695,851 of record NZ_CP114205.1, read on the forward strand.
CCTTCTTCGCGCTGAACTCGTCGTCGGTCAGCAGCCCGGCGCCGTGCAGGTCGCCGAGGTGCCGTATCCGGTCCGCGATATCCGCCGGATCGCGGCGGGGCTCCCCGGTCCGGTGGCGTACCGGCGCGCCCTCCGGTGTCTCCTGCACCGGCTCGGAGGCGCGTACGGCCTGCAGCACCGAGGCCGCGAACGGCAGCGACTCGTGCACAGGGCCGTACCCGAGCCCGAACACCACCGCGGCCGGATCCTGGTCCGCCTCGCCCGTGCCCGGCTCGCGGGCGCCGCGCTCCAGCAGCCGCAGATAGCCGTTGAGGATCTCCGGCGACCGCCATTCGACCCCGGCCAACTCGCCCACGGGGAAGGTCTGGTCGCCGCTCTTCCACTTCGCCGAGGACGCGCCGGTCCAGAACCACCGGAAGGTGACCGCGTGCCCGTCGAAGGACGCCTTGCCGTCATACGCCTTGAAGTGCAGCGGGGGCTCCGGCGCGGCCACCAGATGGCGGTCGGCGGGCTCCTTCGCATCCGGGCCGAGCGCCGTGCGCAGCTCATCGGCGTAGTACTCGGCGAGCGTTTCGCGGTCGGCCGGCAGTACCAGCCGATAGGGATCGGCGTCCTCCTTGAGCTGCCCGTTCGCCGCTTCCATCAGGGGATCGGCGCCGTGCCGGGGCAGGGCGTGCAGCACCACCGTGCCACGTCTGCCCTCGGTCACCTCGACGGAGCTCAGCGCCTCGTACGGAATGCGTCGCTCACCGAGCGCCTGGAACAGCTTCGGCTTGCGGATCCCCCGTTCGAAGCGGATGAGTACGGAGTCCGTGTCGAACTCCCAGACGGCGTGAAAACCGGCCAGCACATCACCCATGCGGCTCATCGTATGCGCGCGGTTGGCCACCCGTCCCCCTTCCGGACGCCACCGGGAACGCCTGCCGAAGCGGTGCGTGTCCCTCCGGTCACCCGCGTCGTCACCCGCCTCGTGGATGTCCCGGCGGCCCGGCGCGGTTTCCGCAGGCACGGCCCGTCCCCGGGCGCCGGGCCGTGCCCGCGGTCGCCGGCCGGTGCCCCCGTGGACCTCAGACCAGTTCGGTGCGGCACTGCGGATCGTCGGACGCACAGTCGACGGTGCCGGTCGCGCCGACCCCGACGAGCGCGAAGTTGCGCAGGCTGCGGGTGCCTGGCGCGAAGTAGCCCGCGTGCCCTTCGGCGCCGTCGGCCGACAGGATCCGGGAGCCGAAGGACGGGTCGACCGGGTCGGCGCCGTGGCCGAGCCCGCCGACCTCCAGGTTCGGGATGTCCTGGATCCAGTCGTCGGAGTCCCGCATTGCCCAGACGCGGGCCTGGGTGCCCAGCCTGGAGCGGTTCTCGGCCCGCATGCCGGGGCTTCCGGCCACCGCGATGTCCTTGACGTTGGACGGCAGTTCCCGGGCGGCGACACCGCACACCACGGAGCCGTAGCTGTGGCAGAAGAGCGAGACCACGTCGGAGGAGGGCAGTGCGTTCACCAGGTCGCGCAGCCGGACCGCACCGGCCGCGGCGAGCTGCCCGGTGGCGGCCTCGACGCCGATACCGGGCGGCGAGGTGTAGTCGGCCCAGGCGATCACGGCCGTACGGGCGCTCGGCCGGGCCTCCCGCTCGGCGCCGTAGAGGGCACGCGCCATACCGACCGGCGCGGTGTTCGCCCGCGCGGTGCGCTCGAAGGTCGACAGATTGACGTCCACACCGGGCACCACGACGGACACCCGGTGGGCCGCCGGGAGATTGCCGAAGACCTCGGCGGCCCGGCCGCCGCCGGCCGGATCGAAGGCCAGGATCTGCCGCCCGGGAGCCATCATCGAAGAGAGGCGGTGCATCAGCTGGCCCGCCTCCTGGCGGCCGGCGGGGGTGAGCCGCTGGTCGTGCATCCGGCCCTTCTGGATGCGGCGGGCGTCGTCGATCGCCATCCGGTTGGCGCGGTAACGCAGCTTCACCGGGGCCCCGCCCATATTGCCGACCACCAGCGGATAGCGGGCGGTGAGCTGCTGCTTCTCGCCCCGGCTGAGCTTGGCGAAGAAGGACCGGAGCGTGGCCGGCGGGCCCTGGGGGTCGGGCAGCGGGCGCCCGAGGAAGGTGGCGTGCTGCCAGGCGGTCCTGGCGGTGGCCAGCGGGTTGGCGTCTTCCTTGGTACCTCTGACCGCCGTCCACCCGGTTATGGCGAGCATGACGAAGACCACCGCCAGAGCGAGGGCGGCACGCCAGGCCGTGGACTGCAGGAAACCGGAGGAGGGGCCGAGGCCCGAGAAGGAATTCACCGCGAGCCACCCTAGGAGACACCAGAGGGCCTCCGCTGTGACCGTGAGTGATCTCACGTTTTGCGGTGGGCATTTCGACCAAAACGGACACGCGTCATCGATTTACGGTGCTCAGCCGTGCAGTGATGGTCTCAGGGAGAGGTCTTCATGATCGCTTAGCGAAGGGTTCTCGTTACGGAGGGTGGTGGATCGAGTGATGAACGGAGTCATGGGTTCCGCCGCCCGGCTCCTCCGCCGGGCCCGGCGCGCTGCGTTCAGCGCGCCCGCCAGTCGTCCTCCATCGCCGGCCCGATGTGATCCAGATAGGACTGGGTCAGCTCGCGGATCGACGCCACGGTGCACTCCTGGCCCTCGCCCCACACCTGGCCCGCCACCCGCATCACCCCGCCGAACGCGGCGACCAGCACCCGCGGCCGGGGATCGGTGTCCACATCCAGGCCCTCGCGCCGGGCGATCAACCGCGCCATCTGCTCCTCCAGTTCGGAGGAGCGCCGCAGATGCGCGGCGACCAGCGCGGGCGTCGACTCGATCATCCGGAACGCCCGCATGTACAGCTCCACCGGGATCACCGACTCGATCGCACTGCCGATGTCGTCCCACGCCACCATGACGGCGCTGCGCAGTGCGGTCAGCGGCGCCTCCGTCGCGGGCCGCACGCTCAGTTCGTCGAAGAAGCGGGCCTCAACCATTGCCTGGACGGCGAAGGCGACATCCTCCTTGTTCGCGAAGTAGCGGAAGTACGTCCGCTGGGAGACATCCACCGCCTCCGCGATCTCGTCGATCGTCGTCGCCTCGTACCCCTGCTCAGTGAACAGTTCGAGCGCCGCGCGGATCAGGGCGTCGCGGGTGCGCTGTTTCTTGCGTGCCCGCAGGCCCGCGGGTGCCGACTGCGGCGTCGGGGTCGCCATCCTGAGCCGCCTTTCCGTGGTGTTCTCGCTGCTCAGGTTACCTGTGAGCGAGATGACAGTTACCGACTCATGAAATGCTTTGTCAAATGTCAGTGGCTGACATTAGCCTCTTGGTATGAGTTCTCAGACCCCGGTTGCCGAAGCCGCGCCGGACCTTCCCGTACCGGACCCCCCGAAGGGACTGCGCGGTCACCCGTGGCTGACCCTCTTCTCCGTCGCCATCGGCGTCATGATGGTCGCCCTGGACGGCACGATCGTCGCCATCGCCAACCCGGCCATCAAGCAGGACCTCGGCGCCTCGCTCGCCGACGTGCAGTGGATCACCAACGGCTACATGCTCGCCCTGGCCATCGCGCTGATCACCGCGGGCAAGCTCGGTGACCGCTTCGGCCACCGCCAGACCTTCCTCATCGGCATCCTCGGCTTCGCCGCCGCCTCCGCCGCCATCGGGTTCTCCCATGAGGTCGCGCTGGTCATCGCTTTCCGGGTGCTCCAGGGCCTGTTCGGCGCGCTGCTGATGCCCGCCGCGCTGGGGCTGCTGCGCGCCACCTTCCCGGCCGAGAAGCTCAACATGGCGATCGGTATCTGGGGCATGGTCATCGGCGCCTCCACCGCCGGCGGCCCGATAGTCGGCGGACTGCTGGTCGAGCACGTCAACTGGCAGTCCGTGTTCTTCATCAACGTTCCGGTCGGTGTACTGGCCCTCGTCCTCGGCCTGGTGATCCTCAAGGACCACCGCGCGGAGAACGCCCCCCGCTCGTTCGACATCCCGGGCATCGTGCTGCTCTCCGGCGCGATGTTCTGCCTCATCTGGCCGCTGATCAAGGCGGGGGAGTGGCACTGGGACAGCATGAAGACCTGGGGCTTCCTGATCGCCGCCGTGGTCCTCTTCGCCCTGTTCGCGCTCCTGGAGAGCAAGGTCCGCGAACCGCTCATCCCGCTGCGGATGTTCCGCTCGCTGCCGCTGACCGCCGGCACGGTCCTGATGGTGCTGATGGCCTTCGCCTTCATGGGCGGCCTGTTCTTCGTGACGTTCTACCTCCAGAACGTGCACGGCATGTCGCCCGTGGACAGCGGTCTGCACCTGCTCCCGCTCACCGGCATGATGATCGTCGGCTCACCGCTGGCCGGCGCTCTGATCACCAAGTTCGGGCCGCGCATCCCGCTGGTCGGCGGCATGGTCCTCACCGCCGTCGCCATGTACGGCATGTCCGGCCTCGACACCGGCACCGGCACCGGCCCGATGTCCCTCTGGTTCGCGCTGCTCGGCCTGGGGCTCGCGCCCGTCATGGTCGGCGCCACCGAGGTCATCGTCGGCAACGCCCCGCTGGAGCTCTCCGGCGTCGCGGGCGGCCTCCAGCAGGCCGCGATGCAGGTCGGCGGCAGCCTCGGTACGGCCGTGCTCGGCGCGGTGATGGCCTCCCGCGTCGACAGCGACCTCCCCGGCAACTGGCGTTCGGCCGGCCTCCCGCCGGCCCCGCCCGCCCAGGCGTCCCAGCTCTCCGACGCCGTCTCGGCCGGTATCGCACCGGTCCCGAAGGGCACCCCGCCGGAGTTCGCCCAGAAGATCACCTCCGTCGCCCATGACACCTTCGTGTCCGGCATGAGCGAGGCCTTCATGGTCGCCTGCGGTGTGGCGGCCGTCGCCGCGGTCGTCGCCTTCTTCACCAAGCGCGGCGCGAACGCCGAGGCGGGCGCCGGCATGGGCCACATCTGACCGGCACCCCGGCCGTACGGCGTGCCCGGTTCGCGGAGCGACGTACGACCGGCGGCCCCCGCCCGTGGCACTTGGCGCGCGGCCCGCACGAGGTTTCCTCGTCCGGGCCGCGCGCCGTTGCGTGTGCGAGCGGGCTGCCGGCGCGGGGTGGCCGGGGCGGCGCGGTCGGTGCGGTCGGTGCGGGCGTCAACCACCCGCCGCGAGCCGCCCTCGGGCCCTATCCGCCTTTCCCCAGGCGGCAGTTGGTCTCCCTCGGCGGGCCGAATCCCTCATCCGGATGAGCAGGTCCGGGAACCGGCTCACCACCACTACGGCGCACGGTGCACCGCCCGCGGCCTCCGCCCCCGGCAGACACCGGGAGGAACGGTTCCGCGGTCTGCCCGCCCCGCCCCGCCGCACGTCAACCTCGCGCACCGGCCGCCCCGCTCGGGCGCGTTGGTCTGTCCACATACCTGATCCGGGTGGCAGTGCCGCCACGGGCTTGGCATCCGCACCCCGCCCTCGCGAAGCTCGATGACGAACCCGCCGCGGGCAACCGGCCCGCCTCGCGGGGCCTCAGCGACACACTCCACGGGGGAGATTCCATGCACCTGCGCACATCCCGGACCACCGCACTCCTCACCGGCCTGCTGGCCGTGCTGACCGCGGCACTCGCCGCCCCGGCCACCCTCGGCACCCCGGCCGCACACGCGGCCGCCGCCGGCCGGACCGCCGCCTCCGGCGCCTGTGACGCGGGCCAGCTCTGCCTCTGGCCGAAGGGCGACTTCGGCGGCGCCCGGCGGACCTATGAACTGTCCGGCATCGACATCGAGAGCTGCGTCCCCCTGCCCAAGGGGAGCAGCGCCGCCGCCCTCGCCAACCGCACGGGCCGGCCGGTCACCACCTACCAGAGCGGGGAATGCGCCGAGACCGCCGAGTTCGACACCTATCCGGGCGGCGGCAGCTGGGTGCCCCGATCCCCGTACCGCGTCAGGGCGTTCAAGGTATGGGAGCGCTGAACCGACCGCCCACGGGCCTGCCTCCGCGCACCCGTGGACCCCGCCACGCAGCACCGCGCCCCCCGACCGGCGAGGGACGCTGGTCGGGGGGGCGCGGCGGAAGCGGTGCGGCGGCAGGCCGCGGAGAGGTCAGGCGTCGCCGCCGGCCTCACCCGCGTCGGCGGCCGCGACGTCCAGGAGCTGGTAACGGTCGATCGCCTGCTTCAGCAGCGACCGGTCGACCTTGCCCTCCTTGGCGAGCTCGGTGAGCACGCCAAGGACGATGGACTGCGCGTCGATGTGGAAGAAGCGGCGGGCCGCACCACGGGTGTCCGCGAAGCCGAAGCCATCGGCACCCAGCGACTGGTACGTGCCGGGAACCCAGCGCGCGATCTGGTCCGGAACGGAACGCATCCAGTCCGAGACCGCGATCTTCGGGCCCTCGGCACCCTGGAGCTTCTGCGTCACGTACGGGACGCGCTGCTCCTCCTCCGGGTGCAGCAGGTTGTGCTCCTCGATCTCCACCGCGTCGCGGCGCAGCTCGTTCCAGGACGTCGCCGACCAGACATCGGCCTTGACGTTCCACTCGTCCGCGAGGATCTGCTGGGCCTCGACCGCCCACGGCACCGCGACACCCGAGGCGAGGATCTGGGCGGTGTGCTCGCCCTTCTCGCCGGGCTTCACACGGTGCAGACCCTTGAGGATGCCCTCGACGTCGGCGTCGGCCGGCTCCGCGGGGTGCAGGATCGGCTCGTTGTAGACGGTGAGGTAGTAGAAGACGTCCTCGGAGTTCTCGCCGTACATCCGGCGCAGACCGTCCTTGACGATATGCGCGATCTCGTAGCCGTAGGCCGGGTCGTAGGAGACACAGGCCGGGTTGGTCGAGGCCAGCAGCTGCGAGTGGCCGTCCGCGTGCTGCAGCCCCTCACCGGTCAGCGTCGTACGGCCGGCGGTCGCGCCGAGCACGAAGCCGCGGGAGAGCTGGTCGGCCATCTGCCAGAACTGGTCACCGGTCCGCTGGAACCCGAACATCGAGTAGAAGACATAGACCGGGATCAGCGGCTCGCCGTGCGTCGCATAGGCGGAACCCGCGGCGATCAGCGAGGCCGTGCAGCCCGCCTCGGTGATGCCGTCGTGCAGCATCTGCCCGGTCGGCGACTCCTTGTACGCGAGGAGCAGTTCGCGGTCCACCGACTCGTACTGCTGGCCCAGCGGGTTGTAGATCTTGGCCGACGGGAAGAACGCGTCCATACCGAAGGTGCGGTACTCGTCGGGCGCGATCGGCACGAAACGCTTGCCGATCTCCTTGTCCCGCATCAGGTCCTTCAGGACCCGGACGAACGCCATCGTCGTGGCGATCTTCTGCTGCCCCGAACCCTTCTTGGCGCCCGCATAGGCCTTGTCGTCCGGCAGCTGCAGCGGCTTGGCACGCACGACACGGGTCGGCACATAGCCGCCCAGGCCCTTGCGGCGGTCGTGCATGTACTGGATCTCTTCGGAGTCGCGGCCCGGGTGGTAGTACGGGGGCGCGCCGTCCTCCAGGTCCTTGTCCGGGATCGGCAGGTGCAGCCGGTCACGGAAGCCCTTGAGGTCCTCGACCGTCAGCTTCTTCATCTGGTGGGTCGCGTTGCGGCCCTCGAAGTTGGGACCGAGCGTCCAGCCCTTGACGGTCTGCGCGAGGATCACCGTCGGCTGGCCCTTGTGGGCCTTGGCCGCCGCATACGCCGCGTAGATCTTCTTGTGGTCGTGACCGCCGCGGCCCAGGTGCAGGATCTGGTCGTCGGTCATGCCCTCGACCATCGCCCGCAGCCGGTGGTCGTCACCGAAGAAGTGCTCGCGGATGTACGAACCGGTCTCGGTGGCGTACGTCTGGAACTGGCCGTCGGGGGTGGTGTTGAGCTTGTTCACCAGGATGCCGTCGCGGTCCTGCGCGAGCAGCGGGTCCCAGCTGCGGTCCCACACCAGCTTGATCACGTTCCAGCCGGCGCCGCGGAACTGCGACTCCAGCTCCTGCATGATCTTGCCGTTGCCGCGGACCGGGCCGTCCAGGCGCTGCAGGTTGCAGTTGACGACGAAGGTCAGGTTGTCCAGGCCCTCACGGGCGGCGATGGACAGCTGGCCGAGCGACTCGGGCTCGTCCATCTCGCCGTCGCCGAGGTACGCCCAGACGTGCGACTTGGAGGTGTCGGCGATACCGCGCGCCTCCATGTAGCGGTTCATCCGCGCCTGGTAGATCGCACCGAGCGGGCCAAGGCCCATCGAGACGGTCGGGAACTCCCAGAAGTCCGGCATCAGCCGCGGGTGCGGGTAGCTGGACAGCCCGTCGGGAGCCTTGGACTTCTCCTGGCGGAAGGCGTCGAGCTGGTTCTCGGTCAGCCGGTCCAGGAGGTACGCGCGGGCGTAGACACCGGGCGAGGCATGGCCCTGGAAGAAGATCTGGTCGCCGCCGTCACCCTGGTCCTTGCCCCGGAAGAAGTGGTTGAAGCCCACGTCGTAGAGGGAGGCGGAGGAGGCGAAGGTGGCGATATGGCCGCCGACGCCGATGCCCGGACGCTGGGCGCGCGAGACCATCACGGCCGCGTTCCACCGGGTCGCGTTCAGGACCTTGCGCTCGATCTCCTCGTTACCCGGGAAGAACGGCTCGTCCTTGGTCGCGATGGTGTTCACGTAGTCCGTGCTGCGCATCTCGGGCACGGCCACACGCTTCTCGCGGGCGCGCTCGATCAGGCGGAGCATGAGGTAGCGGGCACGTTCCCGGCCTCGCTCGTCGACGGCCGCGTCGAGCGAGTCGAGCCATTCCTGGGTTTCTTCGGGATCGAAGTCCGGGACCTGGCTGGGAAGGCCGCCAATGATGATCGGGTTTCGATCGGATCCGGAAGCCACGCTGTTCCTTCGTGTTCGGTTCGTGTCGTGCCCCGCAAGGGATTGCTGCTGTGCACGGACGAATGCTGTCTCTGCCTTGGTGTCGCGCCGTCTTCCATCGTGTACCGAGCCACAGGGATACGTCACCTCTACCGATGGGTAACCCATCCGTAGAGAGAGGGCGCTGAAAAGGCCGATTTCTCGGGTCGGCCAAATCGCAACCATACGCCCATGTCGAAAGTCCTTCGCGTACGGACGTGCGGACCCCGAAATCAGGTCCACGCGCCGCGGCCGCCCCCCGAAGGGACCAGTCTCGCGCGAGTACCCGATAAACCCTGCAGAAAGCTGTGGCGTGAATCACTTCGGCCTGTCCTACTGGGGTCGTGGTTGCGGCGAGACGCCTCCAAACGTCACCGTTTCGGCGGTCTGAACCGCCGGGTACTTGCGCGATCCGCCCGGCCCGTGTGGACTACGCCCAATGCTCCGCGCACGCGCGGGGTCCCCGAGCATTTCCGAAACATGACAGGAGGCAATCCGTGAGCGCGACCGCGGACCACGCGGAGGAGCGGACCAACCCTGCCGCCAGGCTGGGGTTCGAGCCCGGACAGGTGGTCCAGGAGATCGGTTACGACGACGACGTCGATCAGGATCTCCGCGAAGGCATTGAGACCGTGATCGGCCAGGATCTCGTCGACGAGGACTACGACGACGTCTGTGACGTCGTGGTGCTGTGGTTCCGCGACGAGGACGGCGACCTCACGGACGCGCTGGTGGACGCCATCGGCCTGATCGACGAGGGCGGGCAGATCTGGCTGCTGACCCCGAAGACCGGCCGTGAGGGCTACGTCGAGCCGAGCGACATCAATGAGGCCGCGCAGACCGCGGGTCTGTCCCAGACCAAGAGCATCAACGCGGCCAAGGACTGGACCGGCAGCCGCCTGGTCACCCCCAAGTCCGGCAAGCGCTGAGCCGCACCGACCCGACGTTCGCCGCCGAGCCCCCTCCGCCCTGTTCCGGAGGGGGCTCGGCCCTGTTCAGGAGGGGTTCCCCGGGCGTGCACACCGGCGCGTAGGGTTGGGCGCGTCCTGTTGAGAGTGAGCGGAAGGGAAGCACCCATGGCGATCGAGGTCGGCACGAAGGCTCCGGATTTCGAGCTGAAGAACCAGCACGGCGAGCTGGTCAAGCTCTCCGACTTCCGCGGTGAGAAGGCCGTTGTCCTCCTCTTCTACCCCTTCGCCTTCACCGGTGTGTGCACCGGCGAGCTCTGCGCGCTCCGTGACGAGCTGCCGAAGTTCGTCAACGACGACGTCCAGCTGCTGGCCGTCTCCAACGACTCCCCGTTCTCGCTGCGCGTCTTCGCCGAGCAGGAGGGTCTGGAGTACCCGCTGCTGTCGGACTTCTGGCCGCACGGCGAGGCCTCGCGGGCGTACGGCGTCTTCGACGAGGAGAAGGGCTGCGCGGTGCGCGGCACGTTCATCATCGACAAGGAGGGCGTGGTGCGCTGGACGGTCGTCAACGGCCTGCCCGACGCCCGCGACCTGAACGACTACGTCAAGGCGCTCGGCACCCTCTGAGCCGGCGCGCGCTCCCAGGCATCGCTGCGCCCACCGGGCAGACATCCGCATGATCCAGGTGCGATATCTGCAATCGGTGGGAACCGGTCACTAGGATCAATTCGTTGATCCGATGCCATGCACGATGGGGGCGCAGGTACCCCTCGAATCTATGGGAGGACTCGTGGGAGTCAGCCTCAGCAAGGGCGGCAACGTCTCGCTGACGAAGGAAGCCCCCAACCTGACCGCCGTCATCGTCGGTCTGGGCTGGGACGCGCGTACCACCACCGGTACGGACTTCGACCTGGACGCCAGCGCCCTGCTGACGAACGACCAGGGCAAGGTGGGCAACGACCAGAACTTCGTGTTCTTCAACAACCTGAAGAGCCCGGACGGTTCGGTCGAGCACACCGGTGACAACATCACCGGTGAGGGCGAAGGCGACGACGAGCAGATCAAGGTGAATCTGGCCGCGGTGCCGGCCGATGTATCCAAGATCGTCTTCCCGGTGTCGATCTACGACGCCGAGACCCGCCAGCAGAGCTTCGGCCAGGTCCGTAACGCCTTCATCCGCGTGGTCAACCAGGCCGACAACAATGAGCTGGCGCGCTACGACCTGAGCGAGGACGCCTCGACGGAGACCGCCATGGTCTTCGGCGAGCTGTACCGCAACGGCGCGGAGTGGAAGTTCCGGGCCATCGGCCAGGGCTACGCCTCGGGCCTGCGCGGCATCGCGCAGGACTTCGGCGTCAACGTCTGACCGGCCGGACCGAGGTCCGACCGTCGGCGTCCGGCCGTGCGGCGCTGCCGTAGTGGCGGCCCGAGCCAAGCACGACCGCGTCCGGCGTCGTACGTCCCCGTCCGGGGAGTGCGGCGCCGGACGCGCTTGAACGAGGGTTGCGGGCCGTCCGCCGGGCGGACCGCACCGACACCGGGGAGGAAGCGAACGATGAGCGTCACGCTTGCCAAGGGGGGCAATGTCTCCCTGTCCAAGGCCGCTCCGAATCTCACACAGATCATGGTCGGCCTCGGCTGGGACGCGCGGTCCACGACCGGCGCGCCCTTCGATCTGGACGCCAGCGCGTTGCTGTGCCAGTCGGGCCGGGTGCTGGGGGACGAGTACTTCGTCTTCTACAACAACCTCAAAAGTCCCGAGGGCTCCGTCGAGCACACCGGGGACAACCTCACCGGCGAGGGTGAGGGCGACGACGAGTCGGTCCTGGTGGATCTTTCCCAGGTACCCGAGCAGGTCGACAAGATCGTCTTTCCGGTCTCGATCCATGACGCCGATCTGCGCGGCCAAAGCTTCGGACAGGTCAGCAACGCGTTTATCCGCATCGTCAATCAGGCCGACGGCAGCGAACTCGCCCGCTACGACCTCAGCGAGGACGCCTCGACGGAGACCGCGATGATCTTCGGCGAGGTGTATCGCTACCAGGGCGAATGGAAGTTCCGGGCAGTCGGGCAGGGGTACGCGTCGGGTCTCCGGGGCATCGCTCTAGACTTCGGGGTCAACGTTTCGTAAAGCGCCGCGCGCTGCGCGCGGGGGACCCCATACAGCGAGGGATTGGGTAGGCAGTGCTCCTGAAAACCTTTGGCTGGTCGTTCGCCGCCACGGCGGCCGGCCTCGCCTTGGCGGGCGTGCTTTGGGGGTGGCAGGGGCTGGCGATTGTCGGGATCCTGTCCATCCTGGAGATCTCGCTCTCGTTCGACAACGCCGTCATCAACGCAGGCATTCTGCGCAAGATGAACCCCTTCTGGCAGAAGATCTTCCTTACGCTCGGCATCCTCATCGCCGTGTTCGGCATGCGACTGGTGTTCCCGGTCGTCATTGTCGCGATCACCGCGAAGCTGGGGCCGATCGAGGCGGTCAATCTCGCCATCAATGACAAGGCGCAATACGAGGAACTGGTCACCAGCGCCCATCCGGCCATCGCGGCCTTCGGCGGGATCTTCCTGCTGATGATCTTCCTCGACTTCATATTCGAGGAGCGCGATTACAAGTGGCTGTCCTGGATCGAAAAGCCCATGGCCAAGATGGGCAAGCTGGACACCCTGTCGATCATCATCGCGCTGGTCGCCCTGCTGGTGAGTGCGATGACGGTGGCCACCAGCGTCGCGCACGGCGGCGGTGACAAGAGCGCCACGGTGCTGCTGTCCGGTGTCGCGGGCCTCATCACGTACCTCGTCGTCGCCGGTATCTCCGGCTACTTCGAAGGCAAGCTGGAGGACGAGGACGAGGCAGCCGAGGAGGCCGCGGAGGCGCGCGCCGCGAAGGGCAACGGCTCGGCCGTCGGCCTGGCCGGCAAGGCCGCGTTCTTCATGTTCCTCTACCTTGAGGTCATCGACGCGTCCTTCTCCTTCGACGGCGTCATCAGTGCCTTCGCCATCACCAACGACATCTTCATGATGGCGCTGGGTCTGGGTATCGGCGCCATGTACATCCGGTCGCTGACGGTCTTCCTGGTCCGCAAGGGAACCCTGGACGACTACGTCTACCTGGAGCACGGCGCCCACTACGCGATCGGCGCGCTGGCCGTCATCCTGCTCATCACGATCAAGTACGAGATCCCCGAGGTCGTCACCGGCCTCGTCGGCGTCGTGCTGATCGCCCTCTCGTTCGCCTCTTCCGTGGTCCGGAACCGGCGTGAGGGCAGCTCGGGAGACGCATCGGGCGAGAAGCCGGAAGTCACGTCCGGAGTGTGACGCGGCGCTGATTGAGGAACGCTCTCTGCGGGGCGGCCCTGAGGTGCAGACCTCGGGCCGCCCCGTCGTCATTGGGGCCGAAGCGATGGGGTGGGCAAGGTGTCGTTCCTGGGGAATCTGTGGCGCGGTGGCGCGCAGAAGTTTGATTTCGACAGCGGTGGCGCTTCGTATGTCGTCGAGCTGACGAAGCGGAATCCGGTCGTCTCGCTGACGAAGCAGGGGGCCGCCAGCGGGCATCTGCGGGTCAATCTGCACTGGCAGATGCGGACCTCGGACCTTCATGAGCGGGGCGGGCAGCGCAGAGGCGGGCTGCTGCGGAATCCGGGCAAGCTGTTCAGGCCCGAGGTCGTGCAGGCGCAGGGGCCGGCCGTGGTCAATGTCGACCTGGACCTGGCGTGTCTGTACGAGCTCAAGGACGGCACCAGGGGCGTGGCGCAGCCGCTGGGCAACTTTCTGGGCGACCTCAACGGGCCGCCCTTCGTCAAGCTCAGCGGTGACGACCGCTTCGGTTCAGGGTCCGGCGAGACGCTCTACATCAACCTGGACCACCGCGAAGAGATCAAGCGCATGCTGATCTTCGTGTACATCTACGACGGCACACCGGCCTTCGACCGTACGCATGCGGTCGTGACGCTCTATCCGAGCAGCGGCCCGCGGGTGGAGGTCAAGCTGGACGAGCGGGCGCCGCAGGCGCGCTCCTGCGCCGTCTTCATGCTGGAGAACGTCAAGGACGAGCTGACGGTGCGGCGCGAGGTGAAGTACGTCTACGGCTTCCAGGCGGAGCTGGACCGGCTGTACGGCTGGGGGCTCCAGTGGGGGCGGGGCTACAAGACCAAGGTGTGAGCCGCCCCTGTGCGGCGCGCGGCCTGGGCAGCGCGCCGCCGGGTGGTGTGGCGTCGGGTGGTGCGCCGACAGGTGGTGTGCCGTTGGGCGTTGCGTCGGCGCCGTTTGTGGTGGCCCTCAGGCGCGGTCCCACAGGATCTCCGCTAACGGCGCTGGAACTGCGGTCCCTGGGGCGGCAGGACGAAGGACGGGTCCGGCACAAAGGGCTGCTGCATCGGGTGGCCGTAGGTCGAGGCAGGATACGGCTGCGGCTGCGGGGCGCCGTACGTGGACGGTGGCTGCTGTGGCGGCTGGTACTGGGGCGGCGGCCCCGGGTAGCCGTAGGCGGGCTGGACCGGGGGCTGCGTCGGGGGTGGCGGAACGTGCTGCGGGTAGCCGTAGCCGCCGCTCATGGGCGGGGGCGCCATCGGGGGCGCGGCGGCCGCGGGCGGTGCTGTGGGCGAGGCCGGCTCGGGCGGGGCATCCGCCACATGCTGGGTGACGGCATCGGGGTCCGACGTCGGATATGTCTGTGCGTCCACCGCGGAGGGCGGGCCCGAGGCCTCCTCCGGCCAGGTACTGGGCGGCGGGGTCGCGGGGGAGCCGGAAGGGCCACCCGCCGCGCTGGAGGAGGCCGGTGCCGCGGTGGCGGACGGGGTGGCGGAGGTGGACGGGCCGGGCTCGGGTTCCGCGGGTGGTTCGGCGGCCGTCGTGGCCTCCGAGGCGGGCGACGCCGACACCGGTGCCTCCGAGGCCGGCGGAGCGGAGCGTTCGGAGGCCGCCTCGTTCTCGTCCACCGAGATCCCGAACTCGGTCGCCAGCCCGACCAGTCCGGTCTCGTACCCCTGCCCCAGCGCCCGGAACTTCCAGGTCTCGGCGCGCCGGTACAACTCCCCGCAGATCAGGGCCGTCTCATCGCCCGTCTCGGGCTCCACGTCGAAGACCGCGACCGGCTCACCGTCGCTCGCCGCCGCGTCGTACAGCCGGACCTGGAGATCCGTGACGCCCGCGAACGCCCCGCCGTCCGAGGAAGCGGCCAGCACGACCCGGTCCACCGACGGATCCAGCGCCGCCAGATCCGCCTCGATGGTGTCGGTCAGCTGGTCGGCGAGCCGGGTCTTGGGCAGATGCCGGACCAGGCCGCTGGGGTGGCGCGGTTGGTTGTAGAAGACGAAGTCCTCGTCGGAGCGCACGCATCCCTCGGGTCCCAGCAGCAGGGCCGAGGCATCGACATCGGGGACACCGGCGCCGGGCGTCCAGCGCAGGACGGCCCGAACAGCCGTGGCATCGAGGGGTACGTTCGACCCTTTCAGCATCGCGTGCGTCATGCCGTAATCCTGCCTTCCCTCAGGTCGCAGCGACAACGCGGGGGCCCCGGCAGGGTGCAGGGAGCGCGAGCGCGGACACCTGGGTGCCTCGTGGGGGTTACGTGTTTTTCATGTACGCGGGAACTAACCATGCCCCCACAGACGTACGATTACCGGCTGGATCCAGACAGCGAGACGCAGCGGGGGTGCCCGGATCCCCCAGGCAGACGGGGAGATATATGCGGCATTTTGGGCATCTTGCGCCCGAGGTTCGGGAGACGCTGTTCCATCAGGAGCCGGTGGAGTTCACCGCCGATTCTCCCGCCCGCATGCTCTCGGTCGCCCTGGGGGCCACGCTCTACAGCCCCGCCACCCGTCCGCGCCTCGCCGCCGACGTGCTCAAACAGGCCGGGCGTGGCGTGATGTCCATGGTGCTGTGCCTGGAGGACTCCATAGGGGACGCGGATGTCGAGGCCGGCGAGGAGAATCTCGTGCGGCAGCTCGGTCTTCTCGACGAGGCGGCCGCCGCCGGCGCCGACCTCCCGCTGCTGTTCGTCCGCGTCCGCACCCCCGGTCAAATAGCGGACCTGGTGCGCCGGATGGGAACCGCCGTCGACAGGCTGTCCGGATTTGTACTTCCCAAATTCACCGAGGAACGTGGCGTCCCGTTCCTTGAGGCGCTCACCACGGCGGAGTCCGTCTGTTCCCGTCGGCTCTTCGCGATGCCGGTGCTGGAATCTCCGCAGCTGCTGCATCTGGAGAGCCGCGCCGAGACACTGCAGGGCATCGCCAGGACCGTCGACAAATACCGGGACCGGGTGCTGGCCCTGCGGCTCGGCGTCACGGACTTCTGCTCCGCCTACGGGCTGCGCAGACCGCCCGATATGACGGCATACGACGTCCAGATCGTCGCCTCCGTGATCGCCGACGTGGTGAATGTGCTCGGACGCGCGGATGGCACGGGCTTCACGGTCACCGGACCGGTATGGGAGTACTTCCGCCTGCATGAGCGGATGTTCAAGCCACAGCTGCGGCGCAGCCCGTTCCTCGGACGCGCCGAGGACCTGCGGACGGCACTGATCGAGCACGATATGGACGGCCTGCTGCGCGAGATCGAACTCGACCGCGCGAACGGCCTGCAGGGCAAGACCTGCATCCACCCCTCGCATGTCGCGCCGGTGCACGCGCTCTCGGTGGTCAGCCATGAGGAGTTCAGCGACGCGGTCGACATCCTGCGGCCCGAACGGGACGACGGCGGGGTGCTGCGCTCCTCGTACACGAACAAGATGAACGAGGTGAAGCCGCATCGCGCCTGGGCCGAGCGGACCCTGCTGCGGGCCGAGGCGTTCGGGGTCGCCCGCGAGGGCGTCGGTTTCGTGGAGCTGCTGACGGCGAGTGTGCCGCAGACCTGATCTGCGGTGATCGATATGAACGGTACGACGGAGGAGACGGAACGCGTGGTCTGGACAGGAGAATGGGTCGCCGGCCGGCTCGGGGTCTCGCTGAGCGGCGGGGACGAGCTGCCGGAACTGCTCGGGCTCGCGCTGCGGCGCAACCCGAAGCGGGCCCATCTGCTCGTGTCGAATGTGCTCGGCAAGCATGTGCCGCAGCGACCGGGCGTGGTCCACGGCGCGGGCGTCGGGCTGGGACGCCAGGTGCGGAAGCTGCTGGGTGAGGAGGCCGCCGCCCGCTCCGTCGTCCTGGGCTACGCCGAGACCGCCACCGGCCTGGGGCATTCGGTGGCCGACGGTCTGGCCCTCGCGCCGTATCTGCACTCCACCCGCCGCCCCGTGGCGGGTGTGCCGCAGGTGGGTGGGTTCGAGGAGGAGCACAGCCATGCCACCTCCCATCTGCTGCTCCCCGAGGACCACGGACTCCTGGCCGGAGACGGACCATTGGTACTCGTCGACGACGAGTTCTCCACCGGCAGGACCGTCCTGAACACCATCAAGGCGCTGCACACACACTTCCCGCGCGAGCGGTACGTGGTTGTCGCCCTGGTCGATATGCGCTCCGACGCGGACCGCAGCCATCTGGAGAAGTTCGCCGCGGAACTGGGCGCCCGCGTCGATCTCGTCGCACTGGCCGCGGGCGGCGTACGCCTGCCCGATGATGTGCTGACCCTCGGCCAGGAACTCGTCGCCGCACAAGAGGCCGCTACGGCACGCGAGGCCGGTGCGGCACAGGAGACCGGGGCTTCCTCGGGGAGTACATCGGCGTCCACGGGTGACGACCGGCATGCGGTAGCCGCTCCAGCGGCGCCTGGCGGCCGCGGTGCGGACGCCGTACGGGTCGACCTCGGCTGGCCCGCCGGGCTGCCCGACGGCGGACGGCACGGGTTCACACCGGCGCACCGGGCACGCCTGGAGGCCGGGCTTCCGGGCATGGCGACCCGTATCGCGCAGCGACTGGACGGTGCCCGGCGCATCCTCGTCCTCGGCAACGAGGAATTGATGTACGCGCCGCTGCGGATAGCTGAGGCTCTGGACGCCCTCGTCACGGGGGAAGGGGACGCCGCCGAGGCGTCGCCGGCCGGCGACGGCATTGGGCCGGAGGGCGGCTCCTTCGTACCGCTGGTCGGTCAGCCGTCCGCGTCGACCGGAGGCGCGGGGGTCTTCTTCTCCACCACCACCCGGTCGCCGGTGCTCGCAGTCGACGACCCCGGTTACGCGATACGCACCCGGCTGTCCTTCCCCGCCCACGACCGTCCCGCCGACGGGCCGGGGGAGCGGTACGCCTACAACGTCGCGGCCGGCACCGACCCGGAGCGCGGCTTCGACGCCATCGTGGCCGTCGTGGACTCGCACGGCGACCGCCCCGAACTGCACGCCGACGACGGTCTGCTGAGCCGGCTCGCCGAGCACACCGACCGGCTGCTGCTTGCCGTCGTCCCCTCGTACGCCCCGCAACCACAGGCCGGACCCATGCCTCTCCCCGAACCGCTGCGCGGCCCCGCCTTCTCCTCCTACACCGCCGACGAGGTCGGCTGGCTGCTGCAGGATCTCTCCGAGGTCACCCTGGAAGCGCCGACCGAGGAACGCGAGGAGGCGATTCAGCGCGGTGGCGCCCATTACGCGGAGTCGCTGCCCGTCGAGTACCAGCCGAGCGAGGACTACCAGGCGCTCTTTCACAGCGCGCTGCGGACCTCCGCGAGCCGGATCGCGCGCGCTGTCGGGACCGTCACCGAGACCGTGCTCGCCGAACGCAGTCCACGGCCCGTGCTGGTGTCGCTGGCGCGGGCGGGGACACCCGTCGGGGTGCTGATGCGTCGCTGGGCGCGGCACGCACACGGTCTGGAACTGCCGCATTACGCGATCTCGATCGTCCGCGGCCGGGGCATCGACTCCGTGGCGCTCCGGTGGCTGGCCGCCCACCACGATCCGGCGGATGTCGTCTTCGTGGACGGCTGGACCGGCAAGGGAGCCATCACCCGCGAACTCGCCCAGGCACTGGCGGACTTCCCGGGCTTCGACCCACGGATCGCCGTGCTCGCCGACCCCGGCGGCTGCGTCGAGACCTATGGCACTCGCGACGATTTCCTCATCCCGTCCGCCTGCCTCAACTCCACCGTCTCCGGCCTCATATCGCGCACCGTCCTGCGCGACGACCTCGTGGGCCCCGACGACTTCCACGGCGCGAAGTTCTACCGCGAGCTGGCCCCGGCGGATCTGTCGCGTGCCTTCCTGGACGCGGTCAGTGACCGCTTCGACGAGGTCGCCCCGGACGTCGCCGAAGCGGTGAAGGAACTGGCCGCCGCCGACCGGGCACCCACCTGGGAGGGCTGGGCGGCCGTCGAGCGGATCAGCGTGGAATACGGGATCCATGACGTGAACCTCGTGAAGCCCGGTGTCGGTGAGACCACTCGCGTACTGCTGCGCCGGGTCCCCTGGAAGATCCTGGCCCGGCGGGGTGCCGGGACCGATCTCGATCATGTGCGCCTCCTGGCTGAACAACGGGGCGTGCCCGTCGAAGAGGTCGACGAACTGCCCTATACCTGTGTGGGGTTGATCCACCCCCGCTTCACACGCGGGGCCACGGGTGCTGACGGCAAGGCGGTGGCCTCCTGATGAGCGCGATCGTCGCCAGCGACCTCGACCGCACCCTGATCTATTCGGCCCCCGCGCTGGGCCTCGCCATGCCCGACGCCGAGGCCCCCCGGCTCCTGTGTGTGGAGGTCTATGAGCGCAAGCCGCTCTCGTATATGACGGAGACGGCCGCCGGACTGCTCGCCGAACTGGCCGGCAAGGCCACCTTTGTGCCGACCACCACCCGCACCCGCGAGCAATACGGCCGTATTCATCTCCCCGGCCCGGAGCCGGAGTTCGCCATCTGCGCCAACGGCGGCCATCTGCTCGTATGGGGCGAGTCGGATCCGGACTGGCAGCGCACCGTCGCCGAGCGGCTCGCCGCGCAGTGTGCGCCCCTCGATGAGATCCGCGCGCATCTCGTGCGCACCGCCGACCCGGCATGGCTGCTCAAGGAGCGTGTTGCCGAGGACCTCTTCGCCTATCTCGTCGTGGAACGGCCGCTGCTGCCGAACGCCTGGGTGAAGGACCTCGCCGGCTGGGCGGATGAACGCGGCTGGACCGTCTCCCTGCAGGGCCGCAAGATCTATGCCGTGCCGCAGCCGCTGACCAAGAGTGCAGCCGTGGCGGAGGTGGCGCGCCGCACCGGGGCATCCGAGATCCTCGCGGCCGGCGATTCCCTCCTCGACGCCGATCTGCTGCTGGCCGCGGACCGTGGATGGCGGCCCGGACACGGGGAGTTGGCGGATGCCGGCTGGCACGCCCCCCATGTCACGGCGCTCGAAGAGCGGGGTGTTGCTGCGGGCGAGGAAATCCTGCGGGCCTTCATCCGCGGTGCCGTGCCCCCGGGCCACGCCTCCTGACACGCACCACGACAAAGGCCGCCACCGCGAGCGCCGTTGTCCCAAGGACCACCTTCGAATAGACGTCCACATATCCCGTCACCTCTTCCCAGTTGTCGCCGAGCAGATAGCCGGCGAGGACGAAGATCGCGTTCCAGATGAAGCTGCCGAGGGTGGTCAGGGCGAGAAAGACCGGTATCGGCATGCGCTCGATGCCTGCGGGTATCGAGATGAAGCTCCGAAAGAGGGGAATCATCCGGCCGAAGAACACCGCCTTCGTCCCGTGCCGCCGGAACCAGCGCTCCGTCTTCTCGATGTCGGAGACCTTGACCAGCGGCAGCTTCGAGGCGATCGCGGACGTACGTTCGCGCCCGAGCCATGCGCCCACGCCGTACAGCGCCAGGGCGCCGGTCACCGAGCCGAGGGTCGTCCACGCGAGGGCGGAGGTCAGTTGCATGCTGCCGCGGGCGGCCGCGAAGCCCGCCAGGGGCAGGATCACTTCGCTCGGCAGCGGCGGGAAGAGATTTTCTGCGGCGATGGCCACACCCGCGCCGGGCGCGCCGAGCGTGTCCATGAGGTCGGTGATCCAGCCGGGTGCGGTGCCTTCGATGCTCTCGATCATGTTTCAACGCTATGAATTTTCGTCTCGCGGCACATTGCGGTATACCGCACGAAAGACTGCGGTTTTCCGCAGTGTGCGCGGACGCATGATGCGGCTAGCGTTTTGATCATGTTGGGAATTGCGCGGCGCGGATTGCGCCTGGCGACAGGTCTGGTGCTCGGTGCCGTGATCGCGGTGGCCGAGCTCCCCTTCGTCGTGCTCTCCGGCCTCTCCCTTCTGTGCGTGTTCGCCTGGCCGCGCGGCCGCCGTGCGGTCCTCAAGCCCGTGACAGCCGCCGCGCGAGCCCTGACCGAGACCCATCGACGCCGCCTCCGCGTCTATGTCGCGGCCGACACCTCGGACGCGTACGCGGACCTCCGCGCCCTGCAATATCTGTCCCTGCGCTGGGGATTGGGCCTGCTGGGCGTTCTCGTCCTGAGCGCGGCACTGATCGGACTGGCGTACGGCATCTCCTGGATCTTCATCCTGCTGCTCAACGACGTCCGCCATCCCGGCAACCTCGCGATTTCAAGCGTCGCCGGCCTCTTCCTCCTGTTCCTCAGCCTGCAAGGCACGTTCGGGGTCGCCGGGCTGGAGACCAGGCTGGCGCGCTATTACCTCGGCCCCAGCCACCACGAGGAACTGGAACGCCGCATCGAGCAACTGGCCACCAGCCGCGCCGGCGTCATCGCCGCGGTCAACGACGAGCGCCGCCGGATCGAACGCGATCTGCACGACGGGGTGCAGCAGCGGCTGGTCGCCCTGGGAATGCTGCTCGGCCGTGCGCTGCGCAGCCAGGACGGGCGGCGTGCGGAACAACTCCTGCGCCAGGCCCACGAAGAGAGCGGCCAGGCCCTGACCGAGCTGAGGGAAGTGGCCTGGCGGGTCTATCCGACGGTGCTGGACGAGGCAGGGCTGCGCGCAGCCTTGGAAACCGTCGCGGAGCGCTCGGCCATCCCCGTATGCCTCGACTACGCACTCACCACCGAACCCGACACCGCCCTGGCCACAGTCGCCTACTTCGTGGTCTCCGAAGCCGTCACCAATGCCGTCAAGCATTCCGGCGCCGGACGGATAACGGTCCGCGTCGCCCCTGGCGAGGACGCCGTGCTCGTGCATATCGAGGACGACGGACCGGGCGGCGCGGACTCCTCCGGCAGCGGCCTGTTCGGGCTGGCCCGCCGGGTCGCCGCCGTCGACGGCCGGTTCCGGGTGGACAGCCCGGCCGGCGGACCGACCACCATCACCGCGGAGTTGCCGTGCGCGTAGTGCTGGCCGACGATTCGATCCTGTTGCGCGAGGGCCTGGTGCGCCTCCTTGCCGAGGAGGGGCATGAGGTGGCAGCCGCGGTCGGCGACGCCGATCAGCTGATCGCCGTACTGGAACAGGCGGCGGAGCAGGGGCAGAAGCCGGATGCGGTGGTCGTGGACGTCCGGATGCCACCCACGCACACCGATGAGGGCCTGCGCGCCGCCATGCAGATCCGCGAGCGCTGGCCCGGCATCGGCGTACTGGTGCTCTCGCAGTATGTCGAGCGCCGCTATGCGACAGAGCTGCTGACCGATGACAGCGAGGGGGTGGGCTATCTGCTCAAGGACCGGGTGGTCCAGGTGGACGAGTTCCTGGACGCGCTGGAACGGGTGAGCACCGGAAAGGCCGCCTTCGACTCCGAAGTCGTACGACAACTGCTGATGCGCAGCCGCCGCTCGGATCCGCTGGGCACACTGACCGCACGTGAAAAGGAGGTGCTCCGGGAGATGGCGCAGGGTCACACCAACGCAGCCATCGCCGTCCGGCTGCACATCTCACAGAGCGCCGTGGAGAAGCACATCAACGCGATCTTCGACAAGCTCGGTCTGGTTGGCGCATCCGGATACTCGCGCCGGGTCCTGGCGGTGTTGCGGTACTTGGGGACATGAGAAGGGGGCTGCGGCCCTCGCCGCCGAGTCGCCATGGACAACGTCTGAGCGACGGCTCGTCGAGGGAGGGGGAAACCGAGCGGTGGGCGGCGCGCTCCACTAGTCTCGCCGAGGCGGTTGGCTGCACCGTCCGGTGATCGGCCGAGACCGCGATCCTTGATCAAGGGGAGAGCCAGTGGTTGAGTCCAAGAGCACGCCGATCACAGCCGAGATGTATGAATACGTCCTCGCTCACAATCCGCCGTTGAACGCCGCGCAGCGGGACATCGTGGAGCTCACACACCAACAGTTCCCCGAGGCGGCGGGGATGCAGTCGGCGGAGGAGCAGGGGCCGCTGCTTGCGTTCCTGGTGCGGCTGACCGGGGCTCGGCATGTCGTCGAGGTAGGGACGTTCACCGGCTTCTCGACGCTGTCCATGGCGCAGGCGCTGCCCGCGGACGGCACGCTGATCGCGTGCGATGTCTCCGAGGAATGGACCGCCTACGGCCAGGAATCCTGGGCGAAGGCCGGGGTCGCGGACCGTATCGAACTGCGGATCGCGCCCGCGCTGGAAACGCTGCGGGCGATGCCGGCCGAGCCGCATATCGACCTCGCCTATCTCGACGCGGACAAGGGCGGCTATATCGCCTACTGGGAGGAGCTGGTGCCCCGGCTGAGCCCGGGAGGTCTGATCGTTGCGGACAACGTCCTGTACCACGGGGAGGTCGCCGATCCGGCGGCCACCGGGTCCGCCCTGGCGATCAGGGCGTTCAACGACCATGTGCTGGCGGACCCTCGTATGGAGGCGGTGATCCTCACCGTGGCGGACGGCGTGACGCTGGCGCGCAAGCGGTAGCGGCGGGCCAGGGGGCAGGCGGCCAGGGCGTGGTGCCCCCGGCGGTGTGCCCTAGCCGCAGCAGCCGCCTCCGCAGCAACCGCCGCCTCCGCCGCTCGGGGCACTCGGGGCGGGGGCGGTTGCGGAGCCGCCGACGGCGACCGTGGAGAGGAGCTTCACGGTGTCCTCGTGGCCCTCGGGGCAGACGGCCGGGGCGGAGGACTCGGCCATCGGCCGGTTCAGCTCGAAGGTGGAGCCACAGGGGCGGCACCGGTATTCGTAACGAGGCATGGGCACAGGTTAGCCGTGGCGCCGCTCAACGCACGACGGTGCCGGGCGGCGCGCCCAGCATGCCCAGCTCCGAGCGGGTGGGCGCGCCCTCCCAGTCGCCGCGCGACGCGACCGCGAACGCCCCGCTGGTGATGGCGCGCTCCAGGCGTACGTCCGGCTCCTCGCCGTCCAGCAGCGCCGACAGATAGCCCGCCACGAAGGCGTCGCCCGCGCCTACGGCGTCCACGGCGCGTACGGGTTTGGCGGGACGGTGCACTGAGCCGCTCTGGGTGAAGACCCTTGCCCCTGCCGCGCCGAGTTTGACCACAATCTCGCTGACACCCTGGTCCAGGAGAAGTTGGGCTTGTGTCGCCAGGGAGACCGCAGGGTCGCCCACGTCTCCCTGCGGCGGGAGGTTCACGGCATCAGCGCATGTTCTCGTTCCCTTGCCCCGCCGGCTGCTCTCGCTCCCCTCCGCCGAGCCGTCCAAGCCCCCGTCTCCGGGCAGGCACAGTGGCAGCTCGTCATCGGAGGCGATCAGGACATCCACAGCGGGGATCCACTCACGGAGAACCTCGGCGGCTTCTTCGGCGGTCCACAGGCGGGCGCGGAAATTGACGTCGAGGCAGACCAACGAGCCGTGTTCCTGTGCCAGTTGGAGGGCGCGCCGGGCCGCCGAGCGGGCCGTAGAGCTCAGGGACGGAGTGATGCCCGTCAGGTGAAGGACCCGGGGTGGAGCGGCGGAGAAGGCTCTCTGGATCATGTCAGCGGTGAGACGGGAGCCTGCTGATCCCGTGCGGTAGTAGTGCACCCGCGTGACCTCGGGCAGCCGTGGCTCGAAGAGGAGCAGCCCGGTCGGGGCGCCGGGGTCGGTCGCGGCGCTGGATACGTCGACGCCCTCGGCGCGCAGCGTACGCAGCACCAGCTGTCCTGCCTCGTCCTCGCCGACCGCGCCCGACCAGCGGACGTCGTGTCCTAGCCGGGTCAGGCCGATCGCGACATTGCTCTCCGCCCCGGCAATGGAGACGTTCATCGTGCCGCCGAGCTTCAGCGGGCCGCTGCCCCGTAGGGCGACCATCGTCTCCCCGAAGGTGAAGACGTCCGGGCGGCCGGGCTGCCCAGGAGGCAGCGGGCGGCCAGGTGTCGCTCCGGGGCGGGGAGTGGTGGCGCCCCGTCGGTCCTCGCCGCGCGCGGCGGTCGGTTGCCCCGTCATGGTGCGCACGCCGCCTTGAACTCCGCCGCGCGCTTGCGCAGCCCGTCCAGGTCGCCGCCGTCCGCCGCGTCCCCGATCAGGGGTGAGCCGACGCCCACCGCCACCGCTCCGGCGGCGAAGTAGGCGGGCGCAGCGGCCGCGTCCACCCCGCCGACCGGCACGAACGGCAGCTCGGGGAAGGGGGCGCGGAGTGCCTGTAGATAGCCGGGTCCGCCGAACGACGCCGGGAACAGTTTCAGGGCCGAGACGCCCAGCGCGTCGGCCGCGATCACCTCGGACGGCGTCAGCACCCCGGCGAGTGTCGAGAGTCCCTGCCGTACGGACTCCTCCAGACCGGCCCCCAGGCCGGGTGTGACGATGAGATTGGCCCCGGCCTCGGCGGCGCGCCGGGCGTCCGATGCGGTCAGGACGCTGCCGGCGCCGAGCCAGGCCGCGTCGCCGAGCTCGGCACGCGCCCGTCGGATGACGCTGAGGGCGTCGTTTCCGCTGAGTGAGACCTCGATCAGCGGAAGGTCTGCCTCCGCCAGCGCCATGACCGTACGGAAGGACGCCTCCGCATCTCTGCCCCGGACGATGGCGATCAGCCGTTCGGTCCGGAGCGCTGTGCTGAAGTCCATGGCGTTCCTGCTTTCTCCTGCTCCCCGTCGCGTGTGTACGGCGCGACCGGGCCGTTCGGGCGCACGGGTGACACCGCTGATTATCCCGGGCTGGTGGACCGGTGTCTGGGGGTGTGGACGGAGGGGAGGCTGTGGGTGTTAGCCCGGCTGCGACCACTCCCAGCGGCGACCGGCGCTCAGGGGGTACGCCGACCGCGTGTGCCGCCTCGGGTGTGACCCGCGCGTCGTCACCGGCCCGGTCCTGACCGGCCAGGTCCAGTCCAGCCCGAATGCTTCGCCCCCGCCCGCCCCGTCACCATTCGGCGAACGCCCCGTCCTCATGGCGCCACACGGGATTCCGCCAGGCGTGCCCCCGCTGATCCGCCGCCCGTACGGCGGCCTCGTCCACCTCCACGCCGAGTCCGGGACGCTCGGTCCGCAGCAGCGAGCCGCCGTGGAAGCGGAACGGCTCCGGATCCGCGACATAGTCCAGCAGCTCGGCGCCCTGGTTGTAGTGGATCCCGATGGACTGTTCCTGGATGAGGAAGTTCGGGGTGGTGAAAGCGACTTGGAGGCTGGCGGCCAGCGCGACCGGGCCAAGGGGGCAGTGCGGCGCGAGCTGAGCGCCGTATGCCTCCGCGAGTGCGGCGATCCGGCGCAGCTCGGAGATGCCGCCCGCATGCGAGATATCGGGCTGGAGGATCGCCACACCGGCTTGCAGGGGAGCCAGGAACTCTTGCCGGGTGAAGAGACGTTCACCGAGTGCGAGGGGGATGGAGGAGATGTTCACGAGGTCGGGGAGGGCATGCAGGTAATCACAGAGGACGGGTTCCTCGACGAACATCGGTGCGTAGTCGGCGAGCAGGGGGAGGAGTCTGCGGGCGTTGGCGGGGGAGACCCGGCCGTGGAAGTCGAGGCCGAAGTCCCGTTCGTCGCCGAGGACTTCGCGTGCGGTCTCGGCGCGCAGCAGACAGTCCCGAATTTCGGCGCGGGTCGCCACTGGCGTCATCTTGCCGCAGCCGTTCATCTTGACGGCGGTGAACCCCGCCTCGGTCTGCGCGGTGACCGCGTCGCGGATGGCATGCGGCTCATCGCCGCCCACCCAGGCGTAAGCGCGGATCTTCTCGCGGACCGGTCCGCCGAGCAGCTGGTGGACGGGGAGGCCGTGCCGCTTCCCTTTGATGTCCCACAGCGCCTGGTCCAGACCGGCGACGGCGGACGACAGGACGGGCCCGCCGCGATAGAAACCGCCCTTCGTCATGACCTGCCAGTGATCCTCGATACGCGCCGGATCCTGCCCCAGGAGGTACTCGGCCAGCACCTCCACGGCCGCCCGGACCGGCTCGGCCCGCCCCTCGACCACCGGCTCACCCCAGCCGACGACGCCCTCATCGGTCTCCACCCGTACGAACATCCAGCGCGGCGGGGCGAGGAACGTCTCGATGCGGCTGATCTTCATGAACCGGTCCGTCCTTTCGACGCGCGGCGAGCGCGGCGACCCTGTCTACGGCTTGAGCGCGGCGGTGCTGCTCCCCACCTACGGATGCTCTCGCGCCGACACATCAAGCAGTTCCAGCATCGCCATATAAGCCCCGTCGACATCCCGGTTCCGTACGGCCTCGACGACCGCGGCATGCAGGGCATGGGGACGTTCGAATGCGCCGGCCGCGGCCAGCACCGCGCGGTCGCGCTGGACGAGCACCGGCACGATCACCCGGTGCATCTGCGCGTAGAAGCGATTGTTCGACGCGATCAGCATCGCCGTATGGAAGGACGCGTCGGCCCGCACGAGCAGCACCGGGTCGTTGTCGGACGCGGCCATCGCGCTCAACGCGGCGTCCAGGGCCGCCAGATCCTCGTCGGTACGGCGCTCCGCGGCGAGCGCGGCCGCCGCGGGCTCGATGGAACGACGCAGTTCGAGCACATCGGCGAAGAAGTCGGACGAGACACCGGCCGCCAGCTTCCACCGCAGGACGTCTGCGTCCAGGAGGTTCCAGTCCTCCCGGGGGCGGACGAACGTGCCGCGCTTCTTGTCGGCCCCGAGGAGGCCCTTGGCGGTCAATACCTTGATCGCCTCCCGCAGCACGGTCTGGCTCACGTCCAGCTCCGCCCGCACCTCCGGCATGACAAGGCTGTCGCCCTCCCCATACGTGCCCTTCAAGATCCGTTCGGCGAGCGCTTCGACCGCCCTCTGGTGAGCCCCGTGCCCTGCGGAGGCGGCGTGCCCAGGACGGCTCATCGTGCTGCTCCCTGTTCCCCGTTCACCCCATCAACCCCATGAACCTCACGGCACCCACCAACCCCAGTGCACCTACCGACCCCAGCCATCAGGGCGTACCGAGCACCCCAATCCCACCTCGGTACGCCCTGACGTCTCCTCGCCCCGGCGGCTCAGGGCTTCTTGCTGTCGCTACCGGTGCGGGTGCCGGTATCGAGGGCCGTGGTGCGCCTTCTGCTCCCGCTGGTGCCGGCGCCGAATGAACCGCGCCCGGCGTGGGAGGCGCCCTGCATCTTGACCCGCGCCGCCTGCCGTGCGGCCGTCATACCGGAGACGGGACGCAGCTGTCCGCGGTCGAACTGCTCCGCCTCCTCCGGGTGCCGGGCGCGCCAGTACGGATTGTCATGGGGGAGGCCGCCGCTGACCCGCCCGTACATCCCGAAGACCAGCAGCATCAGTCCGACCAGGAAGCTGAACAGGACGTTCTGGATCTGGAAGGCGAGGAAGTTCGCGCCGGTGTCCAGCAGCGCCAGGTTCACGAATCCGCTCAGCAGGAAGAGGCCGCCGAACACGATGTTGAGGGTGGAGGCGAAGTTCCCGCCGATCACCATGCCGCCGAAGAGTATGGCTCCGACGACGATCGAGAGCACGCTCAGTGCGCCATTGGTGTTCAGCCCGGCGACGGTGTCCCCGCCGGTGTCGAAGTAGCCGATGTGGTGGGTCAGCCCGAGGATGCCGAATGCGATCAGTACCAGGCCCATCAGCCCGGCACCGATGCGGTAGACCTTGCTGAGCCGGTGGTCCACGGGCAGATGCTCATCGAGCCGTGTGTGCGGCCGCTTTTTTGCCCGGTGGAGCGGATTCGCGGGCCCGTGCAGGGTCTGGCCAGTAGCCCCAGTAGCCATGTCCGGCCTCCTTCGCGCAGGTGCCGACTGGGCCGTACGTCTCTCCAGGATCCGCCCGGGTGGCAGTTCACGCCATCGCGCCCGGTGGCGAGGGAGCACGCAGCCGCCTCACCCTCCCACCGGACACCGGGCGGCAGACCAGCCCAGGCAAGGTCTCCCGCGCCCGGTGGCAGGTTTCACGGAGCCGCCCCACTGCCCCGCCGGACACCGGCCCCGGCAAGGTCTCTCCCCAGCAGACCCCGGCGCCTCAGCCGCCGGTCCCGGCCCCGCCCCTCGCGTCCCGGATCTCCTGCACCACGCGGGCCGCCGTCTCCCGCACCGCTTCGGTCTCCATCAGGAAGTGCCACCAGTCCGGATGGCGTCCCTCCAGGCCCGCGACCGCGCGGTCCAGCCGCGCCACCGCATCGTCCAGGGGGCCGGCATGCCGCGGATCGGGGGTACTGCGCCCGCTCATCGCCAGCCGCTGCGCGTCCCGTACGGCGAAGCGGGTCCGCTCAACCTCCTTCTGCCGGTCGAAGGAGACCGCATCGAGCCGCTGCAGCCGGTCACCGGCCGCCGACACCGCCTCGTCGGTGGTGTCCAGCAGCGCCCGTACGGTCGCCAGCCGGCTCGTGGCATCCGCCCAGCGCTGCTTGTCCCGCGCCTGCTGTGCCTCCCGCAGCTTGACTTCGGCCTGCTGGACGGACTGCGTGGCCTGCGCCGGTACGTGCTGAAGGTCCTGCCAGCACGCCGCGCTGTACCGCCGCCGCAGCTCGCTGAGCACCGGGTCGACCTTCCCCGCACGCGTGGTGATCGCCTGCGCCCGGGTCCGCAGCGACACCAGCCGCTTGTCGATCTCCGCGGCCTTCCCGGGCAGCCGCTCGGCCTCGGCCCGTACGGCCTCGGCCTGGCGCAGCACGTCATCGGCGCGCCGGATCGTCTCCCGTACGCCATGGTGCCCGGCGCCCTGATTGAGCTTGGTCAGCTCCGGCCCGAGCGCCGCCAGCCGGGCCGCGAGATCATCGGCCTGCAGACCCTGCGCACGGACCGCATCCAGCGCATTGCTCGCCGCCAGCAGCGCCTGGCGCGCCCGCTCCACGGCCGGAGCCAGCCGCGCCAGCTGCGTCTCGGCGGACTGCAGCAGCGGCCCCAGCCCCTGCGCGAACCGGTCCAGCTCGCCCTTGACGCGGTCCAGCTCCTGCTTGGCCCGCGTCAGATCGGCCCGCGCCCGCGCCATCGCGGCGCCGTCGAGATCGTCACGGTCCAGATCGTGGGAGTCGACCGCGGTGATGTACCCCTGACTCACCTCGTCGATCCGCCGGCCGAAGCCCTCGTACTCCTCTGCCGCCGTCCGCGCGGGCGGTGAGGCGTCGACGGCGGTGATCGTCTCTATGGAGATCCGCAGATCCCGGTGCGCGGTGTCCAGCTCGTAGAACGACGCCGCTGCGGCATCCTTCGCGGCCTGCGCATCGGCCCGCTGGCCCTCCCCCCGCCCGAACCAGCGCCGGGTCCCGCCACCTGCGAACGACAACGGCGCCACCGCCGCCAGCAACGGCAGCGGCAACAACATGAGCGCCACCAGATCCCGGACCGGACCCCTACGGGCGCGACGGCGTTCTCGCTGCTCATGCGGCTGAGTATCTGTCGCCGTCACTTCCCTCTCCCGATCGGATCGCCCCAGGACCGAATGCCATTCTCCCACTCACCGCAACGAACACACCGGCCGGTAAGTTCGCACTTCGAGCACTGGTTTGCAGTTCAGCCCCGGAGGCAAGGTAGTCTGTCGGCTCGGCCAGGGCGCATAGCTCAGCGGTAGAGCGCTGCTCTTACAAAGCAGATGTCACAGGTTCGAATCCTGTTGTGCCCACCAGCGAGAAGACCCCCTATCGATCATGGTAGGGGGTCTTTTGGCATCTGGAATTGACATCAACGGCAGAGGTCAGCCGGCAGCGGGCCGCCGCCTCCGCCGCAGGTCATGTGGCTCACGGCATCACGCTGCGTGTACGTGATCACGGTGATGGCGATTTGGCTGTGTCCCAAGAACACGTTTCCCGTCTCCGCCGCGCTCCCGCCCACCAGGAGGGTGGCCCGTGTGCCGGGTGGGCGGGGTGAAATGCATGGCCGAGATCGGCATCACTGTCAGCCACAGCGACCAGGGGCGGCCAGTGGAGACGGCAGACATTGGTGATGACCAGCTTCGGCTGGCGCTCTCGCTGTTCGCGCACCACCACGGCTCAGAGGCGGTTAGCTGCCGTAGGGCGGGAAGAAGAGCAGCCGCGCCGCCAGCGCCAGGAGCATGGCGAGGGGCGGCGCGTACCACCAGGGCCGCAACCTTCTCGTTTTGACGAAGGGAAGGGTGAGGACGAGGCAGAGGATGGCCCAGCCCATTCCGAGGTTGCTGAGGAGTGCGAACTCCTGAGCCGCGTCGAACTCGACAGCGTCGTCGCCGCGGGGCATGAGCTGGACCAGTGTGACGAAAGCCAGCGGCGCCTCGATCGTGGGCAGGAGACATGCCCCCAAAACTGTGCCGATGCGCAGTCCGCCACGTGGGCTTCGAGGGTGGGTGGGCGTCGTCACTTTCCGAGTGCTTCCTTCGCTTGGCCAACATGGTCGTCGAATTGGCGACCGTAGCGTTGCGCCCCTTCGCTCTGATAGTAGGGGCCGCCGTTATAGCGGGCGGCAAGCTCCTGCATCTGTTCCCGGGTCATCTCTTCGGGCGCGACGTCGGCAAAGCCGCTCTCGGCCTTGAGCTGCGCCAGGTACTCCGAGGCGATGTAGACGTTCTGGGCCGGATCCTTGAGCGCACCGGTGATCTCGTCGCGCTGTTGGTTGCTGAGATTCTCCGGGTCGTATCCGAGGACCTCTGCTGCTCGCCGGACCTGGATGGACATCGGGCCCAACGAGGTCATGTCCTGGTCCCCGGTGAAGGGCAGGTTACGGCGTGCCCAGGGGAAGGCGTCGTCGGTCCAGCTGGGGTCGCCTTCCACCTCCTTCCAGGCGATGCCGGCAACCATCTCTGGAGGCAATCCCGAGTCACGGGCTGCGTTGCGCAGCAGATGCTTGTTGGTGGAGATGTACTCCCGCCGCTCATCGTCGGAGTCGCTGGGCAGCCAGTGGTAGTTACCGTCCGCCTCAAGACCGGCCGTCTTCAACTTGATGCGCAACAGCGCAGGTGAGATCGCCACGTCTGGACCGACCTTGGGAATGGAGTCCGTCTTGGCGCCCGTGCCGAACAATTGCGCGTGTGGGTCATCTGCCGCGTCCTTCGTCTCACGGCGCAGAGCGTCGACACCGCCTTGGAGCTGCGTGGCATCGGTGAAGCTTCCGCCACGGAAGTCCGGCAGGGAGTCAAAGGCGACACGGATCCCGGCGAGACAGTCCTTGCGTGCCTCGCCCTCGATGCGCAGGGCATCGGCATAGTGATCGCTGGTTGCGCTGTAGTAGCGCTCTGCCTCCTCGCGGATCTCGTCCGGGTCGGCGAAGAACTCCGCAGCCCAGTCCCAGAACCCCGTAGTTGCCCGCAGGTCTTCCCATTGCCGCATGGGTTCGGCTGCCCGTGCGGTGGAAGTGATCGGAATGCCCTCACGCGAGATGACTTCGGCCAAGCGCGACTCCGTCGATTGCCCTTCTTCGAAGTGGTGCTTGGCACGGGCCACAGCCTTCGCGTAGGCGTAGAGCGCATTGCGAACCCGCCGGAAGGCTGCAGAGAGGTGCTCGCCCAGAGCCGTGGCTTCCTTCAGGCGAGCGGTGTACTGCTCGCGCCCCTCACCCTGCCAGTCGATACGGCCGGCCTTGCGGAAGTCGTCCTCGCACGAGTCGAGCAGGGTGTGCAGCCTCCGGTACTCGTCGCCTGTCTGCTCGATGAGCGGAGGGTTGCACAGCTCCAGAAAATCCACGTCGGATCGGTAGGCCACAGCACTCACCGGTCCTCGGGGGCCACGTACTGGCCCTTGCTGAGGATCTCGTCCATGCCTCGCTGAGCGTCTGCGTCGGCATGCACGAGGGCGTTCCCAGTAGCGTGCAACTTGGTGGACAGCGCAGACAGCAGAGTGACCATGTCTGCGTACTGGTCCTGTGTATAGCGCGCGAACCCCTCCACTGCCTGCGCCACATCTGGATGCGCGCGCGGGACGCGGCACTGAGTCGCGTTCTCGCCGTCCATGCGCCCCGCGTTCAACAGCCCGGCAATCTCGTTGAGCAGATGGGAACTGCCGTTGATGGAGGCGGCATCCGCAGAGAAGCCGCCCGATCCCCCGTTCATTTACCCCCCCCAAGGGTCAAAAGATCATGATCTCACGGTCCGCTGATGCTCCGATAGATGGTGACAGGCCGCAGGGGTTCGGAGCAGCCGGCTGTCGAAGAGGGCTTGTGGCTATGGGCGTTCGGGATGCATGGAAGTGTCGTGGTGCGGTGCATGCAACCGGGCTGTGGTCGACACGTGGCCGGCCGGCAACCTCAGTGGCCGGCCTGAGCCCGCGCCTTTGGACAGGTCTTGACGCCTGTACGGCGGTGGCATTCGCGCGGTGGCGCTCGCACGGGAGTGGTGCTCGGGCCTGAGCAGCCAGGGCACGAGGCCGGTGGGAGGTGGTGATCTCGGGTTGTTGCGTGCCCTGTTGTTCGTGGTGGGGGTGCTGTGTATCGTCGGAGGGGTGACTTGAAGTTTCAAGTAGTTGTTCGCGGCCCTTGTGGGGTCGGCCCCGATATGTGAAAGAGCGGCTCCTGATGACGTCCCCCCTTGGCACTCTCGCGTCCTCCCGTCTCGATGCCCCCACACGCCACGCCCCCTCTCTGCCCGGCCATGACAGCGGGCTGCTTCTGTTGCGCCTCGTGCTCGGACTGACCATGGCGGCTCACGGCGCGCAGAAGCTGTTCGGCTCGTTCGGGGGGCCGGGGCTGGAGGGGACGGCGCAGTTCTTCACGATGAGCGGCTATCCGGCGGGCCGGACGATGGCCGTCGTCGCCGGGCTGAGCGAGACGCTCGGCGGACTCGGGCTGGTGGCCGGGCTGCTCACGCCGCTGGCCGCGGCGGCGGTCGTCGGCACGATGATCAATGCGCTGGCCGTGAAGTGGGGCGGCGGGTTCTTCGCACCCAAGGGGGTGGAGTACGAGTTGCTGCTGACCGCCGGTGCGGCGGCGCTGGCGCTGACCGGGCCCGGTCGCTGCGCCATCGACCGTTTCCTGCCCGGTCTGCGTGCGCATCGGCCGGTCCACGGGCTGGTCGCGCTGCTGTTGGGTGTCGTGTTGGCCGTCGGGGTGCTCTTGGTCCGGCGGTAATCCGGGGCGATGTCCCGGGGGTGGCTGCCTCGCCCCGCGCGCATCGGAAGCGCGCCACGGATGGGTTGTCGGTCGGCCGGATACCGGTCGGCAGGCCCTGGGCAGGGGGCGGGGTGTGCGAGGGAGAGCAGGAGCGGGGGAGGGCGGCACCACGGTGGTGTCGCGGCCGATGAGATCGGAGAACAGGCTCCATGTCCGTGCGACGTCTGAACCATGCGGTGCTCAACGTCCGTGATGTGACGCGGTCGGTGGCGTTCTACACCGAGGCCCTGGGGCTGAAGGTGGATGTCGAGATACCGGGGCGGGCCGTGTTTCTCAGTGCTCCCGGTTCACTCAACGATCACGATCTGGGGCTGTTCGCGGTGGCGCCGGGCGCGCCGCGGCCCCGGGCCGGCCAGGTCGGGCTGTACCACCTGGCGTGGGAGGTCGGCACGCTCCGCGAACTCGTCGGGGCCCGGACGCGGCTCGTTGAGCTCGGTGCCCTGGTGGGGGCCACTGATCATCTCGTCGCCAAGTCGCTGTACGCCAAGGACCCGGACGGCAACGAGTTCGAGGTGATGTGGCGGGTCCCGCGGGAGGACTGGCCGGGGCCGGACCAGTCGGACCGGCTGCTGCCCCTCGATCTGGCGGCGGCGCTGGAGCAATGGGGACCGGACCGGGAGACGGGCGCCGCGGCGGGGTCGGCCACCTGAGGGTGCCGTGCTGCCGGGGTCGGCTCGGGGGGCCGAGGGGCGATCGGTGATGCGCGCCGTCAGTTTGCGGTCCGCGCCGGGGGGAAATCGGCGCGGAGAGTCACCTCCCGCCAGTTGTCGAAGGTCGTTTTGAGCGAGTCCAGCTTGGCGGTGGCGATGTCGTAGGCGGCCTTGCCCAGCAGCAGGCGCATCGGGGGCTTTTGGGCCGTGACGGCGCTGATGACGGCCTGGGCGGCGCGTGTCGGATCCCCCGGCTGGTGGCCGTGGGTGGCCAGGGTGCCGGCGCGTCGTGCGCCCGCTGTGGAGGCGTAGTCGTCGATGGTGGTGGCGGACTGGCGCATGGAGGGCCCGGACCAGTTGGTGCGGAACGCGGCGGGTTCGACGATCGTCACGTTGATGCCCAGTGGGGCGACCTCGGCGGCGAGTGACTCGGAGAGACCTTCCACGGCGAACTTGGTGGCGTGGTAGTAGCCGGTGGCGCCGAAGCCGACCAGGCCGCCGAGTGAGGACATGTTCACGATGTGGCCGGCGCGACGGGCTCGCATGCCCGGCAGGACGGCCCTGGTGGTGTGGACCAGGCCGAAGACGTTGGTGTCGAACAAGGCGCGAACCTTGTCGTCCTCGCCTTCCTCGACGGCGGCGAGGTAGCCGTACCCGGCATTGTTGACCAGTACGTCGATCCGCCCGAAGGCGGCCTGGGCCTGGGCGACCGCCCTCGCGATCTGCTCGGAGTCGGTGACGTCCAGCGCCCACGCGATGGCGCGTTCCTCGTGTCCGGAAACCACGTCGGCGACCTTGCCCGGGTCCCGGGCGGTGACCACCGCCCGCCATCCGCGTTCCAGTACGGCCTGGGCCAGTGCCCGGCCCAAGCCGGAGGAGCAGCCGGTGATGAACCACACGGGGGAATCAGGGGAGGCCATTCGGGAGGTGTCCTTCGTCTTGAACGTCTGGGAAATCGGCGAGGGCGAGGCTGCCCAGCAGGGCCAGCGACTGTTGGTCGGCGCTGTCGGGTTCTGCGCGGTAGACGACCAGATGCTGGCCGGGTGCGCTGTTGACGGAGAAGGTCTCGAATCCGAGGGTGAGCTCGCCGACCAGCGGGTGGCGGAAGCGCTTGGTCGAGGCCGTCTTGGCCCGTACCTCATGGCGCGCCCACATACGTGCGAAGTCGGGGCTGCGCACCGACAGTTCGCCCACTAGTTCCTGCAGCCGCTGATCGTCCGTGGCGGGATTGCCGGCCCGCAGTGCGGCCACGCACCCCTGCGCCACGGCGGCCCAGTCACGGTAGAAGTCCCGGGCGGCCGGGTTGAGGAACACCGCTGTGATCAGGCTGGTCTCGCTGCCGAGCCAGGAGAACAGCGTCTCGCCCAGGGAGTTGACGGCCAGCAGGTCGATGTACCGGCCATAGACCAAAGCCGGTGTGTCCGCCCAGGTGTCCAGCAAGGACACCAGTTGTGGGCCTGCGTACTCCCGGGCAGGGCTGGGGCGCCCGGGAGCCGGCGGATCGACCAGCGCGCGCAGGTAGGCGGCTTCCTCGTCTTGCAGTAGTAGGGCGGCCGCCAGGGATCGCAGGACCGGGGACGAGGGATTGTGCTCGCGCCCCTGCTCCAACCGCACGTAGTAGTCGGTGCTCATCCCGGCGAGGACCGCGACCTCCTCGCGTCGCAGGCCGGGAGTGCGGCGCGCCCCGGCAGGCATCCCGTGGTCCTCGGGGCGCACCAGCGCACGCCGGGCCCGCAG
Organism: Streptomyces tubercidicus; assembly: GCF_027497495.1. Classification (GTDB taxonomy): domain Bacteria; phylum Actinomycetota; class Actinomycetes; order Streptomycetales; family Streptomycetaceae; genus Streptomyces; species Streptomyces tubercidicus. The sequence goes on from NZ_CP114205.1 coordinate 5,732,070, forward strand.
GAACTCACTCAGCCGTTTCGTGTGCATGTCGGCCAACGTAAGGGCGGGCACCGCGAAGAGGGTGGCCCTGCCACACCCACCCGGACGGCGGGATCAACCGGCGTCGAAGGGTAGGCCCTGGCTTCTCAAGTGCTGGGCGTGGTCTGCTCCGTCGGCTCCGTGCGGTCGGCCCGCTCCGCTCGGTCGGCCTCCTTCGCCGATTCCGCTCGGTCGGCCCGCTCGGCCCGCTCCGCCCAGCGCTGTTCGACGCCGGCCAGGCGCCAGTACGCGAGCGCCGCGGCCCAGACGACCACGAACAGGCCGACGATGATGAAGCCGACATTGTCGAGGTCGAGGCCGGAAATCCAGCCGGTCAGTGGATCGTTGAGGCCGAGTTTGTCGTGCAGCACGGTGACCAGCTCGATGGTGCCGATGAAGAAGGCGACGGCGATCGAGAGACCGGTGATGGTGAGGTTGTAGTAGACCTTGCGCACCGGGTTGGCGAACGCCCACTGGTAGGCGAAGTTCATGAAGGTGCCGTCCAGGGTGTCGAACAGGCTCATTCCGGCGGCGAACAGCAGCGGCAGACACAGGATCGCGTACCAGGGCAGGCCCGCCGCGGCGCCGCTGCCCGCCATGACCATCAGGGTCACCTCGGTCGCGGTGTCGAAGCCGAGCCCGAAGAGGAAGCCGAGCGGGAACATCTGGCCGGGGCGGGAGATGGAGCGGGTGAACCGCCCCAGGAACCGGTTCATGAAGCCGCGTGAATCGAGGCGCTGCTCCAGCTCGGCCTCGTCGTAGCGGCCCTCGCGCATTCCGCGGAAGACCCGCCAGATCCCGGCCAGTGCGAGGAGGTTGAGGGCGGCGATGAGGTAGAGGAACGTTCCCGAGACCGTGGTGCCGACGGTGCCCAGGATCTGGTGCGTACGGGACTCGTCGTCGAGCAGCGTGCCGGCGAGCTGGGCGCCACCGGCCACGAGGGCAGCCATCGCCACGACCACGCTGGAGTGTCCGAGAGCGAACCAGAAGCCGACCGAGACCGGACGCTTGCCGTCGGCCATCAGCTTGCGGGTGGTGTTGTCGATCGCGGCGATGTGGTCGGCGTCGAAGGCATGGCGCATACCGAGGGTGTACGCGGTGACGCCGAGCCCGACGCCGAAGACCTGGCTGCCGACGGCGTAGTGGTTCGGGACCACGAGCAGGAAGAGCACGCCGAAGGCGACGACATGCAGCCCGGCTATGACGGCCATCAGGCCCGCGGTACGGAGGGTGTCCTGTCGACGCCAGCGGAACGCGGCGGGGGCAGGGGTGGTCGGGGTATCGGTGGACAGGGCCATCCGGCGGTCACGCTCCAGCACCTCGTGGATCAGTTCGTGAGATGCCGTGGCCGGTCTCCTGGCTTACGGGTCTTCGCGTCCGCCCCCGCCTTCCCGGCCGCGGGCTGCGGTCAGTGGCGCCGCGGGCGCGCCATGCGCCTGCGGAAGGGGTGGAAACTTCCCGATCACAGTGGCGAGGGCCGCTCCGGGCTGGGACCACAAGGTCCGTCACCGGCTTCCCGAACACCACGGCCCGGCCACTCTAGCCGCCGCCCCGTCGGTACCAGGCGTGTGGGGTTTCGGCCGCCAGGGGGCACGGTCCGCGCCGGGCAGTCCATTGGTGGTCGCGGCATGGCAGGCGTGGTGGGTCAGCCGCGGTGGGGCGGTCGTCGCGGGGCGGTCTTGGTGGGTCAGTAGTCCAGGGACGAGAGGAAGGCGTGCAGTTCGTGGTCGAAGAGCAGGGTGTTCTCCAGGTTGACCATATGGGCCGCACCCGGTATTCGGACTCTTCGGGCGCCCGGGACGGCCAGGGCTATCGCATGGGCGTTGGCGGAGATGTCCCGGCTGTCGAGGTCGCCGTCGAACACGACTGTCGGCACCCGGACCTCCCCGAGCCGGTCGGCGGCGCCGGCCTCCAGGGGCATACCGGTGCCGGCATCTTCGGCATGGACCTCCACGTTGGCCGCGGCCGAGGCGCGCATCCGTTCGCGGAACCCCGGGTGCACCGCGGACGGTTCGCGATGCGGCCCGTCCACCCACATCCGCAGGAAGTGTTCGACATACCGCTCCGCGCCGTCCGGGGCGCCGATCGCGGCCACCTGCTCTTTGATGTGTTCCAGTACGAAGGGGTCGGTGAAGGCCCGGCCGCTGATCCCTGGGGAAGCGAGCGCGAGGGCCGTGACCCGGTCGGGGTGGGCGAGGGCGGTGTCGAGCGCGACCCGCGCGCCGTGGGACAGGCCGACGAGAACGGCGCTGGGGACATCGAGGGCGTCGAGCAGGGCACACAGGTCGTCGTGGTTGGCGTAGTCCCCGGTCACGGTGGAGGACAGGCCATGGCCGCGGAAGTCATAACGGATCGCGCGCAGGCCGGAGTTGACCAGCCAGGTGAACTGCTCGTCCCACATGTGCTGGTCGAGCATGCCGCCGTGCAGCAGCACCACCGCGGGGCCCGACCCGGCCGTCTCGTAGAACAGCTCACCGTCGTCGATCGGCACGATTCCGTTGTCGATCTCGGACCAGGCGGTGATTCTCTGCGTCATTCTCCTGACCGTCCTTTGTGCATGAGAGGGGTGGGGGCGGGTCTGCTGTCGTGGCCTTCCGCGGTGGCGGTACTCCGGCTGCTGCCGTTGGTCCCTTCACTGCCGTTCATGCCTTCGCCGCCACGACTGTCCCGACTGCCCTTACTGCCGGTTTCCTCCCGTTGAACGCGCGAGCCGTTTGCCAGGTGCCGGAATTCCTCGCCGAGTCTGTCGAGTACGTGCAGCGCGCTGCGGACGTCCTCGGCGGGCAGGTCGGCCAGTCGCTCCCGCAGCTCGGTCGCCTCGAACTGCTGGATCCCGCGTATCGCCGCGGTGCCTTCGGTGGTGAGCCGGATCAGGGAGGAGCGGCGGTGGGCGGGATTCGGGGCGGTGGCGACCAGGCCCAGCTCCGCGGCGTGGTTCACCCAGCGCTGCACCGGTTGGCGATCGAGCCCCATCGAGCGCGCCAACTGCGGGACGGTGCGGGGGCCTTCGCTGCACAGGGCG